>NZ_BAFC01000084.1 GCF_000248055.1 Gordonia sputi NBRC 100414 | reverse complement strand
CGACGTCGGGCTCGGCGTCGGACGCCACCCAGCCGGGCCAGACGTCGCCCGCGAGTTCGCCTGCCGCCGCGTTCGACGGCGACACGTCGACGGCATGGGCGAGCAGCGGACTGTCGTCTGCGGTCGGGCAGTGGATGCGCATCGACTTCACCCGTCCGCGAAGCGATCTCGCCATCCGCCTGACCACGGCGAAGGCGCTCGGCGAAGACGTGTCGTCGATTCTGGTCACCACCGAGGCGGGTACGACGGTTGCGCAGGGCGTCGAGCCGAACAAGCCCGTGACGGTGACCGCACCCAGTGGTCCGACCCGCTGGATTCAGATTCGTGCCATCAGTACCGAGAATGGTTCTGCCGGAAACCAGTTCGCGCTCGGTGAGGTCGCGCTCACCGATCTCTCGTCAGGCATGCCGCTCACCATCCGCCACCGCATGGTGCTACCGACGCTGCAGGCAGATACAAAGGTGTCGAGTTGGGTCCTCTCCCAGGAACTCTCGGGCCGGTCGAGCTGTCTACTCGACAACACCCCGCTCGATCGGGCCACCGATGTCGTGAGATGCGCTGGCGGACTGGGCCTCTCACCTGAGACGCCCGGGGTCATGACGCTCGCACTGTCGGTGCCGAAACCGACCAGCGTCACACCCGTGATGGTGGTCCGACCGAAACCAGGCGATGCACTCAACGCACTGCTGGCGCGTCCGGGAGCTGTGACAGCGCGCGGGCCGTCGTCGGTGTCGGATCCGAGAGGCTCGGCACAGGCTGCGGTCGACGGCGATCCGACAACCGTGTGGACCGCCCGCGACGACGACAAGGACGGTGACAAGTCCGGCCGAAAGTCACGCCCCCGCCTCGACATATCGCTGCCCACGGCGCAACGCGTCGACCGCCTGCGCCTCGTGATGCCGCACGACTACCCTGCGGCGCCGACGCGCGTGTCGGTCGACCTCGGGACCGGCCCGCAGGAACACACCGTCGGAGGCGACGGCATCGTCGACCTGAACCCCGCATTCACTGACCATATTTCGCTCACAGTGCTCGCACGACGAGACCTCATCGACGTCAACAGCCTGGGATTCACCAGTGTCGCACCGACCGGGATTGCCGAGGTGCAGGTCGAACCCGCCCCGCAAGCACCTCCGCTCGACGATGCACACCCGATCTCCGTTGGCTGCAACGGCGGTGTGGGAATCACGGTGTCGGGCCAGGTGGTCGGCATGCAGATCCAGACGACGGCCGGGGCATTGCGCAGAGGCGAGCCGGTCGTCGCACAGCCCTGCACGCCGACCATAGGTCTCGGTGCCGGCGAGCAGGAACTGTCGGCGAATCCGGGCACCGCATTCACCGTCGACACCGTCGGGCTCGACGCAGGCGGCGGCTACGGTACCGCAGCAGCGTCGAATACCTCTGCCACACAGCCGGATTCGACCCAGAAGCCACACGTGCTCACCTGGGCCTCGACGTCGCGTTCGGTACAAATCGACGCCGCCGACGCCGCGCGGCTCCTCGTCGTTCCCGAGAGCGAGAATCCCGGATGGGTTGCGCGACTGGAAGGCACCGAGCTGCGGCCGGTCGTCGTGAACGGCTGGCAGCAGGGGTGGGAGGTTCCGGCCGGATCGTCGGGAACCGTCGCTCTCGAGTTCCGCTACGACACGCCTTACCGCTGGGCCCTGTTCGTCGGGTTCGTCTTGCTCGCAGTGCTTTTCGTTCTTGCGCTATGGCCGATGCGCACGCGACGAGAACCCGAGACGGCACCAGAGCCGACCGCCGAGTCGTCGTCGACGCCGCTCGCGGCGTGTGCGTGTGCCGGTGCCGGCTGGCTGGCGGCGTCCTGGCTACTGGCGGGGTGGTGGGGTCTTGCGATCTCCGTCGTCGTCGGCGCAGCCGTTGCGGCGCTGAGCCCGAGAGCGCGGGTGGTACTGACCTTTGTGGCGATGCTTGTGGCGACCGTCGGACTCGCAGCGGCTCCGTGGCATGCCGAGTCCGGATACAACGAATTCGCGTGGTGGGTTCAGCTTCCCGCGTTCGTCGCGGTAGCGAGCACTGTCTTCTCGGCGCTCGCCTCGGCCGTGCCGGAGTCGTGGCGAGACACGGTTTTTCGCTGGCTGCGCGCGGCAGGTGTCGCTCCTCGACGCCGCGCTTCCCGAGAGCGCAGCCAGTTGCGCGACGGCTCCTCGATGAAGGCGTAACTCGCCGCCGAGATCCCGATGCTGAGGATCGCGGTGATGATCCAGACCACTGCGGTGTGGCCGGTGAACGGAACGATCCCGAACAGCCCGAACACCACCGCGAGTACGGCGACGTGCCAGATGAAGATGCCGTACGACCACCGCCCGAGCGCGAGCATTGCCGGCGAGGTCAGGAACGGGAACGGGCGGTCGGAGACCCTGGCCAGCACTCCCGCCCGACCATCCGAGCAGATCAGCGGGGCGAGCAGCGTGAAACCGCAGATCGCACCCAGCGCCATCTTCACGGCGAACTGCCACGGCGCGAGAACTCCCAGCCCCGTCGGGCCCGCGATAGGTGTGCACGCGAGCCCGTACGCGACGACGAACACGACGAGCATGAGCCTGCGTCGTGCGCCGACCGCCGCGACCACCCGCGTGAAGCGAGTCGGCTGGCCCAGTTCGTCGGCACCCGCGACCTCGGCGAGCACCAGCCCCGCGACGAACCACGGGAGATGTCCGAGCACCCAGTTGGTCGGTTCGACGCCGTCGGGTGTCGGAAGCAGTTCGGCGATCCATCCCCAGCTCATGCTCACCGCACCGAGCGCGAGCAGCACGGGGATACGGGCCGACACGCTGCGGCCGCGCAGTGCGAACAACGCGAAGCCGAGGATCGGGAGCAGGAGATAGAACGCGACCTCGACCGAGAGGCTCCACATCTGGGTCAGACCCGCGGTCAGCGACAGCGGCACAAAGACCTGCGTGAGCGTCAGATTGGCGAACCACACCGTCGCGTCGGCTCCCTGCGCCTCGGGCAGCAGAGTCAACACGACGACCACGACGACGAGGTAGGCGGGCCAGATCCGCACCACACGGTGGCGCAGATAGCGGCGTATCGGCGGGTGCGCCGCGTGAGCCGACCGGCCCGCACTCGACCAGCCGTGCGCGCTCGCCACCCATGGCCGCCACAGCAGAAACCCCGACAGCGCGAAGAACAGTGCGACGGCGAGGTCGAGTCTGCCGAGGATCGGGCCGATCACCGGAAGCGCGACGGCACCCGTCTGAAAGGCGACGTGCGTGGTGAGCACCCCGAGCGCAGCCACCGCGCGCATGCCCTCGAGCTGCGGAAAGAACCTGGGCGCCGGGCGACTCGACGACGGGGCGCTCTGCGTCGTCGATGGGTCTGGCATCAGCCCAGGATACGGGCCACCGCGCTGCGCGTATCCGGCCAGCAAACCCGCACCCGAACCGGCACCGGAACCGACACCCGAGAGGCGAACAACAGGCGAACAGTAGTGTCGTGCCCATGTCGCAGGCCCGGAACCCGAGCCGTTTCAGCACGGCCGACCTCATCGGGCCGACTCTCATCTTTCTCGGCGCCTTCTTGATCGCGGTGACCATCGCGTTGCCGACGCTGTTCGTCGACCGCCTCCGCACCATCCCGCTCAGCACCGACCAGACCACTGTGTCGACGGCAGGCATGTCCGACGACGAGCACGCGCAGATCCTCGACCGCTGCTCGCTGAACACCCCACGCGCACGTGTCCTCGACGCGACCCTCGTGCGCCAGCAACGCGTCGTGGCGGTGCGGCCCGCCGATTCGCGACGGGTCACGCTGCAGGCCGGCGCATCGGTGCAGGCCGACCGCATCTGGCTCGACGGGAAGGAATCCGAGTCCGACGCCGCGCGACCGGGCAGCGAGGTCGCGCCCGCCGAGGGTGCCGACGCGTGCACCTCGCCGACGGTGTCGGCGGTCCGGGACCGCGTCACGCTCAACCGTCACTCCGCGCTGCCCGATCTCGGGGCAGTCGGCGGAACGCGGGGCAACTCCGAGATCCAGTACGACAGCAACTCCGCACCGGTCCAGGCGCCGGATCGTCGTGGCTACACCTACGTGCTGCCCTTCGATCCGCCGACATCGGGCGCGCGGTACTTCGACGTCACCACGCGTCGCACCGTCCCACTCCTCGACGCCGGGGAGTCACAGGTGGGCGGCCGCACCGCGATCCGGTACCGCGCCGAGGTCCCCGACACTGACCTCGCCGCCATCGGCTCCGGAACCCCCTCGGGCACCCCGGCCACGCGCATCACGCGACCGGCGTCGTGGTTCGGCATCTCCGACGGTGACCCGAACCGGCAGATCACCGCGACGCTGCATCATCGGGCGCGGTGGGACATCTCGGTCGACGCCGCGACGGGCGTGATCCTCGACGAACGCGTCGACGTCGAACAGACCTACCGCGTTGCCGGTTCCGATGGCCCAGGCTCCGGTGGCCCAGACTCCGATGCCCCAGGCTCCGGTGGCCCAGACTCGGGTGGCGCAGACTCGGGTGTCGCGCTCACCAACCTGCGCGCGACGTTCGGCTTCGACGCCCAGACGCAGCGCACGATGGCCGACGACGCGGCGTCGCTCGCCGGACCCGTCACCACCTGGGGTCGCGTGGTGCCACTGATCGCGGGCATTGTCGGCGCGCTGGCGCTGATCGCGGGTGCGCTGCTCACGTTCCCTGATCGGTGGCAGCGCTGGGTCGACGACCACCGGCCGCGCCGTCGGAGGCACGATCCGGAGTCCGATGCGAAAAACGAAGAGCCACAAGAGTTGTCGTGACCGCAGAGACGGTCGCCGCGACGGCGGCGATCACCGCGAGGCGTATCACGCTGTGCCCGAACAGAAGGATCGCGGCAGCCTCGATGGCGAGAAAGAGCCAGGCGAGGACCGAGATTCGCGTGCGGTCGTGCGCGATGGCCGCGAGCAGCGCCACCTGTAGCACCGCGAACGCCGCGCCGGTGAAGGCGAACAGTCCGAGCAGGTCGGTCAGCTGTCGGTAGTCGTCGCCGATCAGTACGGGCAGCAGTGGTCCGGCGAGCGCGCCGAGCACCGTGATCACCAACCCGATTCCGGCGACCACCCCGACCGCCTGCCGCAGTGACCGACCGGACGACGCGGGGTCGGCCAGTTGCGGATAGAACACGACTCCGACGGCTTGCGGCAACCAGAAGGCGACTTTCGTCGCGATGGCACCGAAGGCGTAGACGCCCGCATCACGCGGGTCGAGGACGGTGCGCGAGAGCAGGACGTCGAGCGAGACCGCGACCACGAGCACCAGTTGCACCTGCGACGCCCGGACGACGGTCGACAGGCCGGCACCCGGCAGTCCGGCACCCGGCGTGCTGCTCCCCGCGGGCATGCGTGCGCCGGCGAGACCCCATACGACGGCAGCGGCGACGGCGGTCCCCACCGCGCCGGCCAGCAGTCCTCCGGTCGGTCCGGCGCCCGCGGCGAGTGCCGCGATCGTCGGAGCAGAGCGAACCACCCCGACCGCCGCGAGAACGACTCCGAGCGTTCGGAACCGTCGACGTCCCTGCAGCACGCCCTGACCACCGCCGACGACGGTCAGCAGCGGCGCGGCCGCCAGGCCGGCCGCGGTGAGCGTCCACGACGTCGACGCGACCGCTGAGACCACCGGGACGGCGATGACCGCCAGCACAGCCACGGCGAGTGCACACCGCAGTGTGAGACTACGTATCCGCAGGTCATCGCGGCCGTGAACCACTTCGCGAGCAACCACCGCCTGCAGCGCGAGCGCGGGAACGGTCAGCACCAACTGTGCCGAGAGCGCGACGGCCAGCTCGCCGTACTCCGCGGGCGTCAGCCACCAGCGACCCGCACCGAGATGCACCGCGTAGGCGCAGACGTTGGCGAGCATCGAACCGACGGCAACCCACCCGACTGCATCGACGACGGGGGAACGCACCATGTGGTCAAGTGTGCCTCTCCGATGTGAAACGATAGACAGCGATGTATGACCAGAACACGCAGACCGACGTCGAGAGCTCCGACGTCGGCTTTCGCATCGACCCGGTTCTCGCGCGTAGCTGGCTGTTGGTCAACGGCGCCCAGCACAACCGATTCGCACACGCCGCGCGGTCGCGCGCCGACATCGTCGTGCTCGACATCGAGGACGCTGTCGCTCCCAAGGACAAGCTCACCGCGCGCGACAACGTCGTCGGGTGGTTGACCAGCGATCCCGGCACCGGCCCCGACGGCAACCCGCTTCCGGGCGGCGCGGGCGACTGGGTGCGTGTCAACGGCTTCGGCACCCCGTGGTGGGCCGACGACCTCGAGGCGCTCTCGAAGACCCCGATCGGCGGCGTGATGCTCGCGATGGTCGAGTCCGTCGACCACGTCACCGAGACCGCCAAGCGACTCCCCGACGTGCCGATCGTCGCGCTGGTCGAGACGGCACGCGGACTCGAGCGCATCAGCGAGATCGCGTCGGCGAAGGGCACCTTCCGGCTGGCGTTCGGTATCGGCGACTTCCGCCGCGACACCGGCTTCGGCGACAACCCGATGACCCTGGCGTACGCGCGCTCGCGCTTCACCATCGCCGCGAAGGCGGCCCACCTACCGAGCGCCATCGACGGCCCGACGGTGGGCTCGAGTGCGCTCAAGCTCAGTGAGGCAACCGCCGTCAGCGTCGAATTCGGTATGACCGGCAAGATCTGTCTGACACCCGATCAGTGCGCGCCGGTCAACGAGGGCCTCACGCCGTCGATCGACGAGATCACCTGGGCGAAAGAGTTCTTCGCGGAGTTCGAGGCCGAGGGAGGCGAGATCCGCAACGGCTCCGACCTGCCCCGCATCGCCCGCGCGACCAAGATCCTCGACCTCGCCCGCGCGTACGGGGTGACCGGCACGGAGTACGAGGTCGATCCCGGCCACGCCTCCGCACCGTCGGACACCTACCACTACTGAGTTCGCCGGACTCAGAACACCGGACTCAGAACACACGGCACGCCATGTCCCGGTTGCTGCCGACGCTCTGGGTGATCAGCGCGGCGTTGACCGCACTGATCCTCGGTCCACTCCTGCGCCCGGGATATCTGCTCTACCGCGACGCGGTGTCGACCCCTCGGTCGTACGTCACCGACACGACGTTGGGGATCGGCGATCTACCACCGCGTGCCGTTCCACAGGATTGGGCTGTGGCACTGGGCAGTTCGGTCATCGACGGTGGATTCCTCGTCACGGCAATCCTGTTCGCTGCACTGACCGTAGGCGGCGTCGGTTACGGCAGACTCGCGGCGCATCTCGTACCCGGTGCCGGCCGGACCGGGGCCGTCGCGGCCACGACTGTCTCGCTGTGGAATCCCTTTGTCGCAGAACGACTTCTCCAAGGCCACTGGGGACTACTCGTCGGATACGGCGCACTGGGGTGGATCGCGCTGGCCGCTGCCCGGTACGGTTCCGCCCAGTCCGGTGGCGCCCGGTGGGGTTTCACTACCTCGTTGCGGTGCTGGTTCGTGCTGGCCGCGCTGCTCGCCGTCGCCGGGTTCACGCCCAGCGGTTCACTTTTCGGCCTCGTCGTCGCGGTCGTCTGTGTGCTCGGGAGCGGTGGGGTGCTCGCGGGCGGCGGGTCGCAGGTGGCGCAGTCGTCGTGGCACGTGCACGCGCGGCGGGTGGCCGGTGTGCTGGTGGCGTGGGTGTCGGCGCTGCCGTGGCTCGTGGCCGCGCTGCTGACCTCTGCGTCGACCTCGACGGACGGCGCTGCGGGCGTGCGCGCCTTCGGGTTACGTTCGGAGCCTGCCCTCGGACCGCTCGGCACGGTGCTTGGCCTCGGCGGTATCTGGAACGCCGACGCCGTGCCCGCGAGCCGCACATTCTGGTGGGCGGCCGTCGCGACGGTCTGCCTGATCGCAGTCGTCGGCGTCGGCTCGATCACGTTGTGGCGCAGACGCGAACTGCTTGTCGACGCTCCGCTCGTGCGAGCGCTGGCGGAGCTCGCGGTGGTGGTGGTTCTTGTTCTCGCGATCACGTCCTTCGGACCGGGCCGCAGTGCACTTGCCGAGATCGTCAGCACGATCCCGGGCGGTGGCCTGCTCCGCGATTCATCGAAGTTCGTGGCGCTGGTGATGCCGATCGTCGCAGTGGCGAGCGCCGCGGCGGTGTGGCGGCTACGTGACCTCGTCCCTTCGGGTTTCGCGCTCGCGGCGGTGATCCTTCTCGTGGTGGCACCGCTCCCCGACCTCGCGTGGGGAGTCGGCGGGCGACTCTCGACGGTGCAGTATCCCGACGACTGGGCGCGCGTCGCGCAACTCGTGCCGTCCGACGCGGGCGACGTCGCACTGTGGCCGCCCGGCACCGTGCGGCAGTACCCCTTCACCGATTCGCCATCGCTCGACCCGGCCGCACGCATGCTGCGCGCGCCCGTCGTCGAATCGGGCGAACTCGTCGTCGACGGCGCGACCGTCGACGAGCCGACGCCACGCGCACAGCAGGTGACCGAAGCGCTGCGCGCCGGTGGTGACCCGACGACTCTCGCCCGGCTCGGCGTCGGCTGGGTGCTCGTCGAAAACCTCTCGGGCACAGCTCAACCCGACATACCTGCCGCACTGGCCGGCCGCGCGGACGTCGTCTTCCGCGGCCACGATCTCATCCTGTTCCGCATCGATCACCCGGCCGACGTCGGCGGAGCCTCCAGTGCGGCGCGGGCGTCGGCCTACGCGGCACACCTTGTCTGGGCCGCACTGATCATCTGCGGCGGCGTGGCTGCGCTGTGGCCGCTGCGGCGCCGTCGGGCTCGGGGCCTCCCCATTCGGGTCAGCAATAAAGCTCAGCCGCGCGAGGACTGATCGAAGACCGACATGAACCCGTCGGCGGTCGCAGACCACGAATAGCGTTGCGCCCGTGTGCGTGCGGCCGCACCGAGGCGGTTGCGTTCGGCAGGGTTGTCGAGGAGTTTTCGTGTCGCGGAGAGCATCTCGTCGACACCATCGACGAGAAGTCCCGTCTCGGCGTCGTCGATCGATTCGGCGAGACCGGTGGCGTGGCGGTAGCCGATGGTCGGCACACCCATCTGTGCGGCTTCGATGACCGCGAGCCCCCAGCCCTCCTTGCGCGACGACATCAGGTGCACGTCGGCCTCGGCGAGGATCTGATACTTGCGATCGTTCGACACGTGACCGTGAAAGGTGACCAGCCGCTCGACGCCGAGTTCTCTTGCTGCCGAATGTAATCGGGACGACCACCAACCGTCGCCGATGACGTCGAGGTGCACCTCACGCTCGCCCGCGCGGTGCAGGTCGGCAAGAACCCGCAGCGCGTCCTCGACCTGCTTGTGCGGGACGAGGCGGGAGAGCACGCACAGCCGAGCGACGTCGTGATCGCCGGCCCGCGGAACCGCCGAGTCAGGCGTCGGATCGATTCCGTTGTGCACCACGGTGATCCGATCGTCGTCGACGCCGAGTTCGACGAGCTCACGCGCCGACGGCGCCGACACGGTCACGTACCGGTTGCGACGGTGGACCCGCGGCGACACCCGCGACTCGAGGAACCACCCCAGCCTGCCGAGCAGTCGGCCGGCCACCGGCCACTGCTCACGGTGACAGTGATGCACGAGCACGATGGTCGGCGACGACGAGACCAGTGTCGCGAAGAACGGGATGCCGTTCTGCGTGTCTACCGTGGCGACGGGCGAGACTCCCGCGAGCGGGCCCAAGCCCAGCCGACCGGCGACGAGCATGGTCAGGATGGCCGGGTACACGGTGATCCGACCCCCTGCCCGCACGAAGCGCATGCCGTCGCGATCCTCGGTGCGCAACGCACCCGGGTACGACGAGGTCAGGTAGGTGACCCGCATTCCGCGTCGAGAGAGTTCCGCACCGACCCGCTCGAGGTAGGTTTCGCTGCCCCCACCCTGGGGGTGGCGGGTATCGCGCCAGCACAGCAGCACGACGTCGGACGGGGTATTCATCGCCGACAATGCTACGCAACCACCCCGGTAGCATCTCCGACGTGCCGCGACCGAGAACGACCACAGCCTCCTCAACGACGGGCACGACCACGACACGTGCCGACGCCGCGATGGCCCGACTCGCCACGCTCCCACGCGCGGCGGGGCTGCTCAACGACTTCCGCTACGAGCAGTCCGATCCCGCCCGCTTCTACCGTGCCCTCGCCGACGACACCGCCGACCTCGTGGGCGCGTTCGCCGAGCTCGACGGCGCTGTGGTGCTCGACGTCGGCGGCGGTCCCGGCTACTTCGCCGATGCGTTTCGCCAGCGCGGGGCGTCGTATCTGTCGGTGGAGCCCGACCCGTCCGAAATGCATGCGGGCGGTCTCGAACATCGCGGATCGGTGCGGGCGTCGGGCCAGCAGATGCCCTTCGCCGACGGCTCCGTCGACATCTGCATCTCGTCGAACGTCGTCGAGCACACGCCTGCGCCATGGGAGATGGCCGATGAGATGCTGCGGGTGACACGTCCCGGCGGCATCGTGATCATCAGCTACACGCTCTGGTGGGGTCCGTTCGGTGGACACGAGATGGGTCTGCGGCACTACTTCGGCGGCGCGAGGGCCGCGCGCTGGTACACGCGGCGCCACGGCCATCCGCCGAAGAACCTGTTCGGCACATCGCTGTTCGCCGTGACCGCAGACGACGGTCTGCGGTGGGCCCGCTCCCGACGTGGCCGCGCACGGCTCGTCGCCGCCTTCCCGCGCTACCTGCCGAGCTGGGCGTGGTGGGTGCTGCGCGTGCCGCTGGTGCGCGAGGTGGCCGCCACGAATCTGGTGCTGGTGCTCGAGCCGCGCTGAGGCCGATGCGTGCCGGGGCTCAGAGCCCCGCTGCGCAGCGCAGTGTGCCGCCGTTGCTGGTCGCCGAGGCGAGCAGTTCCTCACCGCGAAGGATGTTGCAGGTCACCGGGCCACGCACGACGACTGCGGTGAGTTCGGCATTGTCCCCGGTGACGGTGGCCTGCCGCGACCAGGGAGTGCCGGTCGCCGCGACGATCTCGTAGTCGTTGCCCTTGCGGAACCGCAGTGCGACGACGTCGCCGTTGCCGGTGATCTGGTAGGTCACGGCCCCTGCTGCGGGCGCGGGCGTCGTCGTGGTGGTGGTCTCCTCGGTGGTGGTTTCCTCGGTCGTCGTGGTGGGCGTCGTGGTCACCGTGGTGGTCGCGGGCGCTGTGGTCGCGACCGTGTCGCCGTCGCCTCCCGAACTGCGGATGATCGCGTAGGCGACGACGGCGATCAGCGCGATGACCGCGATGATCGCCACCACCAGGATCGCGGTGCGCTTGCCCCCGCCTGACGAGTCGGGGTCCTGTCCCGGCTGCTGCTCGTTCCCGTAGCCCTGCTGGTCGTAGCCCTGGTTGTCGTAGCCCTGCTGGCCGTACTCCTGGTTGCCGTACCCCTGCTGCCCGTAGCCCTGATCTGGATAACCCTGGTCTGGGTAGCCCTGCTCCCCGTACCCGTACTGCTGCTGGTCCCCGTACGGCTGCTGGTCCCCGTACGGCTGCTGGTCTCCGTACGGCTGGTTGGCGTAGGGATCGTGCTGTGAGTACGCCTCGGTGCGCGCCGTCGGGTCGCCGCCACCCGAGGGGTCCTCGCTGGGATCAAATGCCCGGGTCTCCGGGTGCTCGGCCGGGTCGTTCGGGTCCTCGGGTGGTCGCGTCATGGCGCCGATTGTGCCAAACGGGCCGTCGCCACACGTGGGACTGGTCCAAGACCTCTCGGTGTGGACAAGACCGCGGTGCGCATCTCCGGCGGTGGCGTAGCCGTTCGTCGCCCAGTGGTCATCGGGCCAAGGGTGGGCCGGTCCGCACGACAGGTCGATCCGTATGACAATCGGCACCGATTTCGGGCGCAACTGTCATACGGATCGCTGGACACTCGAGCACTCACGTATTCGAGCGCTCCCCCCTGTTGCCCGGTGGCACTACCCGCTCGCCACTATCGGCTCGACGCTCACGCCTCGGCGATCGCCTCGAGTGGTCGGGTGCGGGCGGCGCGGTTGGCGGGCCACAGCGCGGCGAGCACTCCGACGACGCCCGCGCCGATGAGCGTCACGACGATGAGCGTCCACGGCAGGACCGGATCGCCGAGGCCCCAGCGCGCCAGCGTGCGCACCAGCGCCCATCCGACGACCACGCCGATCACCACACCGACGAGCGCACCGTAGATGGCGATGAACACCGACTCGAGGTAGATGCTGCGTCGAACCTGACCGCGCACCATGCCGACCGCGCGGAGCATCCCGATCTCGCGGCGCCGCTCCACCACCGACAGCGCCAGCGTGTTGACGATGCCGAGGATCGCGATGACCAACGCCAACCCGAGCATCGCGTACAGGACGCCGAGCATCTGGTCGATCTGCTGCGACAGACTGCTCTTGAACTGTTCACGATCTTGCACCTGCACGGTGAGGAACGAATTGGTCGCGTTCTCGAGATCTGTTCGGAGCGTTGATGAGTCGACGCCGGGCTTGGCCTTGACGAATACTCCGAAGCTCATCCGCGCGGGCTCCGGCATCAATGACTCGTAGACCTTGCTGCCGACCAGCCACGGCTGCAACGATTCGTTGTCGGCGTACACCCCGTCGACCCGAGCGGGAACCTTGTCGCCGAGCGACGAGGTGAAAGTGACTGTGTCACCACGCTTCCAGCCCTTGTCGTTGCTCGTTCGCTGACTGACGAACATCCCGTTGTCCGGGAGTTGATCCGACGCGCCGTCGAGCATGTCGATGTTGGCGACGGTGCTGATCTGGCCGCCGAGTGGTGCGTAACCACTGGACTTGGTGTCGCCGATCCTCGCCTGCACCACACCGAGGCTCACCGAATCCTCAACGCCCTTCACACCTTTCACGGCCTCGGCGACCGCAGGCGAGATCGGCAGATTGTTGGTGCCGGTCACGATGTAGTCAGCGGTGATTCCCGTATCGACCGCGGTGTCGACGGTGCCCTTGAATGATGTTCCGAGCGTGCCGATCACGGCCACCAGGATCAGACCGAGCGTCAGCGCGAAGGCCGTCGCGGAGCTGCGTCGTGGATTGCGCATCGCGTTGGTCCGGGCCAGGTAGCCGATCGACCCGAAGGGTGCGCCGATGACTCGTCCGAGCACACCGACCACCGGCTGCAGTAGGGCTGGGCCCGCGAGCACGGCCGCCAGAATCGCGGCACCCGCGCCCACACCGACGATGATCGCACGCAGCATGCCCTCCCCCATGGCGCCCCACACGATCGCGACAACGGCGATCACACCGAACACCACTCCTGCGATCGTGCGGTTGCGCAACGACGACGCACGCTCGGCGTCGCTCGCTCGCATGGCTTCGACGGGTGGCACCCGAGCAGCACGCACGGCGGGAACCCACGCGCTGACCATCGTCACCACAACGCCGACGAACAGTGCGGCGAGCACCGCCCACACACTCACGTTGAGCGACGCCTGCGGCAGCCCCGACGTCGACGACGTGATCGCCTTGAGTGCAGCCGCGAGCCCGATGCCGACGCCGAGACCGACGAGTCCACCGATCACCCCGACGATGAACGCCTCGAACAGCACCGACCGCGACACCTGACGCTCGGTGGCACCCACCGCCCGGAGCAGTGCGAGCTCCCGATTACGTTGCGCCACAATCATCGAGAACGTGTTGTAGATGATGAAGGTGCCGACCACCAGGCCGATGGCGGCGAAGGCGAGCAGGATGCCGGTGAAGATCGTGAGGAACTGGTTGACGCGGTCCTTCTCGTCCTGGCGCACCTGATCTCCGGTACGAACCTTGAACGAATCCGACGCGAGGAGGTTCTTGACCCGATCGCGTAGTTCGGTGTCGCTGACGCCGCTGACCGCGGACATGTCGACCGTCGCGACGTGCTCACCGTCGGAGAGCAGTTGGCTTGCCGCGCTACGTTCGAACTGCACGTTCACGTACCCGCCGGTGTCGCCCTTGAGCTGACTGATACCGACGACCGTGACGTCCATCGGTTGACTCGAACCCTGTCCGACAACCACTTTCGTGGTCGACCCGACTTTGAGGTCGCCCTTCTCCGCCGCCGATTGGTTGAGCACCACCTCCTGGTAGCCGGTGGGTGCACGTCCGCCCGGCAGCAGTTTTCCGTCGTCGGGAGACAGCGACTCGTTCGGCGGAATGTACGCGGAGCCCAAGCTCGGCGCACCGCCGGTTTGCAGCGCCTTGCCGCGCGAATCGGCGATGGTCACCAAGCCCGTGTAGTTCGTCGACAGCTTGTCGACGCCGAGCTCCTTCTTCTGCGAGGTCAATTGTTCGACAACAGAATTCGGCACGCCGGCGGAGTTCGAATCCTCCGGGGTCACCTCGACGGACACACCTGGCGCCGCGTTGTCGAAGATCGAGTTGAACGCCTGCGAGATGGTCGACGTGAACACGATCGACCCCGCGACGAACGCGGTACCCAACACGATCGAGAAGACCGTCAGCGCGAGTCGCAGTTTGTGCGCACCCAGATTGCGCAGCGATACCTTCCGCATCACCGAGGAGGAGGCCATGTGTCAGCCCGCCTGCGTCGAATCCGCGTCGGACCCGGCGTCCGCAGCGTGCCGGCCGACGCCGGATTCTGGTGCGACAGAGCCGGATTCGTGCTTGCCGAGCTCTGCACCGCCAGTCGCATCAGCAGTCGCGCCAGCAGTCACACCGGCATCCGAGCCGGAATCGTCTGCGGGAAGGTCGTCGAGGTTCTTCATCATCTCGAACACGTCGTCCGCCGAAGGTCGAGGGAGCTCGCGGACGATCTTGCCGTCGGCGAGAAAGACGACGCGGTCGGCGTACGACGCCGCCCGCGGGTCGTGCGTCACGATGACGACGGTCTGACCGAACTCGTCGGTGGCCGCGCGCAGGATGGACAACACCTCGCCCGACGATCGGGAGTCGAGGTTTCCGGTCGGTTCGTCGCCGAAGATGATCGCAGGCCTGCCGACGAGTGCACGCGCACACGCGACGCGCTGTTGTTGTCCGCCGGAGAGCTCGCTGGGAAGGTGGTCGAGCCGGTCGCCGATACCGAGTCGGCTGATCACCGTGTCGTACCAGTCCTGGTCGACCTTGCGCCCCGCGATGTCCGACGGCAGCGTGATGTTCTCCGCGGCGGTCAAGGTCGGTACGAGGTTGAACGACTGGAACACGAATCCGATCCGGTCGCGTCGCAGAATGGTCATCTTCTTGTCGGACAGACCAGTCAGATCGGTGTCGCCGATGTGGACACGACCGCTGGTCGCGACGTCGAGTCCTGCGAGGCAATGCATCAGGGTCGACTTGCCCGACCCGGATGGCCCCATGATGGCGGTGAACTCGCCGGACCGAAATGACAACGTGACGCCACGCAGTGCGTGGACCTCCGTATCACCTGATCCGTAGGTTTTGACGAGGTCCTCGGCGCTCGCGCTTGCGCCCTGCTCTGATGTCATGGCTCAACGGTGCCATAGATTGATCGCATTGCCATCGGGTGATTCCCCCACTGCGACCACCCCGGCGCCCCTGAGATCTCAGGGTTGCCCCTGCGACGCGTCAGCGGGGCAGTTGGACCTCGAACGAGTGCACCCTGGTCGGCCCTGCGAAGGCGTTGTTCGTCACGACGAACAGGGTGCGCGTGCGGAAGTTCTGCCAGGGCAGATCGGGCTGCCAGTTACCCCATGCCATCGCCGACATGTTGCCCGTCGCGAGTCGGGGCGTGCCGTCGGTGTTGAAGATCGACTGCTTGGGCACCGCCTTCTCGGCACCCGAGAGGTTGGCTCGCCCGCCGACCTGATCGGCGCCACGCGTGGTGGCCCAGTAGATCGCCGTGCTGCGGCCCTTGCCACGCTCGAGCACGAGGAAGTCGGTGTTGTTGACCGCGATGACGTCGGCCGCGCTCTTACCCGGATCGGTGCGATACACGAACTCGGAGTTGGTCTTCCCGAACGTCAACAACCGCGCCGACGTTGCGGGATCCTGGCGGAGACCGCCTGCGGTGATCACACTGATCTGTCCGCGTGGCCCAACAGCGACGCCGGTGAGTCCACGCTGGCCGGCAAGCCCCGACTTCTTCGACGGCCGCCAGGCCGCGGGCAGACCGAGGTCACGAATGTACGTGCCGACCGGTCCTGCACTCTGCAGACGCACGAACTGATGGTCGCCACCACTGACGACGACGTAGCCGCCGCTGGTGGAGCGGATTCCCTCGTACTGCGCCGAACCCGGCAGCGGCGGGATGTTGCCCGGACCCAGCAGTACACCTCCGCCGTCGATTCCGGGATTCGACGTGAAGCCCGCGACGCCCGACGTGTAGCTGAACTGGCTCGTGAAGAAGCGTGCGGGACCGCCTCGACCGACGTCGGTCGAGATCATCGCGAAGCGGTTGGCGCCGATCCGATCGATACCCGAGATCGCTCCGAATGTCGGGACACCGTTGATGTAGGCCGTGTCGGTGTACCGGGCGATGAACGGCGTCGCCGAATGCGCCGTTCCGGCAGACATACCGGAGATACCGAGTAGAACGGACGTACCCAAAAGCGCAGAGACGATCGTTGCCCCCCACGAGCGAAGACTCATAGAGGGCAACGATACCTCAGTTACGGATGGGGCAGAAGGTGAGATCAGCCCAAGCGCTGCTTGAGGGCGTCGAGCTCGTCCTGCAGGCTCGTCGGGAGCTTCTCGCCGACGAACGCGAACAGTTCCTCGATCAGCGGCAGCTCGCGCCGCCACTCGTCGGGATCGACCGCGAGGGCAGCCTCGAGATCCTCTGCGGGCACGTCGAGTCCGGTGACGTCGATCTCCTCGGGCTTCGCGACGATGCCGACCGGCGTCTGCACGCCTTCGTTCTCGCCCTCGATGCGTCCGATGATCCACTTCAGGACGCGACTGTTCTCACCGAATCCCGGCCACAGGAAGCGGCCGTCGTCGCCACGACGGAACCAGTTGACGTAGAAGACCTTCGGGAGCTTCGACGCATCGGCGTTCTTGCCCAGGTTGATCCAGTGCTGGAAGTAGTCGCCGACGTGGTAGCCCATGAACGGCAGCATGGCCATCGGGTCGCGGCGGACGGTGCCCACCTTGCCCTCGGCGGCTGCGGTCTGCTCGGAGCCGACAGTGGCACCCATGAAGACGCCGTTCTGCCAGTCGCGGGCCTCGGTCACCAGGGGAACCGTGGTCTTGCGACGACCGCCGAACAGGATCGCCGAGATCGGCACACCCTGGGGGTCGTCCCACTCCTCGGCCAGCGAGGGGCACTGCGAGATCGGTGTGCAGTAGCGCGAATTCGGGTGTGCGGCAGGCTCATCCGAGTCCGGCGTCCAGCTACGTCCCAGCCAGTCGGTCAGGTGCGCAGGCTTCTCGCCGCCGATTCCCTCCCACCAGATGTCACCGTCGTCGGTCTCGGCGACGTTGGTGTACAGGGTGTTTCCGGCGTCGATGGTCTTCATCGCGTTCGGGTTGGAATCCAGGCTGGTGCCCGGTGCCACACCGAAGAAGCCGAACTCGGGGTTGATCGCGTAGAGACGACCGTCGTCGCCGAAGCGCATCCAGGCGATGTCGTCGCCGACGGTCTCGGCCTTCCAGCCCGGGATGGTCGGCTGGATCATGGCCAGGTTGGTCTTGCCACACGCACTCGGGAACGCAGCGGCCACGAAGTAGACCTCGTTCTCCGGGCTGGTCAGCTTCAGGATCAGCATGTGCTCGGCCATCCAGCCCTCGTCACGCGCGATCACCGATGCGATCCGCAGCGCGTAGCACTTCTTGCCCAGCAGCGCGTTGCCGCCGTAACCCGATCCGTACGACAGGATCTCGCGGGTCTCGGGGAAGTGGGTGATGTACTTGTTCGGGTTGCACGGCCATGCGACATCTTCTTGACCGGGCTCCAGCGGAGCGCCGACCGAGTGCAGACCCTTGACGAAGAAGCCGTCGTCGCCGAGTAGGCGCAGCACCTCGGGACCCACGCGCGTCATGATCTTCATCGACAACACGACGTAGGCGGAGTCGGTCAGTTCGACGCCGAGCTTCGGGTCGTCGGAGCCGAGCGGGCCCATGCAGAACGGGATGACGTACATCGTGCGGCCGCGCATGCTGCCGCGGAAGAGGGGCGTGAGGGTGGCGCGCATCTCGTCGGGTGCGACCCAGTTGTTCGTGGGGCCCGCATCCTCTTCACGCTCGGAGCAGATGAAGGTGCGCGACTCGACGCGCGCGACGTCGGCGGGATCGGACTTGGCCAGGTAGGAATTGGGCTTGTGCTCTTCGTTCAGCTTGAGCAGCGTGCCGGACTCGACGAGTTCTGCGGTGAGACGATCCCACTCCTCGTCACTGCCGTCGGACCACACCACGCGGTCGGGCTGAGTGAGCTCGGCGACCTCGGCCACCCATGCCAACAGCGCTTCGTGTTTTGTCGGAGCGGTGCCGGGTTCCAGGCCCGGAATCGTGGCGGCGGTCATATTTCCTCCTCCGAGGTGGCGACCCGCATTGGCCGCCCCGTGTGGGTTGCTTATCCCCAGGATACTGTGACCGAGCGTGCGCTAGGGCCTGGGGCTACGAGATGCGGTATAGGCCACATTCGCACACGTCAGAGGGGGTTGCAAGGTGACCCATGTCGGATTTCCGAGGACATGCAACCCACCACCACCAGGACTTTCTGCTCTATGCGAACCCACTCACTCGAGTCGACCCGAGTCCGTGGCAACCCAGATGCCGGTGTTGCGGTCGAGTGTTTGGGAGGCAAACGAGCCGTCGGAGCCCACCTGTGTGATGCGATCGACCTGACCGTCGTGGTCACTGTCGGTGTACACCGTCAGGCCTCCGGGACCACTGCGAGTCAACGAATCGGCCACTCCGTCGGCGTCGGTGTCGACGTCGGCGGGGCCGAGATCCCAGATGCGGCCGTCGTCGTGCATCAGCAGGTTGTCGGCGGGCGAACCGGGCTGCGCACCCGGGTCGGTGGAGTCGCCCCAGTCCCGGTGCTCCTCACCGGATACGTCTCCGAAGTCGAACGAGTCGATGTTCACTGCCTACCCCCACTGACTGCCCCGCCCGCTGCGCGGAGCTCTTTGAGACGTTGATCGATCTCGGCGATCTCGTCGGCGATTCGACGACCCTGGCGATCGTATGCGCGCAGCACCTGGCCGCCGATGCGTGATTCCGCCTCGGTGAGCTGCATGGCGACGCGACGCTCGACCCGGGCGCGGACGTCGGCGAGCACGTCGTTGACCCAGGTACGCACCTGCGCGCGCGTGGTTGCCGCGCGTCGCATCCGGATCACCCACACCGCCACCGCGAGTCCGAGGAGCAGCGCCGCGGGCATGCTGATCCACTGCAGCGTGTGCACCGATGCCAGCGGCGCGACCGCGAGCCTGCCGATTCCGATACCCGTCGACGCACCGATCAACAGCACCATCGCGTCCTCGCCGGTTCGTCGGCCCGACGACAGATCGCGGCGGGCGACGATCGGCTCGTCGTCGCGGTGTGCGGGCGGATCGTCGACGTCGAGTCCGACGAGAGTCGACGACGCGACGGCGTCGAGTCGGGTGTGGGTGATGGCGTCCAGGTCGGTGACGAGACGTCCGATCTCGCGGTCGAGCCAGGCGGCGTCGACCTCGACGTCGGAGCCGGTCGTCGAGGTGCCGCGGTGTTCGGCGCGCGCGACGAGCGCACGGACCCGCGCCGCGATGTCGGCGCTGCTCTGCGCACGCACGCGGACGATTCCCGCGCGAAGCGACGCCAACCGGTCGGCCCGTCCCCTGTCCCTGAGCGCCAACAACCGTGCGCGACGGATCGCCAGGGCGTCGGGGTCGACGCGGTCGCCGGAATCCACAGCGGCCGGGGTCGGTGGTTGCGGGGCGGTTGCTTGCTGGGTGCGTGCTTGCGGGTTGCGTGCAGGGGGTTCAGCGTTCGGTGTCGCGAACCAGTCGACCAGATCGCCGATGCCCGACTCGCCCACGGCACCCGCGAGCGCCGCAGCCGCCGACACCGCGAAGACCGGTAGCGCTCCGGCGGGATCGAGTTCTGACCGATATCCGCGCACGATCCGCGGCCAATCCCAGAACGACTCGATGCGGTCGCAGACCAGCGCAACGTGCCCCACCATCGAGGTCAGCTCCCGCAGCGCGGCGACGTCCTCATCGTCGACGACCGCCGATGCCGGGTCGATGACCAGCACCGCAGCATGCGTGCGCGCATTGTCGCGGTCCGGATCGAACGCTACGACGTCGATGGTCGGACCCTCCTTCGACGCCGCGACCGCCCGACACGCCTCCACCAGAGGCTCGACGTCGACACCCTCGGCGGCAGCCACGGCCACCCGATACAGCGGAATCACACCCGGGGTCGGAATCACACCCGCCGCCGAATCGGCGGCGTCGAGCGTCGACAACTCGGAACCCACGTCACACACCTCCCGTGCACAGGAGGCGTTCGACGCTGTCACGGTCGGCGCCGGCCGCAGCGGCCAGCTCGAGCGATGCGCGTACCTGCGCACCCCGATGCGCGACGACCGCGGGCATGCACGCCGCGAACGCCTCCCGCAGAGCGTCGAATCCGCTCGTCGCCCGCAGATACCCGGTGAGCGTCGACGCGCTGCCGGCCGCGGGATCGGCGACGGCCACAAGGCTCAGCGCACGCGCGACACCGGCCGCGTCGAGGCGTCGAAGCAGGTCGGCGCGCATCTGCGACTGCGCAGGCCGTGCGGGCGCGAGAAAGTGGCCGGACATCGACGGCATCACCTCATCGTCGGCGACAAGTTGGCGGAGGAACTCGAACTCGTCGTCGGACACCGTGGCGCACGCCGACAACTGCGAGACCGCGACGACGGGCCTGCCGAGCGACTCACTCGCGGCGCGGACGAGCCCGGCCACGGCATCGGCTGCGCCGGAAACGGCATCGGCTGCGCCGGAAACGGCATCGGCTGCGAGCGTGTCGGCCTTCCCGAGGACGACGACGGTCCGTTCGCGTGGCGAGGCGCCGAGCATCTCGTGGTCGGCACGTCGTGGCGCTCCGGCGAGCACATGCACTCGCAGATCGGCGCCGGCGAGCACGCCGGACCCACGCTCGGCCACGAATGCCGCGACACCGAAGCGCTCAGACAACGCACGCGCCATCGTGTCGCGACCCACCCCACGACGACCGACCACCGCAACCGACAGCGGCTGCACGTAGCGCCGGGCGGCGGCGTCGAGCGTGGCAAAAGCGGGCGAATCGGGCGCGACGAGCTGCCCGATCGATCCCGACGACAGTGCGAGCGCGAGCGGACCCGTTGGATCGATCACGCACTCACCCCCGCTCAAGACCGGCCCATCTTCCCTGGTGGAAGGGTAGTCGCAGTTGGGCGAGGTGGCGCAGCAGATTGCACAAGCGGGTGTCGAGGTGTGCATGACCGACCCGATGGGCCACGATGGACCGGTGAACTCCTCCCCCGGACCGGCCAACGGCCAAGGCGACGCGTCACGCCTCTACCCACGCGTGACCAGCTTCCGCTTCCGCCGCGGCTCGCTGACGCCGGGCCAACAGCGCAACTGGGAGACGCTGTGGCCGGTGCTTGGCCGCGACCTGGCCACCGACCCGGCCCAGACCCCGGAACCACCCATCGACTTCGACGCCCTCTTCGGGCGCGAGGCACCCCGGGTCCTCGAGATCGGCAGCGGAACCGGCATCTCGACGGCCGCGATGGCCGCGGACGAACCCGACGTCGACGTGATCGCCGTCGAGGTCTACAAGCCGGGCCTTGCACAGCTCGTCGGTCTCGTCGACCGCGCAGGCCTGACCAATGTGCGCATGATCCGCGGCGACGGCGTCGTCGTGTTGCGTGAGCTCATCCCCTCCGAATCGCTCACCGCGATCCGACTCTTCTTTCCCGATCCCTGGCCCAAATCGCGCCATCACAAGCGTCGATTCGTCCAACGGGGCACCATCGAACTCATGGCTGACCGACTCCGGCCCGGCGGCGTGCTGCACATCGCGACCGACCATGCCGACTACGCGGAGTGGATCGCCGAGATCCTCGCGACCCAGAACCCCGAGCGCGTCCACGTCGTACCCGCGACGACGGGGGTTCCGATCTCCCTCGAACGTCCGACCACCAAGTTCGAGGGTCGCGCAGAGCGCGAGGGCCGCGAGGTCAACGAGTTCGTGTACGTCCGACCCCGCGAGAAGGGGACGGCAGACGCCCCAGACAACCCCGAAACCCCTGAAGCTCCAGAAACCCCGGACAACCCCGAAGCTCCAGACACCCCGACAGGCGGCGAAGGCTGATGACCGACACCCGTGGATCGGCCGCACGCTTCGCCGACACGATCTCCGGACAGAGCGGCGCGCAGCGCGTCCTCCTGGTCTGGGACGCCCCCAACATGGACATGGGCCTCGGGTCCATCCTCGGCGGACGACCGACGGCGGCGCACCGACCGCGGTTCGACGCACTCGGCCGCTGGTTGCTGCAGCGCACCGCCGACATCTCTGCACAGGCAGCGGTCGCGGCCTACGATCACTCCGTCGGCGATGACGCCACCGATGCCTACGGCGATAGCGATGACGACGACAGCAGCGGTGACGACAGCAGCGACGACAACAGTGATGTCGACGACATTTCGACGACGGCCGACGCCGCGGTCCAGATCGAACCCGAGGCGACGGTCTTCACCAATATCGTGCCTGGTAGCGCCGACGTCGTGCGGCCGTGGGTCGACGCGTTGCGCAACGTCGGGTACGCGGTTTTCGCCAAGCCGAAACTGTCCGAGGACAGCGATGTGGACCCCGACATGCTCGACCACATCGAACTTCGCAGGCACACTGTTGGGTTAGCCGGGCTGATCGTCGCCTCCGCGGATGGTCAGGCGTTCCGGGATCCGCTGGTCGAGATCGCCGCCGAAGGCGTTCCGGTCACGGTCATCGGTTTCCGCGAACACGTGAGCTGGGCGCTCTCCACGGATGGGCTCGAGTTCGTCGATCTCGAGGAGATTCCCGGCGTCTTCCGGGAGCCACTGCCCCGCATCGGGCTCGACTCACTGCCGGACGACGGAGCGTGGCTCACCCCGTTCCGCCCGCTGCGCGCGCTTCTCCGCTGAGAGAGCGCCCGTCAGCTCGGGGCGGAAACCCCAGCACCCAGCCCCTAGCCTCATTGCCAAACCTCAGCAAGCACTCAGGCACCACTGAAACAATCTCGGCAACTATCTCGGCGAGATTTTCTCGAAAGGAGTCGGCGTGTTCGGAGCCATCGGCACATTCGTCTTCCGGATGCGCTTTGCCGTCATTGCGGTGTTGGTCGCCATCATGGGCGGCCTCGGCCTCTACGGACTCGGGCTCGGCAATCACCTGTCGCAGAGCGGCTGGTTCGATCCGACAGCCCAGTCGTCGAAGGGTTCGGTCGTCGCCGACACCGCCTTCGGCCGCGACCACCGCTCCGACGTCATCCTCCTCATCACCCCGCCCGCAGGCACGCTGGTCGACGACAAGCAGTTCGGAAGCAAGGTCGAGCAGGTCGTCGACGATCTTCTGAGGCAACATCCCGATGTGGTGCAGCGCGCCGCGGCCGCTCCCGATTCAACCGATAAGCAGGCCTACGAGAACGCGCTACGCAACAACCAGGAGATCATCGACCCCTTCTATCTGAAGGACGACACGGTCGCGCAGAAGGCCGCGCAGGACACCATCAGGTCACGGACGTTCACCGCCGACAAGAAGCAGGCCTTCATCAGTATCGGCGTCGCGGGCAACGACGACACCTCGGTACTCGCGAACTACAAGAAGATCGAACCGTTCCTGCAGGGCGTCGTCGACGATCCCGGTAAGTACGGACTCGAGGGCACCCGATTCCAACTCGCAGGCCTGCAACCCGTCGCCGGTGCGATGGCCAGCGGTATGGACGACGACATCCGACGCGCCGAGGTGATCGCACTCCCGCTCGTCGCGGTGATGCTGTTCTTCATCTTCGGCGGTGTCATCGCCGCCTGTCTCCCGGTGTTCATCGGTGGTCTGACGATCGCGGGCTCGCTGGGCATCATGAACATCATCGCCCAGCTCACCGAGCTGAATATCTTCGCGCAATCGGTGGTCACGCTGATCGGCCTCGGTATCGCGATCGACTACGGCCTGTTCATCGTCAGCAGATTCAGAGAAGAACTCGCCGAGGGTTACAGCACCAAGGCCGCGGTACGAAGAACCGTGATGACCGCGGGACAAACCGTGGTCTTTTCGGCGACGATCATCGTCGCCGCCATCGCCTGTCTGCTGATGATGCCGCAGGGCTTCTTGAAGTCCGTCGCGTACGGCGCGATCTTCTCGGTGTCGTTGGCCGCGATCCTCTCGATCACCGTGCTGCCGGCCATCCTGAGCATCCTCGGACCGAAGATCGACGCCTTCGGGTTGCCGTTCCTCCGACGCACGAAGACCAAGGCGGAGATCGAGAACGGTTTCTGGGGCCGCCTGTCGGGGTGGGTCATGCGCCATCCCATCGCCACCGCGGTGCCGACCGTCCTGATCCTGCTGGTCCTCACCATCCCGATCGGCGGCATCAAGTTCGGCGGCATCAGCGAGGCTTATCTGCCGCCGAACAATCCGAGCCGTGTCGCCCAGGAGGACTTCGACAAGGCGTTCCCGAAGGAACGCACCGAAGAGATCAAGCTCGTCATCTCCTACGACGTCAACGACCCCGACAGCGGCGCCAAGATCCAGCAGATTGCCGACGAAGCCAACAAGATCCCCGGCTTCACCAAGCAGTTCAGCCCCTCGGCCGACGACGGCGCGCTCACCGGAACCTACGGCTTCAACGGTCCGCAGGTCATCCAGATGTCGGCGGGTCTGGTCAACCGCGATACCGCGGGCGAGGCCGTCAAGGACCTGCGTGCCATCGACAAACCCGCGGGCATCAAGATGTGGGTGGCGGGAACTCCCGCACTCGTGCAGGACTCCATCGATGCCCTGCTCACCCGACTGCCGCTCATGGCGATCCTGCTCGTCCTGGTCACCGGGCTGTTGATGTTCCTCGCCTTCGGTTCCGTGGTGCTGCCGATCAAGGCCGCTCTGATGTCGGCGTTGGGCCTCGGCGCGACGCTGGGCATCCTGACGTGGATCTTCGTCGACGGCCACGGCGCGTCGATCGCCAACTTCACGCCGGGACCGTTGTTCGCCGCTGTCCTGGTGCTGATCATCGCGATTGTGTTCGGCCTGTCGACGGACTACGAGATATTCCTGTTGTCCCGCATGGTCGAAGCGAGACAGAAGGGCGCGAGCACCACGGAAGCGATTCGCGTCGGTACCGCGCACACCGGTCGGATCATCACGGCCGCCGCGGCGATCCTCATCGTCGTGACGGGCGCGTTCGGACTGTCCGAGATCGTGATGATGAAGTACATCGCCTACGGCATGATCGCGGCGCTCATCCTCGACGCCACCATCATCCGTATGCTGCTCGTCCCGTCGACGATGAAGCTGCTCGGTGACGACTGCTGGTGGGCACCGCGGTGGATGAAGACCGTCCAACGCAAGATCGGCCTCGGCGAAACGATCCTCGACGACGAGCCCGGCGCGAAGCTCGTCGGTGCAGGTGCCGGTGCCGGCACGCAGGGTATGCGTGCGGGCACGCTGATCGCCGAGGTACCGACGACCGCCATGCGAGCGGCTCCGCGTGCTGCCGCGACGGTCTCGGCGGGTGCGGCCACACGCTCCACACGCGCAGGGTCGGCACCCCGCCCGACTGCACCCCGGTCGGGCCCCACGCCCCAGCCGACACAGCGTCGTGCTGCGCAACCACCTGCCCAACCCCCGGCAGCCCAACCTCCCGCTGCCCAGCACCCAGCCGCCCAGCACCCAGCCGCGCGCACCCGGCCGTCGCAGCCGCCGTCGGATCGACGCCCCGCGCTGCGCGATCAACGTCCCGCCCAGACGCTCGACGAGATCGAGCCGGTACGTACTGCGCGCTCGACTCGCCCGTCGGCACCGCGACGTCAGAAGTCCGACCGTCCCGACACGGGCGGATGGATGCTCGGCGAAGGCGGCATCCGCCTGAACCAGCCACAGACCGGCGCCGCGGGCCCGTCGCCGCTGGGTCGACGCCCCGACCTCGACAAGACCGGCAAGCGTCCGCTCGTCGCGTCGCTGTCACCGGAGCAGGCGAGGGCGTCGCAACGGCGCGCACCCGAGGGTTCACAGTCGCCGATGGAGCGTGGACTCTCGCCCGACGCGGCACGCCGAGCGCAGCAACCCGTCGCACCGAGCGAGGATCACGAGACCCGCACCCCACCGCCGCGGCGTCAGCGGACCGACGACGGACCGAGTCGATCGTCGGATCGGCACGCGCGCGCAGACGAGAATCCCGGCGAGAACCGCCAGATCAGCGTGCAGGAGTTGTTGCGCCGCAGCCGTTCCGGCGAGTAGCGGTCAGCGCCCCGGTGGCCGTACCGCTCACTCGTCGATGCCGTGCTCTATCGCGTATCGCGTGAGTTCGACGCGGTTGCCGAGTTGCAGTTTGCGCAACGTCGACTGCACGTGATTCTCGACGGTCCGGTGACTCAGCGTCAGTTTGCGCGCAATCTGCTTGGCGCTCATACCCTTTGCGACGTAGCGCAGTACCTCGGTTTCGCGCTCGGTGAGCACGGGGGTCTGCGGCGCGCGGTCGGGTTCGGAGGACATACGGCGGAACTCGCCGAGTACGAGACCCGCTAGCCCCGGCGTGAAGACCGCCTGGCCCGCCGCGGTCGCCCGCACCGCCTCGATCAGTTCCTCCTTCGACGCACTCTTCACCAGATATCCACTCGCACCGGCCTTTACGGCGTCGAGTACGTCGTCGCGCTCGTCTGATGCCGACAGGACCAACACTCGCGTCCTCGGCGAGACCTCGAGCACCGACGCGGTCGCCTCCGCCCCGTTGCCGTCGGGCAGCTGCATGTCCATGAGGACGACGTCGGGTTGCACCGCACCGGCACGACGCCCCGCGGCCCCGACAGAATCGGCAGTTGCCACGACCTCGAACCCCTCATCGGAGAGGTCGCGCGCGACGCCATCCCGCCACATCGGATGGTCGTCGACGACCATCACCCGCAGTTGGTCGCCGTCCTGTGTCTCGCTCATCTCTTCTCCCGTGTCACCGGTACCGTCAGTTCCCATTCCGTGCCGATCCCCTCGTCGGAGTCGAGTAGTGCTCTGCCACCGAGGGATTCGATTCTCCCGATAATCGACTGTGCGACGCCGAGCCTGCCCTGACGACGCGCCTCGTCGAGCCGACCCGCGGCGATACCGACACCGTCGTCGCGGACACTCACGACAACGGCGTCGTCGAGGTCTTCGAGGAGCACATACGCACGCGCACCCGGTCCCGCGTGATGCGCGACGTTGTCGAGTGCGTTGATCACCGCCGCACTGATCTCGCGCGCCGTCGTCGCGTCGATCTCCACCGGGTCGGCGGGCGCGCTCACCGCCACAGCCTCTCCCCCGGCCGCGCGCAGCAATGCGGTCAGATCCGCGGTCCCACAGTCAGATTCGGCCCCGACATCGACGTCGGCGATCAGACGACGCAGCGCCACCTCCTGAGTTGCCGCGAGGTCGGCGAGTTGCGCTGTGGGACCACCGATCTCACGGCCGCGCTTGGAGATGAACGACAGCACCTGGAGCACACCGTCGTGCACCTCGCGGGACAGTCGTTCGCGTTCACTTGCGGCCGCTGCCACGCGCGCCGCCGCGGCCAATTCCGCCTGCGCCCGACGGGCATTGACCGCCGCGAGTCCCACCGCGACACCGGCAGCCATCATCACGATGATCGTCGCGTTGCGGCCGAAGTTCAGATCGAGCCAGCCCTTGACGAAAGCGCTTGTGCCGCCGACGACCAGACCCGCGATGAGGCCGACGATCGGCCCGGCGAGTAGTGCCGCCGAGATCACCGAGTTGGTCGCCCACAGCGTCGTCGGCCATGTCTGGTTGTTCAGTGCCCACGACTCACTGGCGACGTACGACGTCGACAACATCAGCGCGCAGGCGATCACCAGCTCAGCGCCGACCCAGTACCAATTACGGCCGAAGCCAACGTAATACGCGATACCGCAGGCAACGGTCCACACGGTGAGGAATCCGAACAACACCCACGTCACGCCCGGGTGCAGCAGGTCGTCGTCGATCGCGATCCGAAACCCGAGCGCGTAGAGGTACGACAACAGTCGCAACACCTGCGCGCCGCGCCAGAGCGGCGTGACCGGATCACTTCTCATGACGACTCGTCGGGGTCCTTCTTGGGCGCGGTGTCGCCGGCCGTTGTGTCGTCCGCCGCAGTGTCATCGCCCGTGCTGTCATCGGTCGCGGCGTCATCGGTCACGTCCACGTCGGCACCATCGCCGTCGAGTCCCCGCTCGACGTCGGCCTCGGCGTCGGCTTTCGAGACCCCGACACCCTCCTCGACCGCCACGCCCGCCGATGCGGCCGCGGCGTCGAGATCTCGGTTGTCCCAATGAGGTTCGTCGGGCTCGGCGTAATGATATGAACCTTCCCCACTCGAGATCGGTAGGTTGCGGTGACCGGCGAGATATCGCACGGCGGTGTTCGCGAAGGCGATGATCGGCACGGCGAAGAGGCCGCCGATGATCCCGGCCCCGACGATGCCCGCGGCGATCGCGAGGATCACCGCGACCGGATGCAGCCGCACCGACCTGCCGAGCAGGAAGGGTTGCAGCACATGACCTTCGAGTTGCATCACGCCGATGAGGAGCGCCAACACGATGACCGCGGTCAGCCAGCCCTGTGTCACCAACGCGATCACGACGGCGAGCGAGCCACTGATGAGCGCGCCCACGATCGGGATGAACGAGAAGAGGAAGACCACCGTCGCCAACGGAAGTGCCAGCGGAACCCGCAGGATCGCCAACCCGACGCCGATACACACGGCATCGACGAACGCGACGATCACGGTCGCACGCACGTACCCCACGAGGGTGCCGAAGCCCGCGACACCCGCGGCTGCGACCCGACCTCGGGTCTTGCGCGGGATCAGACGGCAGCAGAACTCCCAGATCTGACCGCCGCCGTAGAGAAAGAAGATCGTGAGGAACACCGTCAGCAGCGCGCCGGTGACCAGTTCGGTCGCCGTCGTCGCGGTCGCAACGGCACCGCCTGCGAGCTTGGCCTGGTTGTGCTCCATCAGGTTGATGACGTTCGACCCGAGGTTGCGCACCTGTGATTCGTCGACGTCGAGCGGACCGTCGACCAACCACTCTCGCGTGCGATCGATGGTGACCGTGATCTCGGCGGTCAGCGCGGGGAATCCGTGGACGAACGCCCGACCGACGAAGGTCAGCACCGTCGCGACAATTCCCAGCGCGACCAGCAGCATGATGACCACGGCCAGCGACCTCGGCAGTCCCTTGCGGTCGAGCCAATCGACGCCGGGAACGAGGAAGGCCGAGACCAGGATCGCCAACGCAACCGGAACGAACACCTCGTCGAACTCGAGAAACAGACGCCCGAGCACATAGACGGCGAAGACGATCAGCAGGAGTCGCCACACCCACTCGGCTGTGGCACGAACAAACGGGTGCACCTTGGAGCGGTCGAGCTCGGCCAGCGATCTCACAGACACCCCCGCCTCGGAATCTTCGGGATACTCGTCGGGTCGGGCGGCATGGTCCACGGGAGTCACACTAGCTGTCGTTACCCTTAGCCGTATGACGTCGGATACACCGGCGGTCCACGGTACCGTCCCTCGCTCTCGCTTCTGGTGGGTTCGGTGGATCCTGACGGTCGTCGTGGTGGCCATTCTGGCGGTCGAGGTCGTGCTGATCTGGCCGAAACTCGAGGAAGCAGCCCACCGGATCGGCGATCTCGACTGGGTGTGGCTCGTCGCGTGCGTCGTCGCGGCCCTGCTCTCGATGGACAGTTTCGCGCAGGTACAGCGAGCGCTACTGCGGTCGGCGGGTGTCCGTGTCTCCGAGTGGAAGTCACTGTCGGTGGTCCTCGCCGCGAACTCGGTCAGCCAGACGCTGCCGGGCGGTCAGGTACTCGCACCCGCTTTCACCTACCGCGAGACACGCAAGTGGGGCGCCACGCCCGTCGTCGCGTCGTGGCAGGTGGTCATGTCCGGGCTGCTCGCCGGTGTCGGACTCGCAGTGCTCGGATTCGGTGGCGCACTGCTCGCGGGCGCCAAGACCAGCCCGTTCTCGGTGGTCTTCTCTGCGGTTGGGTTCATCGCGGTGGCCGTTGTCCTGCAGTACCTCGCCAGCCATCCGGAGTCGCTGCAGTCCACCGGCGAACGCATCCTCGGCTGGATCAACCAGGTGCGCAGCAAGCCGTCGGATCACGGGGTGTCGCGGCTCTTGGAGACACTCGAACAGTTGCGCGCGGTCCAACTCACCCGTCGCGACACGAGCGTCGCCTTCGCGTGGAGCCTGTTCAACTGGATCGCCGACGTCGCGTGCCTGATGTTCGCGTGCTGGGCGGTCGGAGCTCATCCGAGCGTCTCCGGACTGATGGTCGCCTACGCGGCGGGCAAGGCCGTCGGTACCGCGATTCCGCTGCTCCCCGGCGGGATCGGAGTGGTCGACGCGGTGCTCGTCCCAGCACTGACCAGCGCGGGGATGCCTGCCGCCGACGCACTGACCGCAGTACTCGTCTACCGCCTCATCAGCTATGTGTTGGTCGCAGTGATCGGGTGGATCGTCGTGTTCTTCCTCTTCCGGTCGCGAATCCGTACCGACGACTCCATCGGCGAAGAGATCGATCGCGACGTCGAGTCGGGCGATTTCGACCCGGACGCGGCTCCAGAGCGGAGACAATACGGACCCGAACCGCCCCCTGACTGACATTTCATGTCTGTCGCCCGCCACCCGCAGCACGTCATCGACGATCGGTGGCGCTACCGTTGATACCCATGTCGAAGTCTGACGTGAGCGATCCGACCAGCAGTCGGCACACCACGACGTTCCCGCTGGCCGCGGCAGCGCTGTGCGATCTCGTGGCCGTCGTCGTGTTCGTGCTGATCGGCAGGGCGAACCACCACGACGGCTTCGCGCTGGTCGGAGTGCTGCAGACCCTCTGGCCGTTCCTTGTCGGCGCGGCCGCCGGCTGGTCGATCGCCTACGTCTATTCACATGTCGGGTCGAGCGAGTGGTTCGGCAGCGACTTCCGGCCCGCACGCATCGTTCCGACCGGTCTGACGATCTGGATCTGCACCGTCGCGATCGGCATGGTGCTGCGCTACCTGCTGCACCAGGGCGTCGCGCTGAGCTTCATCATCGTTGCGACCATCGCCCTCGGCCTGTTCATGCTGGGCTGGCGCGCGGTCGTCGCCTACGCGATGCGGAAGTACTTCTGAGCGACCTGTAGCGCAGCCGTCCCCGACTTCTCACCCTCCGTGTAGATCACGATGACCTTGCCGCCCTGAATGCCGATGAACCAGCCGGGACCCTGCGGCCCATTGGTTCCGACCAGCGCTTTCAGGCCGGGCGCGCGAGTGAGGTCACTGGCGTCGCCGGTCTTGGCCGTTGTCGTCATCGCCGCGAGGATCGGCGCGCTCACCGACGTGTCGATCGCCCCGAGCGAACCGCCGTCGACCTTGGTCGTGGCACCCGAGATGACCGCGGGAGCAACAGAACTCTGAGTGCCCGCGTCAGCCCGCGCCATCGACACGCCGAGCGCAGCCATGTTCAGCATGGTCGCCGTTGCCGACTGTGGCCGGTAGTCGATCGTCGCGACACCCGGCTTCGGAGAGGTCGGAGTCGACGCGCCCGGAACCGTGAACGTGACGCCGAGTCCCAGTCGGTCGAGCGCCGTGTCCGACGACTCGTTGTTCGACTTCTGCGAAGACGTGGCCTTGTCGACGGCCGAGAACACGGGATCGAGCGTCGCACCGACCGGATACTGCTGGTCGACGCTGTTGCCACGCTCGGCCGCGTAGTCGTTCTGCGCCAGACCGAGAATCCGACCCGACCCGGCGTCGAGCGCCATGATGGTCGCCGGTTGTCCGACCTCGACTGCCGCATCACCGAGAGTCAACTGCACCTGCTGGTTGATCGACGTCGCGACGTCGGGACCCGGAGGCCCCTGCTCACCCGCGAGCTTGCGCGGCGCGAGACCGGGACCCACCATCTGGACCTGCCATCCGGCGGTCGCATCGACAATCGCCTGCCAGTAGTTGGTCAGTGCGGGTTCCAGCGGCGACGAGAGTCGACGGTCGGCCATCACGAGCATGCCGGTCTTGTTGACCGACACTCCTGGAACCGCGGCCGGATCGCTGGTCATCACGCCCATGTCGGGATCGCGCAGGGTCACCGCGATGATCGGCTTGCCCGGTGCTGCCGCCAGCTTCGCGTTGATGACCTCCGGCGTGATCAACGGCGCGATCGGTGCCAGTGTCCGCGACAGTGCGCGCACCGACGCTCCCAGGTCCTTGGTCTTGGCCGGGTCGAGAACGATCTCGTTGACCGGCGCCAACACCATGAAGGGCTTGCCGGACACGCTGTTGACCGTCGGAGCGGGCCGCGCGTCGGTCCGGACCTCACGAAGGTTGCCGCCGACGGGCATTCCCTGGGCCAGGAGTGCGGGATCCCAGGTGATCTTCCAACCGGAACTCAGGTGTCGGGCAGTGCCCGACGTCGCCGACTCGAACGAGCGGTCCTTGTCCCACCGCCAGGTGGTCTTGAGGTTGAACGACGCCGTGCCGTCGCTGTACTCCTCCGGCTTGTCGACGTCGACGTCAATCGACTGGGGATTCATCGCTGTGACGGTCTGCGTCAGAGCGTCTGCGGCCTGACCGGGAGCCGTCGTAAACGACGCCGCTGCGGTTGCGTCTTTCCTGCTCAATGCCTGCGCGAACTCGCCGACCGCCGCCGCGGCACCGGTGTCGGGACCACTGGAGAGCATGCGCCAGGTGACAAAACCGCCAGCACCGACGAGGACTACGCAGGCAACAAGAGCTACCCACCGCAAGCAATACTTCATAGTCCCATTCTTCACTCTAGTCACACGAGTCACATCACTGACCTGCTTGCGGTCCGAACTCGGACTAGTCACGATCTCGTCTCGGTCCCCGTCAGCCTCTCCGTCGGTCTTACGGTCGGCCTTCCGATCGGAAGCCTCGACCAGGGACTTTGCGGCGGCAGAGTCGATGAGTTTTTCGCCGTCGGAGTCGTCGCCACGCGAAGCGGAGTCGACGAGGAGGTCTGAACCCTCTGCCACGCCGGAGTCGACCTCAGCTGCAGCGCGGTGGCGGCCTGAACTCCGCATCAGACGCGATGCCCATAATGGGTCATGGTCTTCACGGTGTTCCGAGCCGGAGTCCGGGAGGTGACGTCGACCGATTGGTTGACCTCCCGTCACTCGTTCTCATTCGGCGATCACTACGATCCATCAAACACCCATCATGGACTTCTCATTGCATGCAATGAAGAAGTTTTACTACCCGGACATGGATTCGATGCGCACCATCATTCGGATTCCGAAATCGTCACGTGGGTGGTCTCCGGCACGTTGGTGCACACCGATTCCGCGGGTCACACCGGCGTCGTCTATCCCGGTCTCGCCCAGCGCATGAGCGCCGGTTCCGGCATCGACCACACCGAACGCAACGATCCGTGGCCCGACCTGCGCGGATCTGGTTCTGCGCCGGTTCACTACGTCCAGATGTGGGTGGTTCCCGACGAGTACGGAATCACGCCGTCGTACGAGCAGCGCGACATCTCCGCAGCACTCACCGAGGGCGATCTCGTCGCCGTCGCGTCAGGCGACCCCGCTGCCGAAGCCGCGATCACGATCAGCAACCGTGCCGCGACGCTGTTCGCCGCCCGTATCGCGCCGGGCACCTCGGTCAGCATCCCCGACGCCCGATTCACGCACGTCCTCGTCGTCGACGGCCGGGCCGTGCTGTCGGCGTCAGACCAGCCCGATGACACAGACCATCCCGGCGACATCGCACTCACCGCGGGTGACGCTGCGCGCGGCGTCGACACCTCTGGAGCGACGCTGCGCACGGATGCGGGAGACGGGCCGGCCGAGGTTTTGATCTGGGCGATGAACAAAGCGCTCGGAGAGCCCTAACTCAACTGAAGGTCGCGCGGCGGCGTGACAGGATGGACGTCGTGACTGCTTCGAAGACCGATTCCCTTCCTTCCGGCATCGACCTCGAGTGGGTCGACGATGCCGTCCGCGTCCAGGACGACCTGTTCTCCCACGTCAACGGCAAGTGGCTCGATACCCACGAGATCCCCGACGACCGTTCGGTCGACGGAGCGTTCCACGTGTTGCGTGATCGTGCCGAAGAGAACGTCCGCGACATCATCACCGCATGTGCCAAGGCCGATCCGCCGAGCGGCTCCGACGCCCAGAAGATCGGTGATCTCTTCGGGTCGTTCATGGACACCGATCACATCGAGGCACTCGGGATCGGTCCGATCCGCGGTGAGATCGAAGCCATCGAAGCGGTCACGTCGACCGACGAACTCTCCGGCCGCATCGGCCGTCTGCAGCGGCACGGCGTCGGCGGACTCTTCGGTTTCTACGTCGACACCGACGCCAAGCAATCCGATCGATACCTCGTGCACGTGGTGCAGTCGGGCCTCGGACTGCCCGACGAGTCGTACTACCGCGACGACAACCACGCGGAAACCCGTGAGGCATACCGAGATCACGTCTCACGCATGTTCGCGCTCGCAGGCTACGACGACGCGGATGCGCGCGCGACCACGGTCCTCAACCTCGAGACCGCCATCGCGGGCCATCACTGGGACGTGGTTCGACGACGCGACGCCGACCTCACCTACAACCTCTTCTCGCTCGGCGAGTTCGATTCGCTCGCTTCGGGTTTCAACATCCACGAGTGGTTCGGTGGCCTCGGGACCGTCGGAGACGTCACCTTCGCGGAGGTCGTGGTCGGTCAGCCGTCGTTCATCGACGACGTCACCACGCTGTTCGCCGAGTCGCCGATCGAACACTGGAAGACGTGGCTGACCTGGCGACTGCTGCACTCGGCAGCGTCGTACCTGTCGTCAGATTTCGTCGACGAGAACTTCGCTTTCTACGGCCGCACCCTCACGGGCGCCGAGACCATTCGCGACCGCTGGAAGCGCGGCGTCGGATTCGTCGAGGGCGCAATGGGATTCGCCGTCGGCAAGCTCTACGTCGAGGAGCACTTCCCACCCGAGGCCAAGGCCCGGATGGACGAGCTCATCGCCAACCTCGTTGCGGCGTACCGCCAGAACATCTCCGACCTCCCGTGGATGACACCGTCGACCCGCGAGCGCGCGCTGGTCAAGCTCGACAAGTTCACCCCCAAGATCGGGTACCCGGCGCAGTGGCGTGACTACAGCGCCCTGTCCGTCGACCGGGGTGACCTCATCGGAAACTATGCGCGCGCAGCATCATTCGAGAACGAGCGGGAGTTCTCGAAGATCGGCTCCCCCGTCGACCGCGACGAGTGGTTCATGACGCCGCAGACGGTCAACGCCTACTACAACCCCGGCATGAACGAGATCGTCTTTCCCGCAGCGATTCTGCAGCCGCCGTTCTTCGATCCCGACGCCGACGACGCCGCCAACTACGGCGGGATCGGCGCGGTGATCGGCCACGAGATCGGACACGGATTCGACGACCAGGGCGCCAAGTACGACGGCGACGGCAACCTCGTCGACTGGTGGAGCGATGCCGATCGCACCGAATTTTCCAAGCGCACAAAGGCATTGATCGAACAGTACGGCGAGTTCACCCCTGAAGGACTCGACGACAAGTACAAGGTCAACGGCGAGTTCACGATCGGTGAGAACATCGGCGACCTCGGCGGGCTGTCGATCGCACTCGTCGCCTACCGCCTCGCCACCGAGGGCACCGAGCCCCCGGTCATCGACGAATTGACCGGCATCCAGCGTGTGTTCTACAGCTGGGCGCAGATCTGGCGCACCAAGACCCGCGACGCCGAGGCGATTCGTCGACTCTCCATCGATCCCCACTCCCCGCCCGAATTCCGTTGCAACGGTGTCGTTCGCAACATCGACGCCTTCTACGACGCGTTCGACGTCGCCGAGGGCGACGAGTTGTTCCTGCCCGATGTGGACCGTGTCCGCATCTGGTAAGTCCCCGAGTTCCGGCGGCAACTCGGCGATCAGTGGCCCACGCCTCGCGAGCGCACTGCTGCGTCCGGCGCTCGCGGGGTTGGTGCTGCTCGTCGGCTATTTCCTGCTGCCGATCAACCAGGAGAACGACGCCAAGTTCATCGGCCTTGTCGTGGGGGCACTGCTGCTGATCGCGTTCTGCGGCTGGGAGATTCGACATTTCATCCGGTCTCCGTATCCGGTCGCGACAGCCGTCGAGATGATCGCAGCACTCGCAACGTTCTACATCGTCGCCTTCGCCACCACGTACTTCCTGCTCTCCGAGTACGGCACCGACAGCTTCAATCTCCGACTCACGCGGGTCGACGCGCTCTACTTCAGCCTGACGGTGTTCACGACCACCGGCTTCGGCGACATCGCCGCGGCGTCGCAACCAGCGCGCATCGTCGTGTCGATCCAGATGGCGAGCAGCTTCGCCCTGATCGGCCTCGGCATCCGCCTTGTCACGCTGCTCGTCTCGACGAAGCGCTCGTCCGACTGAGCCGTCTCGTCCAGCTGAGCCGCTCGAGTCCCTGACTCAGCCGGGCATTTCGGGCAGCATGCCAAGATAGACGGCATGGCCAGCCCGCGGCGGACCGCGTCGTCGACCTCTCGTCTCCGCTGGCTCATCCCAGCACTCGGCATCCTCGCCTGGATCGTCGTCGGCTCGTTCACCGGACCGTTCGCGGGCAAACTCGCGTCGGTCTCCACCAACGACAACACCGCGTTCCTGCCGGCCTCTGCCGAGTCGACCCGCGTCAACGACGAACTCGCGAAGTTCCAGGACACCAGCTACATCCCCGCGATCGTCGTCGCCGAACGCTCGTCGGGATTCACCGACGCCGACGCGGCGTACCTGACCGACACCATCACACCGCTCGCGGGCACCGAGGGATTCGGCAAAGCATTCTCACCGGCGATCCGCTCCGCCGACGGCAAGGCGGCCGAGCTCATCGTGCCGATCTCGACCGCGGGCGAGCCCGCCGACACCGTCGAGAAGCTCCGCGATCTCCTGGCCAATCCGCCCAACGGACTGAGCGTCTACGTCACCGGCCCAGCCGGCCAGGTCGCCGACCTCGGCGAGGCGTTCGCGGGCATCGACGGCCTCCTGCTGCTGGTGGCGGGCGCGGTGGTGATCGTCATTCTCGTCATCGTCTACCGCAGCCCCATCCTCCCGTTCGTCGTGATCATCTCGGCGGTCTTCGCGCTCGGCCTCGCGTCCGGTGCCGTCTACTTCCTGACAAAGCAGGGCGTGTTCGACCTCAACGGCCAGAGCCAGGGCATCCTGTTCATCCTCGTGTTCGGTGCGGCGACCGACTACGCACTTCTTCTGGTGTCGCGCTTCCGTGAGGAGCTGACACAGACCGCCGACAAGTATCAGGCGATCAAGGTTGCGTGGCGTGCGACGATCGAGCCGGTCGCGGCGTCGGCCGGAACGGTGATCCTCGGCGTGCTGTGCCTGCTGTTCTCCGACCTCAACTCCAACCGCAGCCTCGGCCCGGTCGCGGCGATCGGCATCGTGGCGTCGTTCCTCGCGTCGATGACGTTCCTACCCGCGGTTCTCGCGCTCCTCGGCCGCGCCGCATTCTGGCCCGTCCGACCCCACCTCGCCGAGTCGGGCACCACCACCTCGACGCACCGCTTCTGGCACCGGATCGCCGAGAAGGTCGCGTCCAGACCGCGCGTCATCTGGGCATCCACCCTGATCGTGCTGCTCATCGGAGCCGCATTCGCCCCGATGTTCCGCTCCGACGGCATCGCCCAGACCGACTTCTTCCTCGGCAGCGTCGAGTCCGTCGAGGGCGCCGACGTCCAGGCCCGCCACTTCGACGCCGGCAGCGGCTCACCGACGTGGATCATCGCCGACGCCCCGCAGGCCTCGGCCGTTCTCGACGCTGTGAAGAGCGTCGACGGCGTCGCGCGGGCCGAGGTCTACACCGCGGGCCAGACGCCTGTGGTCCGCGACAACCGCGTGGCCATCGAGGCGACGCTGACCGACAACGCCGCCTCACTCGCCGCGCAGGACACCGTCGTGCGGATTCGCGAACGTGTCCATCCGATCGACGACGCGAACGCTGTCGTCGGCGGTACGACCGCCACCGACCTCGATACCCGCACCACAGCCGAGCACGATCGCAATCTGATCATCCCGATCGTGTTGCTCGTGGTGCTCGCGGTGTTGATCCTGCTGCTACGCAGCATCGTCGCGCCGGTCATCCTGCTCGGCACCACCGTGCTGTCGTTCGCGACGACGCTCGGCGTCGGGGCGTTGCTGTTCAACGGACCGTTCGGTTTCCCCGGCGCAGACCCCGTGGTGCCGCTGTTCGCGTTCGTGTTCCTTGTCGCGTTGGGCATCGACTACAACATCTTCCTGATGACACGCGTGCGCGAGGAATCGAAGACTCACGGCACGCGCCAGGGTGTGATCCGCGGGCTGACCGCGACCGGCGGCGTGATCACCTCGGCGGGTGTCGTGCTCGCCGCGACGTTCGCGTCGCTTGCCGTGATCCCGCTGCTGTTCCTCGCCCAGGTGGCGTTCCTCGTGGCGTTCGGAGTCCTGATCGACACGCTCATCGTGCGGACGTTGCTCGTGCCCGCGCTGTCGATCGACATCGGACGACGGATCTGGTGGCCCAGCAAGCTGTCGCGCCGAACCGGTGAGAGTGAGACCGCCGAGCGCGAGACGACCCCCAGCCAGAACGCACTCGCGAACGGCGACGCAAGTGACGCGTGAGTAACCTGAGAGTTCGCGCAATCCAACCGGTCGAGTTCGATCGCGGCGCTAACGTCAGCGTATGAGTCCCGAACGATCGCTGATCGGCGCGCCATGACTCTCGCCGATCGTCAGCCCATCACTCGTCAGGATTTCGCGTCGCTGCGACGCGGCGGCCTCAACTGGCAATCCCTACCGCTGCGCCTGTTCGTCAAGGGCAACGCACGGTTCTGGGATCCCACGGCCATCGACATGTCGCGCGACGCCGCCGACTGGTACGAGCTCGACGCCGAACAACAGCGCAGCGCAACGTTTCTCGTCGCGCAGTTCGTCGCGGGCGAGGAGGCCGTGACCCAGGACATCCAGCCGTTCATGAAGGCGATGGCCGCCGAAGGGCGGTTCGGCGACGAGATGTATCTGTCGCAGTTCTGCTTCGAAGAGGCCAAGCACACCGAGGTCTTCCGGCTCTGGATGGACTCCATCGGCCTCACCGACGACCTCAACCCCTACGTCGCCGACAACCCCTACTACCGGCAGCTCTTCTACGAAGAACTCCCCGAATCGCTTCACCGCCTCGACAACGATCCGTCGCCGCTCAACCAGATCCGCGCCAGCGTCACCTACAACCACGTCATCGAGGGCTCACTCGCCCTGACGGGCTACTACGCCTGGCAACGGATCTGCACCAGGCGCGGCATCCTGCCCGGCATGCAGCGCATCATCAAGTTCATCGGCGACGACGAGCGTCGCCACATGGCGTGGGGCACCTTCACGTGCCGTCGCCACGTCGCGGCCGACGACAGCCTGTGGGATGCGGTCGGCGTTCGGATGGGCGAACTGATGCCGCTCGCGCTCGGGATGATCGAGTGGGTCAACGCCCAATTCGACGAGCCACCGTTCGGAATCGACAACTCCGAGTTCCTCTCCTACGCCGCCGACCGCGCGCAGCGTCGACTCAGCGCCATCGAATCGGCGCGGGGCCGCCCCGTCGAGGAGATCGACGTCGACGTCTCGCCCGAACTGCTCGAAGAGCGCTTCGGCGAAGAGGACGCGGAATCCCTCGGCGCCTGAGCCGCCCAACTCGTGACAAGAAACTAGAACACGTTCTAGTCTGATCATGTGGATGTCACCTACGACGAGACCAGGCGCGAACTGAGCACCGACAACGGCGTGCTGCGCTATCACGAGGCGGGCGACCCCGACGCGCCGCCGCTGATCCTGCTTCACGGCTCCGGCCCCGGAGTCACGGGTTGGCGCAACTATCGCGGCAACCTCGGGGTCTTCGCGCAGACACACCACTGCTTCGTCCTGGAGTTCCCAGGCTTCGGCGTCAGCGATCCCTGGGAGGGCATGCCCGTTCTCACCGCAGGCAAGTCCGTGCTCGCGTTCATGGACGCGCTCGGGATTGCTGCCGCACCGATGATCGGCAACTCGATGGGTGGCGTCGTCGGCGTCAACCTCGCGATCCGCAAACCCGACCGCGTCCAAAAACTCGTCACCATCGGCGGTGTCGGGCCAAACCTGTTCAGCCCGAGCCCAAGTGAAGGACTGCGGCTACTCCAAGAGTTCGCCGACGACCCCGACCGCGACAAGCTGATCCGCTGGCTCCGCGCGATGGTCTACGACAAGGATCTCGTCACCGAGCAACTCATCTCCGAGCGGTGGGAGGCCGCGATGAATCCCGAAGCGCTCGCCACCGGTCGCGCGATGTACGGCTCGGCGTCGTTCGAGATGCAGCAGCAGTTCCTCGCGACCTCCGACATCCCGCCCTACTGGGCGATGATGCACAAGATCTCCTGCCCCACACTGCTCACCTGGGGCCGCGACGACCGCGTGAGTCCACCCGACATGGCCCTCGCCCCCATGCGTCTCATCCCCGACGCCGAGCTACACATCTTCCCCCGCTGCGGACACTGGGTGATGATCGAGGCCAAAGAGGCATTCGAGTCGACGGTCGCCGCGTTCCTCGCGCGCTGATGCGCCCCACGCTGGTTGAGCCGGCGCGAGCTCGCGAGCACCGAAGTCGAAACCACCCCACCCCCACGCGCTGAGCGCACCCCTCCGCTGGTTGAGCCGGCGCGAGCTTGCGAGCACCGAAGTCGAAACCACCCCACCCCAGCCCCAACTCCGCCCAGTAAAACCCGTTGCCCCCGCCCAACCCGCTCTGGCATCGTTACCTCTCGCACGAGAGAGCAGCCGATCCCGGGGTACCGGCGATCATGTTCTGCGCGTTGGACTCTCGAGCACCATTCACGGAAATGGCAGGGCTCCTAAAGCCCGAGGTTCAACTCCTCACCAGACGCCACCCCCGGGAACTCAAGGTCGACGCCGGTCCTGCGGTCGTCCGACGTCTGACTTCGGTCGGTCCGCGGGCGACCCCATCGACGCGATCTCCCGCGGGCGGTGTCGCCTGCCGAACATTCTGCGCCACAACCGAATACACACCTGACAACTACTTGCACACACGACATGCGCGACAAACGAAGGGAGGTTCGCACCATGTCTGCTTTCACCGAACTCCGCCTGGCGACCAAGCCCGCCAAGCGGTGGTTCCCCAAGATCTCCGTACCGATCGGGTACACGGGACTCGAGTACCGCAATGGCGAACTCTCCCTGCACCTTTCGCCCGGCGAGTATCGCAAGCGCAGGGGTGCCGTGTACACGTTCGTCGACATGCGCGAGCGCGTCATGACCCTCGCTCCGCAGGACATCCTGACGTCCGACTCCGTGTCGCTGCGCGTCACGATGGCCGTCCGCGCAACGGTTGTCGACGCGGTCGCATTCACCGAGCGGGCCAGCGACCCGTGGGCGTCGGTCTACCTCGCCGCGCAGGTGGCGTTGCGTGAAGTCTGCGCAGCCGTGACCGTCGATGAGGTGATCACCCGAGCCGACACCGTCGACACCGGGCCGATCATCGCCGCGACCGCACGTGCCGGCCGGGCGGCGGGCATCGAGGTACTCGACGTATTGGTCAAGGATGTAATCTTGCCCACCGAGATCCGGTCGGCAGCAACCGAATTGGTCACTGCCAAGGCACGTGGACTGGCCAAGCTGGAGACCGCACGCGCAGAAACTGCTGCGCTGCGTTCGTTGGCCAACGCCGGTCGCGTGCTCGACGCCCACCCCGCACTGGCGCGCTTGCGTCTGGTGCAGGATGCGCCGTACGGCACCAAGTTCGTGGTGGCGCTCAGCGACGCCGAGTCCGGCACCGACTGAGGCTGGACGATCCCAGGGAGGCCCGTCAGTAGGGTGGCGGGTTCTCTTCGTTCCACTTCTCTTCGGCGCGTGCGACTTTCGCGCGTCGTTGGGCGTGGATGGTGTCGATGGTTCGGCGCGCGGGGTGATCGGGTGGTTTGGTGGGGATGAGTTTGGGGAACAGATCGAGTCCGCCGAAGGCGTTGCCGACAAAGGTGTGTCCGGTGGGGGACACGAAAATTGCTGTCTGCAGGTCGAGTTGGTAGTCACGCCATCGACCAAACGTTTTGGTGCGGTGATGAAACCGGCACAGTGGTTTGAGGTTTTCTCGCACGGTCAACCCACCGCTGGACGGGTTGTGGTGGTCAAACGGGGTGCTGTGGTCGACGTCGGCCTGCCACACCGGGTTGGTGCACCCGGGGAACGTGCAGCACAGTTCACCCGAGCGGACCAGCGCGAGGAGCTTCTTGCTGGGCACATAGCGCAGTGCTGCGCGTGCAGCCGCGGCGTGGTCGGGGTGGCGCGGATCCAGAGCGCCGACGCCGGTGTCGAGGTAGTCGAATGTTGCGTCGGCGGCCAACTCGCGGACGGTGTCGGCGTCGATGACCCCGACACCATCGAGGTAGCCGGGCTGATCGTCCTTACCGTCAAGGGTCGATTGATTCGCCACCACATGAATCATCGCGCGCGGACCCACCGGCATCGGCATAGGCGTCGCGGTGGGTTCGGTGGTGTCGACGTCACTGGCGTCGGGGCTGGTGCAGGTGTCGCACCGGCAGGCGAGGTTGGTGTCGCCGTTGGCAAATGCGGTCAGTGCGTCGGCTCGGCGCTGTGCGTGGGTGCGGGGGTCGGCGTCGTGGACGCTGTTGGCGAGTTGGGTGAGGCGTTGGTCGATCAATACGCCGGAGGCGGCGGGCACAGTGCCGCTCAGTCGGGATTGGCCGGGAGTCCACCGGTCGGGGCGGACCTGGACGTTGCGGTCGGCGTCGATGCGGGCACGACGTCGTTTGACGGCTTCGGCATCGACTTGGGCGACAACAGAATCGACGAGCGCAGCAAATCGTGTCGTTGACAGATGATCACGTGCTGAGAGGGCGGCGGTGAGGCGGGCGTCGACCTCGTCGATGGTGTCGGAGCCGCACAGGCTGGTGCGGGCGACAGCGATGTGGAACCGCTGCAGGTCGATACGCCCGCAGGCCAGGAGTGAGGAGGTGTAGGGGAGTCGGTAGCGCAGGGCGTGGGCGTCGATGATCAACTCGCGTGCCCGACCCGGCGGTAGCGACAACACGGCGCCGACGTCGGCGATGGTGCGTTCCACACCATTGGGGCCGTACTGTGCGCGGGGGTCGTCACCGGTCTGTCCACGAGCAGCGAACTCGCGCACCGCTTCTGGTGAGTCTGCTCGGCCGTCGGTCAGTTCGCCGATCTCGACGCCGTAGTCTTCTTCGTGCTCCTCGTGGATGAGACTGATCGCCGTCAACAGGCGGAACTGTGCAGAGGCAATGGTGGAGGCGCAGTGCGCGATCACCTCGACCAGATCGGTTTTCGACAGAGATTCGTCCTCGGCGACGCGCGCGAGCACCGGCGGCTGCGACGCGGGCACGCCTGTGGCGTCGGCCGCGCCGGCCGGGTCGGAGAAGGTTTCCAAGGACATACATCGAACATACAGACGAGGTCTGACAATTCTCGCCGCTGATCTGCGGCGGATTCTGAAGCCTACTTCCCTCAGCCGACTGATCTCTCATCCCGCCGACCGTGCGCCCCATCCCGCCGACTGTGCGCTCCATCCGTCCGACTGGGTAGAGAACACAAAAGGTGGGGGAGGAAAGTTCCTCCCCCACCTCGTGTGGGTCACTTCAGACTCAGCCAGATCAGAGACCCGGCCAGATCAGAGAACTCAGTACTTCTCGCCCTTGGCGGCCTTCTCGACGAGCGAGGCAGGCGGCTCGAAGTGCGAGCCGTACTTCTTGGCCAGGTCGCGCGAGCGGTCGACGAAGCCCTGCAGTCCACCCTCGTACTGGTTGATGTACTGGATCACGCCACCGGTCCACGCGGGGAAGCCGATGCCGAAGATCGAGCCGATGTTGGCGTCGGCGACGGAGTCGAGGACACCCTCGTCGAAGCACTTGACGGTCTCGAGGGCCTCGGCGAAGAGCATGCGCTCCTGCATGTCCTCGAACGGGATCTCGGTGCTGCCCGACTTGAAGTGGTCGCGCAGACCCGGCCACAGCCGGACACGCTTGCCGTTCTCGTCGTACTCGTAGAAGCCCGCGCCTTCCTTCTTGCCCGGACGACCTTCGTCGACCAGGTAGTCGATGACCTCGAAGGAGCCGTGCTGCGGCAGTTCCTTGCCCTCGGCCTTCGCGCCGTCCTCGCTGGACTTGCGGATCTTCTGCATCAGGACGAGGTTGAGCTCGTCGGACAGCTGCAGCGGTGCTGCCGGGTAGCCGGCCTGCGTGCCCGCATGCTCGATGAACGCAGGCTCGATGCCCTCACCGACGGCGGCGATGGCCTCGTTGATGAACGTACCGATGACGCGGCTGGTGAAGAACCCACGGCTGTCGTGAACGACGATCGGGGTCTTGCGGATCTGCAGCGTGTAGTCGATCACCTTGGCCAGCACCGCATCCGAGGTCTTCTCACCGCGGATGATCTCGACCAGCGGCATCTTGTCGACCGGCGAGAAGAAGTGGATTCCGATGAAGTCCTCGGAGCGCTTCACGCCCTCGGCGAGGATCGTGATCGGCAGTGTCGAGGTGTTCGAACCGAGCACGGCGTCGGGTTCGACGACATCCTCGATCTCCTGGAACACCTTGTTCTTCACCTCGACCGACTCGAAAGCGGCCTCGATGACAAGGTCGACGCCCTTGAAGTCGGCGGCATCGCCGGTCGGGTGAATCCGACCGAGCAGCGCGTCGCTCTTCTCCTGGGTGGTCTTGCCGCGGGAGAGTGCCTTCTCCTCGAGCTTGACCGCGTAGCCCTTGCCCTTCTCCGCGTTCTCCAGCGACACATCCTTGAGAACGACGTCGATGCCTGCCTTGGCCGACACGTAAGCGATTGCGGCGCCCATCATTCCGGCACCGATCACGCCGACCTTCTTGGCCTGCCACTTCGGGTAGCCCTCGGGACGCGAGCCACCGTTGTTGATGGTCTGCAGGTCGAAGAAGAACGCCTTGATCATGTTCTGCGCGACCTGGCCGGTGACCAGCGAGACAAAGTAGCGGGTCTCGACGAGGTCGGCGGTGTCGACGTCGACGTAGGCACCTTCGATGGCAGCGGCCAGGATGGCGCGCGGCGCAGGCATGTTCGCGCCCTTGATCTGCTTGCGAAGCAGAGCGGGGAATGCGGGAAGGTTGGCCGCGACCGACGGGTTGGTCGGAGCACCACCCGGAATCTTGTAGCCCTTCTTGTCCCACGGCTGCTGTGCCTCGGGGTTCTCCTTGATCCACGCCTTCGCAGCGGGCAGGAGCTCCTCAACCGATCCGACGACCTCGTCGACCAGACCGGTCTCCTTGGCCTTGGTGGCGTTGAAACGCGGACCCTGCAGCAGCACGCCCATCAGCGCGTTCTGCATGCCGAGCAGGCGGACGGTACGCACGACGCCGCCGCCACCGGGCAGCAGGCCGAGGGTGACCTCGGGCAGGCCGACGACGGCACCCTTCACGTCGGCGATGACGCGGTAGTGGGTGTGCAGCGCGAGTTCGAGGCCACCGCCGAGGGCGGCACCGTTGATGGCTGCCACAACGGGCTTGCCCAGCTTCTCCAGGCGACGCAGCACGGTCTTCATGCCGTTGGTGCGCTCGGTGATCGACGCGGCGATCTCTTCCTTGGACTGCGTCCGCTCTGCGGTCATGTCCTTGAGGTCGCCACCCGCGAAGAAGGTCTTCTTCGCCGAGGTGATGACGACACCGGTGATGTCGTCCTTCTCGGCCTCGAGACGGTCGACGGTCGCGGCGATCGAGGCGATGAACGTGTCGTTCATCGTGTTGGCGCCCTGCGCCTTGTCGTCCATGGTGAGGACGACAACGCCGTCGGCGTCCTTCTCCCAGCCAATCATGTTGTCACTCATTGCTTTTGAAAGTCCTTCTGTAGGTCAGAGACGCTCGATGACGGTCGCGACGCCCATGCCGCCGCCGATACACAGGGTGATCAGGCCGTAGCGGCCGCCGGTGCGCTCGAGCTCGTCGAGGCAGGTGCCGAAGATCATCGCGCCGGTTGCGCCCAGCGGGTGACCCATTGCGATGGCGCCACCGTTGCGGTTGACCTTCTCGTGCGGGATGTTCAGGTCCTTCATCCACTTCAAGACGACCGCGGCGAACGCCTCGTTCAGCTCGAAGACGTCGATGTCGTCGACGGTCAGTCCGGCCTTCTTCAGCGCCAGCTCGGTGGCCGGGGTGGGACCGGTGAGCATGATGGTGGGCTCGGAACCGATCTCCGCGAAGGAGACGACGCGACCGCGCGGGGTGAGTCCGTTGCGCTTGCCTGCCTCTTCGCTACCGATGAGGACCAGCGACGCACCGTCGACGATGCCGGAGCTGTTGCCACCGGTGTGAACGTGGTCGATCTTCTCGACGCTGTGGTACTTCTGCAGCGCGACGTCGTCGAAGCCTGCCATCTCGGCGAGCGCGGCGAACGCGGGCTTGAGCTTGCCGAGCGACTCGACGGTAGAACCCGGACGACGATGCTCGTCGTGATCGAGCACGATCACGCCATTGATGTCACGAACCGGGACCACCGACTTGGCGAAGTATCCACCGTTCCAAGCGTTTTCGGCCCGCTCCTGCGACTCTGCTGCGAAGGCGTCGACGTCTTCGCGGCTGAATCCCTCGATCGTCGCGATGAGGTCGGCACCGATGCCCTGCGGCACGATGTAGTTGTCGTACGCGGTGGTCGGGTCCATGAAGAGTGCGCCGCCGTCGCTGCCCATCGGGACACGCGACATCGACTCGACGCCACCGGCGAGCACGAGGTCGTCGAAGCCGGACGCGACCTTGGCCGCTGCGAGGTTGGTGGCCTCGAGGCCCGACGCGCAGAAGCGGTCGATCTGGGTGCCGGGGACTGTCTCGGGCAGGCCGCTGTTGAGAGCTGCGGTACGCGAGATGACGCCGCCCTGCTCGCCGACCGGCGAGACGACGCCGAGGATGACGTCGTTGATGTCGGCGGGGTCGAGGCTGCCGTGACGTGCGAGAACCTCGTTGATGAGGCCGGACGCGAGGTCGACGGGCTTGATGCTGTGCAGCGACCCACCGCGCTGCTTGCCACGCGGCGTACGGATCGCCTCGTAGATAAATGCTTGATCAGGCACGAATGTTCCTTTCACATGAACCAGCGATGGTTACCTTACGAGGCTAACGCGGGATCACTTCTTTGGCTATAGCAGGTGGTCAACTAGTCGCGGAAGCGGACAGATCTGAGCTAAGGTCGATTAACAATGTCTACTCAGAAGCCACGCCGCTCACGGCCTGCCGACCGCAAACGGCAGCTGGTCGACCATGCCGCGGCACTGTTCCTCGATCGTGGCTACCCGCATGTCTCGGTCGCCGACATCGCCCGCGCCTCGGGCGTGACCGCGCCGTCGGTCTACCGACACTTCGACGACAAGCAGGCGTTGTTGTCCGCGGCCGTGCTCGCGGGCATCGACGACCTCGAGGCATGCACCGACCGCACCCTCGGCGACGGTCAACGACCCCTGAGTGAACTGATCAACGCACTCTGCGACCTCGGCGTGCACCACCCCGAATCGGTGTCGCTGTGGCGGTGGACGAGCAACTATCTGTCCGAGGACCAGAACAAGCAGATGGTCCTGCGCACCCAGCAGGTCCTGGCGCGCTGGGCGACCGCGATCGTCAGTGAGTGTCCCGGCCTGTCCGACCGAGAGGCCCGCTCACTGGGGTGGGCGGCACTGAGCGTCGCGGGCAGCCTCGCGGTACACAACTCGCGGATGTCGGCGGCCCGTGCGCGCGCCGAACTCGTCGTACTCACCGAACGCCTGCTCGACCTGCGCCCCGCGACCGCACCCGACCTACCTCCCGAGCCCACCATCGCCGGCCTCTCGTCGTCGCGGCGTGACGAGATCCTCGACGCCGCGGCCGCGCTCTTCGCCGATCACGGATACGCCGACGTGGGGGTCGACGACATCGGCGCCGCCGTCGGAATCACCGGACCCAGTGTCTACAAACACTTTTCGTCGAAGCTCGCCATCCTGCTCGGCATTGGCCAGCGCAGCGCCATGCGGCTGGAGACGGGAGTCATGGCCGCGCAGTCGACCACCGCCGACCCCGCGAAGCTCCTCGGGCTCCTCGTCGACTCCTACGTCACCGTTATCACCTCGACGCCCGACCTCTCCGTGGCGTTCAACAGCTCGGCGGTCTTCGCCGGGCAGGAGGCCGCGGCGGAGCTACTCGACGTCCAGCGACGCTACGTCCGACGCTGGATCGACCTCCTCGGCCAGATCCAACCCGACGTCCGGCCCGATCAGCGCGCGGTGGCGGTGCACGCCGCCCTGTCGATCGTCAACGACGCCGTGCGTATGCGCCGCGGCACCACCCGACCCGACTTCGCAGCCGAGATGCCCTACCTGATGAAGGGCGTCCTGGGACTATGAGGTCGGCGAACCGCTACCGTTGACCTATGCACAGGGAGCACGGCATGGGCGGGGGCGTCTGTGAGTAACCAGGAACGTTCGGGACTGAGCGCTCCCGAGCCGCGATACACGCGCGATGAACTCGTGGAAGAGCTGGGACTCTCTCCCGAGTATGCCGAAAAGATCTGGAACGCTTTCGGTTTCGCGCGACAGTCGACACCTGACAAGATCTTCACAGCGGAAGAGGTGAAGGCACTCGGACTCTTTGCCGACTCCGAGCACACCATGCCAGAGGTGGCGCAGGTCGCCACCGCACGCGCGATCGGGCAGACAATGTCACGCCTCGCCGAGTGGCAGGCCGACCAGTTGACCGAACTCGAACGCAATCCCGACGTTCCGTGGACCCGTGATCAGATGGCGAACGCATTGGGCGTGATGCAGCAGTTGATCTGGCGCAGGCACCTCGACATGTCCATGACGCGCGACGAATCCCGCGAATCCGACGAGCGGATCGAGCTCGTCGTCGGGTTCGCCGACATCGTCGGCTACACCAGCCTGTCTCGACGTACCCCTCTCGACGAGCTCGAGCATCTACTCGAGACGTTCGAGGACCGCACCTTCGACGTCGTGGCCCGGTACCGCGGCCACGTGGTCAAAACCCTCGGCGACGGCGTCATGTTCACGTTCAGCTCGTCGAATGCCGCCGCGCAGGCAGCACTCGCAATACACGAACTCAGCGATGACAAGCCCATCCCGGCACTGCGCGTCGGACTTGCGCGCGGACAGATTCTCTCCCGACTCGGCGACGTCTTCGGCGAGCCCGTGAACATAGCTGCGCGCCTGTGTGGTTCAGCGCGGCCGGGCAGCACGCTGGTCAGCGAACCTATGGCCGACGACATCGCCGACGAAAACCGCTTCTACCTGCGGTCGATCTCCCCGCTGTCGGTCCGCGGCTACCGGCGCCTACGCGCAAAAGTGTTGGAAGCCAACAAGTATTACGAATCGGACGCCAAGTCAGGAGGCGAGCCCAAGTCGGGAGACGAGCCCAAGTCCCGAGCTGAGTCGACATCCGATGGGTCGACGGCCGCCGAGTCCGCCGACGACGTCGCCTCGTAGACGCGCACCTCGTTAGCCTTGATGACCAGGTAGACCCCGCGGCCGGCGTCGAGCTCGAGATCTCCGACGGCTCCCCACGTCACCTCCGCCGAGACCACCTGCCCGTCGACGTCGCACCGCACGATCGCGTGATCGCCCTGGGGCATCACCTCCGAGACCGTTCCGCTCAAGACCGTGCGTGGACTGCCCTGCGGCGCATCGAGATACAGCGCAACGGCACGCGGCGAGAAGGTCGCCACCGCCCCGGCGCCCGGTCTGCTCACGTCTGCCGACACGCCCGTCACCCTGCCGCCGCCCGCAACCCCTACTACCGTCGCGGGTGGCTCGAAGGTCCCGACGAACATGTTGAGCCCCGTGAGCGCGGCGGTGAACGCTGTTTCCGGACGCCGCAACACCTCTCGCGTGGGACCGCGCCCAACGACCCGTCCGCGTTCGATGATCACGACGTCGTCGGCGAGTGCGACAGCGTCGACGAGGTCGTGTGTGACGAGCACCGTGCAGCCCTTCCGCTCGGTGATCAGCGACCGCAACAGCGTGCGCATCTGTTGTGCCACATCCACATCGAGCGCAGCGAACGGTTCGTCGAGGAGCAGGACGTCTGGCTCGGTCGCGAGGGCGCGTGCGATCGCGACACGCTGCGCCTGTCCCCCCGACAGCTGTTTCGGGGAACGGTCGGCGAACTCGGCAACACCGACCGCGGCGAGCCATCGTTCGGTACGGGCTGCCACCTCTTTGCGCGACAAACCCGCGGACTCCGGCCCGAATGCGACGTTGCGCGCAACGCTCATGTGGGGGAACAGACGTGGCTGCTGAGCAAGCAGCACCACCGACCGGCGATGCGGTGGCACAAAGGATTTCCCGTCCTGCAGACTGCGGCCGTCGTAGTCGACCGTCGAGTCGTCGGTGCGTCGTAGTCCGGCCAGCACGGCGAGGGTGGTGCTCTTACCCGACCCGTTGGGTCCGAGTATCGCGCAGGTCTTCCCATCTGCGACGTCGAGGTCGATCTCGAGAAATGGCGTCGCACAACGGATCGACGCCCGCAGGCCGCTCACGCACCCACCGCCGGGGACCGTCGTAGATGCACGGCGACGACGACGAACAGCGCAACAACCATCAGCACCAGAGACAGCGGGAGGGCCTCGATCGGATCGTTGATCGAGTCGAGGTAGATCTTCAGCGGTGCCGTCTGCGTGGTTCCCGGCAGGTTACCCGCGAACGTGATGGTTGCGCCGAACTCGCCGAGCGCCCGCGCAAAGGCTAGTACCGCACCGGCTGTGAGTGCTGGAAAGACCAGCGGCAGTGTGACTTTCCACAGAGTCCTCGTCGGACTCGCGCCCAGCGTCGCGGCGATCTGCTCGTAGTCCGCTCCGGCCGACCGCAACGCGCCCTCGACGCTCAGCACCAGGAACGGCATGGCGACGAACGTCTGCGCGACAACCACACCGGCCGTCGTGAACGCCAACTGGATTCCTGCGCGGTCCAGATACTGACCGACCAGCCCGTAGCGGCCCAGTGCGTACAGCAGCGCGATGCCACCGACCACCGGCGGTAACACCAAGGGCAACAACACCACTGCGCGCAGCACGCGGACAGCGATTCCCTGAAACCGAGCGAAGACAAAGGCGATCGGCACGCCGAGGATGACGCATAGCAGTGTGCTCACCACCGCGGTCAGCACACCGAGCCGCAGAGCGTCGAGAGATGCCTGCGAGGTGATGGAACCCCAGAAGTCTCCCCACGGCATTCGGACGATGATCGCGAGCGGACCGATCAGGATGAAACAGATTCCGATGACGGCGGGGACATACACCCACAGCGGAATCTGACGCATGACTTACTCAGGAGCTCGCGGGCTTGAAGCCTGCGGCAGCCAAGATCTCCTGCCCGGTCTGACCCGTCACCATGTCTTTGAACTGTGCCGCCTGCTCGGCATGCTTGGTGCCCTTGACCGTTGCGATCGGATACTTGTTGACCACCTTGGCGAACGCCGGGTCGTCGACGGTGGAGACCTTGTTGCCCGCCGACTTCGCGTCTGTCACATAGACCAGACCGGCGTCGGCCTCGCCTGAGGTGACCTTGGTGAGCACGGAGGTCACCGACGTTTCCTGGCTCACCGGAGACAACTCGACGCCCGTGTTCTTCTCGACCGTCACCGTCGCCGCCCCGCACGGGACCTCCGGCGCACAGACGACCGTCTTCACGTCGGCATTCTTCAGACTCGCGAATCCGTTGATCTGCTTGGGATTTCCCGGCGCCGTGGCGATCACCAGTGTGTTGGTGGCGAAGATGGCCGGGTCGACCGCCTTGTCGCCGAGTTTCTGCATCGTCCGTTCATCCGCGGTGGCGATCACGTCGGCGTCAGCACCCTGGTTGATCTGGGTGACCAACGCCGACGACCCCGCGAAGCTGAGCTTCACGTCGACGTCGGAGTGTGCCTTCTCGAAAGCGTCGGCCAGCTCGGTGAAGGTGTTCTTCAATGACGCTGCCGCGTACACGTTGAGAGTTACCTTCTGCCCGTCGGTACTCGAAGAAGCACCGCTCGACGAATCACTGTCCGACGAACATCCGGCGACGGCGGCGATCACGGCGATGAGCGCCGCGCAGACGGCCAGCAGACGACGAACCGGTACAGGACGAGACGACCCAGCACGCGATGACACAGCAGTTCTCACTTCTCTCCCGCGCACGCGGGTCACTTGTTCGGATCAGGACGTTCGACGATCACCGTCGTCGCCTTGACCACCGCGGTCGCGACGACGCCGGGTTCGAGTCGGAGTTCTCGCGCGGCTTCGGCACTCATCAGCGATGTGACCTCGAACGGCCCGCACTGCAGAGTCACCTGAGCCATCACGGTGTCGACGACCAGGTCCGTCACCAGTCCGGTGAACCTGTTACGCGCCGATCGCAGCACCCCGGTGCCGTCGTCGTCGGGGACGCGCGACCGGCGACGCGCAAGCGCTGCGAGACCGACGCCGTCGACGGTCGCGACTGCTTCGCCGCCACCCGGCTCGAGCTCGCCGGAGGCCAGCCAGCGTCGAACGGTGTCGTCGCTAACCCCGAGAAGCGTCGCGGCATCGCGTACTTTGATCGCCGTCACCCGAGCGAGTTTAACCGCAGTCGCGGAGAAGTGGGCTGTTGATCGACGTATGTGCGGGTCCACCGATGAATTCTCGGCCGGTCACGAGTCGACACCTGTACTCCGTTCACACCACCCGGCCCCCGAAACTCAGTCGCCGATGTCCGACTCGCCCGATACCGTGAGGAACCATGAGCCAGCCAGCGCCACCCACCACCGCAGGCCACACACCCGGCCCACCCGACACCGTCCTCGACCTCGCCGTCGAGGCCACCAACCTCGTCAAACGCTTCGGCGACTTCACCGCCGTCGACGACGTCAGCTTCAACGTGCCCACGGGCTCGGTTCTCGGTCTGCTCGGTCCCAACGGCGCAGGCAAGACGACGATCGTGCGGATGATGACCACACTCTCGCTTCCGACGAGCGGAACCGCCCGCATCGCCGGATTCGACGTCCGGACCGACCCCGAAATGGTGCGCCGCAACATGGGGCTCACCGGTCAGGCCGCCACGGTCGACGAGATCCTCACCGGCCGCGAGAATCTGCGGATGGTCGGCGGCCTGTACGGCATCACCCGAAAGGCGTTGGCCGCACGAACCGACGAACTCCTCGAACAGTTCTCGCTGACCGACGCCGCCGACAAACAGGTCCGCGCCTACTCCGGCGGCATGCGCCGACGTCTCGACCTCGCCGTCAGCCTGCTTGCCGCACCCCCGGTGCTGTTCCTCGACGAGCCGACGACCGGCCTCGACCCGCGCAGCCGCGCCGAACTGTGGGATGTCCTGCGACGCCTGGTCGCGGGCGGCACCACGTTGGTGCTGACCACGCAGTATCTCGAGGAAGCCGACCAACTGGCCGACAACATCGTCGTCATCGACAAGGGTCGGGTCATCGCCGAGGGCACCCCGCTGCAACTCAAAGAACGTGCGGGCGCGGCAAGCGTGGTCATCACCGTGTCCGACGCCGCGTCACTGCCCGCGGCGCAAGAACTGTTGCGCCGCAACGGCGGAGATGTGTTCGTCGACGAGACCGCCCGCACACTGACCTCGTCGGCTTCCGGCCTCGCCGACCTCACCCGCATCGCGGCCTGGTTCGACGAATCGGGGATCACCGTCGACGACATCGGACTCGCCCGACCGAGCCTCGACGACGTCTTCCTCTCCCTCACCGGCCACCGCGCCGAGACCACCACAGACGACGATGCCGACGCCGGCACCGACAACGCCCCCACCTCGAGCGGAGACACCCGATGAGCACCACATCGATGACATCGCAACTGGTCGAACGCCCACCGATCCACCCGACGAACGTCTGGCAACAGGCGTGGATCATGGTGAAGCGCAACATGATCCACACTCGACGCATGCCGGAGATGCTCTCCGACGTGACGATCCAGCCGATCATGTTCGTCGTGCTGTTCGCCTACGTCTTCGGACCGGCGATCAGCGCGGGCAACCCGGCGATCAACTACAAGCAGTACCTACTGCCGGGCATCATGGGTCAGACGATCGTGTTCACCGCGTTCATCGTCGCCACCGGTATCACCGCCGACATCGAGAAGGGCATCATCGACCGTTTCCGGTCGCTCCCCATCCGACGGTCGGCAGTGCTGATCGGACGCAGCATCGCGAGTCTGCTGCACTCGTCGATCGGCATCGTCGTGATGGCACTGACGGGCGTCATCATCGGCTGGCGGATCACCACGTCGGTGTGGGAAGGAACGCTCGGCTTCATCCTGGTGCTGGTGTTCGGATTCGCGATGATCTGGTTCGGCGTGATGATCGGTTCGTGGCTGCGGTCGGTCGAAGCGGTCAACGGGTTCATGTTCTCCGTGCTGTTCCCGCTGACGTTCGTCTCCAACGCGTTCGTGCCCACCCAGGCGATGCAGCCGTGGCTGCGGACCATCGCCGAGTGGAACCCCATCTCGTCACTCATCCAGGCGATGCGTGTGCTCTGGGGCAACGGACCCGCCGCGGGAGCCGACGCCGCACTCCCACTGCGCTACCCGGAGTTGTCGACGCTCATCTGGGCCGTCGTGCTCACACTGCTGTTCATGCCGTTCGCGCTGCGCAACTACGCGCGCCGCACCACGGACTGAGCATCAACGCAAAGCTCGCCGGCGCACGCCGCGCCGGCGAGCCTCCTTATGCCGTCGCGGCGAGCGCCTCGAGCGGATCGCCGTAGACGGCGTCGAGCGAGACGGCCCCCGCCGCCTGCTGCTGCACCGTCACACCCGAATGGGACACGCGCACATCGCGTTTGGGCGATACCGAGGTCTCGCGGATCGCTGCGGCAACCAGCGGCAGCGTCGACGGGTTGTCGGTGAACGCCTGCCCGCCGAGGATGATGTGGTCGGGGTTGAAGATGTCGGCCATCAGCGCCACCGCACGCCCGAGGACCGTCGCGCGCTCTTCGAGGAGTGCGCGAGCGGTCGCGTCACCGCCACGGGCGAGCGCGTGCACGCCCTCGATGTCGACGACGTCGAGTCCGAGTGCGAGCGCCGCCTCGACAACGCCGGTGTCGCTGGCGGTCGGCTCGAGGCGACCGGTGTGCTGCGGGTCGAGCAGGGTGGTCGCACCGGTCGGGAAGTGCCCGATCACCGGCGGGCCCGCGGTAGGTGTGTGCACGGCGCCGTCGACGCTGAACGCGATGCCGACCATCTCACGTGCGTAGAAGTAGAGGAAGCTCGAGCGCTTGTCGCTGGGGTTCACCACGAGCTCGGCGGCGGCCATCGCCTCGACGTGCGACGCCACCGACACGGGCAGGCCGACGGCTTCGGCGATGATGTTGCCCACCGGGGCATCCGTCCAGCCGAGACGCGGATGGTCGACGAAGCCCCCTTCGGCGACGCGGCCACCGATCGCGACACCGGCCCACAGCACTCGACGATTCGACCAGCGTCCGACGAAGCGTCGTGCGCTGTCGCCGATGGCGGTCAGCGTCTGCTCGGGGGTCTCGGCGATCGGCGTCGGGATCTGGATGGCTCCGACGACGCGATGCAACAGGTCGTGGGTCGTGATCGAGGTGACCTTGTATCCGATGTGGATACCGAGGGTCAGGAAGTCGGTCACGTTGATTTCGAATGGCAGGCGCGGACGTCCGATGGCACCGGCCGGCGCGAGGTCGGCGCGTTCACGCAGGAGCCCCGCCTTCAACAGCGCGCCGACCTGGCGGTTCACCGTCGAGATGGACAGTCCGGTTGCCTCCGCGGCGTCGTCGCGGAAGATCGGGCCGGAGAGTCGAGCGGTGCGCAACACGAGCGCTGCGGGTTTGTCGGAGAGCTCGAGGCGCGGTGTCGCGATCTGAATCGGCCGCCCCCCTCTCCTGGCACTACGTGGTTCGAGCCCGGGAACAGGCGTCGGTCGCGGCGTCGACCTGCGTGGGATCGGACGTGCGGCCGGCCGTCGGACCGGTGAGGAAAGCGTAGCTGTGCGGATGGGCTGATCAACGGTTGCGGTCATGAGTGGGTGTCCTAGGTGTCGGTGCAGCAGCGGTGTCGGTGCAGCGAATCCGGGGCGCACAGCATCGTGGGCGCCGCGCGCGATGGCGTCAGCGGCCGGAACCGGACTTCATGGCAGGCGGTCGACGACGATCGCGGGGATTCGCGTGGAATGCGGAAGGTGAAGAGTGAAGAACTCGGATCAACGCATTCGGCGACAACACAGCACACGGGCGAACGGCAGACGACAACCCAGAGCGGTGATCACGTAGGTCACCTCTGAGATCTGCGCCAGGGCGCGGTCGTGCTCGCTCGTCATGAGCACGAAGCTAGCAACTGATCGCAGCGGCCCGCAACTCCCTTGCGCATCCCTTGCCGCAGGTCACAGACCACTTCGCGCGCCCGGCAGAGGCGTCCACCGGCGAGAATAGGCTGCCGACGGCGCGGCGTCGCGGGTTATACGCACCGCGCGCAAAACTCGGGGTCCTCCGTCGGCCCACAGGAGTACTCGACCTGCGCATCCATCGAGCGTGCGCAACCGTAGAGCTTGTCGGTGCCCTGTCGTAACCTGGATCACATGCCTCCGCAGACCGCCACCACTGCGCATCTTTCCGCTGAGCCGTCGACTTCGAGCGACTCCGAATTTCACGCCGCGACCGAGCCGTTGCGCCGAGAAATCCTGGCCCATTGCTACCGAATGATGGGTTCACACCACGACGCCGAAGACCTCACCCAGGACACCTACCTCCGTGCCTGGCGCGCGTACGACAAGTTCGACGGTCGCGCATCGGTACGGACCTGGCTGCACAAGATCGCGACCAACACCTGCCTGACCGCACTGCAGAGTAAACAGCGCAGGCCGCTCCCCTCAGGACTCGGCGGCGACGCCTTCGACCCCACCGACACACTCGAGACCGACGGCGAGGTCCCCTGGCTCGAGCCGTACGCGGGCGCCGTCGACGAGATCTCCCCCGGCGACGACGCCGACCCCGCCTACGTCGTCGGTGCACGCGAGTCGATCCGCCTCGCGTTCATCGCGGCGCTACAGCACCTACCCGAGCGGCAGCGAGCCGTACTGATCCTGCGCGATGTGCTGCAGTGGCGGGCCGCCGAGGTGGCCGACACCATCGGCGTCACCACCGCAACGGTCAACAGCCTGCTGCAGCGCGCCCGCGAGCAACTCAAGAATGCTGCGCCGCAGCATGATTCGACGGAAGAGATCACCGACGACGCGAAGCGTGAACTGCTTGCACGGTATGTCTCGGCGTTCGAGCGGTACGACGTCGACGCCATCGCCGACATGTTCACCGACAAGGCGATCTGGGAAATGCCACCCTTCACCGGTTGGTACCAGGGTCCGGCAGCGATCGGCACGCTCATCCGGCACAACTGCCCAGCAGAGAAGGAGGGCGACCAGATCCTCCTGCCCACCGTCGCCAACGGACAACCCGCCTTCGGGCTCTACATGCGCGAACCCGACGGCGTGCACCGCCCGTTTCACCTCCAGGTTCTCGAACTCGGCACGACGGGCCCCGACGCAGCGCCTGCGGTCACGCACGTCGTCGCCTTCTTCGGCGACGACCTGGCCACCGACTTCGCCCGCTTCGGCCTGCCCGCCACCCCTCCCCGCTGATCGAGCCCTACCCGCTGGTCGAGCGCCTCACTCGCTGGTCGAGCCTTCCTCGCTGATCGAGCGCCTCACTCGCTGATCGAGCGCCTCACTCGCTGGTCGAGCTTGTCGAGACCGCCTCACTCGCCGATCGAGCCCCACCCGCCGATCGAGCGCCCCCACCGCTGATCGAGCTTGTCGAGATCACCCCACCCGGTCGAGCTGCACCCGCTGCTCGAGCTGCACCCGCTGGTCGAGCCTGTCGAGACCACCCCAGGTGATTTCGACTCGGCAGCTCGCTCCGCTCGCGGCCAGCTCAATCAGCGGGAAAAGGTGCCCACCCGCCGATCGACACCCCACCCGCCGATCGAGCGCCCCCACCCGCCGATCGAGCCTTCCCCGCTGATCGAGCCTTCCTCGCTGATCGAGCTTGTCGAGATCACCCCGCCTCGGGAATCGCGCCCGGGTTCATCCACACGATCTCCCAGGCGTGGCCGTCGGGATCGCAGAAGCTGCGGCTGTAGGTGAAGCCGTGGTCGTCGGGTTCGCGCAACGCACTCGCGCCGTTCGCCAGCGCGGCGTCGGCCATGTCGTCGACTTCGTGCCTAGACGACGCCGAGAATGCGAGGACCACCTCGCGCGACGTCCCCGCAGAGCACCGCCCGCCCCGACCCGCCGCTGAGTACCCCGCGAACCGCCGGGCGGCAAGTAGCACCAGCATCGTGCGCTCGTTGATCGGGAGGCACACCGTCCCGGCGTCACAGAACCATTCGTCGGCGCGGAAACCGATGCTCTCGAAGAACCTGCGCGAGCGCGCGGTGTCGTCGACGGGCAGCGTGATGAACAACGTTGACGCCATACACAGACCGACCCGGACGCCGCCCGGAAGTCATCGTTCCTCGACCGCATAGGCTCTACGAGCATGGGAGTCATCTACCTCGTACGACATGGCCAGGCCAACCCGTCCGCGTACGGGGTCGCCGACAGTGCGCCCAACGAAATGGCGCCCACCGACGACTCAGCCGCGGCCGTGAGCGACCCCGGCCCCGGCCTCACCGATACGGGTCGGGTCCAGGCCGGCCTCACCGGAACCCTGCTGTCCGCGCAGATCAGCGGTGTCACCGCCGCGATCAGCGGCGACCTCGCCCGGCAGACCGAGACACTCGCAGGCGTTCTCGCCCGCCTCGACTCCGCACCGGAACCGATCGTCGACCCGTCCTGGAACGAGTACGAACTGCCCGCGCTCGTCGGCGCAGCGACCCCAGACGAGTTCGCCGATCAGAAGTCGTATCAGCAGCGGCTCGACGCGGGCCTGGCACACTGGATCGACCAGACGAGCATGGCAGAGGCCGAGGGCGCGACCACCCCGCCCGGCTCCGGCGAAACCTATCCAGAATTCCGCTCACGGGTCACCGGGGCGGGCGAGCGCGCTGCCGAGTTGGCGGGCAGCGGACAGACCGTCCTCGTGGTGTCGTCGGCGGGCACAATCACACAGCTGATCGCCGAACTGTGGGGAGTGCCGCCGCACCGTTGGCCCGCGATGGCACGCACGATGGTCAACGCGTCGGTGACCAAACTCCTCGTCGGCCGCAGTGGGACGTCGGTGATGTCGCTCAACGAGCACGCCCATCTCGTCGACCGCGAAGGCGGCATCGCGACGTTCCGCTGAACGCTTGGGCGCAAAGTCCCGCGCGACGCTAGCCCAGCGCGGCCAGCCCCGCGGCGATGAATTCGCCCGTCGCCTCGGCGGCGTGCTCGGCGCCTTCTGACGCCGCGCCGGCACGTGCGCGATGGCTGATGCCCTCCGCGATCACACCCAGCTTGAGGTTGGCCAGCCCGAGGTAGAACGGCCAGTCGCCGAGGTCGTTGCCGGTCAACGTCGCGTAGCGCTGGGCCATCTCGTCGGCCGACGGGTAGCGGTCACTGGTCCACGCGCCGTCGAAGCCCAGAACCCGATCGAAGACGGGTGCGCGGTAGACGCACATGAGGGCCACGTCGGTGATCGGATCGCCGAGTGTCGACATCTCCCAATCGACCACTGCGGCAACAGTTCCCGGGTCATTCGACGCGAGAATCGTGTTGTCGACACGGTAGTCGCCATGCACGACGGTCGCGCGCGCCTGCTCCGGTACCCGTTCACCGAGCGCGTCGACGAGCCGATCGACGTCGGGTAGATCCCTGCCCCGGACGTGCGACCATTGCCTGGCCCACAGCTTCACCTGCCGACCCGCGAAACCCGTTGGCCTACCGAACTCCCCGAGCCCGACCGCCTCGAAGTCGACGGCGTGCAGCGCGGCAAGGGTCGAGATCAACCCCTCTGCATTGCGTGCCACCTCGTCGTCGGAAAGTGCCGAGAGGTCGTCGCCGGTCCGGATCACCGTCCCATCGACGAATTCGACGACGGTGCACGGCGCGCCGAGCACCGAACCGTCGGTATCGAAGGCGACCGGCGTGGCAACCGGGACGTCGGTACGCGAAAGCGCCGACGTGACAGCCCATTCCCGACCCATGTCGTGCGCCGAGGGTGTGAGGCCGCCGGTCGGAGGCCTGCGCGCAACCCAGCGGTGCACGCCGTCGGAGACCATGAACGTGAGATTCGACTTTCCGCCGCTGATCAACTCAACGTTGAGCGGTCCCGCGACGTCGACCCCGTTGTCAACCAGAAATCGTTGCAGCGCTTGAGGTTCGAGTACCAGCTCTGCGGTGCTCATGCGTTCTCTCCCTGCTGGGTCGATGTGCGACTCTTGCGTGCACGCCCGACGGCCCTGCGCGCAAGGGCCCAGCGATGCACCTCGGATGGACCGTCGTAGATGCGGAAGGGACGCAGTTCACGCTGAAGGCGTGCGAGCGGCAGATCGTCGGAGACGCCGAGTCCACCGCACATCTGGATCGATCGGTCGACGATTCGCGAATACGCCTCTGCGGCAAAGGTCTTGGCGATCGAGGTTTCCGACGACGCGTGACGCCCCTGATCGAGTTCATAGCACGCCTTGACCAACAGGGCACGCGACGCCGCGAGGTCGATCTCGTTGTCGGCCACCATCTGTTGGATCATGCCGAGATCGCCGAGTGTTCCGCCGAATCCGTTGCGGTGTGCGACGTAGTCGACGGCCACCTCGTGACAGCGCACAGCGACGCCGAGCCAGCGCATGACGTGCGTCATGCGCGCCGGACCGAGCCGCACCTGGGCGTAGCGATACCCCTGGTCGACCTCACCGAGCACGTCGGCGTCTGGAACGAAGACATCGGTGAAGCGCACTTCGCAGTGGCCGCCGATCATCGCGCGATCGGTGGTGTGGATGTGGCGCGTGACCTCGATGCCTGGCGTGTCACCGGGCGCGAGGAACATCGTTGCCCCGCCACGGTCGCCGGGCGCCCCCGCGGTGCGCGCCATGATGATGTAGAAGCCTGCGCCCTCGGCTCCGGTGATGAATCGCTTCTCGCCGTTGATCTTCCACCCACCGTCGACCTTGGTCGCCTCCGTGCGGAGTTGGTTGGGATCCGACCCGGCTCCCGGCGCGGGCTCGGTCATCGCGAACGCTGAACGCACGTCGCCATTGGCAAGTGGCGCTAGGTATTTGAGCTTCTGCTCGTCGTCTGCGATGTGGGCGAGCATGTGTACATTGCCCTCGTCGGGGGCTCCGATGTGCAGCGCGGCGGGCCCGAATGTCGAGTATCCACCCGCCTCGAAGACCGGCACCCGATCCGACATCGAGAGTCCGTGACCGCCCAGCTCGACGGGAGCGTGCGGCGCGAAGATGCCCAACTCCTTGGCCTGGCGATTGAGATCACGTCGCAGATCGTCGCCGCCCGCCGCGGTGATGTCGCCATCGTTCGCATTCTCGATCGGCAGGACGACCTCGTGGATGAATGCGGTCGTCCTCTTCACCAGATCGTCAACCTCGGGCGAATAGCCCAGTTCCACTGCCATCAGGTCTCCATCCTCGGGGTGCCACGCAGGTTCGACGCTCGAACGCCACGCCCGACCTCTCCGACCGAGCGCTCGTTCGGTGCCCAAGACTGCCAGAGACCGTCGACTCAGGTCAACCCATCGAGCCGCGAAGCGCTTCAGCGCTCAACGTATCCGACGGTCGCCCTCGACAAGTCCAGATTGCGTGCGATCAGCTCGTCCGGGCCCAGTTCCCCGTCGAGCTTGAACCAGGTCGAGACGCCGACGCACATCGTGGTGACCGCGCGCGCCGCATCTTTCGGATAACTCGTGCGGAAGTCGCCCGCTTCGACCCCGGCGAACACGATCTCGTCGACCATCCGCTGCTGACGGTCGCGCAGGCCGATGTAGGTCTGCTTGTACGAACTGTCGAGACTGCGAATCTCGGTCGAACCGACGAACGCCTGCTCACGCCGGTACATATGAAAGCGCAGCAACGACTCGACCACTGCGTCGAATTGGTCGACCGGTTCGGGCCCGGCCTCGGCAACAGCCTGCTCCGACCGCGCGAGCAGATCCATCATCGTCCTGTCGAGCAGACCCTGGAGTAGCGACTGCTTCGACGGATAGTGGTGGTAGAGCCCCGGAACGGACAGGTTGGCCCGCGCTGCAATCTCACGCACGGACGTGCCGTGGTAGCCATGCTCGGCGAAAGCCCCGAGTGCAGCTGCGAGCGGAACGGGCAACTCGGGCTCGCCGAAATCGCGCCAACGCCCGGTCTGCTCCTCCACTTCCGCATCCTCGACGCCGCTACTCATGGCATCCAACATATCCCTATCCCCTCTGCGTCACCGCAGGCACCAGCGACATCATCAATGCGACGCTGAGGTCGACGACCTCGTCTCGACCCAGCGGCACCTCGTCGTCGAGCCACGCCGACAGTAGGCGCGCGAGTCCCCCGACCTGGAATTGAGCAGCCCCTACGGCCTGAGGGCTGGGAGCGGTGTGCAGTGCAGCGGACGCGGTGCTGAGCGTGATGGCCGCGAAGACGGCCGTCGAATCACGTCGCTTCTCGGCAAGGACCGGACTGGTCAGTATCGGCGAGAACAACAGTCGCCCTTTGCGACGGTCGGAGTCGATGATCGAGACGATCGTCGCGACAGCGGCATGCACCTTGTCGCCGACGTCGTCGCCGGTGGCGAAGGCCGCGAGCGCGTCGTGTGAGATCTCGTCGATCACGCGGTCGTAGGTGGCTGCGACCAGCGCGTCTACCGTCTCGAAGCTCTCGTAGAAGTAGCGCGGATTGAGCGACGCCGCGCCGCACACCCCACGAACCGTCACCGACTGCGGCGGCTGTCCACCGAGCAACTCGAGCGCGGCATCCATGAGGGCGGTGCGTCGACGCGCGACGCGCTCATCCCCCTTCACCCCGCTGTAGGTGCGCAGTTCTTCGCTCACGTAGACCATCTTGACATCTGCCGCACCACCGGCGTTGAATCAGGCAACAGCCGTTACCAGATAGGAGCCGCGCGATGACGGTGCCCGACACGCAGTCCGACCACCCAGCAACTGCGCGCGACGAGATCGACAGCTCCGATCTCACGATGCTCGGCGCCGCAGCACTCGCGGGCCCGGCGAACGTGATCATGCAGCTCGCGATGCCCGCCGTCGGCTACGGCGTCTACGAGAGCCGCGTCGACTCTGGAAATCTGTTCAAGCATCCGGTCAAGCGCACAAGGACGACGCTGAGCTACCTCGCTGTCGCCGCGATGGGTTCACCTGCGGACCGTAAGGCGTACCGGCGGGCCGTCGGTCGGGCGCACGCCAAGGTCCACTCCACGGCTGACAGTCCGGTCGCCTACAACGCGTTCGACCCGGCCCTGCAACTCTGGGTCGCCGCGTGTTTGTACAAGGGTTGGGAAGACGTCCAACACATCTACGGCGGTCCGTCGATCATCTCGGAGGAGACCTACCGTGCGGGCGCGGTCATGGGTACCACCCTGCAGGTTCCGCCTCAGATGTGGCCCGCCACGCGCGCAGACTTCGAAACCTATTGGCAGAACACCATTTCCACGCTTGTGATCGACCCGCCGATCCGAGAACACCTCTTGGCGATCGCGCGTATGGAGTTCGCAGGCCCGATCGTGTCACGACTCGGCGGCTGGTGGTCGTACATCATGACCATCGGGTTCCTGCCCGAGGACTTCCGCGACAAGATGGACATCGAGTTCACCCCGCGGCAGCAGACCGTCTTCGACGTCCACAACGCTATTGTTCGACGCGTCGTGCGTCACCTGCCGAAACCGTTGCAGCAGTTCCCATTCAACGTTCTTCTGGCCGACGTACGGCGCCGCATCCGCACCGGCCGACCACTGGTCTGACACGGGCTGCGAGGCTCACGCGACAGTGGCCAACGCCTCTGGCGTGAGTTCGTCGACGCTCGTGTGTCCTGCGAGACCGAGCGTCAGGTCAAGTTCGGCGATGATGTTCGCGACGGCATCGCGAGCACCGTCGGAACCGGCGAGGGCAAGGCCGTACATATGCGGTCGCCCGATGCACACCGCGTCGGCTCCGAGCGCCAACACCTTGAAAACGTCTGCGCCGGAATAGATCCCCGAGTCGGCGAGTACCTTGATCCGACCGTCGACGACAGGCGCTATCGCGGCGAGAGCGTCGACAGAACTGATAGAACCATCGATCTGACGGCCACCGTGGTTGGAGACGATGATGGCGTCGACGCCGGTGTCGACGGCACGCCGCGCGTCGTCGGGATGCAGTACGCCCTTGAGGACGATCGGCAGCGACGTCCGCTCGCGCAGACCCTCGATCTGCGTCCAACTCAGCGAGGGTCGCGAGTAGATATCGAGGAAGGTCTGCACGCCGACGCGCGGCTCAGGTCGAATGATGTTGCGTAGCAACGATCCCGGCGTATTCCGCGCGATATTGACGAGCGTGCGCAGCGCACCGAGTGAAATCTCGGGACGCTCCGAGCTCCCCTGCACCGCACGCTCGGAGACGATCTCGTTGAAACGGGAATCCGAGGTGTACTGCGCAATACCCTCCCCGCGCGCGAACGGCAGCGACCCGATATTGAGGTCATGCGGTCGCCAGCCGAGCATCGTCGTATCAAGGGTTACCGCGACGGCCGACGCTCCGACGCTTTCGGCGCGCTGCAACAGGCTGTCGACGAGGTCGTCGTCGGTCGACCAGTAGAGCTGAAACCATCGCGGCGCGCCCGGCCGTACGCGGTCCATCTCCGCGGCGACCTCCTCCATCGCGACCCCGCCCTGGTTGGAGAAGATGTAGGGCACACCCAGTTCGGCAGCGGCGTGGCCGATCAACCTGTCGGCCCCGCGCGCGACGAGATCACCCGCTCCGACCGGTGCGAACAGGATCGGTGCGGGCAGTCGATCACCGAACAGTTCAGTCTGAAGGGTCCGCTCGGAGACGTCGCGCAGCACTCGCGGCACGATGGCGCGTCGATCGAGTGCCCTGCGGTTCGCCGCCATAGTCCGACCCGCGCCTGCGCCGCCGGCGATGTAGGCCCAGGCCCGATCCGACATCTTCGCCCGCGCGCGGCGTTCGAGTTCGTCGAAGTCGGTCGGCACGACGGGCGTGCGCCCGTGGATTCCCGCTGTGTAGATGTCGTTCTGACGGGCACGACCGGAAAGTGATGACGGCATACTCCACAGCGTATGACCCGCCTCACAGCGGTCCTCGAGCGGCCATGACCGTAATCACACACGACACCGGTGCTCGACTCTCGTTACTCTGGCGTGCGTCCAGTCGGGGAGATCAAAGGGTTCACATGGCTATCTGGTTGTACAGGCTCGGACGTTCCGCGTTTCGCCACAAGTGGATCGTGATCGCCGCGTGGATCGTCGTATTGGTCATTCTCGGTGCACTCGTCGGTACGTTGAAACCGACTTTCGCCACCAATTTCGAGCTCCCCGGCACCGACTCCGATCGTGCGATGTCGGTGATGAAGCAAGACTTCCCCGCGGCGAACGATCAGCTGTTGAAGTCGTCGACCAGCATTCTCGTCGAAGCCGACGACGGTCTCGAGAACCATATGGGCCAGATCGACGCGCTCGTCGCCAAGGCTCGGACGCTACCCAAGGTCATCGAGCCGCAGACTGTCGTCAATCCGGTGACCGCGGCCAAGGCTAATCCCGCGATCGCACCCAAGGTCCTCGGCGACAACGGCAAGGTCGGGCTGATCCAGATCAAGCAGGACATCCGGGCCAACGAACTGACCAACGACGACATGACGCAGTTCGAGGATCTGCTGTCCGAGTTCCGCGGCAACGGGTTGCAGGTCGAGGGCACCGGCTCGCTGATGCAGGTCTTTCAGCAGGGTGGGGTGTCGGAGCTGTTGGGATTCGTGATCGCGTTCATCGTCATGATCATCGCGTTCGCGTCCATCGTTGCGGCGTTCATCCCGATCATCACCGGCATCTTCGGCGTCGGCATCACCATGCTGCTCGTCACGTTGAGCGCCAAGATCTTCGACGTCCAGCAGAGCGCGACCACGATCATCACGATGCTCGGGATCGCGGTCTCCATCGACTACGCGCTGTTCATCGTGTCCAGATATCGATCGGAACTGAATCTCGGCGGGTCGCGCGAGGCCGCCACGGGTAGAGCCGTGGGAACCGCGGGCTCTGCCGTGGTGTTCGCGGGCCTGACGGTCGTGGTCGCCGTGTGTGCGCTGAGCGTCGTCGGCATCCCGTTCATCACACAGATGGGTATCTCGGCGGGATTGGCCGTCGTTGTCGCCGTGCTCGGCGCCATCACGCTGATCCCCGCACTGCTCGGCGCGTTCGGCAGGTTTGCGTTCAGCCCACGCATTCCCGGCCTGCGTCACGGCGACGAACCGGATTCGCAACCGTCCAACGGCCTGCGCGTCGCCCGTTTCATCACGCGATTCCCGCTGCCCGTCGCACTCGTCGGCCTCGTGCTGCTCGGTATCGCCGCGATCCCGATGTCGAGCATGCAACTCGGCATGGACTCGACCGGCGACAAGGAGTACGCGGCAACCAAGCTTCTCGAACGCGGCTTCGGCGAAGGCGTGAACGGCCCGCTACTCGTCGTCGTCAGTGATGCGTCGGGTGGAGATATCGCTCCCGCAGCGAATGCGGTTGTCGCACAGGTGAAGACGCTGCCGAATGTTGCCAACCCAGAGCAGGTCGTCTGGGTTGGCAATGGCCAGGACAAACAGAACCCCCAGAAGGGTGCGACAGCCGCGCTGATCTCGGTCACCCCGGCGAAGTCGCCCTCGGGCCCCGAGACGCACACGTTGATGGAACAGATACGTGACTACGGGTCGTCGAAACCTGGTGGTGCGACCGTCAACGTCGGCGGCCAGACGGCCATCATGTCGGATATCTCGAGCAAGCTCAGCAGTGCACTGCTGCCGTTCCTCATCGTGGTGGTCGGGCTCGCCTTCATCATCCTGACCATCGTGTTCCGTTCGCTGCTCGTGCCGCTGACGGCAACCATCGGCTTCTTGTTCTCGGTGTGTGCGACGTTCGGTGCGACGGTGTGGATCTTCCAGGAGGGCCACCTCGGACTGATCGACCACACCAAGCCGATCATCTCGTTCCTGCCGATCTTCCTGATCGGCGTGGTGTTCGGGCTCGCGATGGACTACCAGGTCTTTCTCGTGACCCGAATGCGCGAGGAGTACGTGCACGGGTTGTCGGCGAAGGATTCGGTGATCGTCGGCTACCAGCACGGCGCGCGGGTGGTCGCCTCCGCTGCGGTCATCATGATCTCGGTGTTCTCGGCCTTCATGCTCGCACCCGACACGATCGCGAAGATGATGGGCTTCGCACTGGCCGCCGCGGTCTTCTTCGACGCCTTCATCATCCGCATGGCCGTCGTGCCCGCGGTGATCACGATTATGGGCGACTGGGCCTGGAAGATCCCCCGCTGGCTCAACCGCATCCTGCCCAACGTCGACATCGAGGGCACCGAGATCCGCCGCATCCCGATCGACGACGAACCCGCCGAGCGGCGCGAGGCCGTCCCGGCGGGTCAGAGCTGAGGCAGCCCGCTGGTCGGGCGTCCCCCGCTGGTCGAGCCCTAACTGCTGGTCGAGCCCTAACCGCTGGTCGAGCCCTAACCGCTGGTCGAGCCTTATTCGCTGGTCGAGCTTGTCGAGACCACCCGCCGACCAGCTGTGCCGCAGGTGATTTCGACTCGGCAGCTCGCTCCGCTCGCGGCCAGCTCAATCAGCGAAAGGCCCACCCGCTGGTCGAGCGTCCCC
>NZ_BAFC01000085.1 GCF_000248055.1 Gordonia sputi NBRC 100414 | reverse complement strand
TGACCTTTACCGTACGGCCGTCGGGGAGCTTCACTTCAGCGGGAGCACCGCCTTTTGCCTTGTCATCGAATGTGCGTTGACGCCTAGGTCTTGTGGCGTTGTCGGCACTGAAGTGTCTTGGGTCTGGTGGAGACCGTGATCTCACCGGGAGGACGGATATGGGAGCACCACGGAAGTTCGATCAGTAGACCCGTGAGCCGGCGGTTCGGATGTATCACGACCGTTTGAAGGAGGCGGCCGAGTCGAAACTCGGCGCCAGTAAGCACGTTGGTGGCCTGTTCGACGTCAAACTGCGACGTTGCCCAACTGGATCGAGAAAGACGCCTGCTGGATTCAGGGCCGGGCGCGCAGACGGTCGCCGAGCATGAAGCCGAGGTCCACCGGACTTCGGCGTCAGTTTGCCGAATTGCCTAGAACTAATGAGATTTTGAAGGCTGCTTCAGCGCTTTTCGCAGCGGCGGACATCGACCGCGGACCGCGGTGATCGAGGACACGACATACGATGCCACAGGGCTCCGCCCGGCTCTGTCAGCTACCTCGCGGACGTTATTCTCAACCGCGCGCGATCCACGTCGTCTTGAGTCCGGTGAACTTCTCGATCGCGTGGACCGACAGGTCGGAACCGAACCCCGATGCCCCGAAGCCGCCGAAAGGTGTTCCGGGAGAAAGGGCGTCGACAGTGTTGATCGAGACGGTTCCGGCGTGCAGATTGTCCGACATCCGCAGTGCGCGATCGAGATTCGAGGTCCATGCCGATGCTGCAAGCCCGAACGGAGTGTCATTGGCCAGGGCGACTGCCTCGTCCTCGGAATCGAACGCGATCACCGCCAGCACCGGGCCGAAGATCTCGTCGGTCATCACCGCCGAATCGGCGGGAAGGTCGACGACGACGGTGGGCTCCATGAAGCACCCGACGTCGCCGATTCGGTTGCCGCCAAGTGCTATTCGTCCGTCTTCGCGCGCCTGATCGACGAAGCCGAGGACGAGGTCGAGTTGCTTGCGCGTCACCATGGCGCCCGTTGTCGACGCCGGGTCGAGCGGGTCGCCAGGCAAGTAAGCCCCAGCCTTCTCGACAACCTTGTCGACGAATTCGTCGAGTATTTCGCGCTGCACCAGAAGTCGGCTGTTGGCAGAGCAGACCTCGCCCTGATTGCCGAAGATGCCGAAACAGGCCATCTCTGCGGCGGCGTCGAGGTCGGCGCAGTCGGCGAACACCAGGTTGGGGCTCTTGCCGCCACACTCGAGCCAGACCTGCTTCATGTTCGATTCTGCGCTGTAGGCCAAGAACTTCTTTCCGACCTCCGTGGAGCCGGTGAATGTCAGGCACTGCACGTCGGAGTGGAGTCCGAGCGCACGACCGGCGTCGGCGCCCAGGCCCGGCACGACGTTGAAGACGCCGGGTGGGATCCCGGCTTCGACCGCGATCTCGGCCAAGCGCAGAGCCGAAAGCGGGCTTTCCTCAGCAGGTTTGAGGACGACGGTGTTGCCCGCGGCCAGTGCGGGTGCGACCTTCCATGCTGCGATGTCGAGCGGAAAGTTCCAGGGCACAACTGCGCCGACGACGCCGAGCGGTACCCGGCGAACCATGGCGACGCTGCCGTCGGCGGTCGGGGGCAACTCGCCCGGGATCTTGTCGGCCACCTCGCCGTAGAACCGGAAAACGGCTGCGGCGCCGGGGACTTCGACCTCGTACGAATCGCGGATCGCCTTGCCCATCTCCAGCGTCACGAGCGTCGCGAGTTCCTCGGCATGCTGTTCGATCAGGGTGGCGAAGCGGATGAGTACCGTCCCGCGCTCGCCGGCGGACAGCTTCGACCAGCGCCCGTCGTCGAAGGCTCGACGCGCAGCGGCGACGGCGACGTCGACGTCCTCGGCGTTGCAGGCGGCGACGGAGGCGAGCACGGTGTCCGTCGCAGGGTTCACGACGTCGAAGGTCGTGCCGGACTGTGCGGAGAGCCACTGGCCATCGATGAACGCCTGGGAGCAGAACGCGATCTCGCCTGCGCGCGCGGACCAGTCGATCGAGGTGAGGTCGGGTAGATCGGTCATGACTCTATCGTGACGGGAAATCGTGAAGCGCGATAGATCAGGCAGCGCCGATTTATCTGACGTTCTACATCGGTCTGGTCGATGTAAGGGGGCGCCGACGTGGTACGGCTGCCCGTCAGCGCCGAGAACGTATAGCGCAACGAGGTCATCTGTTCTCTAGATGTAAAAGTCCGGAACTTTCTGTTTTCCCGGTGATGCTGATCGCCTCGATACTTGCTGAACAGCCCCGACGCCGTGGCCGTGGCTCGCTCCGAACCGCACACCGTGACACCCGCCAGACACACGCGCACAGGCCGATCCAGTGCCGCCCACACAGAGCAGAGGTATCTCCCGATGAACACGTCAACCCAGCCGTCGACGGGCGCAGCGCCGTCGGTGGAGCGCCGCACCATCGACCACATTCCGCACGACGAACGGCACGGCCGCGCGCGCGACATCTTCACCGTGTGGTTCGGCTCGAACATCATGCTGCTGACGATCATCACCGGAGCGCTGGCCACCACCGTGTTCGGGCTGCCCTTCTGGGCGGGCGCGATCGCAGTCGTCGCTGGCAATCTCGTGGGCGGTGTGGTCATGGCGCTGCACGCGGCGCAGGGCCCGCAGATGGGTGTACCCCAGATGCTCCAGACCCGAGCACAATTCGGTTCGCTGGGCAGCCTGCTCGTGGTGGTGCTCGTCGTCTTCATGTATCTGGGATTCTTCGCGTCGAACGCGGTGCTCGGCGGCAAAGCCTTCGCCGAAGTGACCGGGCTGCCGGACAACTGGGCGATCTTCATCATCGGTGCCATCAGCGTCGTCGTGACGATGATCGGCTACAAGCTGATTCACTCCATGGCGGCTGTGCTGTCGGTGGTCGCGGGCCTGGCGCTCCTCCTCGCGTTCGTCTGGATGATCGGTGTCAATGGGTTGCCGACGGATACCTGGCACAGCAGCGGGTTCACCTGGGCAGGCTTCATGGCCACGTTCTCCGCAGCGGCGTTGTGGCAGATCGCCTACGCGCCCTACGTGTCGGACTACACGCGCTATCTGCCGCGCGACACCGGAGTGAAGACGGCCTTCTGGGCAACCTATGCGGGATGTGTTCTCGGGTCGGTACTTCCGATGCTGCTCGGTGTGCTGATCGGCGCCGCTCTGCCCGACTCCGACACCCTCGCGGGCATGGGAACGTTGACCCATGGGATCTCCACGGGGCTGTTCCTCGTCTTCGCCGTCGGTATCAGCGTCACCAACGGCATGAACCTCTACTGTGGCGCGCTCTCCACGATCACAGTGGGACAGAACATCTTTCCTCGATGGCGAGCACAGGCGACGAGCCGTGCAGTCATCGCGCTCGTGCTGTTCGCCATCGCGATGCTGCCTGCTCTGCTCAGTGCAGACGACTTCCTGGCCAACTACGCCAACTTCTTGGCCCTGCTCCTCTGCGTCCTGATTCCCTGGACCGCAGTCAATCTCGTCGACTACTACCTCCTTCGCCACGGCGAGTACGACATCGAATCATTGTTCCGTCGTGATGGTGGCGTCTACGGCCGATTCAACTGGATCGCGATCGCGTGCTACGTGATCGGTATCGGAGTGCAGATCCCGTTCCTCTCGACGACGCTGTGGACCGGTCCGCTGGCGAAAGAGATTGGCGGCGTCGATATCTCGTGGATTGTCGGGCTCGCTGTCATCTGCCCCCTCTACTACGTGCTGATGACCACACGTAAGAGCGAGGCGTTGGCGAGCTCGAACCTGGCGTCAGAGCCGGCGGCATGAGCCATCCTGACAACCTCGGTTCTCCTGACAAGCCCAGTGCCCCTGATATGCCCAGTGCCCCTGATATACCCAGTGTCACTGACTATCTCGTCGTAGGAGGCGGCACGGCCGGCTGCATCGTGGCGGCTCGACTCAGCGAGGACCCCGCGGTGACGGTCACGGTCCTCGAGGCCGGCCCGAGTGACGAGCACGAGCCCCGCGCCCGCTCGATTCGACGGTGGGCGGAGATGCTCGAGAGCGAGTACGACCAGGACTACCGCAGCGTGCCGCAGGAGCGCGGCAATTCCGGAATTCGTCAGGCGCGCATGCACATCCTCGGAGGTTGCGCGACGGCAAACACGATGATCACGTGGCGGCCGCTGCGCGCAGACATCGACGAGTGGGTCGCGCTGGGTGCCGACGGGTGGGATGCGGATACGCTCGGCCGTTGCTTCGACAAGCTCGTCACGCCCATCGCGCCCGTTGCAGAAGCCGACCGCAATCCGTACGTCGCCGACGTCGTCGACGCTGCGCGCTGCGCTCTTGACCTGCCGGCTCGAGCCGGCTGGAACCACGACGCCGACTTCGCGAACACGGGGGAGGGTGCCGGATTCTTCGACATCGGCTACACCCCCGAATCCAACCTGCGATCGTCGACCTCGGTGCACTATTTGCACCCCGTACTCGCCGAGCGATCCAATCTGACTGTGCTGCACCATGAACTGGCCAGTTCGATCATCTTCGACGGCGACCGCGCCGTCGGAGTGCGGACCATCGCGCGAGACGGTAGCGAGAACGATCACCTCGCCTCGCGTGAAGTCATTGTCTGCGCGGGTGCGATCGCTTCACCCGCACTGCTGCAGCGCTCAGGAATCGGTCCGAGCGACGTGCTCACCCGGGCGGGAGTGCCGGTGCGCGTCGTCGCACCCGGCGTCGGTGAGAACCTCATGGATCACGCCGAAGGTCTCATCGTGTGGGAGACCGATCGCGACGTGCCGTCGACGTGCGCCACGGGGTGGGATGCGGGCGCTGCGCTGCGCGTCGACGAATCGAGCCCCGCCCGTCCCGACGTGCTCATGCATTTCCCGGTCGAGGCCGTCGCAGATCATGCCGTCAGCTACGGCGTCGACATGCCTGACCGGATCATCTCGATCGCGCCGAACGTGGCCAAACCGCGCAGCCGCGGTCGGGTCCAGATCGTCGACGACGATCCGTCGACTCCACCGTCGATCGACTACCGGTACTTCACCGACCCCGACGGTGTGGACGAGGCGACGCTCGTGGCGGGCATTCGTGCCGCACGACGTATCGCGGCAACCGCACCGATGTCGAAGTGGGTTGTGCGCGAAGTGTTCCCGGGCGAGGCCCTGCAGTCCGACGACGAACTGTCGTCGGCACTGCGGGCCACGCATCAGACGGTCTACCACGTATCCGGAACCTGCAGGATGGGGTCGGACGACGACCCGATGGCCGTGCTGGACCCATCGCTGCGAGTCCGTGGGGTCAGCGGTCTGCGCGTCGTCGATGCCTCCGTCTTTCCCACGCTCACCTCGGTCAATCCTGTCGGCACCATCATGAGCGTTGCCGAACGCGCCGCAGAGATCATCGCTGCTCAACAGTGATCGGGTTGGTGCGTCGCGACCTTCGTGCGACGAGGTATCCGGCGGTGGCGATCAGTGTGAGCACGGCCAGAGTCCCGAGTGTGAACGCCTCGAAGCGGACGCGTGAGACCTTCCAGGTGTCGAGGAACGCGTAGTCGAGGCCGAACAGGCTCTCCAGGGTGCCAGGGAACACCGCGACCCAGACCCCGAGTGCCGCCCAGAATGTCGCGAGTCCCGCCGCGATGCCCATGCCGATGGTTCCGCCGGGGACGGCGTAGGGCCGCGGCGTGTTCGGATGGTTGATGCGCAGGCGGAATGCCGCGGGAAAGACGAAGAGGTAGGCGATCAGCGACGTCGAGATGGTGATGGTGAGCACCACCGTGAACGTGGCTGCGCTGTCACCGCCGGAGAAGACGACGCCGACGATCATGAACGCCAGGGCGATCACTCCGGTGAAGATGCCGACCCGAATCGGCGAACCCGTCTTGGCGTCGAACTTCGCGAAGTAGGGGAAGAATCCGCCGTCGCCGGCGGCCACCGCCAACGCGCGGTTCGCGGCCATCGCCCAGGTGGCGCCGGTGATTCCGAGCGCGATGATGAACGCGATCACCGCAACCTTCACGAGGATCGACGCCGCTGACCCGTAGACACCGAAGACGGTGTCGAGTGCAGCCATGAAACCGCCGATGCCGGTGATCTTGTCGCTCGGCAACACCAGCAGCAGGGCCAGTACCGGCAGCGCGTAGACCATCAAGCCGATGCATCCACTCATCGCGATACCGCGGGGCACGTCGCGCTGCGGATTCTGCATCTCGCCGCCTGCCTGACTGGGAACCTCGAAACCGACGAGGGAGAACAGGAGCAGCGGTACGAGCCCGAGGAAGCCGCCGAGCGTCGGCGACCAGGTGACCGAGCCGATTCCGTTGAACCCGTGCTGAATTCCGTAGATGACGGTCGTCACGAGGAACACGGCGGCCAGGATCAGCTTGAGGTAGGTCCCGAGTTGCAGCACTGCCCTCGCCCGGCGCATCGACAGCAGCGTCACTGCGACGGCTGCCACGACGAAGAGCGTCTTGAAGAGAAAGTCGCCCGCGGTGCCCGAACCGATCGGATGGATGAACGTGCTCCATGCTTCAGTGCTGATGAAGGCGAGCGACCCGCCGATCCACAACGGGTTGATCGACCAGTACATGACCGTGGCGATGGACGCGGGTAGACGGCCGAAGGCGCGCTTGACCCACTCGAACAGTCCGCCCTCGTCGGGAAATGCGCTACCCAGCTCCGAGGTGACGAGGCCGTACGGCACCATCCACAGCAGCGCCAACACGACGAGCCATGTGAAGGTCTCTCCGCCGAAAGACGAGATCTCGCCCACCATGTCGAGGCTGATCAGTGCCGACAGGATCATGATCGGAACATCGAAGCGACGCAACGAGTGTCGGAGGTTCGGCCCGCCTTGTCCGAGGTCGGGGTGAATCTGCCCGGGATGCGCCTGTGTGGGATGAGCCGGTGTGGAAGGTGCCTGGGCGGCGGGTGTCCGTCCCGGGTCGGAATGCGAGAGTGTCATGGAGGTACTCCTGGATGGAAGTGGATTCTTCGCGCGGCGTCAGATAGCCGTCGGGATGAGGCGAGGTTCTGTAGAGTCGGGGTTCTCGTGCATCGGCATTGATCGAGCCGATGCCGCGCCGGATCGTCTGTGAGGTCGTCGTGGCTGATTACACGTTGCGTCAGTTGGAGTATTTCGTCGCCGTGGCCGAGGCGGGGAGTATCACCCGCGCGGCGTCGGCGGTGCACCTATCGCAGTCGGCGATGTCGACGGCGCTGACCGATCTCGAAGGCGCACTGGGGATTCAGCTTCTTGTCCGTCATCACGCCAAGGGCATCACGTTGACTCCCGCAGGTCGACAATTGCTCGTGGCGAGCCGCCAGTTGTTGGCATCCGCAGCCGATCTTCGTTCTGCCGCACACGGATTGGGCGGCTCGCTGACCGGAACCCTGACGATCGGTTGCTTCGAGGTCATGGCGCCCTACCTCCTTCCTGAGTTGTTGTCCGTCGCAGCCGAGAAGCTGCCGAACCTGGAGTTGGTGACCACCGAGGTCGACATGGCCGACCTGGCCGAGGGTGTCGCGAACGGAACATTCGAGATGGGTATCGGATACGACCTCGTCGACGACCCGCGACTCAAACGGTGGCCGCTACGTCGTGTTCCGCCCTACGCTCTGGTCGCGGGCTCGCACCGACTCGCCAAACGGCGGAAGGTCCGACTCGCCGACCTGGCCGACGAACCCATGGCGCTGCTCGACCTGCCACACAGCCGTGACTACTTCCGGCAGGTCTTCGCCGACGCCGGCGTCGAACCCGTTGTGCGCTACCGCTCGACGACCGTCGAGACCTGTCGCGCGCTGGTCGGACGTGGCCTGGCATACACGGTGCTCAACCTGCAGTCCGCCGTGCCGATGGCGCTCGACGGACATCCGGTCGCAGCGATACCCATCGCCGACGAGACGCCCGCACTCACGATGGTCCTGCTCAATGCGATCGCCGCGCGACCGACCCGGCGTGCGGCAGTCGTCGCCGAACTGTGCCGAGACCTGTTCGGCGACACCTCCGCTCAGTGAGCGCATGCCCGGCCACCGATGTTCTCGCCGAGCGCGCTACCCCCGACAACATTTCCCCCGACCATCGTCAGTTGTGCAGTGAGGCAACCGATGTCCTGCGCTGTCGAGATGTCACCGGAGAGTGCGACGAGGTCGGCGTCCTTGCCGATCTCGATCGAACCGGCGTGTTGAGCGCAGTGGGCGGCGCGCGCCGCGCCGATCGTGTAGGCATCGACGGCGGTCCGCAGAGTGAGCGCCTCCTCGGCGACGAGCGGCACGGTGCGGGCGTCGGTGCCGATTGCATGCGGATCGGCGTCAGAACCGGTTCGATTCACCGCGGTGTGGATTGCCCACAGCGGATTGGGATCGGTGACCGGCCAGTCGCTGCCCATCGCCAGCGTCCCACCGGCCGCGCTGATCGAACCGAAGGGGAAGTGCCATCGCTCGCGGTCGGCGCCCAGTAGCGGGAGCTTGCGTTCGACGATCTCGATGTCGCGGCGAGCCCACAGTGCCTGGATGTTCGCCATCACGCCGAGCGCTGCGAAGCGTGGAATATCCTGCGGGTCAACCACATCCAGATGCGCGATCTGGTGTGCGGCGTCGAACTCCGGATTGGCGGCGCGTGCGGCCCCGAGCGCATCGAGGCATTCGCGGACCGCGCGGTCGCCGACGGCGTGCATGTGGATGTGGAACTCGTCGCGCGCTAGCAGTGCGCAGACCTCGTTCAGTTCTGCCGGGTCGATGAAGGAGAGCCCGGTGGGGTCGGCCCCGGTCGGCAGGCCGGAGTAGGGCGCAAGCATTGCGGCAGTGCAGTTTTCGCAGATCCCGTCCTGCATCACCTTGACGGTGTCGACGTGAAACCGGCCGCCGTGTCGCGAGAGTGCCCGGCGTTCGCGGACTGCGTCGATCTGCGAGAGCCCCTGCTCGGCCGCCCACCACAATGCGCCGCACACGCGTGCGGTCAACTCGCCGGCCTCGTCCGCGGCGAGGTACGTCGCGAGTGTGTCGGAGAGGCCGAATGCCGGGATGTCGACGCCCGCGTCCTGCCAGCCGGTGACGCCGACGGAGTGCAGTCGACGCTGAGCTGTCAACAATGCCTCGCGCAGCACGTCGTCGTCGATCTCGGGCGCGAGTGCCTGGACGCTGTCGGCCGCCCGCTCGAACAGGACGCCGGTGGGTTCGCCCGCGGCGTCGCGGTCGATACGTCCACCCGTCGGGTCCGGGGTGTGCCGGTCGATTCCGGCGTCGGCGAGTGCGGCACTGTTGACCCAGACGCCGTGTCCGTCGTGGCTGGAGAGCACCGCCGGTCGGTCCGCGACCACCTCGTCGAGATCGGCACGCGTGGGCAGACCGCCGGGAAATGCGTCGCCATACCAGCCACTTCCGGTGATGACCGGGGCGTCGGGGTGCGAGTCGACGTAGGCCGCGATGGCCTCGAGGTAACCGCGCCGATCATGTGCGAGCTCAGAGAGATCGCAGCGCAGCGCTGCGAGTCCGCCTGCCACCGGATGCACGTGCGCGTCGATGAACCCCGGGAGCAGGCTCGCCCCCGCGAAGTCGTGGATGACGGTCGACGCCGAGACGAGGTCACGGTCGACGTCGGAGCCGATCGCGACGATGGTGCCGTCGGACACCGTGACCGTGGTCGCCGGTGGCATACCGAGTGGTTGCCACACTGCGGCGTTGGTGAAAATGTGATCTGCGTACATCACCACTCCTGTGGTCGGTGGGTCCGTCAGGACACCGAGACCGGCGTGTTGAACACCGGCTCGATCGACAACTGGGTGACCTCACGGCGGAACGGCACCGGATCGTCGTTGCGCGGCACGTCGAGTTCCTCGGCGAACCGGTGTCCCGACCAGACTGCCGCGGCGATGGTCGACGGCGCCCAGGCGTCGCCGACACCGGTGACGCTGCGAACTCCGGCCGCGGCCCAGTCGTCGCCGCGCTCGTGCAGTTGGGTGTAGAGCTCGTCGTGGGGGAGACGCGCGGTCACCATGACGACGGCGTCGGCATCGAGATGCCCTGTCCGACCGGTGAATCGGCACGCGGTCTGCACGCCGGACGCGTCGACAGCGGTCACCGCCGTATCGGTGCACACGTCCACGCCGGCCTCCATGATCCGCGCGCGGATACGGTGAGCCTCCATGGTGTTGGTGGTCCACTGCGACACCTGGGGGACAGGGGTGACGAGCGTGACCGCGAAGCCCTCCTTGGCCAGCATCTCCGCGATGACAGCGCCGAGGTAGTAGTGGTCGTCGTCGAACAGCACGACGCGCTTGCCGGCAGGCCGCGCCCCGGCCATGATGTCGTCCGGAGTGAAGACCACTGTGCTGGTATCGATCTCGATGGGATGCGTGTGCCAGCGGCCCACGCCGTCGTTACGCCACGACGCCCCGGTCGCGATCACGACGTGGTCGAAGCCGTACTCGAGGATGTCGTCGGTGCTCATCGGCGATTCGCGATAGACCTCGACGTTGTCGAGGCGGTCGAGTTGCTGCAGCCGATAGTCGATGACGCGAATCCATGCCGACAGTCCGGGAAGCTTCGACTCGCGGGCCACACGGCCACCGAGCACCCGGCTCGCCTCGGTGAGCGTCACGGGATACCCGCGATTACCCAGTGCGCGTGCGGCTTCGAGGCCCGCCGGTCCCGCACCGACGACGAGCACCGAGGAGTCGGAGCCCTTCACCGAGATGCGCTCCGGATGCCAGCCGCGTCGGAATTCCTCACCCATTGTGGGGTTTTGCGTACACCGGATCGGCGACATGGTGAAGTCGCCGGACACGCAGATGTTGCAACCGATGCACTCGCGGATGTCCGCGAGATCGCCGCGTTCGATCTTGTTGGGCATGAAGGGATCCGCGATCGACGGTCGAGCGGCGCCGATGAGGTCCAGGATGCCCGACTTCACGTGGCGCACCATGGTGTCGGGAGAGGTGAAGCGGCCCACTCCGACGACGGGCTTGGTGGTGAGTTGCTTGAGTCCGGTGACGTAGGGCTCTTGCTCGGCCTCGGGGCCGAAGCGCGAGGTGACCGAGTCGTCCTCCCAGCTTCCCAGCACGAGGTCCCAGAGGTCGGGATGCTCGCCGATCAGGCCGAAGACGTCTTCCATCTCGCTGCGGGTGATGCCGTCGTCACCGAGCAGTTCGTCGACCGAGATGCGGCACGCGACAGCGGCTTTGCCGTCGGCGATCTCGCGGGTGTCCTCGAGGATCTCGCGGATCAGGCGTACACGGTTCTCGAGGCTGCCGCCGTACTCGTCGGTGCGATTGTTGTATCGACGAGACAAGAAATGGTGCAGACCGCCGATCGCGTGTCCCGCGTAGACGTAGACGATGTCGTAGCCGGCCTTCAGTGACCGATGGACCGAATCCGCATGCCATTTGCGCAGATCGACGATGTCGGCCTTCGTCATCGCACGGGCCTGCACCGGATCGAGATTCCACGAGACGACGGGCAGATGCTGTGGTGCCAACGGAGTTTCGCGGCTGATCAGATTGGGGCTGTTGAGTCCGTTGTGCGCCAGCTCGATTCCCGCGAGCGCACCGCCCTCGTGAATCTGCTCGGCGATACGCGCGATCGCGGGCATGTCCTGGTCGTCCCAGAGGCGGAGCTCGATGAACGGTCCGATATCCGAGGTGGGATGGATCTCGACCTGCTCGGTGCAGACCACGGCCCACCCGCCCTCGGCTTTCGTCCGACGCATCGCTGCCTCGCCGGACGGATCGCGGTACCCCATGCCGTTGCAATGCGGCACCTGGAAGAACCGGTTGCGGGCGGTGACCGGTCCGATCCGGACAGGTTCGAAGAGGATGTCGTAGCGATGGTCGCGCATGTGGATCTCCGTCGAGAGGTGCTGCGGCGTGAAAATGCTTGGCGCAGTGGTCAGTTGTGGGCTGTGGAGTCGGCGTCGGGCAGTGGCGGCGACTCGTGTCATTCTTTGAGGTCAATCGCAAAGAATGAAATGACGGTATCGCGGTTTGTCCCGTCGGGCAGCCCTGTTGCGGACATCTCACGGTGCGAACTTCCGAATTGGTTCATCGGGAGAACCGATGTAATCAGCGGAGTTGCCCCGACGTGGTGCAGGGCGGCAATATCGGGACGTATGGCACGTCCACGCAATCAGCACGCGCGTCGCGCAGAGATCGTCGGCGCCGCTACGAGTGCGATCGCCGCGCGCGGACTGATGGGACTGCGTATCAAGGACGTCGCCGACGCGGCGGGTCTGTCGCCAGGGTCGATAACCTACTACTTCCCCGGGATCGACGAGCTGTTGCTTGCTGTGCACGAGGCTGCGGTCACGCGGTTCTATGAGGGCCGACGCACCGCCGCCACCGACGTCGACGATCCGGTAAAGGCCCTGGCAGGGCTCGTCGAACTCGGAATCTGTGATCCGGACGATCCGATGTCACCTGCGCTGTACGAGTTACATCTCTACAGTGCGCGCTCACCCGCACATGCTGAACTGATGTCGACGCTCTTCGACCTCGAGACCTCGCTCTACCGCGAGGCGATCGATGGGGGTATCGCGGCGGGTGTCTTCGCCGACGTCGACAGCGAAAGCGTCGCCAGGGGCGCGGTGGCGCTCGAGGACGGGTGTGGCATTCACCTTGTCGGGCGCACCAGGGCACTCGACGCGGCTTCTGCTCGCGGCGCTGTTATGCAGTATCTGCAGGCCGCGTTGCGGTGTCCGGATCTCGTGGTCGACGAGAGTTCCCGCTGACCCCGCTGACGGCTCGACGCGCCGAATCGTGTGGCCGACAAAGGTTGTCGGGGTGAAGTGCGGTGTCGAGGGCGACGTCTTCGAGCAGTGCGGAGCGTCGGACAAGGTCGGGAATCGACGCTCCCGTTGCCACCGCCTCCGCGACCAACGCGGTGGTCGCCTCGTAGCCGAGGACGGGATTGAGCGCGGTGGCGATACTGGCGGAGCCGAACACCGCGGCGCGCATGCGTTCCTCTTCAGCGGTGATGCCTCGGATGCAGCGTTCGCCGAGTACGTGCACCGCGGCCCGCAGATGGGTCAGTGACGAGAGGAGTGCCCGCGCGATGATCGGCTCGAAAGCGTTGAGCTGCAACTGACCTGCTTCGGCGGCGAGGGTCACCGTGAGGTCGTTGCCGATCACCTCGAAGGCCACCTGGTTCACGACCTCGGGGATGACCGGGTTGACCTTGCCCGGCATGATGCTCGATCCGGCCTGTACAGCGGGAAGTACGATCTCGCCGAAGCCCGCGCGGGGACCAGAAGACAACAGGCGCAGATCATTACAGATTTTCGACAGCTTCACCGCGGCACGTTTGGTGACACCGGAGAGTTGCACGAAGGAGCCGACGTCCGACGTCGCTTCGACCAGATCTCCCGCGGTGGTCAGCGGCAGACCGGTGAGCTGTCGCAGGCGTTCGCATGCCTGCGCGGCATAGGACGGGTGGGCATTGAGTCCGGTGCCGATCGCGGTGCCGCCGAGATTGATCTCGGCGATGAGCGAGATCGCCTCGTCCATCCTGTCGGCATCCTCGCCGATGGTGACCGCGAACGCGCCGAACTCCTGCCCAAGCGTCATCGGCACGGCATCTTGCAGTTGCGTACGTCCGAGTTTGAGCATGTCGCCGAATTCGACTGCCTTGTCGGCACATTCGGCCGCCAGTGTGCGCAGGGCGTCCGAGAGCCCACGGGCGGTGATTCCGAGCGCCACCTTCACGGCAGTGGGGTAGACGTCGTTGGTGCTCTGTCCGAGGTTGACGTGTTCGAGCGGGTGCAGCACGTGATAGTCGCCGCGTCGGTGCCCGAGCAGTTCGAGCGCCCTGTTCGCGATCACCTCGTTGGCGTTCATGTTGGTCGACGTCCCCGCGCCGCCCTGGATCTGGTCGACGACGAACTGCTCGTGAAGCGACCCGGAGCGGATCTCGGTGCATGCCGCGATGATCGCGTCGGCGATCGTGGGATCGAGCAGTCCGAGCTCGCGATTGGATTCTGCGGCAGCCTGTTTCACCGCCGCCAGGGCCACGATGAGGTCGGGATGCGTGGAGATCGGAACTGCGGAGATCGGGAAGTTCTCCATCGCCCGTGCGGTGTGCACCCCGTAGTAGGCGTCGGCGGGTACCGCGTGATTGCCGAGGAGGTCGTGTTCGATGCGAATCGCACCCGCGGCGTCAGTGGTCACCTGTTGCCCCTGTGTGTGTCGTGCGAGTGCCGTTGGCCAGGAGCCTGTCGCGGATCGTATCGAGCACGGCTGCGTCGACGACGGTCCCGGCCAGCGCGAGCGCGCCCTGAGCGATCGCCGTCTCTGCTGCCGATGTGAGTGTGGCAGCAGCAAATTCGGGCTGATGGTTGACCGCGGGCAGAGAGTCGATGCCGATGTAGGGGTGAATCGCCGGCAGTACCTGCGAGACGTTGCCCATATCGGTCGACGCACGCGCCATGGTCGCGTCGGGTCCGGAGCCGAAACGGCGTCCCGCCGCGAGTGCGCGTCGTTCGTAGCGGCCGAGAAGTTCGTCGTCCGTGCGGAACTCGGCGTAGGGCTTCGACTCCGGGGTCACCGTGAGCGTCGCGCCACTGGCGAGTGCGCCCGCCTCGAAACATCGCATGACACGCGGTTCGACCTCGGCGAGTTCGGCAAGTGTTTCGGCGCGGACATACCAGCGTCCCTCGGTGTGCTCGGCGATGGAGTTGGGTGCCTCGCCGCCGCGTGTCATCATGCCGTGCACGCGCACCGACGCCGGAAGCTGTTGGCGCAGCAGGCCGATGGCCACCTGAGCGATGGTGAACGCATCCGCGGCATTGACGCCACGTTCGGGGTATGCGGCAGCGTGCGCCGACTTGCCGTGGTAGTCGATGTGGCTGTGCGACACGGCGAATGGCCGCGCGCGTGCCACGTCAGCCGGTCCGGGATGAACCATCGCGGCGGCATGCTGAGCGTCGAATCCGCCCCGTTCGAGCAGTTCGATCTTGCCGCCACCGCCCTCTTCAGCGGGAGTGCCGATGACCGTCAGTGTCAGACCGAGATCGTCGACGATCGGTGCCAGTGCGAGCGCCGCGCCGACGGTGATCGCCGAGATGAGGTTGTGCCCGCAGGCGTGTCCGAGTCCCGGCAGTGCGTCGTATTCGGCGCAGAGCGCGACGTGGAGGTCGCCGCTGCCGAGCGTCGCGGTGAACGCGGTCGGGAGGTCGCAGAACTGTTCGACGACGGTGAAGCCGCCGTCGGAGAGGGAACCGGCGACCCGAGCTGCCGAATAGGTTTCCTCCCAAGCGGTCTCGGGATTGTCGTACAAGTCGTGCGAGAGCGCGATCAGACTCGGGTGCGCCGACGCGATACGGCTGCCGAGTTCGGCGTCGAATCGATCGGGGGTGGCGTCGATGGTGGTCACAGGTCTCCCGGAACTCCGTAGGAGGGCGCACGCGTCGGGTCGACGCCGCGGACACGGTAGTCGTTCTTCTGCGGTTGCCAGATCTGCCAGAGCGAAGCGAGGTCGCCGAGCGGATCGTCGGCGAAGTCAACGCGCAGATCGGTCACCGGCCACGGCACGTCCTCGACGACCAGGAGGCCTGCAGAGTGCACCGGTCCTTCTTCGCCGCCGGCGTCGAGTGCGCTGTGTAGCCCGTCGAGCAGTCGTTGCTCGAATGTGTCGGCGGCACTGTCGGCATAGCCGTTCAGCAGCGACTCGAGCACAGACAGATCCGCAAGCATATTTCCCGCGGCCACCGCCTGATCGCCCTCGACGCCGCCGTAGGTACCCAGGCTGCGAGCGCCGGAATGCAGCGCGGTGTGCCCGTGTGCGTCGACGACGCTCACCTGGCGGTACTCGGGGTGTTGCTCCGCGGAAAGCGCTGCGCTGAGCGCTTTCTCGGCGTCTAGGCCGTCGGAAAGCCGGTCGAGTACCGCGGGCCCGAGCGCAGGGTTGGTCACGTTCTGCGACGCGACCACTCCGACGCCTGCCCTCGGGTGTGCGCAGCGCGCTGCCACCGCGGGACTCGACGAGCAGACGATGATGCCGAACGCGCCACTCGCGGGGTCGCGCGCGACGAGCGACATCGTCATCGTGCTGCTCCGCTCTGCTCGCTGAGAACTGCGGTCGCGTCGATCTCGACGAGCCATTCCGGCCGTGCGAGTGCGTCGACCACCAGTCCGGTCGACACCGGATACACGCCCTTGAGCCAGCGGCCCATCACCCGGTAGACGGTCTCGCGGTAACGGATGTCGGTGAGGTATACGGTCACCTTGACGATGTCGCGCAGCGAGCTGCCCGCCTCGTCGAGCAGCATCGCGATGTTGCTCATCGCCTTCTCCGCCTGCACCTCGACGTCGCCGATGCCCACCGATTCGCGAGTGTCGAGATCCTGGCCGATCTGGCCGCGCAGGTACACGACGCCGCCCGCGACGACGGCCTGGCAGAGGTCGTTGTCGAGGTTCTGTTCCGGGTAGGTCTCGCGGGTGTTGAAGGGACGGATCCGGGTGTGGGTGACGTCAGGGCTGACGGCTGCGCTCATGGGTGGCTCCTCGTGCTGCGGCTGGTGGAGTAATGAAGTGGGCGGGGTTTGCTGGTTGGCAGATTACGGCGAGTTCAGGAAACAGCCTGCGCGGCAAGCACATCGGAGTCCGCCGGTGTGGTGTCGTCGACCTGGTCGGGTCGGTAGGCCCGGTAGCCGCGCTGGATCGCGATCTGGTCGGCCAGGTACTTCGCGTCGTGCCATACGCCCCAGATGAAGCTCGACCCGCGACGTGAGAGCCAGGGCAGCCCGAGGAAGTAGATTCCCGGTTCGCCCGACACGCCCCGCTGGTGCGCCGGGCGGCCCTTCTCGTCGAAGGCGTCGACCTCCAGCCAGCCGTAGTCGTAGGCGAAACCGGTTGCCCACACGATGGACGTGATCCCGGCGGCTGCGAGGTCGAGCTGCGCGATCGGGTCGGTGACGCAGTCGGGGAGTGGTCCCAGGATGTGCGCCTGTGGCTCCGCGGGGAGGTCGAGGCCGTTGCGCTCGATGTAGTCGTCGGCCTCTCGCAGCATGGCGAGATAGGTTGCGTCGCCGTTCTCGATGTTGGTGCGCAGGTCGGAGGCGAAGGTCATGGTGCCTGCGTCGAATGCCTGCGCGCGTCCGAGAAGAGTGATCCCATCCGCGGCGAGCTGCCGGAAGTCGACGGTGTGCCCACCGCCCGCGCCGCTGACGGCGATGGTCACGTGCTCGGCGCCCGCGGGAGGTGCCGCCGCGTCCCACTTGCCGAGAACACCCAGCCACCAACAGAAGTCGCGTCCGCGGTAACTACGCGGCGGGCGATCATGCGGTCCGACGGCGAGGTACGTCTCGCGGCCTGACGCGCGTAGCTCTGCAGCGATCTGCACGCCCGACGATCCCGCGCCGACGACGAGAACGCCACCGTCGGGGAGCTGCTGCGGGTTGTGATAGTCGCTGGAGTGGATCTGATGGAAGGGCGCGTCGCGCGGCACGACGGCGGGGATGACCGGGGTCTGAAAGGCGCCGGTCGCGGCGACGACGAAGTCGGCGTCGATCACACCATCCGAGGTCTCGACGCGAAAGCCGTTCTCGCCCTGCTTCTTACGGACCGATGTCACCTCCACGCCGGTGCGGATGGGTGCGTTGATGCGCTGGGCGTAGGAGCCGAGGTAGTCGGCGACCTGATCCTTGGTCGCGAACGCGTCGGCGTCGACGTCGAACTCCAGTCCGGGGAAGCGGTCGTGCCATGCGGGACCGTTGGCGACCAACGAATCCCACCGCCACGTGCGCCAGCGTTCGGCGACGCGATCACGCTCGAGTACGAGGTGGTTGATTCCCTGTGCGGTGAGATGCTCACTCATCGCGATACCTGCCTGGCCCGCGCCCACGACGAGCACCTCGACCTGTGTGGCCGCGGTACCCGCGGGTGTCTGCGTCCCCGGCGTAGCCAACTCCACCATCTCGTACCTCCGCTGTTGCATGCGTTGTCGTTGACTCAATGATCATCGGACCGCCTGCATCTGTACAGCAGAGATATCCTGGGTATTACATCGCTTCAGTCGATGCAGGGTTGTGCCGCGTTCTCAGCGGTCGCGACCGGGGTAGGGCTGGTAGGCCCGGCGGGCGGCGGTGGCGACGACCTCGGTGAGCTGGTCGTCGCTCAGTATTGCGGGCGCCCCGGCGCTGACGGCTTTCAGATACACCTCGCTGAGCCATTCGACGACGCCGAGGTGCTCACACGCGGTCTCGATGTTGCCGCCGATGGCGACCGAACCGTGGTTGCGCATGAGGGCTGCGGTGCGCTCGAACAGTGCCGCCACCACGCCTTCGCTCAGCTCGGGGCTCCCGAAGACCGCATAGGGGGCGACTCGTATCGAGCCGCCGACCATCGCGGCGTCGTAGTGGATCGGTGGGAGGAGCTCGGTGATCGTCGACACCGCGACCGACGCGAGCGGGTGGGCGTGGGCGATTGCCGACGCGGAGGTCGACCGGTAGAGGTCGAGGTGGAATCGGAGTTCTGCCGTCGGCCGGTAGCGGGTTTCCTCGATCACCGAACCGTCCATGTTGACGACGACCAGCTGGTCCGGTTGGACGGCGCCGAGGCGTGCACCCGACGGCGTCACGAGCACGCGATCGCCGACGCGGACAGAGAGGTTGCCGCCGGTGCTCAGCGACGTGCCCGCGGCCGCGAGCTGATGCGCAGCGACGCACAGGGGTACGCGCTGATCGACGATGTCCACCTCTTTGACGGTAGTCGTTCGAACGGTCTCGCCGCAGTGAGACGGCTGCGGCTGCGCATCTCGATCTGGTTCCGCGGACTCTCGAACCGTCACGTTCCGATTGGTAGAGCGAATCCAATGCAACTAATGGTTGCGCATTGCGTCAAGGGGTCGTAGATTGATACGCAACCAGAGGTTGCAGGAGGCGACATGGACAAGCTGACCGACGCAGAGGTGGGGACCCTCGTGCGTGAGCTCTACATCGACGCGGAACCCGACATCGTGTTCGACGTGGTGAGTTCGCCCGAGTACGTCGAACAGTGGTGGCCCGATGAGGCGCGATACCGACTCGAGCCGGGATCGCCCGGCGAGTTGGTGTTCCGTACCGCCGAGGGCGACGAGATCGTCCAGCAGTTCAGCGTCGTCGAATCGAATCCGCCGCGCACGTTCTCGTTCCGGTGGACTCACTCGCCGGGCGAGGACCCGGCCGCGGGTAACTCGTTGCTCGTCACCTTCGCCCTCACCGCGTCGGGTAGCGGTACGACGCTGACGATGACCGAGACGGGATTCCGTGAAAGAGGTTGGGAGGAAGCAGAACTCGAGCGGCAGTTCCGCGAACACATCGACGGCTGGAACTACTTCCTGCCCCGACTGGTGACCTACGTTGCCGGAATGGAAGCAGCATCGTGACGCATGGCCAAGCGTCGACGGGCGACGTCGACGACGCGCTGTGGTCGGCCATCGGAGATCCGACGCGGCGCCGCATCGTCGACCTTCTTCTCGCAGGCGACGGTGGGACAGCGACGTCGTTGAGCGAACAGCTTCCGGTCAGCAGGCAGGGAGTGGCGAAGCATCTCGGCGTACTCGACCGAGCAGGACTCGTGCACGCGACGTCTGCGGGACGCGAGCGACGTTACGACGTCAACAGGGCTCAGCTCGCGAAAGCTGCTGCACAGCTCGAATCCGTCGGCGCGGCATGGGATGCCCGGCTGCATCGCATCAAGGGCATCGCCGAGGCGTTGCAGCAGGCCCGCAACCGCAGCAAGACAGAACACCAACGTTCACCACAGAACCGTCCAGAACAGAACCGTTCAGAACATAAGGATCAAGGGAGTACATGATGAGCAGCATCCTGCACAGGATCGGCGTCGAAGGCGCCACCACCACAGACGTCTACGACGCACTGACCACCATCGACGGTCTTGCGGGCTGGTGGACAGAAGACGTGAGCGGTGACGGCACGGCCGGCGGGCGCCTCGAGTTCCGCTTCCCGCCGGTCGGCGGATTCGACATGGAGGTACTCGAGACCGTTCCGTCGGAGTCGGTGCGATGGCGGGTCGTCGAGGGGCCGGACGAGTGGGTTGGCACGACCATCACGTGGTCGCTTCGCCAGGAGGGCGACTACGCCATCGTGATGTTCAGTCACGACGGCTGGCGCGAGCAGGTGCCGTTCATGAATCACTGCAGCACCAAGTGGGCGGTCTTCCTGTTGAGCCTCAAGGCGATGATCGAGTCCGGCAAGGGCACACCCGCACCGCGCGACGTCGCGGTCAGCGACTGGCACTGATCGCACCGGGGTCAGGTGTTGATCCCGAACTCGCGGATCTTGCGGTAGATGGTCGCTCGCGAGATGCCGAGGGCCGCGGCGGCTGCGGCTTTGCTGTGGTTGTTCTCCTCGAGGCTGCGCACGATCGCGTCGCGTTCGAGCGACTCGATCCGGGTCAGAGTGTGCCTGCTGGTCGAGCGGCAGCGCGGCGGCAGTTGCGCCGCTTCGATGGTTCCGGTGCGCTGATGAGTGACCACCTCGCGCAGGATCTGTCGTAGCTCCGCGACGTTCCCTGGCCACGAGTACTTGCTGAGCTGGTTCATCGCGTCCGGAGCGACGGTCAACTCCCGTCCACGGGTCAGTTGTTTGAGCAGTGTCGGCACCAGATCGTGGAGGTCTTCGATGCGATGCCGCAGCGGAGGGAGTTCGACCGTGTGCCCGAAGAAGGGCAGCAGGACCGACGCCGCGTTGCCGGCGTCGGGCAATGTTGTCACCGCGAGCCAGCCCGCGTGCTCGCGACCCGGAAGCAGATCGGAGATCGCGTTCACGGTGTCGTCGTCGAGTTGGTCGAGACCGCGAATGATGACCCCGAAGCCGTCGCCCGAGAGTTCGGCTTCGAGTGCATCGAACGTCTCCGGCGACTCGAAGTCGTCGGCGTTGAACACGCGTGTCGTGCCGGGTAGGAACTGTTCGGCCGCGGCCCGGAGGACTGCGGTCCGACCGGTACCCGATTCGCCCGAGACCGCAATCCAGCGTCCGGCCCGCACGTGCCCGGCGACGTTGTCGCAGCACTGACGCCACGATGAACTGCGGCCGACGAGTCGTGGAAGGGCAGTGGTGGATGGCCGGGTCACGCGTGTGTGTCGGGTGGGGCTGCTGTCCACGAGGTGAACTCGGAAGACGGCGATGTCGGAGTCGCAGTGTTCGTCGACAGGTGACAACCGTGCGACTATCCCGCTGGGCAACGCGCTGACGCGGGGAACAGCGGCGTCGAGCGAATGGCCGTCGACGGAATGGTCGACGGCCAGTTCGAGGAGTGCAGTCTGGTCGGAAGGGTTCATGCTGTGGCGCAGTCGGCGGTTCATCAACACGACGTCGCCGGACAGCCCGATCACCATCGCCTGCGGAGCTCGACGACACGTCGCGAGATAGGCGTTGAGAAGTCGGGATTCGCGCTCGCTGGCCTGCGAGACCATGCGCTGCACGATCTGCGATGTCGCCGACTTCGCCAGTGAGAGGAGCAGCGTCGACGGGTGTTCCTGCTCGGTCAGGCAGGTGAGGTCGAGCGCGCCGACGATGGCTCCGGAGATGGGGTTGAGGATGGGAACTCCGGCGCAGGAGAGTCTGCCGAGACAGCCTGCGTAGTGTTCCGAGCCGCTCACCAACGTCGGTTGCCGGGTCTCGAGAGCTGTGCCGATTCCGTTGGTTCCCGCGTGCTCTTCGCTGTAGCTGTATCCGGGAGCGAGGCTGACGTCGTCGAGCATCCGTTGCAGGCCGCGATTGGCCGTCGCGCGTGAGAGTACGACGCCGTCGGGCGAGGTGAGGATGATGCTGATCGGTTCGGCGACGAGGTCGTTGGCGAGTTGGTCGATCACCGGCCGAGCCGCGGCGATCAGCGGCGTCTCGGGATTCGGCTCACGGACGAAGGGGAGTTCGAGTCGGTCGGCATCGACGTTGAGCGCGCGGGAACGCCGCCACGACGTGAAGATCGCGTCGCGGACATCGACATCGACGTCGTCGTCGCTCAAGAATCGCTCGCGGGCGCGAGCGACGAGTCGTGATGTCGGAGCCTGGGCTGGCGGCCGGGATATCACGTGGCAAGTACCCCTCTGTGATCTATATCTCACTTTCGAGTGTAGCCGACACATGGTCCCGAGAGAATGAGTTCGCGGCAGAGCACGCACGTGTGCGACGAGGGAAGGGCCGGCCGCGATCAACGCCGTGAACGGTTTGTTCAGATCGCGACCGGCCCAGTTCGGGGACTACCGACGGTTCGGTGTCTCCCGGTCAGGGGAGAGCCTTTCGGTCAGTAGATATTGGACGGCCGTACCATTCCTTCCGCCAGGTCGCCGAATCCGGGTGCGGGGATCGCGCCGGGATTGCCCATGACCTCCTCGACCACCGCGGTCTCGGTGGTGATCAACAGTGCGGCGATGGATGCCGCGCTCTCCAGCGCGGCGCGGGTCACCTTGCACGGATCGATGACGCCCTCGTCGAACATGTCGGCGTACTCGCCGGTGAGCGCGTTGAAGCCGTGCCCGAGGGGCAGCCCTGTCACGACCTTCACGACCTCGTCGCCGTCGTAGCCCGCGTTGGTGGCGATCCAGCGCACCGGTTCGGCAAGAGACCGTCGCACGACGTCGATGCCGACGGCGTCGTCGCCGGTCGCCTCGAGCGGTTCGAGAGCGCGATGCGCCTGTGCCAGCGCGGTACCGCCGCCGGAGACGATGCCCGCCTCGACTGCTGCGCGTGTCGCCGCCAACGCGTCTTCGACGCGAAGCATGCGTTCCTTGAGTTCGACGCTCGTCACGCCACCGACCCTGATCACGGCCACGCGTCCGGTCAGTCGCGCGATGCGGAGTTCGAGACCGTCGCGATCCGCGTCGATGCGGGCCCGCTGGAGTTGCGCTTCCAGATGAGAGACGCGGGCGTCGACGGCCGCCTGGTCGCCGTGGGCGCCGACGATCGTCGTCTCGTTTTCGGTGACCGTCACCCGATCGCAGGTCCCGAGGTGGTCGATCGACACCTCGGACAGCTCGATGCCGGTGTCCTTGGCGATCACGTGGCCACCGAGTGCGACCGCGAGGTCTTCGAGTTCGGCGATCCGTCGATGCCCGAAACCGGGGGCGCGCACCACGACCGACTGCATCGTCTTGTGCATGTTGCCACCGACGAGCAGCTGCAGCGCCGGGCCGTCGACGTCCTCGGCGAGGACGAGCAGAGGCCGATCGGCTCGCTTGGCCACCTCGATCGCGGGCATGATCTCCTGCACCGACGTGATCTTCTTGTTGGTCAACAAGACCACGGGATTGTCGAGGACGGCTTCCATGCGGTCGGGATTGGTGACCATGTAGCCGGAGATGTAGCCGTGGTCGAATTCGATGCCGTCGACGATGTCGACCGCGAGGCCGAGGGTGTCGCTCTCCTCGGTGGTGATCACTCCGGTCTTGCCGACATGCTCGACGGCCGTTGCGATCACGTCGCCGATGACCTCGTCGTCACTTGCGGCCAGAGATGCGATCCGTTCCAGGTCGCTGCGGCCGCCGATCTGGACGGCCTGGTCGTTCAATGACCCGACGACCGCGGTCACCGCGCGCTCGATACCGCGACGCACCCGCATCGGATTGGCGCCCTGCTCGACGGCGCGCAGTCCCTCGCGGACCATGGCCTGCGCAAGCACGGTGGCCGTCGTGGTGCCATCACCCACGACGCCGTTGGTCTTCATGGCGACTTCCTTGACCAACTGAGCACCCATGTTGGCGAACGGATCTCGCAGCTGGATCTCGCGTGCGATCGTGACTCCGTCATTGGTGATCGTCGGCGGTCCGGTCAATTTCTCCAGCACCGCATTGCGTCCTTTCGGACCCAATGTCACCTTGACCGCGTCGGCGAGGGCGTTGACGCCCCGCTCCAGCCGCAGTCGCGCTTCGGCGTTGTAGCGCAACTCCTTGGCCATGTTGGCACCTCTTTCGATTGGGTTGTGGGGGTTGGGATTTCCTGGTTGGGCGGTGTGATCTCGACAAGCTCGATCAGCGGTTAGGGGCTCGATCAGCGGTGATCTCGACAAGCTCGATCAGCGGGTGGGGCCGTCGAAACCTCAGGGAACGAGGATCGCGCGGCCGCGCACCCGGCCGGCGTCGAGATCGTCGAGCGCCTGCTGGTATTCGGTCAGTGGGTAAGTGACGGTGTGTAGCTTCACCTTTCCCGCCGCCGCCAGCGTCATGAGCTCGGTCAGATCGTTGTACGAGCCGACGAGGTTTCCGATGAAGTTGATCTCGGTCGAGATCACGTCGATGGTCGGGATGTTGATGTTCTCCCCGTAGCCGACGACGAAGTAGTTGCCCGCCTGGCGCAGCATCGCGATGCCCTCCGACGTCGCGCCGCCCTCGCCGACGAAGTCGAGGACGGCTTCGGCGCCCTTGCCGTCGGTCAGCGCGAGCACCTTCTCGACCTGTGTGCCGTCGGCGACGATGCCCTCGTGCGCGCCGACCTCGACCGCAAGCGCCACCGCATCGGGATTGCGGTCGACAACCACGATGCGCACCCCGGAGATCGCGGCGAGAACCTGAATCCCTATGTGTCCCAATCCGCCTGCGCCGATCACGACGCAGGTGTCACCGGGCCGTGTCATCCGTGCGACCTTGGCGGCCGCGTGATAGGCCGTCAAACCGGCATCCGCGAGAGCCGCGATATCGGCAGGCTCGAGCGAATCGTCGATCTTCACGACGCTGCGCGCGGTGGTCTTCAGGTAGTCGGCGTAACCGCCGTCGGTGTCGATGCCGGGGAACTTGTTGTTCTCGCAGTGCACGTCGTCGCCTGCGCGGCAGGCACGGCACAGGCCACACGTGATCAGCGGATGCAGGATCACCTTGTCGCCCACCGACACATTGGTGACGGCGTCGCCGATCGCCTCGACCCATCCGGCATTCTCATGCCCGATCGTGTACGGCAGTTCGACGCCGCTCTTCTCGGCCCACTGCCCTTCGAGAATGTGCAGATCGGTGCGGCACACTCCGGCGCCACCGATCCGCACGATCACGTCGAGTGGACCGGTCACCACCGGATCGGGGACCTCGGTGAGTTGCAGCTTGTCGTGGTAGCCGACAACCTGTACGGCTCTCATGATGACCTCCCGGTAGTGGTTGCTGTGCGCGATTCGTCGAACGTGGGGTGGCGCAGATCGGTGATGACAGGCCCGCTGGTTCCGTCGCATTCGTCGTCGTCGGCGTAGCGGGTCGCGAGCAACCCGCGGCAGAAATGTGCGTTGCCCTCCATGGAGATTCGCACCGATCGCGCGAAGCGCATACGCATCGGAACCTCGTCGGCACTCAGGGTTCGCCCCTCCTCGTCGACGACGACTCGACAGTTGGGGCAGACACCGAGCCCGATCTGTACTCGTCTGCGCAGGAGTGCGTACTTCCCCGGTCCGTCGGGGATGTCGCGCAGCAGCAGATGCGTACAGCCCTCGACGTCGACGACGCCCGACGAGATCAGCGGTGTCACAGCACGTTCCATGGCAGCGGTGTGCGCCTTGCGGAAGAAGGTGAGTCGAAGTTCCTCGAGATCCTGCTCCGCCTCGACACCGAAGGTGCCCTTGTAGCCCGCGTGTGCCGCCAGACCCGCGTTGATCTTGTCCGAGTCGTGGTGATCGTCGAGCATCACGCGGACCCGTCCGATGTCGTCGATCGCTTCCAGTGCATCGAGTGCGTCGGATGCCATGAGGTAGGCGAAGTTCGGCGAACAGAACGACGTGGGGAGTCGCAGATGCACGGTGACCCCCTCGTCGTCGAGGCTGATCGAGCGCACAAACCCCAGTTCGGTGATGGGCAGATCCAACTCGGGATCAGCAACGGTGTCGAGGGCTTCGATGACGCTGTCCGACAACTGCATACCCGATGTGTGCGCCTGCCCGCGATGTGCGAGCGCGGTCATGCGGTTGCCGCCTCCGCTGCCGGCGTGTCCTGGGTACCTGCTGCAACGTCGGCGCCGGGATCGGCTGCGTCGGTGGGGATTCGCAGTTCCTCGGGAACCGAGATGTGCGGATACAGTGCCGCAGCGTTGAGTCCGAGGATCTTCTTCTTCTGCTCGATGGTGATCGGCGCGTACTCCGTCATGTCCTCGGGAATCTGGAAGTCGACGAAGCGTTCGACGAGCCACTGAGGTGTCCACAGCGCGTAGTCGCTGGAGAACAGAATCTTGTCCTCACCGATCCAGTACAGGAGCTCGCCGATGATCTGCGCGAAGTACCTCGGCCGCGTGTGAATGAACGGAATGGCAACGGCGAGACCGCCGTACACGTTGGATTCCTGCGTGGCGATCCAGCAGAAGTCCTCGAGACGAGGAAGACCGACGTGCTCGATGATGAAGTTCAGGTCGAGGTAGTCGGTTGCGACCTTGTCGACATCCGCGACGTCGAAGGCGTCTCGGTCGAGCGGGCGGATCGTCGGGCCCTTGTGCACGTGAATGTTCTTGATCCCTAGTTTCAGGCACTCCTCCAGGTAGCGCCTCGACCACGGATCGTCGAGCTTGTATCCGCGTGAATCCCCATGCCACTCAGCGGTATACAGCTTGACGCCCTTGAGGTCCATCGTCTCGGCATCGCGTCGGAGCTGGACCAGACCGTCTTCGCCGTCACGCGGGTCGTAGGCGTGGTTGTAGGTGAGCTTGTCGGGGTTGTCCTGCGCAAGCTTGAGCGAGTCGTCGACCTGAGCGAAGCCGTTGACGTAGAAGTCCTTGAGGATCGTGGCCTGGAAGATCGCGTGATCGGCGGGACCATCGACGAAGAGATCCTGCATCAGACGGTCCGCGCCGTAGTAGCAGTAGGTGTCGTAATCCCACACCTGCTCCTCGGGGCTCAGGTTGCGGTGATAGTCGTAGAAGCAGTCGATGAACTGTTTGCCGTGAATGTTGCGCTGATTGGATTCGCGGCCGTCCCACAGGTGGACGTGGGCGTCGACGATGAAGTATTTCTCGCCATTCTTCTCGTACATCTTCTCACTCGCTCTCTGAGATCTGGGCTGTCGGGGTGATCGGGCTGGCTGGAGTAGCGGAAAGCGGCTGCACGGCAACACAAGTGAGCCGCGATGGACTCGCCGCAGGCGCCGGGTGGACGATCCTCGGCGCCTGCGGCGAAGTGTTACGACGACGCGGTGAGGTCGAATCCGATGAACTCGGCGGCGTCCTCCGGGCTGGCGAACAGGATGGTCTTGTCGTCGAGGTGAACCATCCGCCCGTAGTGCGTGGAGCTGATCTCCTCGAAGATCGACCCGTCGAAGTCCTGGCCGAGGGCATCGGTCAGTTCGTCGTAGTCGAATATGAGGCGGTTGACGCCGTCGACACGGATCATCGACGGGTACTCGGTGAGTTCGACGCCGTCCTTGGCTCCCATGACGTCGGCCACGATGCGGCCGATCGGCGTGTTCATGAGCGTGACACCGCACATGTTGGAGAACTCGGTATCGGCCCCGAATTGCATGGTGCTCACTTGTTCAGCTCCTCTGGGATATCGACGTCCATGGCGGTCAGAACGTCGGCGAACTTGGTCTTCGCGTGTTCGAGACTGGATGAGAAGGTGACCGACTTGTCGGCGGGCTGCGACCATATCGGCTGCAGGGCGCGCGCGGCGTCGAGGCTTCGCGGTACCCATTCAGACATCCACCGCGAGAACAGCTTTCGATTGTCGATGCCGTACTTCTCGTCGCGCGAGAGCATCTAGAACAGTGCGCGTGAGTAGTTCAGGTCGCGGTCGTAGTCGTACTCTCCGGTGCCGACGATCGTAGGTGTGATGTAGTCGCCGTTGCGGGCGGCGACCTGCATGACGAGCTCCGACCGGAACAGCGAGCCCACCAGTTGCTCGAAGACGATATTGGAGCAGAACAGCAGTTCGGCCCAATCGCCGATCGCCGTCAGTCGCTCCACCGCCTCGCGCGTGGGCTGCCACTCGGGGGCCGATTGCCAGACCTCCTTGTGCGCCGAGCCGTCGAACGCTTCCTCGGCTTCGGAGAGGTCGAGGTTGAACAGGGCGAGATCCTGCGCGAAGCGCAGCTTGTGCGCGGCGTTGACGCAGACCGCGTTGTTGATCATGTTCGTCGGTGCCGACCGCTGAATCGAGGTGAACACATGCAGACCCATGCCGCTCTCGGCGTGCATCCAGGCGCCGAGGTTGCGCTCGATGAACTTGAGCCACGCGGAATTCCACCCGTCGTAGGCCCGTGCGCGCTTGGCGTTCTGTAGGCACAGGTCGACCTGATGGACGACCGCGGAGTTGTTGCGGTAGATGGACTGTTCCCATTCCTCGTTGGGGTCGAGGAACTGATGCCAGTTGTCCGACTGCGCTGCGGTCCACTCCTTCGGATACCCGCCCGGGCCGTCGCCGAAGCCGTAGATCCATCCCTGGGTGAGGTGACGTTCAGGGTCGGGCTGGACGTCGACGGTGACGTCCTCATAGATCGTGGCCCGCTTCTTGGACGGCTGATAGTAGTTGTACTTGCGGCTGCGGCTGCTCGGGAATTCCCTTGCGCCGGCCTCGGCGTCGGTGAATTCGATGGACGGGAAACTGCGTTCCCTCGATTGAGCTGGTGCGGACATACCTTTCGTTCCTGTCGTTCAGGCTGACTCGACCGCGGTGGTCGTGATCAGGAGTCGAATGCCGGGCTGGTGAACTTGTCGTAGAAGATCTGGTCGCGGGGAACCGAATGCTGCTCGGCAAGCGCGAGAGCGGCATCGACCATGGGTGGGGGACCGCAGAAATACACCTCCGTTCGGGCGAGGTCCGCTTCGTTGTCGTTGACGATGTCGGTGACGTTCCCGCCGATGACGGTGACTCCGTCGGGAGCGTCGTCGGTGCTCTCCGACAGACATGCCGTGAACGAGAAATCGTCGATTTTCTCACCGAGAGTGGCGATTTCGTCGAGAAGGAAGAGATCCGACGCGGTGCGGGCGCCGTAGTAGAACCGAACCGGTCGGTGCAGTCCTGTCTCGCTGATGTGTCGGAGCAGCGAGAGCAGTGGCGCCATTCCCGCGCCGCCGCCGATCGCGACGATCGGCAGGACGTGACCGCTGCGCAGAGTGCACGATCCGTACGGCCCGTTGACCTTGATCTCTTGCCCCACCGACAGGCCGTCGGTGAGCATGCCGGCGAACAGACCACCGGGATACTTCTTGATCAGGAACTCGAGCCGATCCGGAGTCGCCGGAGTGGTGGCGATCGAGAACGACCGCTTCTCGTCGGTGCCCGGGATGAACAGGTCGAAATACTGACCCGACTTGAATTCGACGGTCTCCGGCTCGACGACGTCGAGTTTCAGCGACACGATGTCTCGGGTCATCGGCTCGATGGCGGCGACCTTCGTGGTGACGTCCTGGATGGGGGCACCGCCGAGGAGTTCGTCCTCGTCGAAGTTGAGGAGTTCGATCTCGCAATCGCTGTATGCGTATGTGCGACAAAGGAGTACGTACCCTTCGGCTTCTTCCGCGTCGTTGCAGGCGAAGGTGGAGTAGTCGTCCATTTGGACGTCGCCGTCGAGCATGTACGACTTGCAGGCCGAACAACGGCCTTCCCGGCAGCCGTGCATGAGGTGGATTCCCTGCCGGAATGCGGCGTCGAGGATGGTCTCGTCCTCGGCGACCTCCATCTCGATGTCGACGGGTTCGAAGCTGATGTGATGCGTGTCGGCCATGAAGTCTCCTGGGCTTTATGAGGATGTCCGCGCTGGTCGGGGTCGCGAGCGAAGCCGGGGGGGTATCGAGACCACGCTTGCGGATGTGGTCTCGATACGCCCTTACCCCGGGGCTCGGGGTCACTCGCCGAGCCGGGCGAAGCTCGGGCTAGCTCGACCGGCGCGGCGAGTGCGTCCGTCGCGGATCAGACCGTGACGGCCCCGTTCTTGTTGGCCATGTAGGCGGCGATATGAGCTTCGCGTTCCTCGTCGCTCATTTCGTTCAGCGCCACGTTCGGGCTGCCGAACGGGATGCCGCGCACATCGTCGAGGGGCCACATCTTCTTGGGATCGAGATCGAGATGTGGCTGCGGGATGAGCGTCTTGCCGTCGTCGCGGACGTAGCCGAGATCCTTGATGATGTCGGCGAGATCCTTGCCGTGGTGCAGCGTCTCCCATTCACGGAAACCGGTGAGGCGCCCCATGTTCGGGGTCGGGCGTCCCTCGTACTCGGGACGGAAGGCCACCTTGTCGGTCCAGGCACAGGTCTCCGAGCAGTAGGTGCGCCACTGGCCGTCGACCTTGTCGGTCACCATGTCCTCACGGATCAGGCACGGCACCATGCACGTCCAGCACCGGTGTGGGTACTCGTAGTCGACGTCCTCGAAGGCGATCGGCTTGTTCTTGCCGGGGTAGGCGAGGCGGTTGTAGTTCTCCCACCACTTCCCGAACTTGTTGTACCAACCGGGATACTTCTCCTCGAACCATTCGAAGTCGGTGTCGGTCATGGCGTCGATGCGCCAGTAGTTGACCGGCCAGCCGGTGGCGAAGAAGCGGGCCACCTCGTGCACGTAGTGCTTGTCGACGATGCGGTTCCACGCCTCCTCGACGAGATCGTGCGGAATTGTCAGACCGTACTTCTCCAGTGGCAGAAGGTAACTGCGGTAGTAGTCGTCGTAGATCCAGCGACGCCACATCTCGGCGTAGGACTCGCGATCCTTGCGGCGGTCCTTGGTTCCGTACTCGATGAAGGTGCCGATCGCGGCGTCGACGACGCAGTGGTTGTTCCACCATGCGTAGCGCAGATCCCGTTCCAGCAGTGGACGATTGCGTTCGTCGGCCAGTGCCATCAGCAGGATCGAGTAGCCGTTGGAGATGTGGCGCGACTCGTCGGACTGCACCGAGTGGAACACCGTCGGCAACAGGTAGTCGCCGTTGGCGGCCGCCTCGTCGGGCATTGCCACGAACAGTGTGTTGGTGAACGCGGTCTCGGCGACGACCGTCAGATAGATGTTTGCCGCGGTGATCGCGTCACCGGTGATGAAGCCCTCACCGAAGGGGCGGG
>NZ_BAFC01000086.1 GCF_000248055.1 Gordonia sputi NBRC 100414 | reverse complement strand
AGGACTAATGTCCGAGAACACAATTCGGAAGCAACGAACAAGTCGGCGCACCCGTCGTGCCACAGTGACGGCAGCTCTCGCCGCAGGCGCCGGCGCGGTGACCATCGCGCTCGCCGCGCCGGCGTCGGCAACCGTCGACGTACCGCAGGCGACGCCCGGGCTCGGCGGCAAGTTCGCCACCACCTGTACCTACGACATCGCCGTTCCGGTCTCCGGCGTAGGGGCGACGAATCCCGTTACGTTGCGGGACGGCTCCGTCACCGTCGGCACGGTTGTGCCGGTCGCAGGCAAGGCGACCTTCAAGTGGACGCCGTCGACTGCGGGAAGCCACAACCTCACGGCCATCCAGTTCCGGAATCCGTTCTCGCCGTCGGTCAAGACGCTGAGCAACATCCCGGTCTCGCAGGGTCTCAACCTCGGCAGCCTCTGCCTCGCACTGTGACGCTGTGAGCCAGCGCAGCTACGGCTGTCTGCGATCGGGCGGGGCCGACCTTCGTGGTCGGACCCGCCCGAGCCACGTGTCATCGCGAATGTGCCTGCTGCGCACTGTTTCAGGGCGCCGTGAAGGATGCGTCGAACGAGAACTGTGCGATGGCGCGAAGTTGTTCTTCGCTCAGGTCGAGCTCGCGCCGCGCCTCGACGAACGCGTCGCCGACATACCCGCCGAAATAGGCTGGATCGTCGGAGTTGATGGTGACTACCAGCCCGGCGTCGAGCAGGTCGAGAAGCGGATGGTCAGAGAGCTTCTCGACGCCGCGCAGCCGGACATTCGACAGCGGGCACGTGGTGAGCGGGATTCGATCGGCGGCCAGGCGCCTGAGTAGTGCAGGGTCTTCGAGGGCGCGGACGCCGTGATCGACGCGCTCGATCCCCAACACGTCGAGGGCCTCCCAGATGTACTGAGCCGGACCCTCTTCTCCTGCGTGCGCCACGACATGCAGGCCCGCCTCCCGCGCACGGTCGAAGACAGGCGCGAATTGTCCTGGCGGAAAGCCGACTTCGGCCGAATCGAGTCCGACCCCGATGAGGTTGCCGAAGAACGGCTCCAACGCGTCGAGGGTGTCGAGAGCCTCCGACACCGGCCGGTCGCGTAGGAAGCACGCGATGAGATCGGCATGCACACGTGTTTCCGCCGACGCCGTATCGAGTCCACGGCGAAGCCCGCGTACGACGACACCGAGGTCGACGCCGCGCGATGTGTGCGCCTGTGGGTCGAAGAAGATCTCCGCATGCGTGACACCCTGCGCCGCCGCCTTGCGCAGATAAGCGGCGGCGAGATCGGCGAAGTCGTCTTCGGTACGCAGCACGGCCATGCACGCGTAGTAGAGGTCGAGGAAGTGGGGAAGGTCGGCGAAGGCGTGCGCAGCTCGCAGCTGGTCGACGGACGCGTAGGGGAGTGCGACGTTGTTGCGGGCTGCCAGGTCGAACACCATCTCCGGTTCGAGGGTGCCCTCGATGTGGATGTGCAGTTCGGCTTTGGGCAGTGTCAGCAGCTCGGCGTCGTCCATGGCACCCATCCTGCCGGGCGCCTCACTGCGGAGCGCGCACAGCCTGGAAGATCGCCTTCCGTCGACGGGTGAAACCCACGTTCTCGTAGAGCCGGATCGCCGAGACATTGTCGGCCGACGCATGGAGGAACGGCAGGTCACCGCGCTCGCGAATCACCTCCACGACCGCGAGGACCACCGCCCTGGCCAATCCCTCTCCACGGAACGCCGGGTCGGTGCAGACCGCGCTGACCTCACTCCACCCAGGCGGATGCATGCGTTCGCCTGCCATCGCGATCAGCTTGCCGTCGCGTCGGATACCCAGGTAGGTACCGAGATCGATGGTGTGGCGTCGAAACGGCCCCGGCCGCGTCCTTTCCACGAGATCGAGCATGTCGTCGACGTCGGAGTCGTCGAGTTCGACCACCCGCGGGTCGGTATATCCCTCGACGGCGGCCCCGATCATCTGCACGCCGGTTATCCGCATCGTGCTCGTCCAGCCCTCCGGCGGCTCGACGGTGACGGTGGCGAGCGTGATGGAGCCGTCGGGACCGACAAGCTCTGCCGCATCCTCCCAGTCGGAGATCGTCGGATCATCCGGCAGGGCGCACCACGGTGCGACGTCGGCGGGGTAGCGCAGCGCGTCGCCGTGTGTCTGTGCGAATCGCGAATGCGGCCCGAGGAGGGCGGAACGGGCGGGGTTGTCGAGGACTGTCTCATCACGAACCGGGCCGTCGGGGGGAAGAACACTCGCCATTCACTCGACGATATGCGCCCATCGCGTCACGCACCTTTCGGGGTCGCGCGAGTGATCGCCTGCTCGAGCAGGAGGCAGAACTGGCGGTAGAAATCCACTGTGTCCGTGTGCAATTCGATCTCCTCCGGCGCGGCGCCACGGATTTGCGATTCCGCGGCCAACGCCTTGGCGTTGGCGAGGAGCTCGCGACACACACGGAGATAGTCGGTGAGCCGACCGACCTTCCCGTTCGTCAGATGCAGGACGCGTTCGGGTGTGAGTGCTTCGGAGAAGCCCAAGTCGAACAACGTCTGGAGCCCGACGGGTACGGAGCTCTGTGCGCAGGTGTGAGCACCGGGGCCGCCGGCGTTGAGCGCGTCGATCAGCTCGCCTGCCTCATTGTTCAGAAAGCGCCGCCAGGTGCGCAGCGCCGCGTCGAGGTTGTGCGGATGGAACACCGCGGCGTCGACGATCCGCTGTGCATAGACGTGCTGATCGTGGACCACGAAGGTGATCCCCGCACACCTCGACGAGTATTCGGTGGTCAGAGTGCCGAGAAGTGCGGGATCGAGGAGTCGGTGCGTGAGCGTCGTCGTGAGTACGAGGCTCGGACCCAGATCAGAACCGACAATCGTGCACGGTACGGCGTCGAGCGCGGGCAGTTCGATGCACCCGTTGACGACCGACACCTGCCATCCGAAATGCCTCGCGAGCACGCTCCGGGTGACTTCGAGTAGTTCGTCGACACCCGAGATGACGAACCCGGGAGCGATGCATTCGGGAAGCGCATCCATGGCTGCGGCCATCTCACGCATCTCGGCGGTGTAGTGCTCATCCGTCGGCGGCTCGACGCTTCGGTCGGGCGCCTGCGGAACGACGGTCAGCTGACGTTCGGTGGCGGCCGCGGTCTCGTCGACCTGCCCCGCGTCGGGGTGCGTGCCGAAGGGATCGTTCACCGTGACGAACACGGGGTGAGCAACGTCGAAGATCTCGCGCAGCGTCGACACGGCGATGTCGGCGACGGAGCTTGCGTCACGCTGGCCGGATTCGGCGATGTGCTGGCCCTTTCGGGGGAGAAACCGCCACCCGAGCTGTGCCAGGCGACCGCGAATGCGCATCCACTCCGCCCGCCCGGCCCACGGCAGCGCAGTGCCGTCGAGCGTGCACCTCACCTTTCCAGAACCCGTCTTGGTGAAGACGAGCAGCACGCGATATCGCTGGCCGTCTTGGCGGGCGATCTCGAGAAACTCCTTGCGCCCGAGGTCGGGTACGCGTGATGTCACCGTGGCGGCAAACTCGCGCCATGCGTTCTCGATGAGATTGTCGAAGCCGTGGGTGGACATGCGGTTCCCCATCCTGTTGTGCACCCTGGAGCACTCGCCGAGGTGCGAATGTGTGTTCGAGATGCAAGGTAGTCGCAGGGTCTGACACGTCGTGTTTGTCCAGTTCAGAGCTGTTGCTTCGTCTCTTTCGCTCGAAGATGAGACGAGCGACTCGGAATTCTCCACCGGCGATCAATGTTGGTAAATACAAGTACGAACGAGGGGAGTGACATGACAGCGCAAACGCTGACAACGACGTCGGCAGGTGCATCGCCCGCAGTACACGACAATCAGGACGACGTATCTGCCGGTCCGTTGCTGCCCGTCGACGACCATTTCTACGCCGCCCCGGCGCATCTCGGTGACTGCCGGCCCGGTGAGGTGATCCGGTCACGACAGGTCGAGCTCAAGAACTTCTGGGCGTCGAATCATCAGGCGTGGCAGCTGCTCTATCGATCAACCGACCTCGACGGCAATCCCGACGCGACTGTCACGACGGTCGTCGTGCCCGATCGCACCAAGCATCCGAATCCGGCGGTGCTGTCGTTCCAGTGCGCGATCGACGCGGTGACGTCGCAGTGCTTCCCGTCGTATGCCCTGCAGAAGGGTGCCGACGCGTCGCGCGCCGTCGCACCATTCGAATTCATGGTGGTGCGTCGTGCGCTCTCGAAGGGTTGGGCGGTCTCGATCCCCGACCACGAGGGCTCCAAGGGTGCGTGGGGAGCGCCCCGTGAGCCGGGTTACCGTGCGCTGGACGGCATTCGGGCCGCGCTGGCATTCGAGCCTCTCGGCCTCGACTCGACCGCGTCGATCGGAATGTGGGGATACTCGGGTGGCGGACTTGCCACATCGTGGGCCGCCGAGATGGCTCCGGAGTACGCACCTGAGCTGAATATCGTTGGTGCCGTTCTCGGTTCGCCCGTCGGCGACATGGCGTCGACGCTGCTACGGCTCAACGGTGGCCTGCACGCAGGGCTTCCGATCCTCGTGGTGGCCGGTCTGCGTCGGGTCTATCCCGCTCTCGAGCGCATGATCACCGAGCACGCAACGGAATTCGGGCGCCACAACCTCGACGAGGCCGCCACTCTTCCGACGCTCGCGGCGATCCGGCGCTTCCGCAACCACGATCTCGACGACTACTTCGACATCCCGCTTGCCGACGTGCTGGCGGATCCGGGCGTCGTGAAGATGATGGACGACCTGCAACTCGGTACACATGCACCCGCCGTGCCGCTGCTGGTCATGCAGGCGGTGCACGACGAGGTGATCGATGCTGCCGACGTCGACGCGCAGGCGCAGCGGTACCGTGATCTCGGCGTGCCCGTCACCTACGTGCGCGACCTTGTCACAGAACACTATTCGCTGTTGCCGCTGTCCGGGCCCCTCGCGGTCAGTTGGCTGACCCATCGACTCGACGGTCGGCCGGGCGAGGACAAAACGATCACTGCGATTGCCGGTCAGCGTGTGTCGCTGTCCAGGTCACGGTGACCGGGACCTCGTCGTCCCACGGCTGACGGGTCACCAGATCCGCGACGCGGACATAGCCGCGCTCGAATTCTCCTGTCGCAGCGTCGATCAGGCGATACTGCTGGGTCTGCGTGTGAATAGGTTGGGCGTCGACGAGCACAATCCGAACCTCGCCCGGCTCGAACTCGCAGCGCTTCTGTAGCGAGGCGATCAGCTGTTCGTTGGAGAGGTGACCGTCGCCGAAGTTCCAGCCGATCGCCGTCGAACAGATACGTTCGCCGTCGGTGAGCATGTAGTCCGATTCGTTGTGCCCGGCCATCGTGCGATGTGCGAGCGTGAACAGCGCCCGACCGTGACTGTTGAAGGCGCGGAACGCATATCCCATGTACAACGCAACCTGAGCCGCTTCCGGGCTGCCGTAGATCCGCTGTAGCTGCGATGCAGGCAAAGCCGCGATCGCCACCACGTTCTTCTCCAACTTCTCCGACGCCGACGGTGTCATGCACCAGATCCCGGTGTCCCAGTTTCCGGCGTAGTAGCGCATCCCAGGAAGGAAGGACACCTTGCGCGGGAAGAGGTTTCCGATCACCACCGTGCCCGCAATGACCACGAACAGCAAGGCGACCCACCACGGCTGCTCGAGGTCGCCGAGGCCGAGATCGGCGTGACCGACGAAGAGTGCGAGAACTCCGAACATCATGAAGACGTTCCACTCCAACGGAACTCCCATCGGAATGGAACTGAGAATGCCGAAATGGAAGATCAGCATGATCGCCGCGGCAACCCACGTGAGCCATCCTCCATGCGAGAAGAACAGCACGATCGGCACGAGACCCTCGACCGCAGTGGAGAAGTGAGCGATCCACCGCGATGGCCTACCCGGCCGCAGATCGTCCGGAAAGTCTTCGAAGAACAGTCGTTTCATCTTCGGAGACCGGATGACCGCGTTGTTCGACATCATGGTTGCGATCACGAACGGGAAGTGCTTGTTCAGCTTCGACGTCGCCGCACCGAGCCAGATCACCAGGAAGACAACCTTGGCGGCGACGATCATGTCGACACCGGTGAACAGGAACGTCACGCACAGCGCGCCGTACACCTCGCCACGCGCGGCGAGGAAGATTGTCTTGTCGCGCAACCCGATCAGCGCGAGAAGTACAAGAATCGTCCAGATCTCCCACAGCGGTAGTGCGCCGGTTGCCGAGTTCAAATCGGGAAGTTCCCTGCTACCGGGACTGACGAGTCCCACAACCAGAATCACGAGAAGTGCTGCGTAGAGCGCGATGTCGACCGGGCCGCGCACATCGCCGCGCGTCAGTGGCACACGTGTGGGCCACGGTGGCTGACGAATTGTTCTGGGGCGCAACCAGTACAGAATGGAGCCCAACGGCGGGAAGAAGCGGTTGTTGAGCGGACCGAAGCCGCAACCGAGGCCGATGACCTCGAACAGCATCGTGTAGAGCACGACCTTCTGGAAGACGACCGTCTCGCTGTACCACGACGCGACGTCGAAGAACCCGCCGATGCCCGGCGTCGCGGCGACGATCGCCCAGCCGACGAACACGTAGGCCAGAATCTTGCCGACGTAGAACAGGTGCAACACCACGGGGGTGCCGAACCCGACCTCTGCCCACTGGCGTGCCATCGGCCGGATCTTCTCGGCTCGGGAGCCCTGACTCCATGTCGGGAAGTCGACGTCGGGCCTGGTCTGTGTGATGAACCCCAATGTTCCGCCCTCACTGCCGATGGGTGCCGCAGCCTGGACGTTAACAAACCAAGCGAATGCTTGGTTGGGGTTCAGTGGTTTCCGACGCCGCTCATGCGTTGCGGTAGGGACGGAAGAACGTACGCAGTTCGGTGGCGTAGCTCTCCGGCACCTCGAACGGTGCGAAGTGGCCGCCGTGCTTGGGCTCGGAGTGGTAAACGGTGTTCGCGGTACGTTCCAACCAGGCGCGGGGCGGTCGAACAACATCGCCGCCGAAGATCGACAACCCGGACGGGACGTCGACGTAGCGCATACGGTCCTCGACCGGTATGGCCGCGTTGGCTCGGTATGTGCGGATCGACGATCCGATCGTGTTGGTGACCCAGTATTGCGTGACGAGCGTGAGGATTTCGTCTCTCGTGTAGATGCTGTCGAGGTCTCCGTCGCAGTCGCTCCACGACCGCAGCTTTTCGACGATCCACGACGCCACGCCCACCGGTGAATCGGCCAGGCCGATCGCGGCTGTCTGGGGTTTGGTGCTGTGCATAGCCGCGTATGCGCCCTCGGTGGCCGACCAGCGTGCGGCGTCGTCGATCCAGGCGATCTCCTCAGGACTCAATGTTGACCTGTCGATGGTCGCGGGAGGTAGCCCGGCGTCGGTTCGATGCACCGCGACGACGCGGGCAGGATGGGCGAGTGCGAGATAGCGGGCCACGTGGCTGCCCATGTCGCCGCCGGCGACGCCGTACCGGTCGTACCCCAGCACCTGCATCAGTTGACCCCACATTCGCGCGATGTCTCGTGTGTCGGGCGTCGGCCCACTGGGATGACCGGAGTATCCGAACCCCGGCATGTCGGGAACGATCAGCGTGAAGGCGTCGGCGGGCTCGGCGCCGTGTGCGGCGGGATCGGTGAGGAGCGGGATGACCTTCAGGAATCGCCAGAAGCAGTCGGGCCAGCCGTGGGCCAGCAGGACGGGAAATGCCGCGTCGGGGTCGGATGCAGGGCTGTGGATAACGTGGATGTCGAGGCCGTCGACGGTGACCGTGAAGTGAGGCAATTCGGCGATCGTTGATTCGATTGCGGCCCAGTCGAAATCCGTGCGCCAGTAGTCGGCGAGATCGCGCAGATACGACACATCCGTACCCATCGACCATCCACTGCCTTCCGGAGCGTCGGTCCACCGAGTCGTCTGGAGGCGTCGTCGAAGATCGTCGACGACGGCCGGGTCGGTGTGTGGAATGAACGGCCGGATCGCGCTGGTGGCTGCCATGAACCAAGGGTAGGAGGTGCACGACGTGTCGTTGCTCGATGATCGACAGGGGGCGGACATTTGCGACAACCCGCGATTCATCAGACTTGATCGTCTTTACGGGCGTACCGTGTCGCCTGTACCAGCGACAACCCAATGGAGTGTCCCCATGTCTGATGCCCTGGAAACCGTCAAGAAGTACGTCCCCGACGCCGACCCTGCCGTGGTCGAGAAGATGGCGTCGACCTACCGCCTCGCCCTTCAGAACGCCGACGCCGCTCTGGTGTCGGCAAGCGATCCCGCAGAACTCAAAACCGTGCGCGAGAACTTCCTGAAGAAGAAGCTCGGTCTGACAGAAACCGACGCCTACCTCGACAATGCGATCAAGGACGTGCTCGCGGAGATGAAGGACGGCAAGTCCAATCCGCGGCTCGCCGTGTACTACAAGCTCGCTGACAAGTTCGGCAAGCTCGGCGTGTTCAAATAGCGCTGTTCACCTGGTTTCCGCCTTCGGCGTCGACGTCTTCACAGAGAAGTCGTCGACGCCGAACGCGTGTAGGCGCTCTCTAGTGCTGTACGTCACCCGGCATGTCGGAGGGCGTTGAGATGCAACAGGATCCGAAGGCTGCTCTCAGGTCGCGTTGAGAGCGCGGCAAGGGTCGACGGGCACAGTCGAGGCCATGCACGAGACATCCACTGACCCCAACTCGCCGACCGAGATGTTCGCGGTGCCGACGTCGCATCGTGGCATCGGTCCGAGCACGCGCACCGAGCGGTTCCCGAGCTTGCGCGAGAACAGGGATCTTTCGACGCCACTGCGCGACGAACTGGTCTCGCTTCTCGGTTCGCACGGGTCCGACCCCGCTCGACGTCTCGGTCTCTCACCCGACAGCGATCCGCGTGAGATCGCCGCTACAGCGCGCAGGATGTCGCAGGTGTGGCGTGAACGTTCGACAGATCCACAGATGACGTCCCGGGCGAAAAAGTTGTGCGACATCGCGGCGCAGACCTGCGAGGAGATCCTGCACGGTATCGAAAATGGTGCTGCTACAGAAGGTCGAGACTCTCCAGCGCGACGCCCGCATCCGAACTCGCTGCCGACAGCACCTCGCGCGCAAGGCGGTCGGTTTCGTTTTGGACGAGCTCGTTGACCGGCGTCGCCACGCCGTGTAGTCGCCCGAGCAGCACGATTTCACCGGACAGATAGTCGGTCTCGACGCTGCGCGCTCCACGGGCGACGCTCTGCCAGGTTGAACTGCCGAAGGAAGCCTCTCCGGTGTCACGGCGGACGATGGCATCGCCGCGCCGCTGCTTGTCGATGGCCTCGGAGACGACATCGATACCCGCCGCCTCGATGACCTCCTCACCTTCGGCTCGTGCGCGTCGAACAAGCTCGGCGAAGGCGTCGCCGTCGTTGCGGAAGCTGGCGTCGATACCGTTGACCAGGTTCATTATCAGTTTTCGATACTTCCACGCCATGATGTCGGGGCGCGGCTCGGAGAGGAACGTCGCGGCACGCAGTGCTGACGAAATGGATTGCGCCACTTCGTCGATACCCGACGGATAGCGCCCGATGTCGAGGATTCCGGGCTTGTTCGACGACGCCTGAACGACGACACCAGGCTCGAGATGCAAGGCGGGCAGCATCACGCACAGCGAGTAGACGTGCGGAAAGACGCGAAGCAGTTTACGTTCATTGGCGACGCCGTTCTGGGCCGACACCACCGGAGTGTCGAGAGGCATATGCGCCCGAAGGTCGGCGATGGCCGCGGCGGTCTGCTGCGACTTGACGGCGAGGAGCGTCACGGAGTCGTCGCTCCAGTCCACTTCGGACGCATTTGACGCAAGCGTGGTCGAAATGGATTGGTGTCCCTCGGCGGTGTCGAGGACGAGTCCGCCCTTACGCATTGCTCGCAGATGCTCGCCGCGCGCGACCAAGGTGGTGTCTGCTCCGGAAAGTGCCAGGTGAGCACCGATGACGCCGCCGGTGGCCCCGGCACCGTAGATGACGAAACGCATGGTCTTCAGGGTAGATGCGAGCGCGACGCGGGAGCGTGCCGCCCGCCGTCACAGTCACGCGGGACGGTGGGCGTGAAGAGCACTTGCGCGTAGCGTGAAAACCATGACTGATGACAACACCGAATTCGAGCACATCGGTGAGCTGATCTCGAAGGGTCGCGTCGCCTTCGTCACGACCAGCGAATCGGATGGTCGATTGCTGAGCCGTCCACTAGCAGTGCTGGACAGAAAATTCGACGGCGATCTGTACTTCTTCACCGTCGTCCCTTCGCCCAAAACTGACCAGGTCGCCGAGGACTCACACGTCAATGTGAGCCTGCAGGCCGACGACAACTATCTCTCGATCGCCGGCACAGCGTCGGTCACCCACGAACAGAAGCTGATCGACGAGCTCTGGAACTCTCACGCAGAGGCCTGGTTCGAGAAGGGCCGCGAAGACCCGGGCGTCGCACTGTTGAAGGTGCACGCCGACTCCGCCGAGTACTGGACCCTGGACAGCCCCAAACCCGTTGCGCTGCTCAAATACGCCAAAGCGATCGTGTCAGGCGAACAGCCCGACGTCGCCACCAACGCGTCGGTTGATCTCTGAGTGTTGGACGGCTCAGCCAGCCCACGGCGTTGACACTTTCGCGGGTCGGCTGCAGTATCGGCCACGCGTCCTAGGCTAGATGGTTCTAGGATGATCGAGCGTAATTCCAGATCGCATGGTCGATCTCCCACGGCGTGACGGGACGCTGCAGTCGCGCAGAAACAATTGGCGCGGCAGCTCGGATGTAATCTTCTGCCGATGCAGGATCACTCGGAACTCCTAGGCTCCTAAACCATCCAAGAATCATCCGGTCCGGCTTGATTCGGTTGTCGTCGCCAACAAGCATCCAGAGATATCCGCGACGTATGCCATGCTGTCCGTCGCCCGGAACGCGAGCTAGCTCGGCGTCAATGCTCGCGAGACGTGCTTTATCCCCCAATGCCTCGATTGCGTCCGAGAGCGATTCGACGCCGCTATCAACCAGTACTTGCGCGTAGGCGATTGAGGCATGTGCTTTTGTCACTCCTCCGCGAGTCGAGGTGAGCTGGCTATTAGTCAGGGACAAGAGTGCGTCGTCGGTGAATCTTGCGAGACTCGAAGCTCGTATCGGATCATCCTTGGGTAGCTCGTCGACTGGAACCACGGCACTGGAGACGCCCTGCGAACGGGCAAACTTGACGACGAGGGGCGTGACCACGTTGTCGTAATGTGCTCCGATACTCCACACTGCGTCGAGAATGCAGAGGCTGATGCTGCTCCATCGCCTGGTGCGCTGCTGGGGATTCAGATCAGCGATTCGGTCGGCGATGACGTCGAGTTGTTCTTGAGTGAGTGGCATTTCAGCTCCAATCGTCAGCGGCGTTGCTGTTAGCGACATATCGGGCGGAGCGCGGTTCGGGTTACAGGGTCAGCTTCCGTGCTCGGGTCGATAGCGACTAGGACGCAGACCCGAACAGCGGTGCGGGCTTCTTCGACTTTGGTGCCTCGCGCCAGGTGAAGGTCCATGTGGCCAGCGTTTCCCCGAGAACTCCTTCGTACTGGATTGCGGTCGGTCGAGGGCCGTTGACTGTGAACGCAACTGTGCCCTTGACACGTTGACCCGCTGACAGATACCCCGAGTGAAGGTCGGTGGTGCTGAAGTCGGGATCGTCGTAGGTTGTTCCGTCGGACGCCTTCGCGACAAAATAGAAGGGGTTGACCGGAATGGCGCCCCGGGTGCTTTCGATAGTCGCCGTGAAGCTGAAGGTGCTGCCGCGCAGGTTGATATCCGTGATCTGGACGTAGCCGCCCCAGCCGTCACCGGAGATGTAACGCGCGTTCGAGGGCGGTGCTGCGCTCGCTGCCGCGGGTACCACGGCGATCGAAAAGAGAGCACACATGATGGTGGCGATGATCGCCGCGAGGGTGGAACGCACAGTGGGTGTCCTGTCTGTGGGGAGTGTTGGTGACACCGTATGCGTAGGGTCTGACAATTCGGGCGAGTCAGTCGATGCCCAGTCGTCGCGCAACCTCGGGTCCGCCGACTGTCCGCACGAAGTCGGGATCGCCGCACACCACGAGTTGCTCGCGTGCACGCGACAGCCCGACATACAACCGTTCCGTCGACCGGCTCCTCACCTGGGACTCGTTGAGCGCGAGGACAATTACTCGACGCTCCAGCCCCTTGAAGCCGAGTACGTGTCCGTAGAAGACCTGCTCGTCGTCCCAGAACGTCGCCCAGTACGACGCGTTGCCCTCGGCTTGCCGCTCGATCTGTTCCGGGTGGCGACTGCCCGTGGTGAGTAGTGCGATATCTTCGGCACGCCAGCCTTCGTCGAGCAGGACGTCGATCTGGTCGTCCGCGGCCTCGAGGGCTTCCTCTGCGGTGCACGCGACGAATCGGATGTCGGGGCCTTCGCCGCCCTTCAGTTGCATACGTTGTCCGACAAGCGAACTGAATGCGCTCGCGATCTGGCGTGTGTTGCGCAGGTTGTGATCGAGCACGATCGGCACGAGCGGAACCGGTGGTGAACCCTGTCGGTCGAAGACGCGCTGCGCCTCGTCGCTGAATACGTAGATGCCACCGGTGTCCTGATCGCGCAGGCTTGCCAGCAACGGCGGCCACCACTCGTCGGCGAAATCCTGTGCCTCGTCGACGATGATCGCGTCGAATCGCTTGCCGGGTGGGAGGGTCTCGGCGAGGTCGTGCATCTGTTGTGGCAGTTCATGTTCCCAGAATTGCGACGCCGCTTCGGTACGAACAGACTCGTCGGGCCCGGCGGGGGCGCCCCACTGCATGCCGAGGTCGTGGAACTCGCCGACATAGGCCGGGCGGTCCTTACGGTTCCACGCCGACGTGATGCGCGTGAGGTACGACGCCAGCCCGTGGGAGTAGCAGACCAGTGCTACGCGTTGCCCCGCACGCGTGAGGCGACGTGCCTGCTCGAGTGCGAGGAAGGTCTTGCCGCTGCCCGCACCACCGCGGATCTCGACACGCGATAGTTGGTCGATAGCGCGCAGAATGACCGCTTGATTCGCGGTGAGCGCGTCGGCGACGTCCTCGTTCTCGATCGCTCGCGCGACGACGTCGCGCTGCGGGAGACCCCGCCCGCCGAGCGTCGTCTCGAGTTGGTCGATACCCGCAGCGTCGAGGAATGGTACGTCGGTTCCCTTCTGCAACAACACTCTTCGGACGAGGGGCATGATCTGGTCGAGCTGCGTGCGGTCAATGATCTTCCATCGTGGGCACTCCGGCAGCGCGAAGTCGGAGGGGATTTCGGTGTGGGGGAAGACCACGAGGTGATCCCAGCGTCGACGCCCCTGTGTCCATCGCGGATCGGATTCGACGAACTCACGCAGCGCGTAGCACCCTTCCAACGCCTGCTTGACGGGAGTGATCTCTTTCGGAGGTCGGCCGGTTCGCGCCTGCCACCACGACTCGCCGTCGTGCCATACCTCGCCACCCTTGACTTCGAGGCAGGCGATTCCCGCGCCCTCGATGGCCACCACGAGATCGATCTCGTGGTCTTTGTCGTGATCGGTGACGCGCTGGTTCGCGACGAGGAGGTCGGTGTCGAGGAGTTGTTCATTCAGCAGCCGCCAGACCGACTCCTCGGCACTCGAAGCGAAGCGGGGCGACTCGGGGATCGTATGCGGCATTGCATCCACTCTCTCGGTTCGCCTGACTGGCGTGGCTACTCATCGCAGTGTTGCAGGTGAGTCCGACAGGCTCGAAGTCAGCATCACGCTAGTCTCGCACTGTGACACCCGCGTTCCACGTAACCACGGAAGACCTGCGGCGGCGCTTCGACCAGGGAACCATGTCCCGCGGCGAGGCTTACTCCCGCCAGTCCATGGTGCGAAGCTACAACTGGGTCGAGGGTGATCGGGTTCTCGCGGGTACGTGTCAGGGCAGTGGTGGTCGCCACTACGCGGTCCGGGTTCATTTCACCGAGCGCCCGCCGACGATGGCAGCGTTCAGCCACGGTAACTGCACCTGCCCGGTCGGCATCGACTGCAAGCATGCGGTCGCGGTACTGCTCACCGCGTCATCCCCGGGTGGGCAGGGCAGCTTGACACGCGATCGCGCGCAGCGTCACCTCAGGGCCGTACCTCCACCACAGCCTCCGTCGTGGCGAAACCTCCTTGCCGGCGTGACAGTAGAGACTTCGACGCCAGTCCAGCCCGCAGGTGTCCCGTTGGCGTTGAGTTTCCGTCAGGCGACTCCCACCAAGTACTCACTAGGACCGTCTTTGCAACTGCGGCCCATGCTCATGGGGCGGCAGGGGCGGTGGATCAAGACCGGTGCGACGTGGCGCGAAGTCATCAGCGGGTACAACACGTCGTCGTTGAAGGCGACTCACGCGGGTGCCATCCGCGCACTGCACCAAGCGATCACCGGCCACAGCTATGCCACGTCGTCGGATTGGCTCAGTATGGCCGCAGCCAACCATGTTGTATGGGACGCGTTACGTAGTGTCCGCGACGCAGGCGTCGAGATGGTCGTCGACGCTGTTCCCGGTGCCGTCGAGGTAGAGCTCACGACGGCGTCGTTGCGGTACGACATCGAGGCGAACCCCGACGGAGCCGCGCTCCGATGCGGACTCGCCATCGACGGTGAACTGATCGGTGATCGATTGCGCGGCTACATCGGTCGGGACGTGCCCAGTGGAGTGTGGCTAGTCGGCGACCGTGTGCTGTCGCTCGCCGGGTTCGACCCGCCACTGGTCAAGGCGGAGGTCGACCTCCTCGCCCACAACTCACCGGTGCTCATCCCGCACGAAGACCTCGACGAGTTCGCTGTCGAGGTGGTACCGCGCATCGAGCAGCGTCGTGCCGTGCGCGTGGCCGACGGTGTCCTCACCCCGCCCGACGTATCGGGGCCCTTCGCCGTGCTGACCCTGACCGACAGCGGTGGAAACTACCGGTACGGCTGGAGCGTCGGTTATCAGGTCAACGACCGTCGTCATGTCTTCGACGTCGCCGAGAATGTCGGTGCGACGCCGTATCGAGACGTTTCCGCCGAGTCCGAGCTGTGGGAGTCGCTTCGCGAGCCGATGCAGGAGGTCGTCGAGTGCATCGCCTCGTGGTTCTCCAAGGCGTGGACTGCAGCGGCCACCCAGCGTTCGAGCACCGTGCGCGACCTCCAGCACGCATTTGAACAAGCAAGTCTCGCAGGGCAACAGGTCGAGATGCTCCCGGCGATGGCACTCGCCACGGCCGTACCGATCACGTCGGTCGACGCCGCGCTGCTCGTCGCGACGGTCCTGCCCGACCTTGCCGGCGATGAACGCATCGTGATCGACAACCGCATCGCCGTGGACTTCCGACAGCTCGACGACGAACCCTCGATCTCCTTCACCGCCGACGATTCGACCGGCAACGATTGGTTCGGCCTCGGCGTCACGGTCACGGTCGGCGACCACCAGGTCCCCACGTCGCGTCTCATCTCCGAATTGAGCTCTGGTGCCACGCATCTGATCCTCGACGACGGCAGCTACTTTTCACTCGATGTCCCGGAACTGCGTCGGCTCGCCGAGCTGATCGCCGAAGCCCGCGCACTGGGCGAGATCGAGAACGGAAAAGTCAGCGCCCGCAGCATGAATGCGACGCTGTGGGAGGAACTACTAGAGCTCGGCGTCGTCGACAAACAGATCGCGCAGTGGCGCGCGCAGATGGCCAAGCTCGCCGCGCTGACACCACCGAAGCGGGTGGCCTGTCCGCGGACGCTCAAGGCAAAGCTGCGCGATTATCAGCGCGACGGACTCAACTGGCTAGCGTTCTTGTCTGACAACAACATCGGCGGAATCCTCGCCGACGACATGGGTCTGGGAAAGACAATCCAGACCTTGGCGATGATCACGCGCGTGGTGAAGTCGACACCGCAGGCCCGCTACCTGGTAGTCGCGCCGACGAGCGTCGTGCCCAACTGGGTGGCAGAGGCCGGGCGATTCGCACCGTCCTTGACGGTCTCCTCGGTTGTCGCCACACCTGCCAAGTCAGGAATCGCAGTGTCCGACGCTGCCGCCGGAGCCAACATCGTTGTCACGTCGTACACGTTGATGCGCCTTCTCTTCGACGATCTCGACGCATTGCGCTGGGACGGAATCATTTTCGACGAGGCGCAGTTCATCAAGAACCACACCGGCAAGACTCACCAGGCCGCCCGGCGACTGGAAGCGCCGTCGAAGATTGCTATCACCGGAACTCCGATGGAGAACAACCTGATGGAGTTGTGGGCGCTGCTGTCGGTGACCGCGCCTGGCCTGTTCCCCTCGCCGACCGCGTTCACCGAGTACTTCCGCAAGCCCATCGAATCCGGGGCACATCCGGAGCGGATGGAAACATTACGACGCCGGATCAAGCCAATCATGTTGCGACGTAAGAAAGAGCAAGTAGCACTGGACCTTCCGGCCAAGCAGGAGCAGGTGCTCGCACTCGAGTTGAACTCCCGCCACCGCCGCATCTACGACACCCGCCTGACCCGTGAACGACAGAAAGTGCTTGGGCTGCTCGGTGATTGGGAGAAGAACCGGTTCCAGGTCTTCCGGTCGCTGAGCCTGCTGAGGCAACTGAGCCTACACGCGGGTCTCGTCGACGGCACACATAGTGGCGTGGCATCGGCGAAGGTCGAGTACCTGATGGAAGCGTTGCCCGAGCTCGTCGCCGAAGGACACAGCGCACTGGTGTTCAGTCAGTTCACCGGATTCCTCGACATCATCCGGGCGCATCTCGACGACGCCGAGCTGGCGTACAGCTATCTCGACGGGTCGATGACAGCGAATGCGCGAGCGCAGGCCGTCGACCAATTCACCAGTGGGGCAACGCAGATCTTCCTGATCAGTTTGAAGGCAGGCGGATTCGGCCTCAACCTCACCGAGGCCGACTACTGCTTCGTCTGCGATCCGTGGTGGAATCCCGCAGCCGAGGCGCAGGCCGTCGACCGTGCCCATCGGATCGGCCAGCAACGTCCGGTCACCGTCTGCAGGCTGGTCTCGGCGAACACGATCGAAGAGCGGGTCGTGGGACTCCAGGACCGCAAGCGCGCGCTGTTCGACGCAGCCATCGACGACGGTGAATTGTTCGGCACCGCACTCTCTTCCGACGACATCAGGGAGATGCTCGGGTAGCGTTCAGGCGCCGCTACAGTTCGACGTCCCACCGCCCGAAGTCAACACGTTTGAGTGGCTGAATGTGTCTGGCGCCCAGCCAGATCGGCGTCGTGTCGGGTTGTGTGGAGTACAGGCCGCGCGACGCAGATTTCACCCTGCTGTACTGACTCGGCCACCGGATCTCGTCGGCGAGGGCGTCGATGACGTCTTGCCCCCGGTCGAGTGCACGGCTGACGTACGTCGGCGCCGGCAAGACGTCGGATTTGCTTGTGTTGCACGGCTGGCACGCAAGGACGAGGTTCGCGAGCCCGTCGATCGGGACTCGCGACCACGGAAGGACGTGGTCGACGTGGCGGCCGGTGCGGAGTCGGGCGTTGCAGTAGAAGCAATCGTTGCCGAAGTGTTCGGAGAGGATGCCCGCGGGGCGGGTGAGCGAGACGCGTTCGGTGCCGAAGAGGTGGTCGGCGATGTCGGGGCCGTCGTCGAGGATGTCGCGGTTCATGTGCCGCACGTCGTCGACCCAGGCGAGCTGGAAGGCCGGTTTCACCAGCGGTGCCAGCCGTGCGAGGGTGTGGCACACGCCGCCGAAGAGAACGAGTCGGTTGCCGTGCTCGGCCATGACTCGCGTCGAATCGGTGCCCATCCACGAGTCGTCGTAGAGGAAACACTCGTGTGGGCCGGTGCCGACTTGTTGGAGGAGGTGGAGGGGGTAGCGCACGAGGTTCTTCTTGACCGCTTCGTGCGTTTTCGAATAGGCCGCAGGCGCAGCAAGTTTCGCGCTCTCGATGGGCATTTCGCGCAGGCTCGGGGTGCTGCACTGTTCGCGTAGGTCGGCAAGTGCAGCGAAGACCACGCCACGTCCGTCCCGCGACTGCCGCAGGACCACATGGCCTTTCTCGCTGAGCGGGCGTAGTTGGGTCCAGTACTGAGCCATGACGCGGTCGGTCAGCTCGTCGAGGTCGATCGGGACTTCCGCGGCGGGATCATCGGGGACGGATTCGACGGCGAGGTCGAGGAGCGCGACCATCACGGCGAGCTTGTACGTGGATGTCCGCCGCCCACCCTCGAGCACCGCGACCAGCTGCTGGCCGAGCGTCAAGGGGTCCGTGGGCACGGGGTCGAGTGTAGTGAGGTGAGGTCGATGCAGCGTTCAGTCTGCGATCATCGGATGATGCGAGAACAAGCGCGGAGGGCTCTGAGGCGGGTGGGGGTCGTGGTTCTCGCGTGCTGCCTCGGTGGTTGCGCGACGCAGAGTGCTGCTCCGGACCGCTCCTCAGCGGCGTTGACGACAGCGGTGTTGACGACCGCGGCGGCGTCGTCGAAGGCGACGTGTCCTCAGGTCGTGGTCGCGCTCGACCCCGGACACAACCCGGTGCGTATCGACGGCTTCGACCCGGTGACCGGCGCATCGCAGATCGACTATCCCAACGGCGCAGAGGATGCGGACGTATTCGCGGTCGCGACTCGGGTACGAGAACGCTTGCAACGGAGCGGGTATCGCGTTGTCATGCTGAAAACCTCTGTGACAGAGAGTGTCACGTATCGGCAGCGGGTGGGCCGTGCGGTGGCGGCGCACGCGCGTGTCGCGATCAGTATCCATACTAGCCCGGGTGCCAACGCGGTGTTCGTGCAGCGCGTCGGCCTGTATCGCGAAGGTACCGCGGCCGATGGCACGACGCTGCGCATCACATATCGCAGCGGGGCGACTGCCGCTGCCAGTCAGCGCTACGGCCAGGCGATAGCAGACGCTCGAACCCGAGCCGAGGGACTACCAGTCATGGTGACCAACAATGACTTTGGTGGTCGCGCACCGCTATGGACCGGCAACATCCCGATGATCGCGCTGATGTCCGACCGCGTGCCCTGGGTCTACAACGAGTTCGGACTCGACAGCGCGGGCGGGTCGACGCCCCTGCCATCGAGTTGGCTCGCCAGGTACGCGCAGGGCATCGCCTACGGCGTGCAGACCGCGCTTCCCGTGGACGGGCGGGGGTGTGCGGGGTGAGTCGGTGTGATCAGCAGGGGCTGGGTTCACCGATCTTGACCGCGGACAATACGGCCTCTCCCTCTGTGACAGGCGCGCCCGCGGATGGAGTCTGCGCGACGACGATCCAATTGCTGTCGACAACCTGCCTGCGGCCCTGACCCGTCGCGTCCTTGCTGCGTGAGTAGAAGACGCCGGCTTCCTGGATGGTGTTCTGTGCTTCCTGGAGGTTCATGCAGACGACGTTAGGCATGGCAGCTGCCTTGGGTTCGGTGGTCGCCGGTGCCGCCGCCGGAGCTTTCGGAGTTGTTGTTGCCATTGTTGTTTCAGTGACCTCAGCGGGTTGCGACGTGGTCACCTCTGCCGTCGTGGTGGTAGTGGTCGCCGTTGTTGGTTCCGAGCTCGAACCACTGCATGCGGTAAGGCCGAGTACTCCAGCGGCCACAAGTGCGCAGAGCGCGAGATGACCCTGTGTGCGAACGTGCTTCATCAGTCCTCCGACGGATAGTGTGTGACGACCCCCGACGTCAGATACTGGTAAACGTACGCATGCCTACCGACGCCATGTCCGATTCCGGATCGATTGGTCCGATCGGGGGACACAGCGTCACTCCTCTGCGTCCGTGCCCTTCTTTCTACGCCGCGGCGCCGCGGTGCTCACCGAACTGGTGGGCCTGGTCGACACCGGGGATCTCAAAGTTGAGATCGCGCAGCGGGTTTCGCTACCTGAGTTGATCAAGGTGCACGAGGAGGCCGAGGCGGGTCGGCTGCGGGGCAAGGTCGTCGTGGTTCCGTTTGGTGAGGACTGAGTGTCGGACTGCCCGTCTGAAGTCGACATCGGTCAGTGCGTCAGCAAGATTCGTCTGTTCGGCCGACGCTGGGACCGCCGACGATGGTGTCGGCGTCCAGTACTGTCACTGATCGATAATCGAGAGATTGGGTGAGAGATGAACAAGAAATACTCGGCCATCGCCGGGCTGGTTGCCGGAGGCGTCGCCGCAGGGTTGGTCGGGTTTGCCCCGGTTGCGTCGGCGGCTCCTGCGCCTACGCCGGTGGCGTACTACAAGAATTGCCAGGCGGCACGTGACGCGGGCGTCGCGCCGATCTACCGCGGCCAGGACGGATACCGCTCGGCACTTGATCGCGATGGCGACGGTGTCGCGTGTGAGACCGGGTCGCGATCAGCGCCGAAGCCCGCCCCGCAGGCGCAGCCCGCTCCCCAAGCTCAGCCGAAACCCCAGGCCAAGCCCCAACCCAAGCCGAAGAAGAAGGCTCCGAAGTCGAAGCCGAATCGTGGGGGTTGGGGCTCGGTCGAGTTCTTCTCGTAGCTCGTCCCCGCGACTGAGGACTTGCGTCACCTACAACCGGGTGACGTCGAGTCCTCCGTCGTGGAACGTCGAGCGCAGGCGCTTCTTGTCGAACTTGCCGACGCTGGTCTTGGGAACCTCGGGAATGATGGTCCAGTTCTCGGGGAGCTGCCACTTTGCGACCTTGTCGGACAAGAACTCTCGCAACGTCTCTGGTGTCGCGTCGGAATCCTCACGCAGCACGACGGCGACGAGGGGCCGCTCGTCCCACTTGGGGTCGGGTACGCCGATGACGGCGGCTTCGAGTACGTCGGGATGGCCCATGACGGCGTTTTCGAGGTCGACCGACGAGATCCACTCGCCACCGGACTTGATGATGTCCTTGGTGCGGTCGGTCAGCGTGAGGTAGCCGTCGGGGGTGATCGAGCCGACGTCGCCGGTGCGCAGCCAGCCGTCGTCGAACTTGTCGGCGGCGTCGACGCCGTAGTAGGCGCCGGTGATCCACGGTCCGCGGACCTCGAGTTCGCCGACGGTCTTGCCGTCGTGGGGGAGTGTTTCGCCGTTGTCGCCGATGAGTCGCGCTTCCACCGACGCCGGGAACCGGCCCTGCGTGTAGCGGTAGTGCCACCGCTCGTCGCCTTCGGTGCCCGCGGGTGGTCGGGCGACGGAGCCGAGAGGCGACGTTTCGGTCATGCCCCAGGCGTGGAGTACCTCGACGTTGTGTTCATCCTCGAAGGTGTGCATCAACGATGGCGGTACAGCCGATCCGCCGATGAGCACGTCGCGCAGTGAGGAGATGTCCTGCGGGTGCTGCGTGAGGTACTGGTGCAGGCCGAGCCAGATGGTCGGGACAGCCGCCGCGGTGGTGGGTTGCTCCGCAGCGATGAGTGCGGCCAGCGGTTCGGGCTGCAGGAAGCGGTCGGGCATGATGAGCGACGCTCCGATCATGAACGCTGCATACGGCAGACCCCACGACATCGCGTGGAACTGCGGCACGACGGCGAGCGCGCGGTCACCCTGCTTGAGCGCAGGACCATCCGTCATGCAGACCTGCATGGAGTGCAGGTAGATCGAACGATGGCTGTAGGCAACACCTTTCGGGTCGCCGGTGGTGCCGGAGGTGTAACACATCGCGGCGGCAGAACGCTCGTCGACCTCGGGCCAGTCGAAGTCGACGGCCTGCTCGGCGATGAGCGCCTCGTATGAGTGCACCTGCACGCCGTGGGGAGCGTCGACGCCGTCGGTGGAGTCGCCCGTCACGATGACGTGCTTGACGGTGGTCAGCTGTGGCAGTTGCGGGTTGAGCAGCGGCAGCAGTGAGGGGTCGGCGATGATGACCTGATCCTCGGCGTGGTTGGCCACGTGGATCAGCTGCTCGGGGAAGAGTCGGATGTTGAGGGTGTGCAGGACCGCACCCATCGCGGGCACGGCGAGGTAGGCCTCGAGGTGCTCGGCGTTGTTCCACATGAACGTCGCGACGCGCTGGTCACCGTCGACGCCGAGCCCGCGCAGTGCGTGTGCCAACTGTGCGCAACGTCGTCCGACATCGGCGTAGCTACGACGCCGCGAGCCGTCTCCGGTCCAGGTCACGACCTCGGCGTCGCCGTGGACCGTGCTGCCGTGGCGCAGGATCTGCGCGATCTGCAGCGGTGCGTCTTGCATAGTGCTCTGCATGGGTGCTCCTGGCTGGGGTTGCGTTACTGAAATCGTTGCACCTGAGGCTCGGAGAAGTGACTGGTTTGCTGGATGTTCACAGGTGTGTGAGCGTACTCGGCAGCGTTGGACCTCGTGTCAGAAAAGTCAGCTACTGTTACCGACAGTAGGAGTCGAGCCGCAGGAGGACGTCCACATGGTGGATAAAGTGTATCAGTATCCCGCGTATGAAATGGTTCAGGTGGCAGGGAGTAAGCCGCTGGTGCTCTTCGGTGCTCCCGCAACGGATATATCAGAATGGGCAGGAATACCCCAGCGCGGCCGCCTCGACGATAGTGAGACCGCGGGTTTTCAACGAGAGGAGAACCCGAATCGTGTCCGCGAGCTCTCGGAGTTCTTTGCAGATTCTGCGAACGTTGTTCAGAATCCGCTCCTATGTGCTACTCAAGATAGCTCGGCGGTCACCTTCAGTAGAAACGATAATAGCAAATGGGCCGCTAGGTTTTGGGACTGTCTCGATCAGGTGCACGGAATTTTCTGGGTTTACACTAAAGCGGCTGATCGACCGTGTAGTCGCGAACCTCGAGTCCCGAGTTCCGGACCTCGCCGAACAAAATCTGAATCCGAATCGATTGGCTGATCTACTCAAACGAGTGGAGGATTTGCACGATATAAAAATAGAGAAAGATATAGACTCTGGCGACATTGTTGATGACGAATCTATGGACGACCTGGGCTCGGAGCACGGTGAGACGATTGGTGGCGATTCAAATAATGACGCTGCTGCGTCTGTGTTGCTAGCGGATGAAACTCAGCTTGCAGACTTTTACCTGGAACTAAAATATCGATCCGAGATACTCTCCAGAATACCGTCCGAAGATCCGACTGAATTGCTCGGCTTCTCAAAGGAAGCAATGACCTCCTATCTTGAACCCATCGTTCTCGTAGATGGCCAACATCGTTTGCGAGGTGCGGTCGCGGCGGCGTCTGCGCTGGCCGACAATGCTGACGGGAGAGAACAGCAGGCGGATCTGGTTGATTCTGGGGTCGATCCAGGCGAAGCTTACCGCCAAGTGGAGATGGCCAGAGCCAGAGTGCTACCGGTTTCACTGTTGCTAAACGCGTCGCCTAGTGAGCATGTGTTCCAGTTTGTCGTGGTTAACCAAAAAGCAACTCCAATGGGTAAGGCACTCTTAGGAACTATTGTTTCGACAAGTCTTTCTAGGGACGAACTGGAGCCGGTTGCTGAGCGCCTGAAAGATGCTGGTATCCGACTAGAGGATTCCCAGGCTGTTGCATACTTGACGCGTGCCTCGGAGAGCCCATTTAAGGGATTGGTACAGACGGGTGTGAGAGGCGATCAGAAAGACGCTCTCGGATGGAACGTTCTGAAGGGTCTCGTCACGATATTTCGCGAGCTAAAGGGCGGCAAACTTTATGGTTCAAACAATGACTATGCGGACATGTGGAAGAAGCGTCACCTCGAGCAGTCGGGTTTCGTTGCAGATGCGGAGGGTGGACTCGGCGAGATGTTCGCATACTGGAGCCGCCCCGACGGGCCCTGGCGCGACGTCTTTATCAGATTCTTCACCTTGATCCGCGACAAGTTCGGCGCCCCTGATGATCCCTCTGCAAACAACGGTTGGGGGGCGACCACCAGCAACCTGTTCAATATGGTAAGTCTCACTATCTTGTCCGCCGACTATTTCCAGTTCCTTATCGAAACCCGCCAAACGTTGAGTGATGTAACGGACGTGAACAGAACTTTCGACGAGTGGCTTAATGGAGTCAACTCAAGTTACTTCGCACGCGATTGGAATCTAGGAGGGTTGAAGAAGGCGCAGCGTCCGGTCCAGGAGCAATGGGCGAAAGTTTGGACCGAGTATCGGAAGAATCCTGAGCGGCTTCCGAGAAACGAGAACTACCGCCCGTCCGGCCGATAATCCGTTCGAACCCAAATCTATGAACGTTAGTAACCTTATCGGATTCCTCGCAAAAGTCGAGAGCGCAAACGACGCACCTTGGGATGATAAAGCCTTACACGCGATATCGGACTTAAGCGTTCCTGAAGCGATCCTCGGACCTCGCGGGTGGTTGATGCAGGCCGATGTCCGTTTGTCGTGGGTTGCGTGGTTCGCACGGCAATTTATAGACAGCACCAGATTCTCGATCGATAGGTCCCTTACCTGGAGCGTGGCGTATGCACAGTGCTCCCAGCGACTGGTCGACTACTTCGAAGACTGTCCACGCGACGAGATAAGAATCGCCGCACGCAAGATCACAGATATAATTTGGGCGGAGGTTGAGGTAGAACGTTCCGAACGTAACAGGGTAGCCGTGTCGAACGCGCTGAAGGAAGATCTGTGGTTAGCCAACGAGCCAGGTTCCAGATGCTACTTGTGCGGGCGGGAATTTGATGAGCTTGCGCGGGAAAAGTATCTCGGTCGGCGTACTGGAATTCGGGATAGGGCGTTGCCGACGTTCGTTGATTTCACCAGGCCAATTGGATTAGTGCCACGTGACTTAGACGTTGAGATCGACCACTACTTGCCCGTTTCGGCCGGCGGTCGTACTGAACTTGCGAACCTGCGACTCTCCTGTGGGTGGTGCAATCGCATTAAGGGTGCAAGGTCGACTCTATATCAAGGAACTGCCTACTCAGGCAAAGTGCTGTACGTGAAGGAGTTAGGCTATTGTCAGGTGCCAGATCCATTATGGGTTGTAAGGGTAATCGCGACGAGAGGGCGCTGCGAGTACCGTGGAGGTTGCAGCGTGACACTGGCCTCGGGTGAATTGTTTGTAGCTCCTCGCCGACAAAATACGCGGGAACTAACGCCGTTTACGATGGGCGTCTACTGCAAAGAGCATGATCAATGGAAGACGGCGCGGTATGTACCAAGAACTGCACTCTCCGGTCGGCACGACTCCGATAGCCGATCGGGGCAGCGCTAGTTCAATACTCTACGTCTAACATTGTCAAATATTTCAGGGTTGGTCCTGACAGCTGATTCACAGCGTGTTCTAGTTGATGATGAATAGCCCTGGTTGCGTCGACGAGGCTACCGAAGCTGATCAAGGTGCCACGGTGAAGAGCCTGGCGTCGTATGATGGCGCAACCAGAGCTTGACTCTACTCATTGACGATCCGATCCCGACTCGCCGGTGCCGTCGGACCCCGCAACACACTTTCCCGCTGATCACGTTCGCCGATTAACACCAACGGGTGCTGCGCTGCAACATCATTCACCACTCCCGCGCAGAGTGAAATGTAGACGGATTCAACCCCAAAAGTTATGCGAGAATCACCGTGACTTTCGATGCGTGTAGTTAGTTAGCGGACTCGTGTAGGCGCGGGCCCTAGTTTCGGAGTAGCCGGTGCCCTCGGATCTGCACATTCTTCGAGCGAAGAGTGGACTCCCATCCACGAAGCCTACCTATCTGCTCTGGATGTTCATACAGCCCATGCCGTATCTCGGAGCGAGTGAGCCGCGCGTAGAGGTCGCGGCGTTGGTCATCTGCACTCACAAATTCCTCCTTGCGATGAAGCAAAGGCGGGTTATCGGAATCCCGATAGTCACGTAGTTCGATGGTTTGGTCCTTTAGGTCAACTTTGAGCGAAGTAGCGAGCGTTGGGTGCGCAGAGCGTTCGAAGGTTGGGTACGTAAGGTAAGATACACCAGGTTCAGATATATGGAGTTTAACCATGTTCGCGTCGGGAACAGACCCCACCAGGGAGCGCGCACATCCCTCGTACACCTGAAGAACAGGCGATAGTTCCCCAACGGCTGAGCGATGAACGTAAAGAGAGGTCGGTGTCTGTTTGCCGATTGGTGAAGTTCGAGCTTGAACTGTGAGAAGTGCCCGGCTCCCGCAAGCTCGCAGCACTTGGTCGGCAGCCTCGCAGGCTGCGGTGTAGCTGCCGAAGGAACCGCGTATGTCATTCCGCAGAACCTGATCGAGTTGCTTGAAGCGGGGGCGCCCGCCAAAACGCGAGAGCGCCACGTAGATGAGCAATTCGGATCTTCTTCGGGCAAGAACCTCATCCCAGTGGTCTTTGGCGACGACTTTGCGCGTGATGCTGATCGCCCGGTTAAGTGTTCCTACGCTCTCGCGGATAAGAAGTGTCTCGCTTGGACCGAGCTCGCTTGCTTTAGGGGGTCGTGCATGTGCGCTCATAAATTTGAGAAGCGGCCTGAGGGCAGTCTCATTCGCGCTGAAGGCGGCGTGAGCATCGAGCTTCGCGCGAGGACGATAACTGTAGACGCGTGAGGCAAGGAACTGCTGAGCCACGCTCTCCTCGCGGAACACGTAGAACACGCCAGGCGCTGCGGCATACGCTTTGGTCGATAGTTGACTCTCGATCCAACCGCGAAGCTCTTGATGCTCGAAGAACTTTTGAAATGTTCCGCTAGTGGTGATAATCCCGTCGCCGTAGCGATGGCCAGATAGCCCTCTCTTGTCCCAAGACATTCGGGCTGATACGACGAGCATTTTCTCTGCAAGTGACCATGCGGACCCAAGTGTCTCGCCACGCTCCGTTGTATCTTCGATAACATTTATGACATAGCCCAAGTTTACGATGTCTGACTGAATATGCTCAGCCGTGGGCAGATGAGCAGGATCCCACCCGTTCGCTCGATGGCCAAGGGTGCGAAGTATGCGAACGTCGTCACCTCGGCCACAGCCATAATCGAAGAAGCTCTCGCCTGGGCGTAGCAACTCGTCCGCAATTAGGTATGCCAGGGGCTTCGATAGTTCATTGCGGTGGAGCGCGGTCTTATGACGCGCAATCTGCGCATTGGGCACTTAATCACCAAGTCCAACCGCTGCGAGGCCTGCCACGTCTATGACCCGTGGGTCGCCTACGAGATAGCCGATACCTCGGTGTAGGTGCAGTCGGAACTGTTGGTCTAGAGACTCTTCGTCGTGCGGGAGTCTGTCATTGATGCATCGCTGCCTGAGGAGCGACCAGTATATCTCACCGTGGTCTCCGCTGAATGTTCTCCAGCTCATCTCGAGATTGCTATCAAGAGTTAGCTTAATGTTCGGCGGTGGTGCCTCCTCGCCGAGAGAACGACAGAATGCCCAGCGGCACAGTACATTCCAGTTCGAGATACCTGTCCGTCGCTTGAGCGTGGCGAGCTGGTCGCGAGCTGCTTGAGATACTCGGATATGTTCAATTGGCATACCTACCCCCGGATCCTAGAAATAGCCGTTCTCGATGGTTGTTGAATTCGTGTCTGAATGGAACTCGAGTCGATAGGCCCGTCCAACGCGCGAGGCGATTCGGGCATACGCATCAGCGTCGATCTCTGTGTCTGTGGACAAGAGGATGACCTGATGGCTAGCGTGCGGGAAGTACCGGTCAAGTAAATGCTGGCGGTGGGTGCCGTCAAGCCGACCCAGAGGCGTATCAATCACGACTGGCAGCGGCTGCCCGGACGCTCGCGCTAGGCCCCATAGGAGAGCAACAGCGAGTAGCTGGCGCTCACCTGCGCTCAAGTCGTTAGCTGGAAGTGGGCTGCCGTCAGGCGACGTCAGCCGGACGTCGTAGGTCTCGGGGTCTATGTCAACGGCGCCCACTAGTCGGTCTTTCCGCAGCAGCGTCGCAAGCGCTTCGAGGACCAGCTGGCTAATCTTTGTGAGGTGGCGTTGAGTTGCGACAGTGCGTAGGCGCGAAAGTGTTACTTGAGCGCGCTCGGCGTGCTCCACCAGTCTTCTGGTGTCGTCGGCTTGGAGATTTGCATGAGCAGCCTTATCGAGGGCGGACTCATATGCTGCGTCTGCTCGCGCGCGTTCGTTGCGTGCCAACCTAAGCTGCTCCTCTGCCTGATTGAGACTTGCCTCGGCGCGGTGAACTGCAACTTGGGCATCATCTCGTGCAAGGCGGTAGACCGCGACGGCTTCAGGATCGGGGATTGCTTCGAGGGCGCGTTCCGATTGATCGAGTTCTTCGCGCAGTGCGGAGCGCCTTTCAATCACAGCCTTGAGCCTGCGATGGGCACTCGGAAGGTGTGATCGAACGATGCCCTCGACCACAGACGGGCTCACCAGACCTTGTATAGGTGATCCAGATGCGGCACTGAGGCGGCTGCGGTCACGAGCAAGAAGATCTGAAACCGTTTCAACAATTGAGGGCTGCACTTCAGAACGTCGGAGCTTATCGATCACCATGGAGTCACGTGGTTCCAGAGCGTTTGCAAGTAGGCGATTGCGTCGTTGCTCTGCGTCAGCTTCCGCCGATTCCTGCAACTGCGTGAGCAGTGGCTGCACGAGGAGGAGCGGAGCAAGGTCGCTTAGCTCGTCACGAACACCCTCCTCACACTGCGCGAGTGATGCCTTGGCAGCGTTCGCGGCAGCCTCCGCTGAAACCCGTTGCTCTAGGAGTTCACCGCCCACTGCACGAAACGCCTCGGTCGCGTCAAGCACTTGCTTCTGCTTCACTTCAAGCTCGATGCGAAGCGCGGCAACCGAAGCAAGGCATGCTTCTTCTGATTGGCGCAGCGCCGTGACGACTTGCTGCTTCTCAGCAACCGCATGGCGAATATCCTCAGGCAGCTGGTCGCTCTGATTTCGCTTACGCAGAACTGACAGGTCAGAACTGAGCCTGTCGACGAGATCGAGTCCGAGTAGTGCGTCGAGGGCAGAGCGGAGGACCTGCCTGGACCGATCCATGTCAGCTAACGCCTCAATCTGTTCACCATCAAAAAAGAACAGACCAGCTACGCCTCGAGGGAGGAAGGTCTCAACGTGCTCATTCCAATTTGTAGTTAACGCTCGGTCGTGACGGCCATCAACGGAGACAAGAAGGATCTCACGAATGGAGCTTCCTCCAGCCTTCCAGCTTCGTCGTAGCCAGTACTGGTGTTCCTGTCCTTCTTGATAGGCGGTGAAAGTAAGTTCAATGGAACCGCCCTCGGACAGTGGTACACCGCGATGAATAAGCCCGCGAAGGTACTTATCGTAGCTACCCGATCGTCGTCCAGTCGAGTGAACAAGTGCTCCGTAGAATCCGAGCTGGATAGCCTCAAGGATTGTCGTTTTGCCGGCTCCGTTGAGCCCGCCGATGAGGACTATTGGTTTGGTTCTAGTCTTTGGCGCTAAGTCGATTACATGGCGGCCCGCAAAGGTTCCGACGTTGTCCAAGGTCAATCGATCGAGAATCATGCTTTATTCCTCGAAGGAGACTTAGCTCGGACATATCCATCCGCGACGTCCAAGGGATCGGGTTCACCCACAAGCCGTCGATCAACCTGTTTCGGAGATTCAAGAATCTCTCGGCGACGGGTGGCACGTTCGGTAGCGTCATCTTCGTCGTTGTAAAATCCCCTTTTCAGAGCACTCTCGAGAGCATCAAACAGCCCAGCTCGGCGCACTCGCGCCCGATGACGCTGCTCCACATCGAGCAGTTCGCGCACCAGCTCGAAATGGAGTGGATCGTCTTGACTAACCTCGTGTAGCGCGTCGATCATGTCAGACCCTAGGGGCAAGTGCTCGTCGAGCGCCTGACCGGGATAATGCTCGCCCGTAGCCTCCTGATAAATACGAGGAAGCGAATCTTCGAACTCGTGCTTACCTACTACCCAAATCCGCCTGATTTCCTCGAGCTCTGCAAGTGTTATCAACTCCAAGTTTCGAACATACGCGGGTCCGTTTTCGCGGATCCAACTTTGGGCTTCCAGCAACTGCTGAAGCCAGTCGGCTCGTGCTGATTGCTTATACGGCCCTGGAATAGTCTTTCCATGGAACAGCTGGACGGACCCGTTCATGCGACGAAAATCACGCAGATGGCGATCGTCTGCCACGTCGAGCCTGTTGCGCAGGTCGAGGAGCGGAAGCATCCACTCCTTCTCTTCATCGTTCTGAATCATCGCCGACATGGATTTGTCCTTCTCAACGAGAGTGCATGTCCAGCATCCAAAACGGCTGTCTCCACAGCTAGGAGTGCTGGAATCGACCACTAACGGGCACTCACCGTCCGCGGAGGCGCCCTGGTACATAGTCAGGAGCTCTTTGTTCTCGTAACCCCACGGATTTGGTGACTGCATGAGAAAGGTCCACACATCGTCATTCGACCAATTCTCCACCGGTGAGAAAACGAGGCAGTTGGGGAGTGACTCGTTCGGGCTAAGGAGATCGCGCGTCCTTTTGCTTTCAAGCGCTGTCATTCGCGCTGAGCGGACAGAGCTTTCGGCTTTTCTGGTACCCAAGACAAGAATCGCTTCTCCGTGGGATCGCACCATAGATCGTATGAATGAATTCGATGGCTTGATCTTAAGCCGTTCAGTACACCATCGAAACTTCGGCCGAGGCGCAGGATACCCCCGGCCAATTAGGTTCACCCAGAACGTATCTGATACTGCGGGCGTGAGACGGTTCGGAGTGATCGGTAAGCTTTGTGCCGCAGCTTCTGTAGCCATCACCTCCAATGAATGAGTTACCCACGCGGCTACCACAGGGTTCTCGACGAGCGTGTCGGTGCTGATAACGTGAACAGGTTTGGTGCGACGATCCGCTGGCAATTTCGACAATGCAAGCCACACGAGCTGCAGCACGGCTGTGGAGTCTTTTCCTCCCGAGTATCCGACTACCCATGGCACGCCGTCAGAGAGGTAGAGCTTTTGCGTCTTTTCGATCAACGCTTCGACAGTGTCAGCAAATCCGAGGTCATCGAACGCGGACTTCGGGCGAATCGGAATAGTAGTCACGAGCGATCCTCTTGGTTGAAATGAGTGCTTGCTGCCTGTTCGTCAGGCGGCAGTCGTAAGCCGATTGCAGATCGAATGTATGCGGTGGTTAGGACAACATTTGCGCGCGACTTTGTGACCTTGCCTCCCAGCGTTGCGCGGCCCTCCCAAACCTCACGATTATTGCGGTGCCAGTCGATCTTGCGAAGCCTTGATATGTGTCGCTTCCATGAGGAGGGCTCTTGCGACTCGCGAAGTAGAGTATTGCCTACTTTTCCTAGTGCGTGGAGCACGATGCTGTGGGTGTGGATAAAGTCGCGACGTACCTCGCCTGCAGTGACTTCTCCGCGATGTACTTGTTGCCACGACGGGAACTGGTCTGCGACTAGCTTCCAGTAGTTGGCTGCGAGGTCAACGCGCTCAGTGAGCGTTTCTGTCTCAACCTGGTCCAGGAGCGCGGTGTTGGCAGTATGAAACGCGGACAAGGTGAACAGCTTTCGCGATCGTACTGCCAGGTTACTTGTTTCCATCTCTGTAAGATCGTTGAGCAGCAACGATTGCGTGATTACCAGTCGTGAGACGGCCGCTAGCGGGTCGCGGTGGTCGTATAAAACGCCGATGGACTTGGCGGGACGAATTGCGTATCTGTTGAGGTCGGCGAACATTTGCTGGCACCGGCTCAGTCCGGCATCGATAAACATGACGATGGCGATGGTCTCGTCGCCGATGTCGGGGCTCTCGGTTAGAGCTTGCTGAATGGCTGCGCGGCGGTGCTGCCCGTCGTTGATCACGAACTTCGCTTCCATCGGAATCGCAAGAGTCCCAACACGTCCAGTGGGGCTGTTCTCCTCCGTTAGTGTGTCAAAGCGTACCGCTGCGCTGACGGACGCAGTAAGCGCCGAGAAGGTGTAGGAGTCGGGATTATCCACGATATACCGCGCGATCTCCGGTACTCGCGTCTTGTTGAGCGAGCGCTGTGCGCGCATTTCTGGTGGGAGTTCCTCCTCGTCGTAGATAAACAAACGAGGGATTAGCCGTAGAGGGCACATCGTCACGTAGTACTCGCGCCCAGCCTGTATCCCCTTGATGGCTGGGAATACGTACTCGAACTCATTCGACTGCGCAGTCGACGTGGGTAGTGCTGGGACTTGCGTGGCCATACGGCGATTTCCTCCGCGGTCGTGTACGGATCGGAGCATCCATACAACACGATAGCCGATTCCGTACTGATGTCCGAACAGTTCGGTAGGCTGCTGTGCATGACGGTATCGAGCGTGTCTGACGTAGCGAGTGGTTGCTCTGGCGAGGGGCGGCAAACGATCTACCTCGACCACAGCGCGACAACTCCCGTTGATCCGCGTGTTGCTGACGAGGTGATGCACTACATGGTGGAGGAGTTCGGCAACTCGGGGAGCAGGACCCACGCGTTTGGCCAGCGCGCCAAGGAACGCGTGAATAGAGCGCGACGGGAAGTTGCGGAAGTCGTTTCCGCTCAGCCTGACGAGGTGATCTTCACCAGTGGCGCCACTGAGAGCAACAACCTCGCAATTCTTGGACTTGGGGCGTTCGGTGAGGAAGCTAACCGAAAGCACATCGTGTCAACTCAGATCGAACACAAGGCAGTCCTGGAGCCGCTGAACGTTCTGGCGCAAAGAGGGTTCGAGGTCGAGCTTATACCGCCGACACGCGGAGGGTGGGTAGACCCCGGCCATCTTCTCGCTCGAGTGAGGGACGACACGCTACTGGTATCCGTTATGGCTGCGAATAACGAGACCGGTGTACTTCAACCCGTCTCCGAAATCGCGCAGGGATTGTCGACACGTGACACCTACCTACACGTGGACGCCGCCCAAGCGTTCGGCAAGGTGGTTGATCCCCTTCGGAACTCTCGTATCGACATGCTGTCCGTGTCCGGGCACAAGATCGGGGGGCCGAAGGGTATCGGAGCCTTGATTACACGCCGGCGTGGGTATAAGCGGCCACCGCTAGCCCCGATGATGTTCGGCGGTGGCCAGGAACGCGGTCTCCGCCCGGGAACGGTACCCGTGCCACTGGTCGCAGGGATTGGACTTGCATCGACCCTCGCACTAGAAGAGTGCAAGGAACGCGAGGAGAGCTGCAAATTTGTTAAAGATTCACTGGTGCGGGCGCTCGAGGGTCTTGGAGCGCGGTTCAACGGAGACCTCGATCGCTCTTTATCCACAGTTGTCAACTTTTCAATCAAGGGGATAGATGCGGAGGCTGCGATTGTGGCCCTCAAAGATGTCGTAGCGATATCTAATGGCTCGGCGTGTACTTCGAATTCGTACACACGCAGCCATGTATTGATTGCAGCAGGTATCAGTGCTGAACAGGTCGACGGCGCTTTGCGTATTTCATGGTCTGCCAAATCCCAGATTCCTGCTAGCTGGATTATTGAAAAACTAGAGCAGATCCAGACTAAGGGGTAAGTATTTATGGCTGCGCTAAGTCGGTTGTTGGCACACGGAAGCGGTAATCGCATTAGTGCCAGGCGAGACTCGAACAAGTAGGATTATTGACGATCGATCGCGGCAGCCTCATGATCTCGGACGCTCAGAGCGGCCTGGGTGCGGTTGTGCGGTCTGCTCGAGAACGACTGCTCGTCGCGACCGACCGTCTTCGTCGAGCGCAGTCATCCTCGCGTCGCCGTGCTCAATTGTCGAGCCCGAGTCGATCGCACGAATTGGTAGCGATGCGTAGATCGTGCGCCGACAGTTCGGGCGCTGAGCACAAAGCCGACCAGGTACCGAATCGGGTACACGCGCCAGGTGGCTTAAGAAGTCAGTAGTTCTCGAGGTCTGTTGGCGCGGGGGGCCGGCGGGGCGTGGCGCGGAACATTGTCACGTCACGGCAGCGTCGAGCCCGTTCGGTTCCGGCATCGGTCGAGAAGCCGTCGAACTCGTTGTTGCGACGGCGTGGTCTCGGCGTTGGGAATCGACCTTTATCCCGCGCAGCTGAACTGGTGCAGAGGCGGGCATGGAACGCGCGTTTGGGGGTATTCGGCCCGTGTGGATCGCGTGCAGCGACGGCGAACACGGGCAACCTCGGAGCACATTCCGGTAGGCAAAATTGAGCCGACAGCATTCGCGGAGTCCGGCATCCTCTCCCATGTTCGTACTGCGCCACTTAGGTATTCATACCAGAGCACGAGGGCCGCGACATTCGGG
>NZ_BAFC01000087.1 GCF_000248055.1 Gordonia sputi NBRC 100414 | reverse complement strand
AAAGGACTGTCATGACCGACGTAGCCAACACGCCGGCCCCCGGGGCCGCCAGCGCATCCGGGCCAACGGTGACCGGTGCCCCCATCCGACTCGACGGCGTCGTCAAGCGATTCCGGGGGCAGGACGAGCCCGCCGTCAACCAGCTCGACCTCGACATCGACGCCGGCCACATCGTCGCCTTCGTCGGACCGTCCGGCTGCGGTAAGACGACGACCCTCAAGATGATCAACCGGCTGATCGAACCGTCCGACGGCAGGATCTTCATCGACGAGCGCGACGTCACCAAGGAGAATCCCGACAAACTCCGACAGTCCATCGGCTACGTGATCCAATCGGGCGGCCTCTTCCCGCACTGGACCGTCGAGAAGAACATCGGAGCCATCCCCCGGGTACTCGGCTGGGACAAGAAGCGGATCGCCGAGCGCACCGAGTACCTACTCGATCTCGTCGGCCTCGATCCCGCGCAGTTCGCCACTCGACTCCCCAAGGACATGTCGGGCGGTCAGCAGCAGCGTGTCGGCGTCGCACGTGCCCTCGCCGCCGATCCGCCGGTCCTCCTCATGGATGAGCCGTTCGGCGCGGTCGACCCGATCACGCGAGTCCGGTTGCAGGACAGCCTGATCGCCATCCAACACGAGCTCGGCAAGACCATCGTGATCGTGACGCACGACTTCGAGGAGGCCACCAAGCTCGGCGACAAGGTGCTGATCCTGTCGCAGGGGGCTCACGTCGAGCAGTACGCGGCGCCCGAGGAGATTCTGGCCAACCCCGCCTCACCCTTCGTCGAAGAGTTCATCGGGTCGGGGGCGACGCTTGCGCAGCTAACGCTGTCGCGCGTGCGCGACGTCGAACAAGACTCGGTGATCACCGCGCGCGTCGGCGAGGGTTCCGGAGAGGTGATCACGCGCGCACGGGCCGCGGGGCAGAGTTGGGTGGTCGTCGTCGACAAGCACGACCGCCCGCGTGCATGGCCGTCGCTGGATGAGGTTGCCTCCAAGCCGGAGGTCTCCGACTACCTCGATCCGCGGCTGCCCGTCGTAGCCGAATCGTCGACGCTCAACGACGCCCTCGACACCATGCTCGCGGCCAGCCAGGGCGGCACGCTGGTGACAGATCGTCACGGCGCCGTCGTCGGCATGCTCACCATCGCCTCGGTCATGGACATCATCCGTACGCAACTTTCCGAAGCCCGCCCCGACGAGGACGACGGCTCGTACGAAAGTCACACCGAGGGAACCGCCCCCACCGAGACGCCGGTGATCGCTGCCGACGACCCCGAGCAGAACGCGGGCGCATGAAACAACGATTCCGCAACCTCCCGATCGACGTGTGGTTCGAGCCACTCGTCTTCATCGTGCTGGCCGTCGGATATTTCAGTTGGTATGCGACGACGACATTCACCGAGACCGAGCAGGCGTCGCTGGGCTGGTCGACTCTGCAGTCCACCATCATCGACCACATCGAGCTCACTCTCGTCGCGGCCATCGTCGTCATCGTCATCGCAATTCCCTTGGGAATCCTGTTGACCCGGCCGTCGATGCGATGGCTCTCGCCGATCGCGGTGAACATCGCGAACATCGGTCAAGCTGCGCCCGCCGTCGGACTGCTGGTGTTGTTCACATTCTGGCTCGGCACCGGATTCCGTACTGCCGTCATCGGTTTGGTCGTGTACGCGGTCCTGCCTATCCTGCAGAACACGATCGTCGGGTTGCGCCAGGTCGACCAACGCACCATCGAGGCGTCGCGCGGTATCGGATACTCGGCGGCGCGCACGCTCGTGCAGGTCGAACTCCCGCTGGCCGTGCCCGTCATCCTCAACGGTGTCCGCACCGCCCTGGTGATCCTGGTCGGCACGGCCACCCTGAGTACCTTCATCGGCGCGACGAGCCTCGGCACGCTGATCACCACCGGCGTCACGCTCTTCTTGCCCAAGCTGTTGATCTCGGGCGCGATACTCGTCGCTCTGCTCGCCATGATCATCGACTGGCTCGGCCGGGTCTTCGAACTGGTCGCTACACCGAAGGGCGTCGCATGAGCGCCACGCGAGCACGACTCGCCACCGTCGCAACACTTCTCGTCGTCGCCGTCATCGGCCTTGCGGGATGTGGTCTGGTCAGTTCGTCGGGCACCTTCAAGCAGGCGTCGCTTCCCGACGGTTCCCGACCGCTCGACGGAGCCAAGCTCACCGTCACGTCGAAGAGCTTCACCGAGGGCGTCATCCTCGGCAAGATCACCGCCACGTACCTCGCGGCGGCAGGTGCCGACGTCACCGACCTCACCGGCGCCCCCGGTTCGGCGTCGTCTCGACAGGCGCAACTCAACGGCGACGCCGACATCCTCTGGGAGTACACCGGAACCGGATGGGTGAACTACCACAACGAGACCGAGACCATCTCCGATCCGAAGGAACTCTGGCAGAAGGTCCACGACATCGAACTCAAGGAGAACCAGCTCGTCTGGCTCCCTCCCGCCAACTTCAACGACACCTACGCGTTCGCGGCATCGACGCCCACGGCGAAACGCCTTGGCGTGAAGTCTCTTTCGGACGTCGCCAAGCTTCCCGTCGCTGATCGCACCTTCTGCGTCGACGACGAATTCTTCTCCCGCCCAGATGGCTTCAAGCCGATGCTGGAGAAGTACGGCATGCCGCTCGACGGCCCGAACGGGGTTCCACTCGGCAACGTGACGCGCATGGACGCCGGCGTCGTCTACACGTCGACGGCCAAGAGCTCGCCGTGCAACTTCGGCATGGTCTACACCACCGACGGCCGGATCAAGAACCTCGACCTCGCCGTCCTCGAGGACGACAAGAAGTTCTTCCTGCCCTACAGCGGAACCGCCGTCGTTCGCGAGGACGTCATGAAGCGCTACCCGCAACTCAACGAGCTACTCGGAACCATCTCCGAGCGTCTCACCGACAACGTCATGCAGGAACTCAACGGCCGCGTCGACATCGACGGCGAAGACCCTGCCGACGTCGCATACGACTGGCTGCTCAGCGAGAAATTGATCGTCCCCAAGGACTAGTTGCCACTGCGCGTTCAGCGTCGCCTCTCCTCTTTGCCATTCATGGATGTTACGGTTACATTATCCAATGGCATTGACACCAGGAGGCGCACGTGTCGGTTGAGGTCGTCGACGGGTCAGCACCGCAAGTCAGCATGCTCGATCGCGGAACCGATGAGGTGTCGGCGCGGCTCGTCGATTCGTCGGCACGCTCGTCGCGCAACGCTCTGGTCGAGATCGACTGGGACGCTCCGATGGACCCGACGCTCTACGGCTGCAGCCCCGAGTGGTCGACGCTCTACGGCACCTCCTACTGGGTGGAGATGACCGAGGAGCAGCGCGTGCGGCTCACCAGACACGAGACGGCGTCGGTGATGTCGATCGGGATCTGGTTCGAGATGCTGTTGCAGCAGTTGGTACTCCGCGATCAGTACCTCGCCGACCGGCATCGTCCCGAGTACTGGTTCGCCATGACCGAGATCGCCGACGAATGCAGGCACTCGCTGATGTTCGCGAAGGCGTCGCAGAAACTCGCCGGGACGTCGTACGTGCCGCACCCTCGAATCGGCAAGGGAGCCAAGTTCTTTGCGGCCACCACCGGGGGCGAGATCGCGTACGGGGGCATCCTCGCCGCCGAGGAGATCCTCGACGTGTTCCAGCGCGGCTGCACCAGCGACGAACGCGTACTGCCGTTTGTCCGCACCGTGAACGAGATCCACGTGCTCGAGGAATCACGCCATATGCGCTTCGCACGCGAGCAGATCCGGGAGTCGATGGCCCATGTCGGCCGGGTGCGTCGCCAAGCCAGCGCGTACTACACGGCCGTGGCGGCGTCGTTCATCTTCACCAGCCTCGTGCGACCGCAGGCCTACGCCGACGCGGGACTCGACAAGTACCGCGCGGTCTCGGAGATGCGACGCAATCACCACTTCCAGGCGATGGTTCGTACCAGTTGCTCGCACCTGATGGGTTTCCTCGACGAGGTCGGGCTGCTGACACCCGCGGCAGCATCGGTCTACCGCAAGGTGCACATGCTCTGACCGACGTCAGGTCGACGCACCGCCACCGCGTCGGAACGCGATGCGGCAGGCCTGCACCTCGTGGATCTGCTCCTCGGTCAGTGCCGGGGTCCGCAGCGGCTCCGACGGAGGGGCGGCGTGGATGGCGTCGAGCAGTAGCTGGAGGTAGCGCTTCCACGCTCCGGGGACCGTCGCCTCGGTGATATCCGCGTACGACGACACCATCGAGAAGATGGAGAAGATGTCCGTCTCGACGACGTCCTCGCGCAGCACACCGGCGGCGTGTGCCCGATCGAAGACCTCGCCCATCCGCTTCGTCATGCGCGCCTTCACCGTCGCGATCGCGGGATCGGTGTGGTCGATCTGCATGATGATCGCGGCCAGCCCACGATCCTCGGCCATTGCCGTGCAGACCGTCGAGACCATCGTCACCACCGACGCCCACGGGTCGCTGTCCGCCGCGAGGACCCCCTCGGTCTGCTCTGCCACTTCCTCCAGATGCGCCGCGAATACGCCGACGATCAGCTCGTCGCGGTTGGCGAATCGTCGATAAACAGTACCCACACCCACACCGGCCGCTGCGGCGACGTCGTCGAGTGAGACGTCGAGGCCACGCTCGGCAAACAGCTTGTGAGCAGCGGCGATGATCCGACGTCGATTGCGCTCGGCGTCGGCGCGCAGGGGTCGTCCGGTCGGTGCGGCCGAACTCTGTTGTGTGGTCATCGTCACATTCTCTCAACCGGAGGAATCATCTCCGGATTCGCTTCGTTGCCACCCTCGTAAACGGAGGAGTCTTCTCCACTATTCCGCCACTTGGAGGACTGATGACCACAACCTACGACACTGCCGACGGATTGTCGGCGAACGGGGAGTCTCGGGAGGAACGACACCATCGCCTTCGGTGGGTCGTGCTCGGCGTACTCGGCCTCGCACAGTTGATGGTGGTGCTCGACGCGACCATCGTGAACATCGCACTCCCGCACGCGCAGGAGTCACTCGGATTCGGCGACGCCGATCGGCAATGGATCGTCACCGCATACTCGCTGGCGTTCGGCAGCCTGCTGCTCCTCGGTGGCCGACTGTCGGATCTGCTCGGCCGTAAGACCACCTTCATCGTCGGCCTCGTCGGATTCGCCGTGATGTCCGCGATCGGTGGCGCCGCGGTCAATTTCGACATGCTCGTCGTCGCCCGCGCAGGCCAGGGTGTCTTCGGCGCACTGCTCGCGCCCGCAGCACTGTCGCTGCTCACCACCACATTCACCGACCCCGCCGAGCGCGGTAAGGCCTTCGGCATCTTCGGTGCCATCGCAGGCGGTGGCGGTGCGCTCGGACTCCTCCTCGGCGGCATGCTCACCGAGTGGGCCGACTGGCGCTGGTGCCTCTACGTGAACCTCGTGATCGCCGCGATCGCGCTCATCGGCGCGGTGCTGTTCATCGGCGCGCACAAGACCGAACACCGTCCCAAGCTCGACCTTCCCGGTGTGATCACGGTGTCGATCGCGCTGTTCTCGATCGTCTACGGCTTCTCCAACGCCGAGACCAACGGGTGGGCCGACTGGGCCACCATCACCTGGCTGGTCGTCGGAGCCGTGTTGCTCGCCGCATTCGTGTGGTGGCAGTCGCGCACCCCGCATGCCCTGCTGCCCCTGCGCGTGATTCTTGATCGCACTCGTGGCGGCTCATACCTCGCGGTGTTCATCGTCGGCATCGGAATGTTCGGCATCTTCCTGTTCCTCACCTACTACCTGCAGGTGAATCTGCACTTCAGCCCGATCCAGACCGGCTTGGCATTCCTGCCGATGATCGGCATGCTGATCGTCACCGCAACGACGTCGACGGGTGTTCTACTGCCCCGCTTCGGACCGCGCTGGCTGATGGCGGGCGGCATGCTGATCGCCGCAGTGGGAATGGTGCTGCTGACGCAACTGACCGACACCAGCACGTACGCGGCTCACGTCCTGCCCGCACTGTTGATCATGGGCGTCGGGCTCGGCGCGTCGATGGCCCCGGCCATGCAGGGCGCGGTGTCGGGCGTGCTGCCCGAAGACGCGGGCGTGGCGTCGGCAACCGTCAACACCATGCAGCAGGTGGGTGGCTCGGTGGGCACCGCGCTGCTCAGCACGATCGCGGCGAGCGCCGCGGCGTCGTATGCGATGTCGCACGCAGGCCAGGTTGCGAATCCCGCTGCGCTGCAACAGCTTGCAGCGGTGCACTCGTACACGACCGCCTTCTGGGTCGCGGCCGCAGTGTTCGCCGCGGGCGCGGTGATCTCCGCGCTGCTCGTCCCGAACGGCAAACTCCCCGTCACCGAGGGCGACGAAGCGCCCGCGATGGCGCACTGAGTCGTCGTAGCGCCGCTGCGGCTGTGAACGAACGCGGCCCGGCCACCGAGTTTCTCGGCGGCCGGGCCGTGCCCGTTGCCGCGCCCGGTCCACCCCACCCCCGTCGGCAGAAAGTCGGGGAAGAGTTCGATTCCCTACTCTCTGCGCCGCCGGGGCGAAGGTTCCGCGGAATTTTGCGCCGCCGGGCGGACCTTCCGCGGGATTCTGCGGGCTGGCCGTCGAGTTCGCTGTCGAATCAGGTCATCGGTCGACGCCGCGGTCCTCGCCGCGCCCGGTCCAGACCCACCGCCCCACCCCGCCGGCAGAAACTAGGGGAAGAGTTCTTTCCTCGGGGTTTTTACCTTTCCCCCCAGACACAACACGGGGAAACGTACACAACCCACGGAAAGAATCCTTCCCCCACTTTCTGCGCCGCCTGACGGCCCTTCCCCCGCTTCCTACAGCGTCCGACGGTCCTTCCGCGAGATTCTGCAGCGCCCGACGGCCCTTCCGCGAGATTCTGCAGGGCCGGTCCACATTTCCCCGACTTTCTGCAGCAGAGGCCCACTCTTCCCCGGCTTTCCGCGGCGCCCGACGTTCCTTCCGCAGGACTCTGCTGACCCGGACGTCGGCATCGCCGTCGAATCAGAACATCGGTCGACGCCGCACGACTCTCGACGCCGAGGCGCGCCCGGTCCACCACACCCCGCTCGCGGAAACTCGGGGAAGAGTTCTTTCCTCGGGGTTTTTACCTTTTCCCCAGACACAACACGGGGAAACGTACACAACCCACGGAAAGAATCCTTCCCCTACTTTCTGCGCCGCCCGACGGCCCTTCCGCGAGTTCCAGCACCGCTCGACGATCCTTCCGCGAGATTCTGCAGCCCCGGACCACCATTCCCCTACTTCCTGCGCGGCCGGACCCCCTTCCGCGACATTCTGCGGCCCCGCAGACCGCAAACGGCCCGGCCACCGAGCATTCGGTGACCGGGCCGTTCCCCGTCGGGGCAGATCAAATCAGGCGTGCGCCTCGTCGCGGTGCGGGAGCACCCAGTCCGGCCGGGGCCAGTGGCAGGTGTACCCGTTGGGGTAGCGCACCAGGTAGTCCTGGTGCTCGGGCTCGGCCTCCCAGAACGGGCCAGCCGGCTCGATCGTGGTGACCGCCCGCCCCGGCCAGAGGCCCGAGGCGTCGACGTCGGCGATGGTGTCCCGCGCGACGCGCTCCTGCTCGGGCGTCACGGGGAAGATCGCCGACCGGTAGCTGCTGCCAACGTCGTTGCCCTGCCGGTTCTTCGTCGTCGGATCGTGGATCTGGAAGAAGAACGCGAGGATGTCGCGGTAGGTCGTCTGCGTCGGATCGAAGACGATCTCCACGGCCTCGGCGTGCCCGGGATGATTTCGGTAGGTCGGGTGGTCGTTGCTGCCGCCGGTGTAGCCGACGCGCGTCGAGAGCACGCCGGGCTGGCGTCGAATCAGATCCTCGACGCCCCAGAAGCAGCCTCCCGCGAGCACCGCGGTCTCGGTGCCGGGCTGCTCGGTGATGCGGCCGTCGTCGTTGCTTCCACTGGTCATGATGCGTTCTCCTGCGTGGTGTCGGAACTATCGGTGGTCTCGAACAGGCGGCGGTACTCGCCGTAACCCTGCTCGTCGAGCTCGGCCACGGGGATGAACCGCAGCGACGCCGAGTTCATGCAGTACCTCTTGCCGCCTTCTGATCGCGGTCCGTCGTCGAAGAGATGGCCGAGATGGCTGTCGGCGTACGCCGAGCGGACCTCGGTTCGCTTCATCCACAGCGATCGGTCGGTGCGCGTCGAGACCGCGTCGTCGCTGATCGGGCGAGTGAAACTCGGCCATCCGGTGCCGCTGTCGTACTTGTCGAGCGAGCTGAACAGGGGCGCTCCGGAGACCACGTCGACATAGATGCCTGGCTCGTGGTTGTCCCAGTAGGCATTGTGGAACGCTGGCTCGGTGCCGTCCTCCTGGGTCACTCGGTACTGGTCCGCGGTGAGGGCCGCCAGTGCCTGTGGGTTCTTGCGGTAGTCGTGGGACATTGATCCTCCTTCTGATCACCGCTGGCTGCGATGTCATCTACTCCAACAGCAGCCGCGTCGGATTTGGTCCCGACGGTTCTGAGAGTCATGTGAGAGTCGAGTCGCGTGAGGGTCGAACTCGTCTCCACCCGAGCGTAGCGTCGGATTATGGCTGAGAACCTGATCGATCCCACAGTCCCGCCGTCGGGCACCGGCTGCGTTGAATGCCTCAACGCCGCCGACGGCTGGTGGTTTCATCTTCGACGCTGCGCCGCGTGCGGCCACGTCGGATGTTGCGACTCGTCCCCCGGCCAGCACGCCTCGCATCACGCCGACGACACGGGCCATCCGTACATCCAGAGCTTCGAACCCGGCGAGGACTGGTTCTGGAGCTTCCCGGACTCGGCCATGGCCAGCGGTCCGGAGCTGGCTCCGCCGACAAGCCATCCCGACGATCAGACCGCGCCCGGTCCGGCCGACCGCGTGCCGTCGAACTGGCAGCAACTGCTGCACGGTTGAGGGTCGCTCGTCTCGCGGCGATCACGCCCGCGCAGGCGTCTCCGGCGGGATGGCGGCCAACAATTTGCGGGTGTAGTCGCTCTCCGGGTGCTGCAGGATCTTCGACGCCGGGCCGGTCTCGACGACCCGACCCTTCTCCATCACGGCCACCGTGTCGCTGATCTGCTCGACGACGGCGAGGTCGTGTGCGATGAACAGGTACGTCAGCCCGCGCTCACGCTGGAGTTCGGCGAGTAGATCGAGGACCGACGCCTGGACCGTCACGTCGAGCGAGGCCGTCGACTCGTCGAGGATCAGTAGCTCGGGGTCGGACGCGAGTGCGCGGGCGAGGCAGACGCGTTGCCGCTGACCGCCGGAGAGTTCGTGCTGGTAGCGGTCGAGGTACGAACTGTCCAGGCTGACGTCGTCGAGCAATTGCGTTGCTCGACTCCGCAATGCGTCCTTCCCCGACACCAGGTTGTGCGCGCGTAGGGCCTCACCGATCGACGAGGCGACGGTCATCCGCGGGTCGAGCGACGCGCCAGGATCCTGGAACACCATCGCAACCCGTCGACGCAGCGCCTTCTGCTCGGCCCCGTGGACGCCGACGGCGTCGATCTCCTTGTCCTCCACAGTGATTCGTGCGCTGCCACGAACTACCGTGCCGTGACCGGTCGTGGTCAACCCGGTGAGGACGCCTGCGATCGTCGACTTGCCCGACCCCGATTCGCCGACGATGCCCAGTGTCGTTCCGCGCGCGACGTCGAGGCTGACATCACTGACCGCGTGCACCACATCGCGACCGGTCGAGGTGCGTACCGCGAACCTCACGTGCAGGTCGGAGATGCTGACGAGGGGTGTTGTGGTGGAGCTCTTTCCAGACTCGAAGTCGGTGTCGTCGCGATCGTCGACCTTCGACAACAGCGGACGCGACGCCAACAGCTCGCGCGTGTACTCGTGCTGCGGATTGGCGAAAATCTCTACGACGTCGCCGGTTTCGACGACCTCACCCTGCCGTAGGACGACGACGCGGTCGGCGATCCGTCCGATCACTCCGAGGTCGTGGCTGATCCACACCACAGCCATGCCACGCTCGCGCTGCAGCCGCGCGACGAGATCGATGATCTGGGCCTGCGTCGTGACGTCGAGCGCGGTGGTCGCTTCGTCGGCGACGAGGACGTCGGGATCGCAGGAGAGCGCGATCGCGATCATCACGCGTTGTCGTTGACCGCCGGACAGTTGATGCGGGTAGGCACGCAGACGACTCTCGGGGTCGGGGAGGTTGACGTCGGTCAGCAACTGCACCGCGCGCTCGCGGGCTTGAGTGTGGCTCAATCCGAGATGGCGGCGCGGACCCTCGGTGAGTTGTTGTTCGATTGTGAGCAACGGATTCAGGCTCGACGACGGGTCCTGGAACACGAATCCCACGCGCGCTCCGTGCAGGGACTGCAGAACCGCACGGGAGGCGCCGATGACCTGCGTGCCGGCGAGAGTCGACGATCCGTCGACGTACGAGCTCGGCGCGTGGAACAACCCCGTCGCCGACAGCACCGACAGCGATTTACCCGAACCGCTCTCGCCGACGATACCGAGCGTTTCGCCCTTGGCCACGGCAAAGTCGATGCCGTGCACGATCTCCCGTGGACCGACTCCGACGACGAGCTGCGAGACGGAGAACACCGGGTCGGTTCGCCCCTGGTCGTCATCGTGTGCGGCGGTGTCCGACGTTGTCTGTGCCGCTTCGGGAGTCGCTGTCTTCGGAGTGCGGGAGGTGGGGCGTCGACCCGCTTTCCCTCGGTTTCGCAACAGCGTTCGTTGCCGGGGGTCGAGGACGTCGCGCACGCCGTCGCCGAGCAAGTTGAAGGCGAAGACGGTCACGAGGATCGCCAGGCCCGGGAACACGCCCATCCACCATGCGGTGGTGAGGAAGCCCTGGGCGTCGTAAAGCATGCGACCCCAGGACGGTTCGGGTGGTTGAACTCCGAGCCCGAGGAACGACAGGGCCGCCTCCGACAGGATCGCGAAGGCCAGCGAAATCGATGTCTGCACCACGACGGGACCCGAGATGTTCGGCAGCACATGGCCGAACAGGATGCGGGGCGTCGACACCCCCATCGTGCGGGCGGCCTGCACGAACTGTGTTTCGCGGACGCGCAGGGTGTCGGCTCGCGCGACGCGGGCGAAGATCGGGATGTAGACGATGCCGATGGCGATGGTCGCCGACGTGACGCCCGGGCCGAGGATCGCGACGATCGCCAAGGCCAGCAACATCACCGGGAACGAGAAGACGACGTCGATCACCCGCATCAGCACGGTGTCGGTGATTCCGCCCGCGAAACCCGACACCATGCCGATGATCACGCCCGCGACCAACGAGATCGCCACGGCGATCACGGCGACACGCATACTCACCGCCGCCGCGAGGACCACCCGTGAGAACACGTCACGGCCGAGGTCGTCGGTGCCGAACAGATGCGAGAAGTCTGGTGCCTGCAGCGCATTCGGCACGTCGATGTCGTTGGCGCCGTAGGGGGCGATGAACGAACCGAAGATCGCCAGGATGACCATCACCAGGATGACGACGATGCCGATCACCGACGCCTTGTTGCGCAGCAGCAGTCGCCACGCCGAGTCCGTGCTGCCGGAACCTGCGGAGGTGGGTTCGCCTGCGTCGTCGAGCGCGGTCTGTGCGGTGCGTTCTGGCTCGGGTAGCTCGCTCATGACAACCGAATCCTCGGATCGATGACGGCGTAAAGGATGTCCACGATCAGATTGATGATGAGGAAGATCGCTGCGATGAGCAGAATCGCTCCCTGCAGCATCGGATAGTCGCGTGCGGCAACCGAGTCGTAGACGAGCCGGCCCAATCCAGGCCAGGCGAAGACCACTTCGACGACGATCACACCGCCGAGCAGGCCCGCGAGCTGGATACCCGAGATGGTGAGCACCGGGACCAACGCGTTGCGGCCGATGTGCGACACCATGATTCGTCTGCGGCTGAGCCCCTTGGACTCGGCGGTGGTGACGTACGGAGCGTTGGCCACCTCGAGTACGGCCGCACGTACGTATCGGGTCATGATGGCGCCGGTGACGACGCCGACGGTGATCGCGGGCAACACCAGGTGAGATATCCACGGCACGAATCCGTCTGCGAGCGAACGATATCCCGATGACGGCAGCCAGCCGAGGTACGTCGAGAACAGTGCGATGAGCAGAATGCCCATCCAGAAGTCGGGCACCGAGATACCGAACTGCGACACGACCCGAATCGTGTTGTCCGCAGCGCGTCCCTCCCGCAGCGCCGCCCACGTACCGAACGGGATCGCGATCACCAGCGCGACGAGGATGGCCGCCACTGCGAGGGCGATCGTCGCGGGTAACCGGTCCATCAGCATGTGCGTGACCGGTTCGTTGTTGCGAAAGCTGACCCCGAGGTCGCCGGTCGCGGCATTGCCGATGTAGTGGATGAGTTGGGTGAACAACGGCTGATCGAGCCCCGAGGCACTGCGCAATGCCGCATAGGATTCGGGCGTGTAGCGGGTGCCCAACGCGATCTTGACCGGATCACCGGGCACGATCTGCATCAGGAAGAACACCGCGATCGTCACGCCGATCAGCACGAGGACGGTATAGAGCAGTCGGATCAGAATGAACCTGATGAGCGGCCAACCGAAGTCGCTCATGACGCACCTCCCCTCTCGAGTCGGGCGTCGCGGAATCGGACGGCTTTGTCGGCTCGTACGGTGTAGTCGCGCACCGACTTCGAGAACGCTTGCGTGGCAGACGGATTGTAGAGATAGAGGTAGCTGACGTCGTCGGCGATCCGCGACGAGACGTCGGCGTAGATCTGTTTACGACGGCCCACGTCGACTTCGGTACGTCCGGCGTCGAGGAGCCGATCGACCTCCGGATTGGAGTACTTCTGCGAGTTCGACGTCCCGCCCGAATGATGCTGCGCGTAGTAGAAGTCGTCGGGGTCGATGTTGCCGAGCCAGCCCATCAGCAACGAGTCGAATTGCCCGGCGGATTGGCGGTCGAGCCAGACACCGAAGTCGAGTTGCTCGATGGTGACCTTGATCCCGGCGTCGGCGAGATTCGACGCGATGACCTGTGCGGCCGTGACGGTTTCGGGGTACTCAGTGGAGACCATCAGACCCATCGACAACGACGAATGCCCGGCGTCACGGAGCAGCGACCGCGACTTGTCCACCGCGGCTGCCCTATCCAGACCGGCGGTGAATCGGTCGTAGGGTGTGAACCACGGGCTGGTCTTGGGAATCGCCAGTTGATTCGGTGTCGCCGTCCCGTAGCCGACCACCTGCGCGATGGATTTGCGGTCGATCGCGTAGGCCACCGCCTGCCGGACGCGTCGGTCGTCGAACGGCTTACGCGCGAAGTTCATTGCGACGTACCAGTAGTCGTTGGCGGTCACGGTTCCGACGTTGATCTCGTCGTCACTGTTGAGGATGCGCAGTTGCTGCGCGGGGATGGCGTCGGTCCAGTCGACCTCGCCAGAACGCAGCGACGAGACGGCCGTTGTCCCCTGGGAGATGAAACTGAAGGCCACGCCGTCGACATGCGGCCCCCCCGACCAGTGGCCCGGGTTGGCCTTGAGCACGATCGATGTTGCCGGCGAACGTGATTCGAACGAGAACGGCCCGGTGCCGATGGGACGGGTGAGGATCTGCCCCGACTCGACGTTGCGCTTGTTGACGATCGCGAGACCCTTGAAACCACCGATACTGCTGAGCAGGTTAGGACTCGGCGTGCGCGTGGTGATCACGACGTGCGAATCGTCGGGTGCCGTGATGGTGGCAACGTTGTCGAATCGCCACGACGCCGAGAGCTCACCGTCGATGATCCGCCGATAGGAGTAGACGACGTCGGATGCGGTCAGCGGCTCACCGTTGTGCCACCGAACGTTCGGGCGCAGCGTGAAAGTGTATTGCGTCTCTTCGGGATTGACCTGCCAGCTCTGCGCGAGCGCAGGGACCATCTCGAGCTTTTCGTTGGGTTCGACGAGAGTGTCGAAGACGTTCTCGAGTACCTCGAAGGAGAAGTACGCGGAGGTTTTGTGTGGATCGAGTTGATCTGGTTCACCTGCGATCGCGGCCCGAATCGTGTTGGCAGAACCAGCCAATCCCGAACCAGAGCCGGGCGAGCACGCGCTCAGCGCAGACGCTCCGAACACACCCACGCCCGCTGCGGCGCTCAGAGTGAAGAATCGACGACGGTTCAGCGGGGTAGATGAGACCGACGGAGATGACCTGCACTGCTGGCGCTCGTCGGTCATCCGATCGCGATCCCTCCCGCGCCGCGGCGACGCTGTGGTCCGTGTTGGAGTCTGCCGCGCTTACCGAATGTTCGCAAGCGTAAGGGGCGCCCCCGCGTGTCCGACGCCCCGCCGCCGCCGCTGGTCGAGCGTCCCCATACGCTGGTCGAGCGCCACAACGCTGGTCGAGCTTGTCGAGACCACTCCCCGCCGACAAGTGGTTTCGACTCGGCAGCTCGCTACGCTCGCGGCCAGCTCAACCCGCGGAAAGGTCGAGCGCCCCACGCTGGCCGAGCCTGTCGAGACCACCCCCGCGCGGGCGTGTGGTTTCGACTCGGCAGCTCGCTGCGCTCGCGGCCAGCTCAACCAGCGAAATGGGGCAGCTCGCTACGCTCGCGGCCAGCTCAACCAGCGGAATATGGCTTCCCGCTGGTCGAGCCTGTCGAGACCACCGCTCACTTCTTCTCGAGGTTCACCAGGAACTCGATGCTGCCGGTCTTCTCCACCTCGACGAAGCCCAGTGACGGTGGGGTGACGCCGAAGTCGGTCCACGTGACGGGTATCGATCCCTGCACGATCACCGATGCCCCGGATCGCTGGATATTCAGCGTCGTCGTGGCTGACTTGGTCACACCCTTGATGGTGATATCGCCGGTTGCCTGGACGGCCTGCGGCTGGCCGGATTCGGGGACAGACGAAATATCTACCGGCTGAGTCAATTTCCACGTCGCGGTCGGATACTTCTCGGTGTCCATGATCGACTCACCGCGGAACCGGTTGTCGCGCATCGATTCCGGACTGGTGATGGACGCGACGTCGACTGTGATCTCTGCGTTCTCCAACTTCGACGACGCCACGGTCGCCGTGCCGGTCACGGATGTCGTGCGGCCGTTCACCGTGACGGGTTGCCCGCGCAGGGTCTCGTCGACTCGATATCCGGCCTGTGTTCGGGTCGCGTCGGCGGAGGGGCCGGGCACGACCGTCCATGCGCCGTCGACGCTTTCCGACGCCGCCTGCGTCGACGTCGGGAGCTTGAGTTCCTCGTCGGCGTCGCCCGCAATCCACTTGGAGTACGCCCACGGGCCTGCCGCGACGACGACAATTATCAGCGCGACCAGCGTTCCGAGCCCCCACCACAGGTAGCGTCGCTTCATCGCGCAACCTCCTCGATCGTGGAGGCGTAGTTCGGGTCGGTGATCGTCTCTGGAGGTGTCATAAGGCTTACCTCACCACCGTTTTCTTATGATCACCTGAAAATTCGGACATAGTTACATTGCAAAACGGACCGCAGTCCGGAACGCTTCTTGCGGCTAAGTACTTGCCACACCCTGTGATCGCCCGTCGAGAATGAGCAGAGCAACGTGCAGCGAGGTGACCGACTCGCCGTCGGAGAGATCGACGCCGAGTATTTGTTCGATGCGAGAGAGCTTGGCGTACAACGACGGTCGGCTCATGTGAAGGTGTGACGCGAGTGCCGACTTGTTGCCGACGTGCTGAAGGTAGCCGCGCAGCACGTCGAGCAGATCTCCCCCGTTGTTGATGTCGTCGAGCACCAGGTCGCGCAGTTCCGATTCGGCGAACCGCTGCAACCGAGGATCGTCGCGTAGCAGCGAAATCAATCCTCGAATTCCGATGTCCTGCACTCCGAAGACGACACGCTCCGACGTCGGCATCCCGCCCGCGACCTCGGCCACCTGTGACGCCTGCAGCAACGTGTGGATCGTCGACATCACCTGCCGACCGGGCGCACCCAGGCCAAGAACCGCACCTGCGTGGCCAACCGTTCGCTCGACGTCGCGACGAGTCGCAGCCGCGAGAGCGTCGAGTGCGTGTTGGCGCGACCTGCCACGTGGCGTCGTCAACGCGAGCACCACCAGGACCTCTCCCGCGTCGCGCGCAGAGAAGAGTGCACTGTGTCCCTGAGCCCCGACAACCCGCACCACGACGTCGAGCAACTGCGCGGTGCGTCGTCGTGTGGCGATCGGATCGTCACTCGCCGGCCAGCCGGGCACTCGCACCGAGATCGGCACGTACTCGTTGGATTCGCGCAGTCCGAGGGCGAATGCCCGTGCCGCAACCTCACCCTCGTCTCGAATGCGTTCTTGCAGAACGTCGTCGACGAGTCCTGCCTGAGCCTGCCGCTCGATGTCGAGGCGGCCACGCTCGGCCATCCGATGCATCACGAGCGCCTGCGCGGCCCGCTCGAGCACCATCGCCGTTCGCTGCTGGTCAGCCTGCGATTCGGGAACGATCAGCCTGGCCCAGTGGTCGTCGCCGCGACCAACGTCGACGATCGTCCATAGCGCTTGTCCCGGAAGATCATTCGACGCGACATCAGAGGCGTGCAGTCGCGAACGGCGTTCCCAGTCATGAAGTAGCGATGCCGCCGACGCTCCGGCCGACGCCACCGCGTGATGTTGCAGGTTCTCCAACACGACGGGTGAATCAAGCAGCGCTGCAACGCTGTTCGTGATCTCCGCTGGCGACGCACGACGCATGGTGAGTTGCGTGAACGTCTCGTGAGTGCGGTGCGCGAACTCGACGGCGGCGTACTGTTCGGCAACCAGGGTGCGGTGGACCTGTTCGGTCACCTCGACGAACTTGATCTCCCGGCGCAACACCACGGCGGTCAAGCCCAACTCGACGGCCACCGGTCCGATCTCCGGCGGTATCGGGAACGAATCGTCGAACTCAGCGATCACCCCGAGTGCGCCCGCGCGAGCGAGGTTCTCGAGGTAGCGTCGCGGATCACGCCGCAACGCTTCGCCGGTGGTCAGGACTAGTTCTCCGCCCTCGAGCAGGTGCCCGAGATCGCCGAGGTCGCTGACGTGCATCCACCTCACCGTGCGCTCCGCGCCGGCTGTGCTCAACACGTCGGGGAGCCCGGCACGGATCACAGGCAGATCGATGACGTCGCCGACAGTGAGAGTCATCGGAATCTCACCTACGGGACTTTACGAGGTGTAAGACGTGTTCGAATTTCACTGACAGAGTGTAGCGCGCCACACCGCCGGTTCTACCTCAGACTGGAAGGTACTCGTACGACGACTCTGCCCACAGTGGGTCGCCTGCCAAATTCCGTTCTTGTGGAGGAGTTCTGATGACAGCGATCGTGCAGCACTGGTGTGACGGCAAGGCGTTCGCCGGGGATTCGTCGGCGACGGCGCCCGTGACCAACCCGGCAACCGGCGTCGTGACCGCGAATGTCGCCCTGGCGTCGGTCGAGGATGCGCGCACGGTCATCGCCGCCGCAGCCGACGCGTTCCCCGAATGGCGCGACACGTCACTGGCCAAGCGCACCGCGGTCCTCTTCCGCTTCCGCGAACTACTCAACGAGCGCAAAGAAGAGCTGGCAGCGATCATCACCGCCGAACACGGCAAGGTGCTCTCCGACGCACTCGGCGAAATCAGCCGCGGCCAGGAGGTCGTCGAATTCGCCTGCGGCATCCCGCATCTCCTCAAGGGCGGCTACACCGAGAACGCCTCGACCAACGTCGACATCCACTCCGTACACCAGCCACTCGGACCCGTCGCCATCATCAGCCCGTTCAACTTCCCCGCCATGGTCCCCATGTGGTTCTTTCCCATCGCCATCGCCGCAGGCAACACCGTCGTCGTCAAGCCGTCGGAAAAAGACCCAAGCGCATCGATCTGGCTGGCCGAACTCTGGAAAGAAGCAGGCCTGCCCGACGGCGTATTCAACGTCCTGCAGGGCGACAAGACCGCCGTCGACGAACTGCTGACCAACAAGAGCATCAAGGCAGTCAGCTTCGTCGGCTCCACCCCCATCGCCCAGTACGTGTACGCCACCGGAACCGCCAACGGTAAGCGCGTCCAGGCTCTCGGCGGCGCGAAGAACCACGCCATCATCCTGCCCGACGCCGATCTCGACCTCGCCGCAGACGCCATGGTCAACGCAGGCTTCGGTTCCGCAGGCGAACGCTGCATGGCCATCAGCGTCGCCGTCGCCGTCGGCGACATCGCCGACGACCTCGTCGCCAAGATCACCGAACGCGCCACCAGCATCGTCACCGGCGACGGCACCACCAACGCCGATATGGGCCCCCTGGTCACCAAGGCTCACCGCGACAAGGTCGCCGGCTACGTCGACGCAGGCGAAAAGGCCGGAGCCACCGTCGTTCTCGACGGCCGCACGGTCGAGGCCGATGGCGGCGCCGACGGATTCTGGCTCGGACCAACGCTTTTCGACAACGTCACCCCCGACATGAGCATCTACACCGACGAAATCTTCGGGCCGGTCCTGTCGGTCGTCCGCGTCGACACCTACGACGAAGCGCTCGACCTGATCAACAACAACCCCTACGGCAACGGCACCGCGATCTTCACCAACGACGGAGGCGCAGCCCGACGCTTCGGCAACGAAGTCGAAGTCGGCATGGTCGGCATCAACGTCCCGATCCCCGTGCCCATGGCCTACTACAGCTTCGGCGGCTGGAAGGCGTCGCTGTTCGGCGACAGCCACGCCCACGGCACCGAGGGAATACACTTCTTCACACGCACCAAAGCCATCACCACCCGCTGGCTCGACCCGAGCCACGGAGGGTTGAACCTCGGCTTCCCCCAGAACGCCTGAGCACTAACGATTTCGAAACGGATTGCTGCACATGACCATTCAATCTGAGCGAACCAGCCCCGCCATCGATCTCGATGCCGCCAAGCGGGCGTACGAGCTCGACCGCAAGCACGTCTTCCACTCGTGGTCGGCGCAGGCGAAACTCAATCCGATGACGATCACCGCCACCGAGGGGTGCTACGTGTGGGACGGCGAGGGCAATCGCCTTCTCGACTTCTCGTCGCAGATGGTCAACACCAACATCGGCCACCAGCACCCTAAGGTCGTCGCCGCGATCGCGGAGCAGGCCGCCAAGTTGTGTACCGTCGCGCCTGCACACGTCAACGATGCGCGCTCGGAGGCCGCACGGCTCATCGCCGAACGGACTCCCGGTGAGTTGAATCAGATCTTTTTCACCAACGGCGGCGCCGACGCCAACGAGCACGCGGTTCGCATGGCACGCTTGCACACGGGTCGTCGAAAAGTGTTGTCGCGCTATCGCTCTTACCACGGCGGCACCGACACCGCGGTGAACCTGACGGGCGATCCACGTCGCTGGCCCAACGACTACGGCGACGCTGGCGTCGTACATTTCTTCGGGCCGTTCCTGTACCGCTCGCGCTTCCATGCGACAACGCAGGAGCAGGAGTGTGAACGCGCTCTCGACCACCTGGAAGAGACCATCCGCATGGAAGGTCCTTCTCAGATCGCGGCGATCATCCTGGAGACCATTCCCGGCACCGCGGGCATCATGATTCCGCCGCCCGGCTACCTGCGCGGCGTGCGGGAGATCTGCGACCGCTACGGCATCGTTTTCATCGCCGACGAGGTGATGGCCGGATTCGGACGCTCGGGCAAGTGGTTCGCAATCGAGCACGGCGACGACGAGCAGGGCCCCATCGTCCCCGACCTGCTGACCTTCGCCAAGGGCGTCAACTCGGGCTACGTCCCACTCGGCGGTGTCGCGATAAGTCCGCACATCGCAGCAACTTTCGCCGAGACCCCGTACCCCGGCGGGCTGACCTACTCGGGTCACCCGCTCGCGACCGCGGCCGCTGTCGCGACGATCAACGCGATGGCCGACGAGGGAATGGTCGAGAATGCCGCACGAATAGGCGCCGAGGTGATCGGTCCCGAACTCGAGCGGATCGCACAGCGGCATCCCAGCGTCGGCGAGGTACGTGGCGCGGGTGTCTTCTGGGCCGTCGAATTGGTCAAGGACTCAGAAACTCGCGAGCCACTCGCCCCCTACGGCGCGAGCAGCGATGCGATGAACAAGGTGATCGCGGAATGTAAATCGCGCGGAATGCTGCCGTTCGCGAACTTCAACCGCATCCACGTCTGCCCTCCGTGCACCATCTCCGACGACGAGGCCCGCGAAGGACTTGCCATCCTCGACGCCGCGCTGGAGGTCGCCGACGCTGCGTTGTAACAGGCTCCCCCTGCGCTCGCACGAGCGTGACACCACCCGGTTCCGGCGCCCCCGCGTCGGCACCGGGTTGTGTCGCGTTATCGAGCCGGTGCGGGCCACAACATTAGGAGCCAGCGGTGTCGAATGACTTCACCCTGACGCAATTGCGGTACTTCATGGCTGTCGCCGAGGCCGGCAGCATGACGGCGGCCGCGCAGTTGCTGTCCGTCACGCAATCGACGGTGTCCGCGGCGATCGCACAACTCGAACACGAAGTGGGGCAACCCCTTTTCCTCCGGCTCGCTCGTCGCGGCTTGGAGTTGACACCTGCGGGGCGTCGGCTCAGGTCTCGTGCGCTCGGATTCCTCGAAGACGCAGGCACGCTCCTCGCTGCCGTTCGGGATGAAGACGCCGAACTCGAGGGTGAGATGACGGTCGGGATATTCGCACCCCTTGCACCCTTTCGGGCACCGGTCATTCTGCAAGCGTTCGAGCGCGCCTACCCCAAAGTCCACGTGCGGTTCTTCGAGGCCGACCAGGAGGGCCTGAGGCTCGCACTGGCGCAGGGACGCTGCGAGGTGGCACTCATGTACGACCTGGGTGTGGCAGTCGATGCCGAGTCGCAGGTGGTGGAAACCGTTGCCCCGCATGTCATTGTCGCTGCCGACCATCCAGCAGCAGCCAACCCGTTCGGCGAGGTGTCACTGCGTGACCTCGAAGCCGATCCGTTTGTGCTCTACGACGTTCCCCATTCGCGCGACTACTTCCTCGCGCTCTTCCGTCAGCTCGGGCTCACCCCGCGTGTGCGGCACCGGGCCAGCGGTTACGAGACCGTGCGGTCGTTTGTGTCACGGGGACACGGCGATTCGATTCTGAACCAGCGCCTGCACCACGACCTCACATCTCCGGTGGTTCGGTGGTTCCGCTGCGGATCGTTGAAGACCTGCCGCCGATCAAGGTCGTTCTGCTGTTCCCATCTCTCGGCACTCCGACACGGCGTGCTCAGGCGTTCGCCGCTGTATGCCGGCAGCTCTATGGCGTCGACCGCCGTTGACATCGATTCTGTCGATGACAGCTAGCGAAAAGATTCGCTTGAGTTACGTGATCCGGGTCACGCAGTCTATGCGTGCAGCACCCTCGAGCGAACCCGATTCGCTTGGCAGATCGCCGATCGAGGCGCAGAGGAAGGCAATACCGATGACCACCGTGTTACCTGCTCGGACCTGTGCGCGAGGTCCGTCGCACATCAGAAACACATCACGTGCTCGTCTTGCAACACGAGTGCCAACGTTCGGCAATGGTGCGTCCCTAGCGTGACCGATATGAATTCCACCCAGACGCCCTCGACGAACACCGAGGCTCCGGCACAGTCATCAGCCGCGACAGCGGAGATGGACATCAACGGCAAGTCTCGACCCGCAACCCCACTGCAGCGACGCGTTCTTGCGGGTGGTGCGATCGGTCAGTTCATCGAATTCTACGACTTCACCCTGTACGGATTGTCGGCAGTTGTTCTCGCCCACCACTTCTTCCCGTCGTCGAACGATCTCACCGGGCTACTGGCGACGTTTGCCACGTTCGCGGCGGCGTTTGTGATCCGGCCGCTCGGCGGCCTCTTCTTCGGCGCGCTCGGCGATCGCGTGGGGCGCAAGAACGTCCTGTTCGTCACGTTGCTCACCATCGGCGGCGCGACGGCGCTCATCGGGTTGCTGCCCACCTACCAACAGATCGGTGTCGCCGCGCCGATTCTGCTCGTGCTGTGTCGACTGCTCCAGGGCTTCTCGGCAGGTGGTGAGTCGGTCGGCGCACCGACGTTCACCTACGAGCACGCCCCGACTGCGCATCGCGGAAAGTGGCTGAATACGACGATCGCTGCGACAGCACTGCCGTCCGTCTTCGGTGGTGCGTTGATCCTCGGACTCACCGCAGCCATGGGTTCGGGCGCATTCGAATCCTGGGGATGGCGTATCCCGTTCCTGCTGGCCGCGCCGCTGGCAGTCTTCGGGTTGTGGATTCGTCTTCGCACCGAAGAGTCCGATGCGTTCAAGGAGACACTGTCGAACGTCGAGCACCGCGAGTCGTCGCCGATCCGTGAAGCATTCCGCGAGAACGGACTTCGGATGGTTCAGGTTGTGTTCGTCATGGGTCTGACGGCGATGGGCTTCTACTTCCTGTCCGGCTACTTCGTCACCTACGTGAAGACGACCGGAGGACTCTCCCAGCAGCAATCGTTGATCGCCAACGCCGCCGCGATGTCGCTCTACACGCTTATGCTCCCGCTCACCGGCATGCTCGGCGATAGGTTCGGTCGTCGGCCAATGCTCATCGCGGGCACCATCTCGATCGCCATCCTGGCGGTGCCATGTTTCGCCATGGTCACCAGCGGCTCCCTGGCGATGGCGATCGCTGGACAGATGCTGTTCGTCATCCCGCTCACGATCTACGGCGGAGGCTGCTACACCTTCTTCGTCGAGGCATTCACCACCCGGACCCGGTTCACCAGCGCCGCAATCAGTTACAACACCGGCTATGCCCTCTTCGGTGGGACCGCGCCGTTCGTCGGTACATGGCTCGTGGGGTCGACCGGATTCGACGCCGCGCCAGGCGTGTACATGGCCATCGCGGCCGTCGTCGTCCTGACAGTGATCATCGCAACGCGCGTCCCGGAGACCCGGCACGCGGCACTGTAGAACCGCCGCGCCAGCAACACTTTCCACGCAGTTACAGGAGTTTTCACGGATGAGTACCACTGATTCGAGTACCAACGAGTCCTTCCTCGTCGACTTTCATCACGTCGCGACCATCGGGGCCACTGACGGCGGCGGCGTCGAACGGCAAGCCGGAACTCTGGAGGACAAGCACGTTCGCGCTTGGTTCACCGACTTCGCCGAGCAGCGCGGCTGGGACGTGCGTCGCGACGGTATCGGAAATCTCTTCGCTCTCATCGAGTTTGTGCCCGGTGCTCCGTATGTGCTCGTCGGATCGCACCTCGATTCTCAACCACTCGGTGGGCGCTTCGACGGTGCCTACGGTGTCATCGCTGCGCTGCATGCCGCCGAGCGTTTCCAGCGGGAGGTGACGGCGGGCGGCGCACAGCCCCGATACAACGTCGCCGTGGTCGACTGGTTCAACGAGGAGGGCGGCCGGTTTGCCCCATCGATCATGGGTAGTTCGGTCTTCGCCGGACTGATGGACCAGGAGGAGATGCTGGCGGTCACCGACCTCGCCGGAACCACTGTCCGCGAGGCGATGGGAAGTATCGGGGCGCTAGGCGACGATCCCCGTCCGGAGGTCGTCGCCTATGCCGAGATCCACATCGAGCAGGGCCGCATTCTCGAACGTGAGCAGATCAGCCTCGGCGCCGTCGACTTCAGTTGGCACACGCAGAAACTCGACATTCGTGTCGTCGGAGAACAGTCGCATACCGGCGCCACCGCGATGGCTGATCGCAGGGATGCACTGGTTGCCGCAAGTGAGGTGGTTCTGCTCGTCCACAAGGTGACGAGTGTGGCCGAGCCTGAGTCGCTCGTCTCGTCCGTCGGTCAACTCACCCTTGAGCCCAACTCGCCTATCGTCGTGCCACGACTCGTGACGTTGGTCGCCGATCTCCGTGCGGAACGCAAAGCCGACGTACTCGCAGCGCGCGACAGTCTGCTTCGTGACATCGCCACGGTGGCAGAGCGATACGACGTTCGCATCGAGGTCAACGACGTCGATATCCGCGAGATCCAGTACTACCCCGAGGCTGGCCTCGAACTCGCCGAAAAGGTCGCTGCCGACGCCGGACTGAGCATTCGACGCCTCCGGACCATGGCGGGACATGATTCGGTGGCCATTAACCGCATCGTTCCCACGGTCATGATGTTTGTCCCGTCGGTCGACGGCGTCTCCCACTGCGAGCGCGAATTCACCACTGACGCAGACATGTTGGCGGGTGTCGAGGCACTTACGGGCGTCGTCCGCCAGCTCGCCGAAGGCGCACTCGACGGCGTTGCAGCAGGAATGCCTGGAGCGCACGCATGAGCACAGCGGTGTCGACGACGAGTCTCTGCGATCTCTCGGCAGCACAGATCCGGGCCGGCTATCTCAGCGGCGACTTCACACCGAGCGAGGTGATGGGGTCGATGCTGGCGCGCATTCGTGAAGTCAACGGGGGCCGCGCAACTGGTATCAACGCCTTCACCGAGGTTCTCGACGACGAGGCAACCAGTCAAGCGGCGTCTGCGACGGAGCGGCTCAATACAGCGCGTCGTCGTGGCGATCGGCTGCCACCGCTGTTCGGGATTCCTGTCGCCACCAAGGAGAAGCACGCGCTGGCCGGTCGCACTCTAGAGCAAGGTCTTGCGGCTCACCGCGGTCGTATCGCCGACGCCGATCACCCGATCGTTGAGCGTATTCGTGCAGCGGGTGGAATCATTCACGCGCGCACCACATCTCCCGAGTTCAGTTGCGCGACCGTCACACATTCTCCGATGTGGGGCATCACTCGTAACCCCTACAACCTAGCGGCTTCACCGGGCGGTTCGTCGGGTGGCGCAGGCGCAGCACTTGCGGCAGGCATGGCAACTCTTGCGACAGCAAGCGATATCGCCGGATCAACCCGCATCCCAGCAGGTTTCACCGGAACCGTCGGCTACAAGGCGCCGTACGGGCGCATCCCTGGGGCACCGCCCCTGAGCGCCGACACCTATCGTGGCGACGGGCCGATGGCGCGCACCGTCGACGACACCGCCCTGCTGGCCGATGTCATGTCCGGCCACCATCACAGCGATCACTTCAGTTGGGGCAGCAGCGGGCAGCTTGCCGACACACTGGATGGGCATACCTCTCTTGATGGGGTACGTGTCGGCATCAGCATCACGTTGGGCGACTTCGATGTTCACCCCGACGTCGCTTCCGCGACCCTCCGCGCGGCAGAAGCGCTGCGGCAACGAGGCGCAGAGGTCGTTGACGTGACGCTCCCGTGGCGTAGCGACGAGATTCGGGAGACCATCTTCGCCCACTTCGGCCACCTACTCGCTCCCGCGATGCGCGCCGAAACGGCGGGCGGACCGACCGTCGCCGCCTACACCGAGCAGTTCATGCGCGACGCCGAGGCTGCTGCGCAACGACTCTCACACCTCGACTCGGTAGCCGCCGACGCACGGCTGCAGGCGCAACTCGCCTCAGCGATGGCCGATGTCGACGCGCTGTTGTGCCCGGTCTCTGCGGTGACGTCCCTTGCCGCGGATGGCAACTATCTCGACGGCATCGACGTCGTCGGACCGGACGCGGCTCCCGTTCACCTGCAACACTATTGGCAGGCACATCTGACAAGTCCGTTCAACGTCGCGAACCGCTGCCCGGTGCTTGCCGTCCCCGCAGGTATCGCACGCGACGGCGTGCCGATCGGGGTTCAGTTGGTAGGCAAGCCACTCGACGAGGTCACGCCGTTTCGGTTGGGCAGAGCCGTCGAAGATGCCCTGGGAGTTCCGTCGTGGCGGGAGGCTCACGCCCGCGACAGCGCGCCCTCTGAGACTGCACCCCGCCGCGTCGACGCCCAATAGGCCAGTGCCACAGCGATAATGCCCACGACGGCGGTAACCGCGATCGGCGTCGAATCCGACCACGCGTTCACAGCGATCGCCAGCAACGCCCACGCGAGGGTGATGGGCAGCGCTGGGAGCGCGCTGCCGTAAAGGTAGGTGACGGTGACCCCGACGAGTGCAGCGATGATCAGGACGACGAGTTGCCAACCGACCGACGACTCGTCGGCCGCACCGCTACGTGCGATGTCTGATGCCCAGTTGACGAACACCGCGGCGGTTGCCCACCCCGCGTAGATGCCGATCGTGATGCGGACGAGAGTGGTTGTCGACGAAGGATTTTCGACTGGATGGGCCGCGATGCGCGCGGCGTCGAGCAATGCAAGCGCCATGACGGTGAGCAGGATCGAGGGCAGCCAGTCGATCGAGGCTGCCGACACGATCAGCCACAGCGCCGCCGCACCACAGGCGACGGCGAGATCGACGGCGAGGCGTTTGCCGAATTGCGTGCCCGAGTCGAGCCCTCGGACGAACATGTAGCCGGTCACAGCCGACAACACGTAGATGACGGCCCAGATCGCAAAGGCATACCCGGCGGGACTGATCAGCAGGTCGACGCCGTCGTCGTTGGGTTCTCCACCGAACAGCGCGAGCGGGATGATCACGGCCACGGCCTGCGCGACCGACAGAATGAGCACGGTCCACGCCAGCGGCGCGGTCAACTGGGACGAAGCGTCTTTGCGGGGCATATGTCCGACTCTACGGACAAGATGGCGCGCGACGGCGCCGCCGATCGAGGCTGTCTTGGCGCGTTCTGAGCCGCTCGAGGGATTCCATCAGAACTCCGTGCCCTGGGCGATCTCACCGCGACGGTGTCGCACGACTGGTCGGCAACAACTTGTTCACGCGGCGCTGACATCAGTCGAGCGAACTCGATTTTCTGCCCGGACGACGTCATGGTTCCCGCCGTCCTTCTGGCATGCGTTTCGCGTCAAACATACCTGGCCTCATAGAGCGCGCGGGGAGCGACATCAGCGAAGCATTTGCCCAAACGCTGGCGTTGGCGAACCGTCACGTTTCTCAGCTAGAAGAATTAGCCGATGCGCTGTGACTGTCGGACGACGCGTCCGACAAGATGACCCGCCGCAAGTTCGGCTACGACGAAGGATTTGCGAGCGTGTATGCCCTGGGATGTTGCTGCGAGTGATGGCAACGACGCCGGTCACTGGTTTCATGGAAGTTCGCGTCAGCCTTCAGTCGGATGGACGAGACACTTTCCGAGATGGCCAGACGATCGGGCAGCAGTCCTACGCCGGATACTCACTAACACATGGTTCGTCGCCCCCCTCGCTGGCGAGCAGTCGGACTCGTCCCTCTCGCCGTGCGACGTCCGGGTTCGCGGCATCATACGCGGCGCGCTGTGTCCTCCCCCTCGAGGTGGCCGGAAAGATCAGCGCATAGCGTAGACACGATTCGCAGCAATCCTCGCGAAGTCTCTCCAGCGTTGGAAGCATCGGCCGCGACCGTCATTGCTTCGGAGCCGAACCGGGCGATCTTACTTAGTTTTCGAAGATCGTATTGTTCTCAGCGACACTATAAAGCGTTGCTCGCCATCCTTCACTCGATGACGGTTTCAAAGTTTCGATCGAATCCTTCGCCGACACGAAGCACCCGTTCAACGTGCGTACCGACTCCTGCCCTTTACTTTTAGGCAAGGTCGATCGAAAGAAGCTCAAGGTCCGCTCCGGACCGCTGAGGTATGCGATGGCCAAGTCTGCTTCGTCCATGGCTATCACCGAAAGCTCGCGCAGCTGGAAACGGAACCGCAGGTATTCTTGGAGTTCCATCGGGGAGTCGAACATATTCAGAACAATTATCCAGGAGTGGATGTCAAGGATCGCGACCAATTCTCTAGTCGCAGCGTTCGGCAACGCCGACATTGTTCTGGAATCGGTCAAGTTTCCACCATAGCCATGGAGCAAAATCCCAAGGCCAAGAACCGGATTCATGGAAGTATACTCTCTACCATGGCCATCCTTCAAGGACGAACCTTTCTCAAGCGCATCGAGCCTTAAAGAAATCTGCTCTGACACTTCATCAATCTGCGCCATGAACGCTTCGAGAGCACTTCTTGTCTTTTTGCTGCGCGACTTCGCCTTAACCTCTCCTATCGCTATAACACTGCCCGAATTGGGGGCGATTGCAGCAAAGTCGACATCTCGGTCATCCGCCCTCTCGTATGCAACACCGCAAGCAAGCGTGGCTGGACGCTGAGGTCCGCGATATCCATGGCCCAGGGCTTCGAGTATGAGCTGTTGTGCAGTTCTTTCGAAGAGTTCACCCTTAGTGGCGGCTGGCAGTTTACTGCTCAGCAAAATGCGGTCCACGGCCGCAAGTAGCCCCGATTCGATCTCCAGGTTGGCGGTCCGGAGTGCGACTGGCACAAGAGCGTCTTGGAATCTGATCCAAGGACGCTCGGAACGGATGTTCGACGTAGCGAGGTCGATTAGCTCCGTGCCGGCCAAGCTTCCCGCGGCAACTGAAAGGTGCTGTGCGATACGAGCCCCGCCATCATCGATACTTAAGAGAAGCAAGCGCGACCCGTACATATCAATACCTAATTCGAGTTGCTTGAGGTTGCGATCGGTGAAGTCCGGAAGTAGTGCTGCAAACTCCGGGGCCTCCTCTATTTCTTTTACCAGCGCTGCCGAAACTTCGCGCGCGATCCATCGGAATCGAATAAACCCAGACGCAATCCGTGACTGGAACTCCCGACCATCAGCGGAGGCAAACGCCATTGCGGTCGTGGCCGGCAAAGCTTCGTCAAAATCTTCCAAAGACATCGCTTCAAACATCACTATGGCGCTTTTGGCTGCCCACCATCGGCCAAATAGTCGAAAGTATCTCTGCATCACCAGCGTATCAGTACTGGCCCCACCGCCAGCCGCACCCAGCGCCCACAACGCGCTCTCAAGTATTCCGACATTTGATAGAGTATCGATCTCTGGAACGCTTTCTCTAATCTCAAACCAGAGTGCGACTGCATTTGCAGGGTCCAGCATCCTTAGAATCCTTATACAGCCTTTCTCGGCACTGTCTGCGCACCGAACAAAGGGATCTATGTCGGGCCGACGCCGCGGCGGCCTTGGCCGCCGCGTATTGATCGTCTTCGAGACTTCGCGAATCTCGGATAAGAACACTTCTTCAAGGGGCTGTGGCAAAAAGTACGCGATCGGATGCAAGTTTCCTCCTTGGCTTAGACGTACAATCTGGCCTGTCACGGAGTGCACAGATAAATAGAGAATACATCGGGAGAACCAAATACTTTGCAGTTCGCGTTATTTTACTAACAAAGTAGGTTTGAGAAGGCACCGCGCACGGAACCATTCAGAACGACCGAGCACCCAAGTACCCGGCAGGTACCGGACAAACAGATGCTGTCCATCAGCGCCCGCGCGATAGTTGACAGGTCCGCGCGAACCACACAGGGCGCAGAAGCGGATTTGTATCTTCAACGCCGCTGAGGAATTCACCAGACTGCACTCCCCCTCGTGAGAACGGCCACAACCTGAGCTATCTCTCGTGGGTGCCGCGCGTCGACATCGGGATCGTGCTCGCACGGCCTGCTTCCGCGGCACCCACGGTTGTCGCATGCGCGAATCGCGCCCGCCCTGCTTTGCCGCCAGATTACGTTCTTCAAGCCGAGTTTCGAGTTCCGACAGTCGTGGCCGTTGCTCGCACTTTAGGCGTGGAAGATGCGCCTCTGCGCAAGCGGCACCTAGCATGTTGGTTCCGTCGGGATGTCTGGTGCAGTGTCGCGATAGGGGATCGGCGACCGCTGTCAGGCGCGAACGGTCAACACCTGGAAGCCGCCGCTCTCAGGTGCTCGAAAACCTAGTCGCGGGGTCGTTCATTTCGAGGTTCCTCGCGTGCCGTGTCGACATGGTGTCGACACGTGGCTCACGGAGATGTAGCGAAACCAGCCCTGAGCTCGTCTTCTCATTGCTCCCCCACCAGGACTCGAACCTGGAATGCCTGAACCAAAATCAGAAGTGTTGCCGATTACACCATGGGGGATTACTCGCCTAGAAGTGTGCCACAGGCACGGCAGACGATTGTGCCACAGGGGCGTCGAGCTGGGCGGGGTGGTCTCGACAAGCTCGACCAGCGGAGTGCACGCGACCGCGGGGCTCTCGGCCAGCGGAGCCGGCCGGCCTAAATGTGTGTCGAACGTAAAGATGTGGGTGCTGCAGCACCCACATCCTCACAAACGACACACATCTGCCGAGCGGGGTGGTCTCGACAAGCTCGACCAGCGGTGATCAGCTCGACCAGCAGCGGTCAGCTCGACCAGCGGAACGTGCGCTCGACCGGCGGGGTGGTCTCGACAAGCTCGACCAGCGGTGGTCAGCTCGAGCGGCGGCGGGCGGCGGGGATCAGTCCTTCGGGCCGCCGGCGACGTAGATGACCTGGCCGGAGACGAAGCCAGCGCCCTCGGAGGCGAAGAACGAGGCGGTGTGGGCGATGTCCTCGGGCTTGCCGGTGCGGGCGACGGGGATGGCGGAGGCGTTGAGGTTCTTGAACTCCTCGAAGTCCATGCCGACGCGGGCTGCGGTGGCGGCGGTCATGTCGGTCTCGATGAAGCCGGGGGCGATCGCGTTGGCGGTCACGCCGAACTTGCCCAGCTCGATCGCCAGCGTCTTGGTGAAGCCCTGCATGCCGGCCTTGGCTGCGGAGTAGTTGGCCTGGCCGCGGTTGCCCAATGCGGAAGTCGACGACAGGTTCACGATGCGGCCCCAGCCGGCGTCGACCATGTACTTCTGGCATGCGCGGCTCATCAGGAAGGCGCCGCGCAGGTGCACGCCCATGACGGCGTCCCAGTCGTCGACGCTCATCTTGAACAGCAGGTTGTCGCGCAGGATGCCCGCGTTGTTCACCAGCACGGTCGGCGCGCCGAGCTCGGCGGCGACCTTCTCGACGGCCGCGTTGACCGATGCTTCGTCGGATACGTCTGCGCCGACGGCGATCGCCTTGCCACCGGCGTCGGTGATCGCCTTGGCGGTGTCGGCTGCGGCCTCCTCGGTGATGTCGAGAACGGCGACGGCCAGACCGTCGTCGGCGAGGCGCTTGGCCACTGCCGCGCCGATGCCCCGACCCGATCCGGTCACGATTGCTGTCTTCTGAGCGCTCATTGCGAACTCCTCCGTTGCGTGTACGTCTCCTGTGACGTGCGTCCCTTCGGTTCTATCAGTCGCGGTTCGCGCCGCCGTCACCACCTGCACCCCGGCCACTACCTGCACTGACGCTTCTACGCCGTAGATGAGTCAGTAGTATCGGTCCGTCGCCACGCCCGACGCCGTCACTCGGTGCGCGCGGCGCGCAGTCGTCGAATCCCGGAGGTGGACATGACAGAGAAGTCAGCCGCGACAGCCGTGATCGTCCTCGCCGCGGGCGCGGGCACTCGGATGAAATCCAAGACGCCCAAGATCCTGCACACCATCGGTGGACGCTCGCTCGTCGGCCATGTGCTGCATGGCGCAGCAGCGGCATCCCCCGATCAACTCGTCGCCGTCGTCGGCCACGAGCGCGAACGCGTCACGGCGGCCGTCAACGAGATCGCCGATGAGCTCGGCACCGATATCGTTGTGGCCGTTCAGGATTCGCCCGCAGGAACCGGCGACGCAGCGCGCGCGGGTCTGACCGCACTCCCCGACGACTTCACCGGAACGGTGATCGTCACCGCCGCCGACATCCCACTCCTCGACGGCCAGACGATCGAGGCCCTCGTCGCCACACACACCGCGGGAGACGGCGCCGCCGTCACGCTCACCGGCTTCATCGCCGACGAGGCGACCGGATACGGCCGGATCATCCGGACCAACGACGGCTCGGTGCAGGCCATCGTCGAAGAAAAGGACGCGAGCGACGCTCAGCGCGCGATCACCGAGGTCAACGCGGGCATCTACGCCTTCGACGCGCAGGCACTGCGCTCGGCGCTGCAACAACTCTCCACGGACAACGCACAGGGCGAGTTCTATCTGACGGACGTCATCGAGATCGCGCGCACGGCGGGCAAGACCGTCCGGGCGCATGTCGTCGACGATCCGCTGGTCGTCGCGGGCTGCAACGACCGCGCGCAACTGTCCGCGCTGGGCGCCGCGCTCAACGCCAAGACCATCCGTCGCCACCAACTCGCGGGCGTCACCGTCGTCGATCCGGGCTCGACGTGGATCGACGTCGACGTACACATCGAGCGCGACGTACGCATCGAGCCGGGCACCCAACTGCACGGTGCCACCCGTATCGCCGAAGATGCCGTCGTCGGCCCCGACACCACGCTCACCGACGTGACGATCGGCCGGGGGGCGTCGGTGATCCGCACGCACGGCTCCGACTCGGTGATCTCCGACGACGCATCCGTCGGCCCGTTCGCCTTCCTGCGGCCGGGTACCGAGTTGGGTGAGCGCGGCAAGATCGGCACCTTCGTCGAGACCAAGAAAGCCACCATCGGCGCAGGTAGCAAGGTTCCGCACCTCACCTACGTCGGCGACGCGACGATCGGCGAGGAGTCGAACATCGGGGCGTCGAGCGTCTTTGTCAACTACGACGGGGTGAACAAGCATCAAACGGTGATCGGGTCGCATTGCCGGACCGGATCGGACAACATGTTCGTCGCTCCGGTGCAGGTCGGTGACGGCGCGTATACCGGGGCAGGTACGGTCATTCGGGACGATGTCCCGCCCGGCGCCCTCGCGGTCTCGTCGGGTCCACAACGCAACATCGACGGTTGGGTACCCCGCAAACGCCCCGATACGGCTGCCGCACGCGCAGCGATCGAGGCAGGCGCGGCCGATACTCAGCCCGAACAGCCCGGCTCCTAGCCACGTGACCCGCTGGCAGAGCCACCCACCGGCCGACGATCGAGTAGAAGAGTTTCCATGACCTGGACCACCGACAACCAGAAGAACCTGATGCTGTTCTCGGGGCGTGCACACCCCGACCTCGCGCAGGCTGTCGCCGACGAACTCGGCATCAAGCTGACACCGCAGACCGCGCGGAACTTCGCCAACGGCGAGATCTTCGTTCGCTACGAGGAGTCGGTGCGCGGTTCGGATGCGTTCGTGATCCAGAGCTGCCCCGCCCCGCTCAACGAGTGGGTGATGGAGGCGCTGATCATGATCGACGCGCTCAAGCGTGGCTCGGCCAAGCGCATCAGCGTGATCCTGCCTTTCTACCCGTACGCACGTCAGGACAAGAAGGCCCGCGGCCGTGAACCGATCTCGGCCCGCCTCATCGCCGACCTGATGAAGACCGCAGGCGCCGACCGCATCATCTCGGTCGACCTCCACACCGATCAGATCCAGGGCTTCTTCGACGGCCCCGTCGACCACATGCACGCTCAGGGACAGCTTTCCGACTACGTCCGCGGCAAGTACGGCATCGAGAACCTCGTCGTCGTCTCGCCGGATTCGGGTCGTGTGCGCGTGGCCGAGAAGTGGTCGGACGCACTCGGCGGCGCGCCGGTCGCGTTCATCCACAAGACCCGTGACCCGATGGTCGCCAACCAGATCGTCGCGCACCGCGTCGTCGGTGAGGTCGAAGGCCGCACCTGCGTGGTCATCGACGACATGATCGACACCGGCGGCACCATCGTCGGCGCGGTCTCGAAGCTGAAGGAAGCGGGCGCGGGCGACGTCATCATCGCCACGACGCACGCGGTCTTCTCCGATCCGGCCGCCGAGCGCCTCGCCAACTCCGAGGCCGACGAGGTCATCGTGACCGACACGCTCCCGATCCCGCAGGAGAAGCGCTTCGACAAGCTGACCGTGATCTCGATCGCCCCGCTGCTGGCACAGACCATCCGCGAGGTGTTCGAACACGGTTCGGTGACAAGCCTTTTCGACGGCAACGCCTGATCTCGACCAGCTCGATCAACGAACCATGTTGACGACCACCGCCGCCCGACGCGATTGGGCGGCGGTGGTGTCGCTTGGGCTCGGTGTGTTCACCATCACCACCACCGAGATCATGCCCATTGGATTACTCCGTCCGATGGCCACCGACCTCGACGTCTCCGAGGGCACCATCGGCCTCACGGTCACGTTCTTCGCGTTCGTGGCCGCGATCAGTGCACCCACCCTCTCCACGGCGACACGACGCCTCGACCGTCGCCCGATCCTGCTCGCGGTGATGGCCGCCTTCGTCGTCGGGAACACGCTCACCGCACTCGCCGTGAATTACACGATGCTGGTGGCGGTCCGCATGGCGATCGGCGTCGCCCTCGGGTTGATGTGGGCGATCGTCGCCGCAACCGCGGTGCGTCTGGTGCCGCCGAACGCTGCCGTCCGCGCAACCACGATCGCGTTCTCAGGGGTGTCGCTGGCGTCGGTGCTCGGCATGCCCGTCGGCACTGTGATCGGGCAGGCGTTCGGCTGGCGGGCCGCGTACTGGACACTCGCCGGATTGAGCGCGGTGACCCTGACCGCCCTGGCCGTACTGCTGAGATCGGTGCCCGGCGACAGCGAGACGATCGGGCTTCGCGGACTCCCCCGCTTGCTGCGGATGCGCAATCTCCGAACGACCCTCATCGTGACCGCGCTGCTGATCACCGGCGCCTACGCCGCCTACACCTACGTCACACCGTTCATCGTGGAGATCATTGGAATCGACGCCGACCTGGTCGGCGTCGTCCTGCTGGTGATGGGCGTGGCAGGGGTCGCGGGCAACTTCACGGCCGGGGCGTTCCTGACCCGGACGCAGTCGGTGCGGTGGTCGCTGGCGGCGATCATCGCAGTCCTCGCGGGTGCACTGATACTCACGCCCGTCGCGAGTCTGTGGCTTCCCGCGGCTCTCGTCGGACTCCTCGTCTGGGCCGCCGGATACGCCGCCGCCCCGATCGGCCTGCAGACGACGGTGTTCCGCGTCGCGCCCGCCTACCGGGAATCGGCGACGACGCTGTACTCCACGACGTTCAATTTCTCGATCGGTGTCGGAGCTCTGCTCGGTGCCCTCGCGATCGAGCGCGGCGGCGCGCTCGCACCCGTCATCGTGGGAGCCGTGTGCGCGACGGTCGCGCTTGCCGTCGCACTCACCCTCCCCACGCGCGTGAGCCCCGACGATCCGGCCGCAGTGCCTGGGTAAGGTTGCCGCCATGAACACTGGGCGCGAGGCGACTGGCAACACCGAGACCGCGACGATCTACCACAACCCGAAGTGCTCGACCTCCCGCAAAGCCCTACAGCGCCTCCGCGACGAGGGTGTCGAGCCGACGATCGTGAAGTACGTCGACGAGCCGTACACCCGCGAGCAACTCGAGAAGCTCTTCGCCGATGCCGGCGTCACGGTTCGCCAGGCCGCACGTAAGCGCGAGGCGCTCTACAAGGAACTCGACCTCGACGCCGCGTCGGACGAGAAACTGCTCGACGAGATGGTGGCGCATCCGATACTCGTCGAACGTCCGTTTGTGGTGACCGACAAGGGAACTCGCCTCGCTCGCCCACTCGACAAGCTCGACGAGATCCTCTGACCGCTCAGAACAGCAGCGGCCCAACTGCGTTCGCCAGCCCGCGCGCGGCGTCGGTGAGTGAGCAGATCGCCTCGAGTCTGCTCGACACCCCGCCGATCATCACCGCACCGCGGACCGCACCGTCGACGTCGTAGATCGGCACGGCGAGATGGGCGTGGTGCACCACCAGTTCACCGTCGTCGACCGCGACGTCGGTGCGTCGTATCTCGACGATCTGCTCTTCGAGTCGGGCAGGATCGATGATCGTTGCAGGTGTGACGGGGACGAGCGGCAGCTCCAGCACGTCACGCCACTGCGACAGCGAGGCCAGCAGGAGCTTGCCCGCGGCCGACGCGTGGAGATACCGCATGAGCTCGCCGACGCCGTCGAGCGGATGGTCGGGGTCGGCGTCGAGGACGCGCACCGAGGCGGGCCTGAAGTAGAGCAGATGGACGGCGAAGCGTACCGAGCCCCGGAAGTCGTCGAGGCGCTCGGCCGCGCGCGCCGGGACCGGAGGCGTGGCGACCCCGTCGACGAAGGAGGCGAGACGGGTGCCGATCGCGAAACCACGCAAATCGGCTGTCCGCACCAGGAACTCGTCGGCGACGAGACTGTTGAGCAGGCGGTAGGTGCTCGCGGACGGGAGGTCGAGGCGCTCTGCGATGTCGCGGGCCGTTGTACCTATGCCGAGGTCTGCGACAGTCTCGATGATCTGCAGCGCGCGCACCACCGAATCCGATTTCGGCGCACGACCTATCGCCATCTCGCCCCCTCACCCCGGTTCGACGACCGACTCCCTCCCCTGCTCACCGCAGCGTCGCCGTGGTGAGAATGTCGGCGCTCGTGGTCGCATCGAAGACACCGACACCGGCGAGCAGTCGAGGACTGCGCCGTGCGACGAACAGCACGAGCGCCGTCACCACGACCATCGACGCGACGTAGACGACGCCGAGAACCCGACCGTGTCCGATGCCGGTGCCGAAGGCAGTCACCAACAACACGCCGAGGATGACCGCCGTGATCACACCGAGCATCATGATGCGCCTGCTGGGTTCCCCGATTCGGCCGAGCAGCACAGGAGAGGCGAGACACGCGGTCAGGTAACTGCCCATGTAGCCCAGCGCGCTGAGCGTCAAAAAGTCGCGGATGCCGTCCTGCGGATTGCCGCCGCACCAGAGGAACACGAGCGGTCCGAGCGTCACGATCGCCATCGCCCAGACCGTCGCGAGGGCAGGCGTGTGAAAGCGACGATGAGTGCGGCCGAACGCCTCGGGAACCACACGCTCGCGCCCCAGCGTGAACAGCACGCGCACGAGGGCGTTGACCGAGGCCAGAGCGCATGCGAAGAACGACGTCGCGATCCCGATGTCGAGGATGACCGCTGTAACGCGGGTGCCGTCGGAGAGGAACAGGGCGGCCAGGGGTGTGGAACTCTCCCGTACACCCGCCGGGGCGTCGAACATCGCGAGCGACTGCGTGGTCACCGCGAGCAGATAGATGACACCCGCGGCGATCGGTGTCCAGCGCAGGGTGCGCGGAACGCTGCGGAAGGGTCGACGCGCCTCGGCCGACAGCGTCGTCGCACTCTCGAATCCGACGAACGCGCTGACCGCGACCACGATCATCAGACCCATCGACCCGACGTCGACCTGCGGTGCGAACACCTTCGACCAGTCCGCCGAATGATGCGTGATCCCGAGCCACACCATGAGGCCGACCAGGATGACAACGGCGACGACCTCGATCGCGAGTGTGGCGGTCGCAGAGACCTTGATCCCGCGAACCATCAGCACGGTCATGACGAGGGCGGCCACGACGATGATCACACAGACAATCGGCAGCCACACCGACGTCGACACCCCGATGCTGACGGCAATGTGGTTGAGGTACAAGCCAACTGCGAGGAGTCCCGCCATGCTCACCGAGCCGTAACCGACGACCGCCGACCACGCCGTTGGCAGCGCCACACGCGGACCGAATCCCTGCGCCACGTAGGAGTAGAGGCCGCCGACGACGGCGAGTCGTTGCGCCATCGGCCGCACGCACGCCGAGATCATCATGACGACGACCATCGCGACGGCGAACGAGATGACACCGCCTGCACCGCTCATCGCGGCGATCACGAACAACGGCGTCACCGCCGATGTCCCGGCGGGCGCGATGGCCGCGACCGACTGAGCGAAAACGGGTATGAAGGGAAGCTGACGACGAGTCAGGCCGCGCACCGGCGACTCGTCGGCGACCAGCGGGTACGTCGACGTCAGCGATTCGCCCGTTGATTCAGCAGTGGAGGATGTCGGCATAGCGCCCTCTACCGTGACGGAGCGCTCGTTGCGACGCATCGTTTTCGTGTTTCCAGCGTGTTAACCCGCGTGAGAAATCCAGCTCTCCCATTTCTCAGCCGCCCTTACCTTGGTGCCATTGTGACGTGACACACACCCCGTACCGTTCTGCCGGAATCGATTAAGCAGCGAGACCGACGGTGATCTCGCCTCCGCACGAAAGGCGCGTTCATGAGCACAATCGAGTCCGGAGGCGGCACCACGGCTGCCACGTCGTCGACCGCGAGTTCGACCGACTACCTCGACAAACGTCGACTCAAGACCGGCACGGCCGGGTGGGTGCTGCTCGCGGGCCTCGGAGTCAGCTACGTCATCAGCGGCGACTACTCCGGGTGGAACTTCGGGCTCGAGCAGGGCGGCTTCGGCGGCCTGGCGATCGCGGCCGTCATCATCGCCGCGATGTATTTCGCGATGGTGCTCGGCATGGCCGAGATGAGCTCGGCCCTACCCGCGGCAGGAGGCGGATACACCTTCGCCCGCCGGGCTCTCGGCACGTGGGGCGGAATGGCGACCGGCACCGCGGTCCTGATCGAGTACGCAATCGCGCCCGCGGCGATCGCCACCTTCATCGGCGCATACGTCGAATCACTGCACCTGTTCGGGATCACCGACGGCTGGTGGGTGTACCTCGTGGTCTACGCCATCTTCATCGGCGTGCACCTCGCAGGTGTCGGCGAAGCATTGAAGGTGATGTTCGTGATCACCGCCATCGCACTCGCCGGGCTGATCGTGTTCGCTATTGCGGCGATCGGCGACTTCTCGTGGTCGAACCTCACCGATATCGCTCCGACGGACGCGGCGGGCGCGAACTCCTTCCTCCCCCACGGATACCTCGGCATCTGGGCAGCCATCCCGTTCGCGATCTGGTTCTTCCTCGCCGTCGAAGGTGTGCCCCTCGCCGCAGAGGAGGCCAAGAACCCCGCTCGCAATGTGCCGCGCGGGATCATCGCTGCCATGTGTGCGCTGATCTGCACGTGCGCGCTGGTGCTGTTTATGGTGCCCGGCGCGGGCGGGGCGTCGGCCATGCAGACTTCGGGCAACCCGTTGGTCGAGGCGTTGGGCAGCGGTACCGCGCACACCGTCGTCAACTACATCGGTCTCGCAGGCCTGGTGGCGAGCTTCTTCTCGATCATCTACGCCTACTCGCGACAGCTCTTTGCACTCTCGCGCGCGGGCTACCTGCCGAAGTCGTTGTCGGTGACCAACTCCCGCAAGTCCCCGACGTTGGCCCTCATCGTGCCCGGCATCGTCGGCTTCATCCTGTCGCTGACCGGGCAGGGCGCCATGCTGCTCAACATGGCCGTCTTCGGTGCGGCGCTGAGCTATGTGCTGATGATGATCAGCCACATCGTGCTGCGCATCCGGGAGCCAGAACTGGCACGCCCGTACCGGACGCCGGGCGGCATCGTGACGACGGCGTTCGCGCTCGTCATCGCAGTGCTCGCGCTCGTGGCCACCTTCCTCGTCGACATCAAGGCGGCAACCGGCTGTCTCATCGTGTTCGCCCTCTTCATGGCGTATTTTGGCCTCTACAGCCGCAAGCGGCTGGTCTTCGCCAGTGCCGACGAAGAGTTCGAGGCCATTGCCGACGCCGAAGAGGGACTCTCGTGACCTACAGCCATTCACTTCGCGGACACACCTATCAGTTCGCCGATCTCATCGACGTGATGGCCAAAGCCACGCCGGCACGTTCTGGCGACGAATTGGCCGGGTGCGCAGCACAATCCGACGCCGAGCGCGCGGCGGCGGCATGGGTGCTCGCCGACCTCCCACTCACCGTGTTCCTCGAGGAAATGCTCGTCCCGTACGAGTCCGACGAGGTGACGCGCCTGATCATCGACACCCACGACCGCGAGGCATTCGCACCCATCTCGCACCTGACGGTCGGCGGCCTGCGTGACTGGCTGCTCGAACAGGTCGTTGCGCCCGGGGGGACGCAGCGGCTGCAGGCGGTGTCGCCCGGGTTGACCCCGGAGATGGTTGCCGCTGTCAGCAAGCTGATGCGCAATCAGGATCTGATCGCGGTCGCGCGGCGGATGGAGGTCACCGCCGGATTCCGCACCACCATCGGGCTGCCGGGACGACTGGCCACCCGACTGCAGCCCAACCACCCGACCGACGATCCGAGGGGTATCGCCGCCGGTCTGCTCGATGGGCTACTACTCGGTTGCGGCGACGCCGTCGTCGGAATCAACCCGGCAACCGACTCACCACAGGCGACGTCGACGCTGCTCGAACTCCTCGACGACGTGCGGCAGCGTTTCGACATTCCGATGCAGTCGTGCGTGCTCTCGCATGTCACCACGACGATCGGCTTGGTCGAGGCGGGCGCGCCGGTCGACCTGGTCTTCCAGTCGATCGCGGGCACCGAGGGCGCCAACCGCGGATTCGGCGTCGACCTGGCAGTTCTCAACGAAGGCAATGAGGCCGGGCGGTCGTTGCACCGCGGGACCGTCGGCGACAACGTGATGTATCTCGAAACCGGGCAGGGCTCGGCACTGTCGGCAGGCGCTCACCTCGGGACCGGTGGCCGGCCCGTCGACCAGCAAACCCTCGAGGCGCGCGCCTACGCGGTCGCCCGGTCGCTGGAACCCCTGCTGGTCAACACCGTCGTCGGATTCATCGGCCCCGAGTATCTCTTCGACGGCAAGCAGATCATCCGCGCGGGACTCGAAGATCACTTCTGCGGCAAGCTTCTCGGGCTGCCGATGGGCGTCGACGTCTGCTACACCAACCACGCCGAGGCCGACCAGAACGACATGGACACGCTGCTGAGCCTGCTCGGGATGGCCGGAGTCGGATTCGTCATCACCGTGCCGGGCGCCGACGACATCATGCTCGGCTACCAGAGCCTGTCTTTTCACGACGTGCTCTACCTGCGCGACGTCCTGGGCCTGCGCGCCGCACCGGAATTCGAGGAGTGGATGCAGACGATCGGCATGGCCGACGACGGCGGCCACGTCGTGCCACTCGACCCGCAGACGTCGGCGCTGCGCGGACTGGCGGCGTCGTGAACACGCCCGAGACGCAATCAATCCCGTCGGTCGATCCGTGGAAATCGATGCGCGGACTCACCCAGGCCCGAATCGGCTTGCAGCGCAGCGGAAATGCGCTGTCGAGTGCTGATGTGCTGCAGTTCCAGGCCGATCACGCGGCAGCACGCGACGCCGTGCACACCCCGATGGACTCCGACGGCGTCGTCGACGGTCTGAAGGGGCTGGGGTTGGGCGAGCCGGCGGTCGTCACGAGTCAGGCGTCGTCGCGGGCGGAGTATCTGCGCCGACCCGACCTCGGCCGAATCCCGAATGACCTTTCCGCAGTGCAACATTCAGGTGCCGAAATCGGTTTCGTGATCGCCGACGGCTTGTCGGCGACGGCGGTGGACACGCACGCGGTCACGCTCGTCGATACGATCGCTGCCGGACTCTCGCCGCAATTCTCGATCGCTCCGCCGGTCGTTGCCACCCAGGCACGCGTCGCGCTCGGCGATCACATCGGGGAGGCGCTCGGCGTCGAGATCCTTCTCGTGATCATCGGGGAACGCCCGGGACTGTCCGTCGCCGACAGCCTCGGCATCTACCTGACCTATCGTCCGGAGCCGGGACGTCGTGACTCCGAACGCAATTGCATCTCCAACATCCATCCGCCGGACGGGCTCGGATACCGCGACGCCGCCCGGATCGTCGAAGCACTGGTGTCCGGGGCACGGCAACTCGGCGCGTCGGGCGTCGCACTCAAAGACACCTCGTCTGCCGACCCCGCCGTCGCCGCTGCCGCTGCGCAGGGCGAACTCGGCTAGGTCGCGGGGCTTTAGATGATCCCGGGGGCGTCGACCGTGCGCGCGGGTAGCGACTGCACCGCCGACGGAACGACGACACCCACCAGTCCACGCACGAAGCCCTTGGTGATGTCCCAGAAGTCGAAGTAGTCGCGCCACACGGCGATCGCACCGTCGAGAACCTCGAAGCGCCCGCACACCCAGAACCGGATTCGCACGGGACCGAGCCGGATCTCGTCGATCCGCTCGGTGAGCACCACCGTGTCGTCGGTGGCGATGTTGATGATCCCGTAGTCGAATCCGGCGAATGACGACGCGTCCATGGCACCGAAGACCTTGGCGACGTTGCGTTTGCCACGGATCGTCGGCAGTCCGACATTGGTGTAGACGATGTTGTCGTCGAGGTCGGCCATGGCTGCGGAACTGTCGTCGCGGGCGAGCGCGTCGAGGAAGTCGGTGACGACGCGATCAGGGGTACGAGAGGTCATGGTGTCACCGTACGGTGCGCGATGTGACTTCACCGCAGGTCGTCGTCTATTCTTGACGGGTTGTCTCGGCGAGGGTGAGCAGTCACCGTAATCGGCGCGACCATCGCACATCTCCTTGCGGACTCGACTTTCCGCAGGTGGTCGTGGATTGTCGGCCTGCGGAACTGCCACAGAGCGCCGAGCACCGACCACCCGGCTGCACGCACAGACGCGGCCGAACCACCAAGGAGAGTCACATGGCAACCCAGGCAAACGCACTGGCAGTCACCACCCGCACCGAAAAGGGCAAGGGCGCCGCTCGACGCGCTCGTCGCGCAGGCAACGTGCCCGCCGTGCTGTACGGCCACGGCACCGACCCGCAGCACCTCAACCTCCCGGCTCGCGATTTCGCCGCCATCCTGCGTAACAACGGCACCAACGCGGTCCTCGACCTCGACATCGAGGGCACCAGCCAGCTCGCGCTGACCAAGCAGATCGACATCCACCCGATCCGCAACTACATCGAGCACGTCGACCTGCTCGTCATCAAGCGCGGCGAGAAGGTCACCGTCGAGGTCACCATCGTCGTCGAGGGCGACGCCGCTCCCGGCACCCTGGTCACCCAGGACGCCAACACCGTCGAGATCGAGGCCGACGCACTGTCGATTCCCGAGCAGATCGTCGTCGACGTCGAGGGCAAGGAAGTCGGCACGTCGGTCCACGCGTCGGACCTGGTCCTCCCCCAGGGCGTCGAGCTCATCACCGACCCGGAGACCCTCATCGTCGCAGTCAACGAGGCGACCACCGCCGCAGAGCTCGAGGAAGAGACCGACGCGGAGCAGGCTGACGCCGACGCCGCCGCCGCTGAGGCCGAGGCCGAGTAATTCGGCGTCACCTCTTCCGACGCTCCGCCACTACTGATGACACAGGAATCATGAAACTTGTTGTCGGACTCGGTAATCCCGGTTCCAAGTATGAGCGGACGCGTCACAACATCGGCGCGATGGTCGCAGACCATCTCGTCACGACGGCCGGCGAGCGATGGAAGGTGCACAAGCGCTCCGGCGCGATGGTGGCACCCATCACGCTCGCCGGCCAGTCGGTGTTGGTGGCACGTGCACGCACGTACATGAACACCACCGGCCGCGAGATCGGCCCACTCGCGAAGTTCTACTCGATCAACCCGTCGGATCTGATCGCGCTGCACGACGAACTCGACATCGACTTCGGTGCCGTCCGCCTCAAACTCGGTGGCGGCGAAGGCGGCCACAACGGCCTGCGCTCGATCAGCCAGGCACTCGGATCGCGTGACTACTACCGCGTCCGCTTGGGCATTGGTCGCCCGCCCGGCCGCCAGGATCCCGCCGACTTCGTGCTCAAACCCTTTCCGTCGTCGGCACGCGCCGACGTCGAACTACTCATCCAGCACGGCGCCGACGCCACCGAGGCGCTGATCGCCTCGGGTCTCGAGGCAGCGCAGAACGTCGTCCACACCTGGTGATACCGCGATTCGGCGACGCCGCCGCTGACTGAAAAGCGGCACGCACTGCCCGACACCGCAGCATGAGTGCACTCTCGGTGCAACGATGGTCCAATGTCGGACGCCACCCTGAGCCTCATCGTCCTCGGCGTCACGGTCGTGTTGTTCATCATCAACAAGCTGCCGGTCGGCCTCGTCGCCATCGGGTCGGCGCTGGCGCTCTACTTCCTCGGACTCGTGCAGTTCGACGAACTGACCTCGGGTCTCGGTCAGAGCGTCATCGCCTTCATCGCGGCCCTGTTCGTGATCAGCGAGGGACTCGAGGCGTCGGGAATCACCGCATGGCTGGGCAGCGTGCTGGCGCGCGTCGCAGGTCGCACACGCACCAGGGTGGTTGCCGCCATCATGGTTCTCGCCGCGGCATTGAGTCCACTCATCACGATTAACGGCGCAGCGGCAGCGTTGGTCCCGGTCAGCGTCGCCGTCGCGCGGCGGGCGCATCTGTCACCGTCGCGCGTACTGCTCCCTCTCGCGTTCGCCGCGAGCGCCGGTTCACTGCTCACGCTGAGCGGCAGCCCGGTCAACGTCATCATCGATGAAGCCGCCACCGAGCAAACCGGTTCCTCGATCGGCTACTTCGGCTTCTCCCTCATCGGCGTCCCCCTGGTCGTGGGGACGCTGGTTGTCATCGCGCTTGTCGGCGACCGGCTGATCCCGCGTCGCGAATCACAGTCACTGCCAGAGGATTTCAGCAGATACCAGCGCGACGTCGTTGAGCATTATGAATTGTCGGGATTGGCGACGACCGGCGTGCGTACCTTTCGCCTGCACGTCGAAGCGGCGTCGACGCTTGTCGGGAAGACTGTCCGCGCCGCCATCACCGACGACGCGATCGACACGGTCGCCGCACAGTCCGAACGTGGCCGCGTACTGAGTTCGACGCATAAGCTCGAACCGTCGGACGTACTCGTCGTCTCCGGCGTGGGCACCGCCGTCGAGACGCTCGCGCGGGACACCGACCTCACCGTCGAGGACACCATCGGCAGGCGCATGAGTCGTCGCCACGACAGTCTCATCAACCGCGACAACGGAGTCTGTGAGTTGGTGATCCCGCCGCGCTCGTCGTGGATCGGACGACCGGCGTTCGGCGGGATGGTGCGCGCAGAAGACGGACTGCTCGTGTTGTCGGTGCGCAGGCAGAACGACGACGTCTCGTCCCGCGCGTCGACGCTGCAGGAAGGCGACGCCCTACTGGTGTACGGACCGTGGGGCGCGCTCGACGCACTGGCCGACGACAAGGACGTTCTGGTGGTCGCGTCGTCGGAAACCGTTCGGCGGCAGACGGTTCCACTCGGACGGAGTGCTCCGCGCGCGGCCGTCATCCTGGTGGCCACGATCGCGCTGCTGGCGAGCGGGGTCGTGCCCCCGGTGGTCGCCGGCCTACTCGGCGCGGGTGCGATGGTGCTGTTCCGCGTGCTGTCGAGCGAGCAGGCATATCGTGCCGTTCCCTGGGCGACGCTGGTTCTGATCGCCGCGCTGATCCCGATGTCGGCGGCGATCACGAGCAGTGGCGGTGCCGAGTTGATCGCACGACCCATCGTCGACCTCGTGTCCGGGCACAGTGCGTATCTTCTGCTCGCGATGCTGTTCGTGCTGACGGCCTCACTCGGACAGTTCATCTCCAACGTCGCCACCGCGCTGATCGTCATTCCGATCGCGCTCGTCGCCGCGGCCGACGTCGGTGTCGACGCTCGAACTGTGCTCATGGTGGTCTGCGTCGCAGCCGCCGCTTCCCTGCTGACACCGATCGCCACTCCCGCCAACATGATCGTGATGAATCCGGGCGGATACCGCTTCGGCGACTATTGGCGACTGGGGATCGTGCTGATGATCTGCTGGCTGATCGTCACCGTGACCCTGGTCCCGGTGTTCTGGCCGATCAACGGCTGATACCCCCTCAACCGCTGAGACGCACTCGACGGCCGGGGCGAGCAGGAGCCGTGAGAAGCGGCCTTGTTCGTCACCGGATGTGGCGGGGCCTACACTCTTTTCGGACGCAGGGCTATCCGCTGCGTGATCCGTTTGTCGAAGGGAAGTACGCGTGACCGTCATCGCCGCCAACACAGGCCATCAGAACGTAGCGATGTTGGGCATCGGCGCGTACCGACCGAAGCGCCTGGTCAGCAACGATGAGGTGTGCGAGGTTCTCGACAGTTCGGATCAGTGGATCTTCGAGCGCAGCGGCATCCGGAATCGCCGGTGGATCAGCGGCGACGAGACCGCGCGGTCGATGGCCGCAGCCGCAGCCGAGCGGGCCATCGAGAACTCCGGGATCGACAAGGACAAGATCGGTGCGCTGATTCTGGCCACCAACAGCTGGAAGACCAAGATCCCGCACGGCGGCCCGATCGTGGCCTACGACATCGGCCTCAACGGAATTCCCGCCTACGACATCGCCGCGGGATGCGGCGGCTTCGGCTACGCCCTGGGCGTCGCGGCCGACACCGTGCGCGCGGGCTCAGCCGAGTACGTGCTTGTCGTCGGCGTCGAGACGATGTCGGTCGTCATGGAGCCCACCGACCGCAACACCGCATTCATCTTCGGCGACGGCGCCGGCGCGGTCGTCGTCGGACCGAGTGACGACAACGGGATCTCCCCTACCGTCTGGGGTTCCGACGGCGAGAACGCCGAGGCGATCGGCCAGAACTACGACATTCCCGAGTACATGGATCGCGCTCAGGAGTACCAGCACAAGGATCCGGAGACCGAGCCCGTCGGCCGCATGGTGGTCACGATGGAGGGTTCACGCGTCTTCCGCTGGGCGGCAATCACACTGCCCAAGGCGCTGTCGTCGGTCATCGAGCAGTCCGGCATCGGTATCGACGACATCGAGGTGTTCGTACCCCACCAGGCGAACGCTCGGATCAACGACTTGATGAAGAAGAACCTGGGCTTCCCCGACGACCTGCCGATGGCCAACGACATCGAGAACACCGGCAACACGTCGGCGGCGTCGATCCCGCTCGCGATGGAAGAGATGCTGGCCACCGGCAAGGCCAAGGGCGGCCAGACCGCGCTGCTGCTCGGGTTCGGCGCGGGCCTCTCCTACGCCGGGGCTGTCGTGACTCTGCCCCCGGCGCCGAAGGTGAGCAGCTTCGACGACCTCGGGTGACACCGTGACTCTGCCCCCGGCGCCGAAGGTGAGCAGCTTCGACGACCTGGGGTAGCACCCGCTACGCGTTCTCCCTGCGGAATACCGCTGTGCCCCACCATGTTCCGAGAATCGCCAGCGCGATGGCGGTGAGCAGACCCCACGCGACCGTCGACGTCGCGATGCCTCCGACGAAGCTGCTGCGGACGGCGTCGACGATCCAGCGGAACGGCATGAAATCGCTGGCCCGTTGCAGCCACATCGGTCCGAGCGTCATCGGCAGCAGGATTCCCGACAGCAACAGCACCGGCATCATCACCATGTTGATGACCGGCGCCATGACGTCTTCGCTCTTGGCGGTCAGGGCAAGCGCGTTCGACGCCGCGGCGCACGCTGCGCCGATCAGCAGCGTGATTGCGATGCCGACGATCGCGCCGCTGACGGATCCGCGCATACCCATGGCGTAGCCGAGGAACACCAGGATCAGCGCCTGGACGAACAACTGCAGCACGTCGCGCATCAGCCGACCGGCCAGCAGTGCGGTGCGGCTCGCGGGCGTCACGCGTTCGGCTTCGACGACGCCTTCGCGCCACTCCCCGATCAGACTGAACCCGGCGAACATCGCGCCGAAGAATCCGAGCTGCACGAGGAGTCCTGGCACCAGGAACGTGTAGGCATTGTCGGCGCCGCCGGGGAACTGGTCGACGATGGGTTTGAGCAGCGGGCCGAACAGCAGCAGGTAGAGCACGGGTTGCAGCACCCCGATCAGTACCCAGGCCGGGTTACGCAGATTCATCCGGATCTGTCGACGGAACACGATGGTGGAGTCGCGGAGGAAGTTCATCGGATGGCTCCTTCGTTGTCGAGTTCTTCGAGTGCGGCGTCTTCGCTCGTGGCTTGAGCGTCGCGCAGTGAACGCCCGGTCATCGTGAGGAAGACGTCGTCGAGGGTGGGTCGCAGCACCTCGATGCTGTCGAGCGCGATGCCCGAGGCGTCGAGTTCGCGGAGCAGTCCCGGTATCTCGCGTCCCGCGTGCCGCACACGGCCGCGCACGTGGCGGCCGTCGGTCTCGACGGAGTTGGCGATGCGTCGTAGACGATCCGCGGCTATGTCGACCTCGGCTGCCAGCTGGATCTCGAGGTCGACGAGGTCGCCCGACACCTGGTCTTTGAGGTTCTGAGCGGTGTCGGCCGCGACGATCTTGCCGTTGTCGATGATGAGGATGCGGTCCGACAGTTCGTCGGCCTCGTCGAGGTAGTGCGTGGTGAGGAAGACCGTGGCGCCACGCTCGGTGCGCAGCCTGCTGATGTGGTCCCAGAGGTTCGCTCTCGCCTGCGGGTCGAGGCCGGTGGTCGGTTCGTCGAGGAAGACCAGCGAGGGATCGTGGATCAATCCCATTGCGATGTCGAGGCGACGCTTCTGACCACCCGACATGTTCTTGGGCTGCCGTTCCCACAGTCCGTCGAGTTGCAGTCGGGAGAACAGTTCGTGCCCGCGTCGAGTGGCGTCGGCGTGCGAGAGTCCGTAGAGCATCCCGTGGTCGACCACCTCGTCGCCCGCCCTGGCCTGGCTGAACGTTCCACCCGCCTGCGACACGTATCCGATACTGCGACGGACCATCACCGACTCGCGCACGACGTCGTATCCGTTGACGGTCGCGGTTCCGGCGGTCGGCCGCAGCAACGTCGTCAACATGCGCAGCGTGGTCGTCTTCCCCGCGCCGTTGGGGCCGAGAAATCCGACCACCTCGCCCTCGTGAATATCGAGGTCGACGCCGTCGACGGCTCGCACCTCGCGTTTGTTCTTGCCTCGCCCCGTCGTGAATGTCTGCACCAGACCTCGCGCTTGGATCATCGTCGGTGTCACAGCTCGTCCCCTCTCTGCGTGTGAACGTCGAATGAGCCGCTCACGCATAGTGTTCAAACTTGAATATAAGCCATTTAGTCAAAGTTGACTAGATGCCGGCTTCGTCGCAGAGGTAGTCGTCGGCGGCGTCGGAAACCCGACGGCGCCCACCTCGTGGCTCTCTCTGCTTGTACTGACCACCTGCTCGTCGATGATTCATCGAAATGCGGACAACCCCTGCCCTCGATTCGGAATCCGCGTCGACGCATTACTGTCAGGTCATGGCTTCCACGCCACCGATCCCACCGACGACGCCGCTACTCCTGCTCGGCGTCGTCGGGATCTTCGGGCCGGTCAACGGCTATCAGATCCGACGCGAACTGTTGTCGTGGCAGGTCGACAAATGGGCCAACGTCAATCCGGGCTCGATCTACCACGCCCTCGGAAAGCTCAGCGACTCAGGCGATCTCACGCGACGCGAGGTCTCCGACGGCTCACGCGAGGTCAGCGTCTACGAGATCACCGAGTCGGGTCGGGTCAGGCTGCACAGCATGCTCGAGCACGCGATCATCGGCGTCGACGTCTTCGACCGCAGCGCGTTCCAGGCGGCGTTCAATCTCCTGCCACTCCTCGGCGACGACCACGCGACGACGCTGCTCAAACAGCGTTTGGTGACGCTGCAGGACGTGATGCGCGAATACTCCGCAGCAACCGAACCCGGTGCCAACCCCTACGCTCCGCCGCATGCCATGGAAGGCGCTCGCCTGTGGTTGCGCCTCGCGCAGGCCGAGGCGGACTGGCTCACCGACGTCATCGCCGACGTCCAGAACGGGACGCTGTCGTTTCTGGAGAACGCCGACTGGACGCCACCACCCGACGACCCGGGCCACCAGATGACCGTCGACCGCACCGATTACAGGCGCATTCTGCAGGGTCAGCCCGGCCACGATGCCCCGTCGCCGCGCATCAGTACTTCCGAGTAGCGCCGCGATGTGAGACGGTCTATGTCGGGTCGCATAACGGAAGGAACCTCATGGCAGAGATCGCGGATACAGCGGGCGTCAACAACATCGGCATGCTCGGCATCGGTGCGTACCGTCCCGAGCGCGTCGTCACCAACGACGAGATCTGCGAGCACATCGATTCCTCCGACGAGTGGATCTACACGCGGACCGGCATCAAGACCCGACGCTTCGCGCGCCGCGACGAGGACGTCGTGGAGATGGGCGTCAAGGCCGGGCGCACGGCGATCGCCAATGCTCTGCTCTCCGGCTCCGACATCGACGCCGTCATCCTCGCGACCAACACCCATCTGCTCATGACGCCTGCGGGCGCGACGAAGGTCGCCACCGAACTCGGCGCGAACGGTGTTCCCGCATTCGACGTCACCGTCGGCTGCGCCGGATTCGGTTACGGCATGGCGCTCGCCGCCGACATGGTGCGCGGCGGAAGCGCAACGCATGTCCTCGTCATCGGCGCCGAGCAGTTGTCCGTGACCCTCGACATGACCGACCGCACCAACTGCTTCATCTTCGGCGACGGTGCCGGAGCCGTCGTCGTCGGACCCACCGAGGACCAGCAGCTCGGACCAGTCATCTGGGGTAGCGACGGCAGTCAATACGACGCGATCCGCCAGGACATCGACTGGGTGACCTTCCTCGACGGCGACCGGGTGCAGCGGCCCTACGTGCGTCTGCAGGGCACTGCGGTATTCCGTTGGGCCGCTTTCGAAATGGGCAAGGTGGCACAGCGCGCGCTCGACGCCGCCAAGATCGGCGCCGAAGACCTCGACGTCTTCGTCCCCCATCAGGCCAACACCCGCATCAACGATCTGCTTGCGAAGACGCTGCATCTGCCCGAGGGCACCCCGGTGGCCAACGACATCGAATACACCGGCAACACGTCGGCGGCATCGATCCCGCTGGCCATGGAGGATCTCCTCTCGACCGGCAAGGCCAAGCCGGGCGACACAGCACTGCTGCTCGGCTACGGTGCGGGACTCAGCTACGCCGCGCAGGTGGTCAAGATGCCGCCGGTGCCGTTCGAGTAGCGTCTGGACCGACCGTCGGGCAGCGTCGAGCGTTTTGCTCCGACGCTCGCCCGGCTAGTAGCCTCGTCTGGTGAGTTCTGACGCGCGTGAGCTGCGGCTCGAAGCCCAGCGTCGACGTACCTTCGCCATCATCTCCCACCCCGACGCGGGTAAGTCGACGATGACCGAGGCCCTGGCGTTGCACGCGCACGTGATCAGCGAGGCGGGCGCCATCCACGGCAAGGCCGGCCGTAAGTCGACGGTGTCGGACTGGATGGAGATGGAGAAGGCTCGCGGAATCTCCGTCAGCTCCACCGCCCTGCAGTTCAACTACGCACTCGAAGGCACCGACGGCCCCGGCGCGGTCATCAACCTCGTCGACACTCCGGGCCACGCCGACTTCTCCGAGGACACCTACCGAGTGCTCACCGCGGTCGACGCCGCGGTCATGCTCATCGACGCCGCCAAGGGCCTCGAGCCGCAGACGCTCAAACTGTTCCAGGTGTGTCGCCACCGCGGCATCCCGGTCATCACCGTCATCAACAAATGGGACCGCCCCGGTCGCACCCGGTTGGAGCTCATCGACGAGATCAGCGAACGTATCGGTTTGATCCCCACTCCGCTGTTCCTGCCCGTCGGCATCGCAGGCGATTTCCGCGGACTCCTCGACCGCCGCACCGGCGAGTACATCCACTTCACCCGCACCGCCGGTGGAGCCAAGATCGCGCCGGAGGAACTGCTCGATCCCGACGCCGCCCTCGAGCGCGAGGGCGACGCCTGGATCGCGGCCGTCGAAGAGAGTGAACTGCTCTCCGAGATGGGCCAGGATCACGACGAGGAACTCTTCCTCGCAGGCCAGACGTCGCCGATGATCTTCGCCTCGGCGATGCTGAACTTCGGTGTCCGCCAACTGCTCGACGCGCTTGTCGAACTCGCGCCGGCGCCGTCGGGTCGCACCGGGATCGACGGCACCGAACGCGAGGTCACCGACCCGTTCAGCGCCGTCGTGTTCAAGGTCCAGGCAGGCATGGACTCCAGCCACCGAGACCGGTTGGCCTTCATGCGCATCGTGAGCGGCGAGTTCGAACGCGGCATGGTCGTCACCCACGCGCAGACCGGAAAACCGTTCGCCACCAAGTACGCCCACACCGTTGTCGGCCGCGACCGGTCGACGGTCGACACCGCCTACCCCGGCGACGTCGTCGGCCTCGTCAACGCGACGGCGCTCGCGCCGGGCGACACACTCTACGACGGCCCGCGCATCCAGTACCCGCCCATCCCTTCCTTTGCGCCAGAACACTTTTCGACGCTACGCGTCACCACCGCAGACAAGTACAAGCAGTTCCGCAAGGCCATGGATCAGCTCGACAGCGAAGGCGTTGTACAGGTGTTGCGCAACGACACTCGTGGCGACGCGTCGCCCGTACTGGCCGCCGTCGGACCGATGCAGTTCGAGGTGGTCACCGCACGGATGAAGACTGAGTTCAACGTCGACACCGTGATCGAGCCACTCGGGTACAGCCTCGCCCGACGGACCGACGCCGACAGTGCGTCGGAACTCAACCGTCAGCGGGGCGTCGAGGTGTTCACGCGGACCGACGGCGCGATACTCGCACTCTTCAGCGACAAATGGCGACTGCAGTACATCGAGAAAGAACACGGCGACCTGACGCTCGAACCGCTTGTCGCAACGGCTGATTGACCAGGGCGGGCTGACACGACGTGATCGGACGAACGACCGCTGGGCTGTCCGGCCGAACGGTGCGCCTCACGGCACCGTTGGCGATTGCGGCAGCAGGCACATCGATCATGGCGGCGTGCGCCGACTCGACGTCGGTGACGCGCGCGGTGCAGTCGTCGTCGGCAACCCCGACCACTTCGGCTCAGCAAGACCCGGCGCGCTGCGCGGAGAAGGCCCCGTCGGGATCGATCGACCGACAGGGTTATGACCTGAGATTCACCCGCGGACACATTCTGATCTCGCCGCGACCGTTGACGGCATCGCCCGCCCAGGCCGGCGTCGGAGGACAGGTAGGCGCGGCCGGACAGGTGGGGGCGGACGGGCAGGTAGCTGCGTCGGCCAGTCCGACTGCGCAGCAGATGTCTTCCGCCCCAGCATGTTACGAGTTCGCCCGCTGGGGCGAACCGACACCCGATGTCCCACCCGAATCCCTGCTGTTCGTGTTCAAGGGCGACGGCACCGACGGCGCGCAGATCGAATTTCCCGTCGGCGCGCTGACCGGCGAACACCTACCGCCGACCGATGGTCCGCGCCCGCCCGTTGGCCCGCTGACCACGTCGATCACCGCCACCGTCGGGCTGTCGGAGAAGGGCACGTACAGGTCGTCGACGACGTGCACACTGACACTGACCGCGATGTCGTCGAAACGGGCGGCAGGCTCGTTCGACTGCCCTGAAACGATTGTCGCCGAACAGAATCCGCTCGATCCGGATGACGACGTGCCGGTCGACGACGACGGTGCGGCGCCCGCCGCCACACCTGCGCCCGCGGCCGCACCGACGCCAGGTGCGCGGCCCGAGCGCCCGACAAGCCTCACCGGATGGTTCGACCTGCAGCCGTGACCGGCTCAGTCCTCGACGATCGAGGCGACCACAGACTGATCGACAGCGTCGATGGTCGACGGCTCGAACGACGGGCTGCGATCCTTGTCGACGAGCATTGCTCGCACGCCTTCCGAGAAGTCGTTGGTCTTCGTGATCGTTGTCGCCGCATGCAATTCGCGGTCGAAGCACTCGTCGAGCGTCGAATCGCGGCCTGCGTCGAGAAGCGCTGCGGTCACCCACAGGCTCGTCGGCGACGCACCTTCGAGGAGCTCCACCATCTCCGCGGCCCAGTCATCGCCTGCCGCGCCGCGTAACCCACCGAGGATCGCGGCGACGTTGTCGTCGCCGAAGTACTCGCCGATCGTGGCGATCGGGATGTCGGAGGCGGGCAATTCGCTTCTGCCTCCGAGGATGTCGACGAGCGACTCCCCGGCGCGCAGCGCGTCGGCGACGGAGTCCAGCTCGGCCGCGGGCACGAAGTGCGTGGCGAGCCCGAGGTGGACGGCGTCGGCGCCGCGCACGCGTGAACCGGTGAGCCCCAACCACATTCCCACACCACGCTGCAGGCGTGGCAGAAAGTAGGTCGCGCCGACGTCGGGGAAGAAACCGATTGCGGTCTCGGGCATGGCCATCAACGAGTTCTCGGTGACGACGCGGACCTCGCCATGCACGCTGATTCCGAGTCCGCCACCCATCGCGACTCCGTCGATCAGCGCGACATACGCCTTGGGGTAGTGCGCGATCATCTGATCGAGTCGATACTCTGCGGCGAAGTAGTTTCGGATCTCGTCGTACTCACCCGCGACGGCGTGCTCGCGGATCGCCCGGATGTCGCCGCCGGCGCAGAAGGCGCGATCGCTCGCGGAGGTCACCAGCACCGTCTCGATCGAATCGTCGTCACCCCAACGCCCGAGGACATCGTGCATGTCGTCGATCATCGTCTGATCGAGCGCATTGAGTGCCTTGGGGCGGTCGAGAATGATCTCACCGACACCGCCCGCGACCTGAGTTCGGATGAAGGACATGGGTTTCACGGTAGCGCGTCGTCGAACACGGACTCCATCGGCGGGCGAGCGCACCTGTGCACACTCCACAAACACGGTTGGCAAGAGGTCCGTCGGCAGAGTTAAAGTGGATAGGGTTCGCACGGACGTGCGGCACCATTCTCCGAAGAGCACAGGGGTGATCTGACAGACATGAACATCTGAGATTGGCATTCAGCGCGACCGCGTCGATCCGACGCAGTACGCACCCACCAATTTCTCGGAGTTGTTCATGTCCACACCGTCATCCGTCGATCTCGCACCGTCCATCACACTGTCTGACGTTTCGTACAGGTGGCCTGACGGGACATCGGTATTCGACGAGCTCTCGTTCTCCGTTCCCCGCGCCGTGTATTCGCTGGTCGGCGCCAACGGCGCAGGCAAGACGACGCTGCTACGCCTGATCGCGGGCCATCTCGTACCGGCATCGGGAAGCATCACCACCACCGGCGACGTCGCGCTCGTTCCCCAGCACGCCTTCTCCGATACGTCGCTGACCATCGCGTCGGCGTTGGGGATCGAGCCGATCAGGGCCGCGATCAGCGCCATCGAGGCCGGCTCGGTCGACGCAGCGCACTTCGATGTCGTGGGTGACGACTGGGATATCGAAGCGCGTGCGGCCTCCGAGCTGGCGACGCTGGGGCTGCCCACCGACCTCGACAGATCGGTCGGCACACTGTCCGGTGGCGAGGCGACGCTGCTCGCGATCGTCTCGCGGATCGTGCACCGACCGGCGGTGCTGCTGCTCGACGAGCCCACCAACAATCTCGACACCGATTCTCGCGACAAAGTTTTCGAGCTGATCGACAGATTCGCGGGCACCGTCCTCGCCGTCTCCCACGATCTCGAGCTCCTCGAACGCGTCGATACCACGCTCGAGCTGTATCACGGCGACGTGCGGGTGTTCGGTGGCCCGTACTCGTTCTATCGCGAGGTGGTCGATGCGGAACAGACCACAGCGCAGGCCGCAGTTGCCAACGCCGCCAACGATCTTCGCAAGCAGCGTCGGGAGATGGTGAACGCGCAGATCACCCTCGACCGACGTGCGCGGACCGCGGCCAAGGCCGAACCGGAGAAGCGTGTCCCCAAGATCATCGCGCATCTCCGGCGCGACGCCGCAGAGAAGTCTGCCGGACGCTTCCGCAACGAGCACCGCGACGACGTGACCGCCGCCGCCGGACGGCTCGAGTCTGTCCGCGACGACGTACGCTCCGACCGCGGCGCACGGATCACCATGCCGTATGTGGCACTGGGCAGTTCGGCTCAGGTGATCGTCGACGAACGGCTACGGATGGACGGCCCCGAACGCGTGGCACTCACCGGACGCAACGGTTCCGGCAAGACCAGCCTGATCGCCGACCTCATCGACGAGGATCGCATCGTCGTCCCTTATGCGTATGTGCCGCAACAGATCACATTCGACGATCCGTCGCAGACCGTCGTCGAATTCGTCGGTAAGCGGCACCCGGAGGTCGACGGTCAGGATGTGCGAGCGCATCTCGCACGATTCCTGTTCCGCGGCTCACGAGCCGATCGACGCCTCGGCGAGCTTTCCGGCGGCGAACGACTTCGCGTCGCACTGGCGGATGCGCTCTTCGTCGACCCGGATCCCAAGCTCCTCATCATGGACGAGCCGACCAACAACCTCGACATCGACACCGTCGAGGAGTTGGTCACGGCGTTGCGGGACTGGTCGGGCGCACTGCTGCTCGTCTCGCACGACGCGGGTTTCCGCGAAGAGGTGGGAATCGACCGCGAGATCACGCCCAGGTGAAAGTTGCGTGGGATCCACGGGGGCATTTTTGTACCTGTGGATCCCACGCAACTCTCCGTGGATACTGACTTTCGATGAGCACCGACAGCGTTGCCACCGATTCTCCCCACACCACGTCGCGCACACCGATAGTTCTGGTGCACGGATTGCGCGTGAGCGGACAGACCTTTCGGCGCGTGGCCGGCTCGCTCGCCGACCGTGACGTGGTCTGCCCCGATATGCCGGGCCACGGCTCACGCGCCGACGAGACGTTCACATTGGACGGCGCCGTCGCCGCGGTGGTCGACGCGATCGACTCGGTCGGCGGCTCTGCGGTGGTCGTCGGTATGTCGATGGGCGGCTACGTCGCGATGGCGACGGCCGCGGCACACCCGGATCGTGTCGCGGGACTAGGCGTGCTGTGCGCGACCGCGCAGCCAAGTGGGCTGCTCGCCACACCGTTCCGTCTCTTCGGCGCGGCGACCAGTGTGCTTCCGTCCGAAGCTGCCCAGATCAGCAGGGTTCTGACGCGCATCGCCGTTGGCCGCGAGGTGTCCGACGACATGGAGGCCGGCGGCCTCGCACTCCATTCGATTCGCGACGTCGTCGACGCGGTGCTCCACTTCGACGCCATCGCCTCCGTCGCCGCTTACCCGGGACCGACGCTGTTCGCGAACGGCGCGTGGGACCAGTTCCGGCTGCACGAAAAAAGGTTCGTCGAGACCGCGGCCGACGGACGCCTCGTCGTCGTCCCGCGGGCCATGCACCTGTTCCCGCTGATCCAGCCGGACTACACCGCCGCTCTCATCGACGACTTCGCGGACACGGTCGACTCCGCGGATCGGGCGTCGACTCGCTGATCGAGCCCACACTCGCTGATCGAGCCTGTCGAGATCACCCACCGACCAAGCCCGCACCGCTGATCGAGCCCCCGCCGCTGATCGAGCTTGTCGAGATCACCCACCAACCGACGTCGCCCGGGCCTAGATATGTGTCGTATCGAAGGATGTGGGTGCTGCAGCACCCACATCCTTCGATTAGACACACATTTGCGAGGCGCGGCTCCCCATCTCGGCCGCGGTCGCTGATCGAGGTGATCTCGACAGGCTCGATCAGCGGTGGGGGCGCTCGATCAGGGGCGGGCTCGGCTCGATCAGCGGCGGGGTGATCTCGACAGGCTCGATCAGCAGAGGTTGGCTCGATCAGCGGTAGGAGCGCTCGATCAGCGGAGGTTGGCTCAATCGGCGCACCACCCGCCCTAGCAGCAGCGGCCCTGCGGGTTGCGGTCCTGGTCGGCGAAGCGTTGGCGCCAGTACTCGCGCTCGGACAGTGGGGCCGACGCGCCGTGTTCCGATGCGTGGTGTGCGAGGTAGCGGTCGTAGTCTCGATCACCCATGACGCTCTGCACGTACCAGCGCACCGAGGTCAGGGCGTGGGTGAGGCCGGTCTTCATGTCATCGCCTTCTAGTGTCCGCTACTCCGAGCTGAAATCCCGTGCGCGGCATTGTATTCATCCCATTCGCGCTGCACCGCCTTCTCGGCGCGTGTTGGGAACAGTCCGCGCGGTCCAAAGATCTTCGACGGAACGGGTTTCTCCTCGGTGGTGGGCAGTCCGCCCGCGCGCACAGCCTTGATGGCGACCCAGAGACCCGCCGCGACGACGATCAACACGAGCACGGCGAAGATGATCGACAGGGTTCCCTGGATGAACGTGTTGCGGATGACCGCATCGATCTCCGAGATGCTCTTGGCTGTCTTGAAGGTGGTCAGACCGTCGTCCTTGGCGTTCACGAATGCGCGGTGCTGCGCCCAGTAGCCGATGGCCGGATTCGACGAGAAGATCTTCTGCCACGACGCCGACATGGTGACGATGAGGTCCCATGCCAACGGCACACCGGGTATCCACGCCCACTTCCACTGCCGCCGCTTGATCAAGACCACCGTGACGACAGTCAGCGCGATCGCGGCGAGCAGCTGGTTGGCGATGCCGAACAGCGGGAACAACGTGTTGATACCGCCGAGTGGATCGGTGACACCCATCAGCAGGATGGAACCCCATGCGGCACAGACGATCAGGGTGCACGCCCACGCTCCCGGGCGCCACGACGGATCTTTGAAACGACGAGCGCCCGGCAGGTTGCCGATACCGTCGGACAGCATGAAGCGCGCCACGCGGGTACCGGCGTCGACCGTGGTGAGGATGAACAGGGCCTCGAACATGATCGCGAAGTGATACCAGAAGGCGCGCAATGATTCTCCGCCGAACCCACGCTGCAGCGTCTCCGACATTCCCATCGCGAGGGTCGGTGCACCGCCTGTCTTGGAGACGATCGACTTCTCCTCGACACTCTGCGCGGCGTCGGCGAAATACTGTGCGTCGACCGGCTTTCCGCTGAGACCGAGGCTGTTGACGTAGTCGGCGGCCCCCTGATTGGTGCCCTGAGTCAGCGCCTTCGGTGCGTTCATGCCGAAGTAGAGGTGCTGATCGAGGATGCATGCAGTGATCAGCGCCATGATCGCGACGAAGGACTCGGTGAGCATGCCGCCGTAGCCGATGATCCGGGCCTGTCCCTCCTTGGCCAGCAGCTTGGGAGTGGTGCCCGACGCGATCAGCGAGTGGAAGCCCGACAGCGCGCCGCAGGCGATCGTGATGAACAGGAACGGGAACAGGGCACCGGCGAATGCCGGGCCGTTTCCGTTCCACGCGAACTCACTGACCGCGGGGGCTTTCATAACCGGCTGTACCACCAGGATTCCGATGGCCAGCAGCGCGATGGTGCCGACCTTCATGAACGTCGACAGGTAGTCGCGCGGAGCGAGCAACAACCAGACCGGCAGGACGGCCGCTGCGATGCCGTAGATGATGATCGCCCAGCTGAGCACCACCGGCGAGAGGCTGAACCAGTCCTGCCCCCACGACGTCTCGGCGACGTACCCGCCGGCGACGATGGCCAACAGGAGCAGCACGACGCCGATCACCGACACCTCGCTGATCCGGCCCGGCCGCAGATATCGCAGGTAGACACCCATGAAGAGCGCGATCGGGATGGTCATCGCGATCGAGAAGACACCCCACGGACTCTCGGCCAGTGCGTTGACGACCACGAGCGCGAGCACCGCGATCAGAATGACCATGATGACGAGCACGGCCACGATCGCGGCCGTGCCGCCGACGGACCCGAGCTCGTCGCGGGCCATCTGGCCGAGGCTGCGTCCTCGACGTCGAGTCGAGATCGCGAGGACGAGGTAGTCCTGCACACATCCGGCGACCACCGCGCCGATGATGATCCAGATCGTGCCCGGCAGGTAGCCCATCTGCGCGGCCAACACCGGCCCGACGAGTGGTCCCGCACCGGCGATCGCCGCGAAGTGGTGACCGAACAACACCCGACGGTCGGTCGGCATGTAGTCGCGAGCGTTGTCGTACTCCTCGGCAGGAGTCGCGATGTCGTCGCGTGGCTTCACGACCTTCATCTCGATGAGCCGAGCGTAGAAGCGATACGCGACGACGTAGGTGCACAGCGCCGCGATGACGAACCACACCGCGTTCACCGATTCGCCTCGGACGAAGGCAATGATCACCCAGGCAACGGCGCCGAGCAGGCCGATGACTGCGAAAATCGCCTTCTTCCCCGGCGTCATCGGACTCCGGTCGATCACGGCCACCGGCGGGCGGTCGGGATCTGTGGTCACAAACTCGACGTCGGGAAACTCGTCACGCGTCGACGTCGACGATTCTGACACGGTTGTCATCGCTCACTGCCCTTCCTCGGAAGCTCGCACATGCCGCGGCTCACTCTACTCACGGTTATGTGATTCACATCGCGTACGCAAAATGTGCGCAAGACAACCTAAAGTTCATTCTGTGCAACAGAGTGAACTTGATCTGAGGCGGTTTCTACGACGACCGATCGTCACGATCGCGCTCGTGGTGCTGTGCACTGCGACCCTGCTGGCCAGCGGCGGATTCACGTCCTCGCGGGCCGGCGCGGATCCCGGCAGCACACCGGTGCGCTACTCGGGCGGGCCGTACGTGGCGCTGGGCGATTCACGCGCCTCGGGCAGCTTCTTCACTCCGACGCCCGGCTACTTCGAGGGGTGCAAACGGTCGGCGCTGAACTATCCGACAGTCGTTGCGGCGCTGACTCTGCCGCGACGCTTCATCGACGTTTCGTGCTCGGGCGCACTCGCCGAGCATCTCTATCGGGTCGGCCAGCAAACCAGCGGCGGGTACAAGCCGCCCCAGGTGTGGTCGGTTCCGTCGGACGCGCAGGTCGTCACCGTGAGCATCGGCGGAAACGACATGGCGTGGGGACGCATCGTCGGACCCTGCGGCACTTCGCCGTTCGGCGACAGGCACTGCCGCTCGAACCGCGGCCTGGCGCAGCTCGCCGTCAACCGCATCGCTGTCATGGAGAACGCGGTCACTCCGGCGCTCGCAGCCATCCGCAGAAAGGCCCCGCACGCGCAGATCATCGTCGTGGGTATCGGCGGTTTCATGGGTTCCCACGGATGCTGGCCGCTCGTACCGATCAGCGACCCAGACGTGCGGTGGCTTCATGGGGTCTTCGACCGGGCCAACCGTGCTCTCGCACGTGCCACCGCAAAGGTCGACGGACAGTTCGTCGACGTCAATCGTGCGTCGGCAGGCCATGATCCGTGCGGCCTCACGTCGTGGTACGAGTCGAGTCTGAGTAATCGCATCGCGTATCCCTATCACCTGAACAAGTCGGGATCGATCGGTGTCGCGGCGCTTGTCAACGGCGCGATCCGACGCTGATCACTCCGGCAAAAACCCACTCTCACAACCCTATTCGAGCTGCTCGGCGACTTCGAGCCACTCCATCTCGGCTGTCTCCTTCTCGTCGACGACGCCGCGCAGCTCCGCGCCGAGCGTCACGAGACGCTCGGGATCGCTTGCCGCATCGGCCAATTCGACGTGCAGCTTGGATTCTCGCTCGTCCAACTGCGCGATCCGACGCTCGAGTCGATTCATCGCCTTGCGTGCCTCGCGGTGCTGCGACGCGCTCAGGGCGGGCGCAACCGGCGCCGACGACTTCTCGCCTGCCGGTGTCTCCCCTTCTGACTTGCCCCCTGCCGACTTGTCCCCTGTCGTCTTGTCCGCCACGCCGGACAGCACAGCAGAACGATTGTCGCCGGTGCTGCTGGCCGCAATCTCCTTGCGCCGCTGGAGATATTGTTCGATGCCGCCGGGAAGATTGGTGAGCTTGCCGTCGCCGAACAGAGCCCAGGTGGTGTCGGCGATACGCTCGATGAGGTAGCGGTCGTGACTGATCACGACCATGGTTCCGGCCCAGTTGTCGAGGAGGTCCTCGAGTTGCTGCAGGGTGTCGATGTCGAGATCGTTGGTCGGCTCGTCGAGCAGCAGCACATTGGGTTCGCCCATCAGGATGCGGGTCAACTGCAGTCGACGCCGCTCACCGCCGGAGAGATCACCGACCGGCGTGCGCTGGCGTGCTGGCGAGAAGCCGAGTCGTTCGGCGAGTTGGCTGGCCGAGATCTCTTTGTCGCCCAGCGTGATTCGCGTTGCCACCGACTCCACCGCGTCGAGCACCCGCTGGTCGGGGTCGAGGTCGTCGAGTTCCTGTTTGAGCCAACCGATACTGACGGTCAGGCCTTCGACCCGACGCCCGGGCTCGACGTCGACCTCACCGGCCAACGCGCGAAGCAACGTGGTCTTGCCCGAACCGTTGACGCCGACGAGACCGACGCGTTCGCCCGGCGCGAGGCGCCACGTGAGATCGTCGAGCAGGACCCGCCCGGGAGTGCCGTCGTCGCTCGGCGGTGTGTTGATGTGCGCGTCTTCGAGTTCGATCACGACGCGGCCCAGTCTGCGTCGCGCAAATGCCGAGAGCGCCACCGAATCTCGCGGCGGCGGTACGTCGGCGATCAGCTTTTCGGCAGCCTCGACCCGATAGCGGGGTTTGGAGGTCCGGGCCTGCGGTCCGCGCCGCAGCCACGCCAGCTCTTTGCGCGCGAGATTCTGTCGACGTTCCTCCGCGGCGTCGGCCTGTCGGGCCCGCTCGGCGCGCGCGAAAATCCAGTCGTTGTAGCCGCCCTCGTACTCGTCGACCTGACCGTCGTGCACCTCCCAGGTGCGGGTGGCGACGGTGTCGAGGAACCAACGGTCGTGGGTGACGACGACAAGCGCGCCGCGTCGAGAAACGAGATGCTCGGCAAGCCACTGCACGCCTTCGACGTCGAGGTGGTTGGTCGGCTCGTCGAGGATCAGGACGCCGGAGTCTGTGACCAGCGCGGCCGCCAGTGCGACCCGACGTCGCTGCCCGCCGGAGAGTTCATCGACGCGTCGATCGAGAAGACCGTCGATACCGATGCCCGCGAGGATGCCGCGCACTCGTGCGTCGCCTGCCCACTCGTGGACTTCTGTGTCGTCGCCGACGACGACGTCGGAAACTGTTGCGCCTACGGGTAGTTCACCTCGCTGCGTGACGACTGCGACGTGGATGCCACCGGTCTGCGAGATGCGCCCGGCGTCGGGTTCGGTGACGCCGCCGAGGATCTCGAGGAGCGTGGTCTTGCCGCCGCCATTGAGCCCGACGACGCCGATGCGCTGACCCTCGTGCACGCCGAGGCTCACCTCGTCGAGCAGCGGTTTGATCCCATAGCTCTTACTGATGCGGTCGGCGTTGATCAGCGCGGTTGGGTTGGCAGGTGACACCGGTCGAGGCTACCAATGCGCCCGGTGAGCGGTGGTCGTGGCCGTGTCTGGTCACGTGGCAGGCCACGCGGGCTAATCGTTGCTGAACGCCTGCCCGATTGTGCGCATTTCGTCGTCGAGGGACTGGTCGACGACGCTCGTGTGATCGGCGCGCGGGTGGGTGACGAACGAGACGTCGGCGCCCGCTGAGCGCAGCCGACGCACCAGTGAGGCCGAGAGTACGTAGGGCACAACAGGATCGAACAGGCCGTGATCGATCCGGATCGGCACATGCCAGTCGTTCGACGGCACCGACGTGTAGTCCGCGAGGGCGTCGGTGAATGCCTTGTCGGTGAAGGCGCGCGCAACGAGCGATCCCGGCGACACCGTGCGCATCGCGTCGGAGAAGTCGCCGGAGCATTTCTCGTGCGCGAGTTCGAGATACTTCTCACCCGTGACGGTCAGGTGATCGCGCACGTTGAGTTCGGGGCGCGCGTGGTCGAGGCCCGCGAGGATGAAGAGCAACAGCCCGCCGACGATGTTTCCCTTGCCAAGACTCGGCACGTTGGGTGTGAACGCACTGAACACCGACTCGATACCCGACGCGGGCGCGGCTGCGACAACCTCGTGTAGCCGCAGCTCAGGGGCATAGCTGGCGGCCATGTGCCCGGCCCAGAGCGCGGCGTGTCCGCCCTGAGAATGGCCCATCGACACCCAGTCGTTGCTCAGCCGAGACTCTTCCCAACGTGCCGCACGCAGCATGTCGAGCACGGAGTGCGCGGCGGCCCGACCACCGAGGTACTCCGTCTGCTCGGCCGTGCCGAGTCCCGCGTAGTCGGTTGCCGTGACCGCATATCCCGCCTTCAGCGCGGCGATGACAGCGGCGTCGACTCCCGACCCCGTCTTGGTCTTCGACGGCGCGCAGGCGTCGCCGATTCCAGTGGTGCCGTGAGCCCAGGAGACGATCTTCCACCCGCCGGGCGGCGGTGTGCCCTGCGGAATCCAGTAGATCCCCGACGATGGCGCACTGTGTCCGGACTGGTCGCGGGTGACGTATTCGACGCGTTCAGCCGCGGCGGCTCCAGGCGGGAGTTGCGCTGCAGGCACACGCTCGCGGCTGATGATCGTCCCACCGGGCACGCGGTCGTCGGCGCTGGCCGCCGGCGCCAGCGCGACGCTCAGCGAAGCCGAAACGACCACGGAGAGAGCAGCGCAGACGCCCCGCGCCAGACCACGTCTCCCCTGTTGCATTCGCACAGGGTAGCGGCGTCGACGATCGGCTGGTTGGGCGTTACTCATCGGCACGCCATCGCTTATCGGCACGCCGTCACTCATCGGTCACGCGTGCGCCGGGGACGGGGCCGCTCGCCGTGCGAACCGCGCGGGCGACGCCCGCTCCCGACAGTTCTGCTGCGACGTTGACCGCCGACACCTCGTCGGCGCACAGGAACGCGCACGTGGGTCCGGAACCGGAGACGATTCCGGCGAGCGCCCCGGCGTCGACACCCGCACGCAGAGTTCGACGCAGCGTCGGCTGCAAGCTCAGTGCGGCACGCTGTAGGTCGTTGTGCAGGTGTGATGCGACGGCGTGGGCGTCGCCGGAGGCCAGCGCAGAGATCAGAGCATCGGGGTGCGCGGTCTCCGGGTCGACGTCGCCTTCTGGGACCTCGTGAGAACCGTTGTCCCGCAACCGGTCCAGCTCGCGGTAGACCGCCGGCGTAGACAGTCCGTCGCGTGCGAGGGCCAACACCCAGTGCAGTTCCCCGCGCGCGAGGACGGGCACGAGTTGCTCGCCGCGACCGGTGCCGAGTGCCGTGCCGCCGCGCAACGAGAACGGGACGTCGCTGCCGAGGCCCGCGGCGATCTCGGCGAGTTCGGAGCGGTCGATGTCGAGCTTCCAGAGAGCCGCCAATGCGACGAGCGTCGCCGCGGCGTCGGCGCTGCCACCCGCCATGCCGCCCGCGACCGGAATGCGCTTGACGATGTCGATCGAGACCGCAGGCTCCCTGCCGACGTACTCACCGAGAGCGATGGCCGCCCGTGCAGCCAGGTTGGTGTTGTCGACCGGGATGTCGGAGACGTCGCGCGAGCCGGACCCCCTGCCGTTGTCCCTGGTCACTGACACGCTCAGCGTTGTGGCGGGGGCGACGGCGACGTCGTCGTAGATCGAGAGCGCCTGAAATACTGTCACGAGATCGTGGTAGCCGTCGGCACGCAACGGACCGACGCCGAGGTGCAGGTTGACCTTTGCAGGCACCCGGACACGCACGGCGTCGGACACGACCGACAGCGACGTAGGAGACACAATGTTCCAGCGTAATGGACTGTGGTCCGGGTGAGGGTCCGGGTGAGGTGGGGAGCTGGCTTCACCAACGTCGCGCTCATCCAGATCGGAGCAGGCTCACAGCAGGCATTCTCTCGACGAGGCCGCCGAGCCACTGCGTGCAAAGCTGCAGTCAGCAGCGGGTGAGGTGCGTCTCGCGAGGACGCCTCGATCTTCTGCGCTCAGCCCCGTGGGTGTCCCCGAGAGAATCAGATTTTCGAAGCCGTCGTCGTTCTCCATCACTGTCAGCGTGTAGAGACGCTCGGTCGCCGACGTGTTCTCGATCCGATGCACCGAACCCGGCGGCAGCACGATGACCGAGCCGGCTCGTAGTGCAACGTCATGAGAATCGCTGTGCGCCAGCCCTTCACCCTGCAACACCACGAAGGTCTCTGTTGACGACGGGTGAGAGTTGTCCGGCTGTGAGCCGCCGGGCTCCCACACCTCGAAACACACCGTTGTCTGCGAGCCGGACGTCCGCGGACCTGACAATACGACGAGCACCACGGTGTCGTCTGGACTGATGCGGTACCCGACTACGTCGTCGACGTGCGCAGACACCGGTGGCGGTATGTCCTTGGTCATCGGACGACTTCCGGGTATGCCAGTGCGGGATGTATGCCGACCGCGGCGGCGCATCGGATCATGCGTCGAGTCGCTTCGGCGTCGGCTTCCTCACGCAGCGCATCCCGGCGGCCGCGCTCCCAGACGGCGTCGCCGCCGACGTGGACTGACGCAATGTTTCTCTGTCCGCACGCCAAGACATACGTCGCGATCGGGTCCCAGATCGGGCCCAGGTGAGGCGTCAACGGGTCGACGACGACGAAATCGGCATACTTTCCCACTTGGAGCGAACCCACCTTGTCGGCAATGCCCACAGCGTCGGCAGCTCCTCGTGTGTGCGCCCACAGAACGGTTGCGGGCGAGAGGATCTGAGGATCGGAGTGCTTGGCACGCTGCAGGTAGAGTCCCGTACGCATGTTCTCGAAGGGGTCGGAGATGTCGGTGCACGACTGATCATCGACACCCATCCCCACGCGCACTCCACGATCGAGCAGCCTCGGAACGTCGGCTATGCCCGAGCCCAGTCTTCCGTTCGACATCGGTTGCCACACAACAGCTGTCCCCGATTCACAGACCCGCTGCACCATCTGTTCCGTCGGATGCACAAAGTGGCCGAACGCGAAATCCTCACCGAGACAACCCGCCGCGTCGTACCAGTCGAACTTCGCCTGCTGAATCCCGAGTTGCTCGGCGGTTTCCACGAAGTGCGCCTGGTTTGTGATCTCGTGCCGTGTCATCAACTCGCGCTCGCGTTCGGCTGTGGCAGGCGACGACGACCACTGCACGGAACCATAGACCGAGCCGCCGAGATTCGACGACGCGTCGATCGTCGACAGGTGGGCCATCACTGCGTCGAATCCGGCAACCGCGTCTCCGAGGGGCAATTGTTCGTCATCGAGACGGACGCTCGTCACCGACCGGATTCCGGAGTGCATCACACCGTCGACCTGTCGTGTCACGAACTCCGGCTCGTTGATCTGCTCTGCACGCAGAGTCGAAGAGCCGTAGTCGAAGAGCGACACGACCCTCGACTGCGTGAAGTTGTAAACCGAGGTGATGCCCGCTGCCAGGTGATCTGATGCACCCGCGAGCGATAGCCAGTACATGTCATCCGGTTGCGCATGCGAAAGCATCAGACTGTTCGTGCTGACCCACTCGTAGAGCGGACTTGTCGCGGCGACCCCGCGCATCGCTCCGGTGTAGATGTGACTGTGCGCTGAGACAAAACCCGGTGCGAGAAAACAGTTGTGCAAGTCGCGATAGGCGTCAGCGCCGGTTGGCGGCGTCCCATCGCCGAGCGCCGTGATTCGACCATCGGACACCGAAATCCAACCGTGGAACCAGTCGCGTTCGCCGTCGACGGGGAGAACCGTCGCATTGTGGAACACAGTCGAACTCATCCCGGTAACACCTCGGTCTCCCACTCATCGCCAGTCTTGCGGACGAAGCGAATTCGTCGCGATGGGCCGACAGGGTCGCCACGCCAGAACGTAATCTCGCAGGGCGTCAACATATAGCCGGCCCACGTCGGCGGAGGGTCGAGCTGGTCGTGTTGGGTGTCAAAACGGGCCCACGCATCGCGGCGATCTCCTTGCCGACGATGCGCCATCTCGACGTCGTTGCACCATGCCAAGATTTGAAGGTAGCGCGTACGTCTGGCGTAGGCGTCGGCGGCCTCTGTGGGATCGACCGGTCGCACATCGCCATACATCACCACCTGCTTCCCCTCGGTCGGCCACACCAGCGCGCACGCCGCTCGGGGCGAACGTGCGATCTGCTCGGCCTTGTCTGAGCGAGAATCCGTGTGGAAATACACTGCGGTGTCGTCACTTTCGGACAACAACACGTGACGCACACGCGGATAACCGTCGACACCATTCGTCGCCAGCGACATCAGCGGCGGAGCGCCTTCTCCACCTGACCTCGTCCATCTCCCGAGCAAAGTGAGAGGGTCGACACTGCGTTCCTCATCGGGCTCACAGTCGACGCCGAAATCCGCACTGCTGGTGATCATGCGCGTACCCGTCCCGGATCGAAGACCGCGACGTCACCCAACCCCGACACCAGGTCACTCACGCGTCGCTCGAACAAGTCGGCTCCCGTCAGAGCGTCAGCGCCGGTGGGATCACCGACGACTCCGGACTCATCGAAATCGGTTGAGAGCCAACCGAATTTGATGGACTTCGTAAAACCGACGTGCTCGTAGTCGGCAACCTTGTCCGCGACTGCGGCCACCGCACGGTCCATGTGTACGAGATCAGGTCGGACATGCAGCATCATCGAGGTCTCAGCCCATCCCGCGTGAATACCGAGTCCGCGTTCGGTAGGGCCTGGCGTCGCAGGTCCAGATGAAAAGAACGTCTGCAAGTCGAATCGTCGACGTAACTCGCGTGCTGCCACCTCGATCAGTGCGGAGTTACCACCGTGGGCATTGATCACCAGCAGACGTCTCGCCGGTGTCGAGGACATGGCCGATCCCAGATCGATGAGAGTTTCCAGAAGAGTCGACGCACGCAGCCATAGTGTCCCGGGAAGTCGCGCGTGCTCATCGGACTTTGTGTACGCCAACGCAGGCAGCAACCACACGTCATGCCCTGCGGCCGCGCCACGGTCGACGACCTCGGCGGCGATCGACTCAGCCATGATCAGGTCCGTCGACAACGGCAGGTGCGGGCCGTGCGGTTCGATAGCCCCTGTCGGCAGCACCAGGACGGAGTCACGACCGAGTGCGTCGGCTACCTCCGCAGTGGTCAGGTCCGCGTATCGCCTCGTTGCGGTGCTCACATCCACCTCCCCGGATTCAGCAACCCCTTCGGATCAGTGCGCGCCGCAACAGCTTTCACCCGATCAGCATCGAGATCCACGTACCATTGGTGCGGCGAATGGACGTTGACACCCAGTGCTTCCAATTTGTCGACACCCTCCATGATCTGTTCAGGGCTGTGGTAGATCCCGTTGAGCATGCCGAACATCATTTCGTGTCCCATTTCGAGGTGGACCATTCCGCCGTCATAGACGGCCTCTACCTCGTCGAGCCTCTCGACCAGTGCATCGCCGCGACATTCCATGTGAAAGTACTTGTCCGGCTGCGCTTTCTGAAGCCACCAGGTCGGGTGGTTGTACGAGAGCGTCGAGAGCTTCACGGTCTGCGCAATTCCCTCTCGCACCGCCTCGACGCGACCTCCCGCGGACACGACTCGGTCACACAGATCGTCTACGCACGCGACATCGACGATCCCCCTCACGCTTGCGCGGCCTCGCACGAGCGCAGGATCAGCCGGCAACGAATCGACAACCTCAGCGCGATCGGCGGAGAGTAGACGTGGTGCGGGGTCGAGCGACGCGGCGTCCAACGCCACTGCGAACGCGTCATGGTGGTCTGCGAAACTCGTGTACACACTGCGCCACTGCTGGAGCGGCTCGACGCGAACTCGGGCCCCGACGATCACACCGGCAACACCGTAGGTGTGGACCAATGGCTGCGCGTCGTCGCCTTCGAGGTGTACCAACTCTGCGTCCTCGGTGGCGTACACGACGTCGAGGGCGTCGACGAATCCCTGGTGATTACGGCCGTGCACGATCGTCCCGGTACCCGCCGAACCGCCCGCAAGAAACCCGCCGAGGGTCGACTGGACCGTCGAGGGGTACATCCACAGCTGTGAGCCGTTGTCCCACGCGTGTTGCTCGAGGGTAATCATGCGTGAGCCAGCCTGGGCCGTGATGCACCGCTCGTCGATGTCGTGGATGGCCGTGAGCGATGTCATGTCCATGACCAACCCACCGAAGCGTGGGACAACCTGGCCGTAATTACCTGTTCCCTTTCCCCTCGTGGTCAGCGGCACACCGCGACGCACAGCAGCACTGACGATCTGCGGGACGACCTCGGGATTTCGTGGAAAGCAGACGAGATCCGGCCGGCCGAGATCCTGCGCGGACAGGATCGGACTCATCCCGGATCCGTCGCGGGACGCGCGTGTGATTGCACGCGGCAACGAGCTGACACCGCGAGGGCCGAGTATCGAGAGAAGGTCGTCGGCCAATGCTTCGACGTCATCCGGCCCGAATTCGGGCCTCCCGTCCTGCCGATGGGAACCGAACACCGGTGCCGACATCAGTTCATCCCCACCGAAGGATCGATGAACTGGTTGGTCGCAACCTTGTCGGGTGTCAGACCATCGGCTACCGGTGTCTTCTGCTTGGCATAGATGGGCGTGGTGATGTCGATGATGCGCTGGACCCGGGTTTCATCGAAGTCACCGACGGTCGCGTTGTTGGTGCCGTTCCCAACCAGCTTGAGTTGCGACATCGTCTGGTCCGCGTACTCCGCGTTGCGCTCTGAGTACGTCCAGCCGGTGTTGTACTCCTTCACCGCGTCGAGGATGACTTTGTTCGCGGTCTCGGGCGATTTCGCGTAGTCGGCGACCCCACGCTGCATCACCGGCACCAGCTTCTTGAGACACGCCGACTGCTTCTCCAGGTCACCCGAACGCACCGACAAAGCTGACTTGTAGGTGGGGAAACCGACATCGTTGAGCAGCTGGTACTTCACCGGCTTCTTCCAGCCGTCCACTTCCTCCTCGTAGATCTGGGGCTCGGCACTCGCATAACCCTGCTGCGCCTTCTTGCCGCCTGCTGCGACGAAGTTGGCAGGAGTGCCGTCGTAACTCGCGTCAACCTGCTGCGTGTTCAGGATGCCTGCGCCTGTCAAATAGCTCATCCATGTGGTGCCCTCGAAGTACAAGACGGTCGCGTCGACATTCTTGAGGTCAGCAATCCCTTTTACCTGTGGATACGTCGCCGGGTCCCACATGATCATCTGCGGTGAGACGTCGAGCGGTGCCATCACGGCCGTGATCGGCTTGTTCTTGGACATTTGAACCGCCTGGTCGGTGTCGACGTACCCGAGCGTGATCGAATCGTCCGAGTACATCTGTGCGGTCACCGACTGATTGCCGATCGCAGGTCCGCCCGCGCGGATCTCGAGGTCGACGCCGGTGTACTGCCCGCGGTCGAACAGCGGACCGACGACCTTCTTGGCCGATGCATCGATCTTCGGATTCGGCCCCAGCAATTGATACAGGTGGCCATGCTCGGCTTCCGGATACCAATCGGTCTGCACCACAACGGTCTTGGGACAATCGACACTGAGATTGACCGGTCCGATCGAGCCGGTGTAACCGGATCCTCCGGTATTCGACGATCCCCCACATCCGGCAGCCGCCACGACGACTGCCGCTGCCGCAGAGGCGGCGAAGAGGGTACGAAAGCCTGCAGAATTGATTTTCATGTTTTCCTCATCGTGTGAACGAGCGACACTCGATGGAATCGAGTGTTCAGTGACGAAATATGTTGGGGGTGAGCTACTTCTGGTACCAGCGCCCGACAATTCGGTTTCCGAGCCAGCCGAAGAACCAGAACACGGCGACACCAAGGAGCGATGCAAGCAGGATTGCCGCAAAAAGTTCCGGGGCTTCAAGACGGGACCGATAATTGTCGATCAGAATTCCGATACCGGGGTTGCCCTGCTTGAAGAAGAAATCACCGACGATGGCGCCGACCACTGCGAGACCCGCCGAGATACGAAGGCCCGCGAATATCGCCGGCATGGCCGCGGGGAACTCGAGTTTGCGGAGCACCGTCATCCGGCTCGGATGGTGCAGCGCGAACAGGTCGCGCATCCTGGGGTCAACCGACTGGAATCCGAAGAGCGTGTTCGACACGATGGGGAACAACGCGATCAACACGCACACGAATACCCGTGCACCAAAACCGAATCCGAACCAGAATCCAACGAGGGGAACCAATGCAAGGATCGGAATGCACTGCAATACAACAGCATACGGGAACAGCGCATTCTCCATCGTCTTCGAATGTGCCATCGCTATGGCCCAGGCGATGCCGACGACCGCCGCGATCAGCAGTCCCGTGAGAGCAACCGCCGCAGTGCGCCCGAGCGCTTGCCACATCTCGGGGGCCGAGTCACCGAACAGGCCGTCGCGGACCACTTCCTGGGGCGGTGGCATCAGGAAGCGTCTGGACGCGTCGAGCACCACATAGCTGACCAGATACCAGGCCCCAATGACGATCGCGAACACGAGCAGCGGCGCAACCGTGCGACGCACCTTTTGTACCCACGTAGCGCGATTGCGCATTGGCGGAGTCGCCAGCGCTAGATCAGCGGTGGCGGAGACAGCGGTGGCGGCTGCGTCCGGTCCGGGCCCGGTGGCTGTGGAGTTGGTCATGAGTGCGCCTCTCGTAGTGCGACCGACACTCGTTCGGTGAGGTCAGTGAACTCGCGGTCAAATCGGAGGTCGGGCGAGCGCGGGTAGTCGAACGGGACGTCGAACTCTCCGACAATGGTCCCGGGCCGTCCGGACATCACGACCACCCGCGTGGACAGATAGACGGCCTCGCTCACCGAGTGCGTGATGAAGAGACCGGCGAATGTCGTGCGGTCGAATAGCTCGGTCAATTCCTGGCCAAGACGCTGGCGGGTGATCTCGTCGAGCGCCGCGAAGGGCTCGTCGAAAAGGAACAGCTGTGGATCGACGGTCAGTGACCGAGCAAGCGAGACGCGCATCCGCATGCCTCCGGAGAGCATGTGCGGCAGGTGATCTCCGAATCCATCAAGCCCCACTAGTTCGAGAGCCGCCGAGGCGCGACTACGTCGCTCCCGCTTTCCGACACCGTCGAGTTCCGCCAGGAGCGCAACGTTGTCTGCGACTGAACGCCACGGAAGCAGGGTCGCGTCCTGGAAGACATAGCCGATGCGGTCAGCACCACATTGCATGTAACCGTCGGATATCGTCTCCAGTCCAGCGGACAACCGCAGAAGCGTCGATTTCCCGCAACCCGAGGGTCCGACGACAGAGACGAACTCTCCCTCGCGCACTTCGAGGTTCACATCGTGGAGGGCGTGGGTCCCATCGGGGAAGCGGAGGTCGACGTGCTCAAAGCCAACCACCGGATGCCCGGTGGTCACTGAGTCCGATGGTGGTGATGTCGATGTCATGGTGTCCTTCACGATCAACGGATGTTCGATTCTTGTAACAGATCTGCCGAGATAGATTGGTAGTCAGTCGAATACCGACCAGGTGCTCGACTTTGTTCGGGAGATGATCCGGCCGTCGACAATGACGACACGAGCATCGGGTGTTGTGGCCATGGCCTCGATCTGGTCGGCACCCCGCACCGCCATGAAGTCTGCGAGTGCTCCCACGACCGGGCCCGCCTCGGCCAAGCCCAACACCGAGCGCGCCGATGATGTCACGAGATCAATTGCTGTTGCGGGTATTTGATGGCCAGCAGTGACAAGCAGTGAGGCTGTCTCGAGCGCATCACCACTTCCCATCGGATTGAACGGATCTCGTATGTTGTCGGCGCCGGCGGCAACCCTTACACCTCCATCCGCGAGCGCAGAGAGGGGCGCGATTCCACGCGGCGCCCCGCGACCGTCGTCTGCGCGGCCCTGAAGATAGAGGTTGGTGATCGGCAGTGCGACGACCGAGATTCCGGAGTTTCGCAGCGCGTCAATCGATGTCGACAGCTCCTGCCGATCCATCGTCGAGAGTCGGCAACAGTGTCCGGCGGTACGCACAACGTCGGCCGGCCAGTGCGCCACGAGTTCGGCATACGTGCCAATCGTTGTGTGATCGCCCGCAAGAAACTCGTCGGTGTGCAGATCGACGCCCACACAGCGTGTTTCGGCGATGTGGATGAGGCGGGCGACTTCTGCCACTGGATCGTCGGCGATGTGTGGCGCACCTCCGACTAGATCGGCGCCGACGTCAAGTGCACCGTGGATCACGTCGTCGGGCGTTCCCGGCGGCGCAAGCAGTGCGATCTGAATCGTCATGAAGGGCCGGAGTTCATGCCGAACGCGATCTATCGCACGGATGGCGCGATAGGGATCGTCATCGGCAAGCACGTCGACATGCGTCCGGACGGCTGTGGTTCCTCGTTCCAGCATCGTGGTGGCGGCTCGATGGGCACGCCGATAGAACGACTCCTCGTCGAACCTCTCGGCACCCGCTCGCCAACAGTCGATGGCGGCGCCGAGGTCTCCGACCTGCGGATTCAGTACGTTCCATGACAACGCCTTGTCCAGGTGAGCATGCGGGTCGGCCGCCGGGGGCAGCAGCACGTGATCGTCGAGAACCAGGTGACCGTCGACTTCGCCGATCGAGCCTCCGGGCGCGATGTTCTTGACCCGCGCCCTGCCGTCGACGCCACGATCCAACAACACGTCAATCATCTCGCCAGTGCGCGAGCGTGCGGTGATCAGCCGAAGCGTCGGCAAATCAGAAGCTGGCATGTGGTTCTCCGAAGGTGTCGGCTGCGATATCGAGTAATGCAGACCAAGGCTGTAGCGGTCCCGCCTGGCTGGGCGACGGGGATTGTTGATGTGGTCAACATCGATCAAATTACGGTCGTCCTATTGCCGACTTGTTACGCCCAAGCGATGGATGTGTGACAAGTGTGGAGGTGAGACGCTACGGGTCGACCGAATGCAGGACCAGGGTGTCGACACACCTCTCCGTAAGGGGCGCAGAGGAATTGGTGTCCCGGCTATCGTGATCATCAACGTCAATTCCGTGCGTTGTACGCAACTGACCATGGTCAGTGCCATTGCGACAGGCGGTGACGACCGAGACAAGACGACCGAGACAACAGGAGTGGTCCAGTGGCTCTCGCCAACCCCGATCCCGCACAGGAGGCCCTGGGTGCCGAGATCCGTAGAAGGAGAAGGGACAAGGGTGTCACGCTCGCGCAGCTTGCCGCCGAGGCGGACATCTCTCATCCATTCTTGTCCCAGCTCGAGCGAGGTTATGCCAGGCCATCGATGGTCACGCTCGAACGCATCGCATCAGCGCTGGGAACAACCCAGGTCAGCCTGATGCTCGCGGCCGCTCCCCCTCAAACGTCGGCACCGCAGGAGGTGACACTCCCTGCCGGCGCGGCACTTGTTCGCAACGAGGAGGGCACCGCGCTACCACGCACCGGAGGGAACGGCGAGGAGAGTTACACCCGACTGCTGGTGCGTGGGGACGCCGCCTTCTATCCGCAGGAAAACGTCATCCGGAGCACGGGGTTCGACCGGTACTACCAACATCACCAGGACGAGTGGGTGCACGTGATCGAAGGGAGTATCGAGGTCGACCTCGGCGAGAGCGAAACGATCGAATTGCGAGCGGGTGACAGCCTTTACTATGCTGGCAACATTCCTCACCGCTGGCGACTGAGTCACGGCCATATCGCTCGATTGATCGTCGTACAGGCCTCGGGGTAGGAATAGCGGTTCCTTGGCTGGGAACCCGACGGAGACCTTCCATTGAGGAGTTCTCATGTCAACCGATTCACAACCTGAAAATGGCAGTAGCGCAACATCTTCCGACGACAACCACCGCGAGAGCAGTGATGTTTTGTCCGCTGGCCCCGGCGGACTCATCGATGTGCGAATCATCGAACGTCGTCAACTGACCGATCGCGTCGACGAGTTCACGTTTGCCCCCATCCAGTCGAATTCACTCCCCCACTGGTCGCCCGGTTCACACATCGACGTCCACACTCCCGCAGGCGTAGTCCGCCAGTACTCTCTCACTTCTGACCCCGATGACCACGGCCACTATCGCATCGCGGTCGCCAAGTGCGAGGACGGACGCGGCGGTTCGCTATCTCTCCACCACGGGTCGCATGAAGCTTCTGTACTTCGAATCAGTCCGCCACGCAACCACTTTGCACTTACGCGTGCGCTCAAGTATGTGTTTGTTGCCGGCGGAATAGGCATTACTCCACTGATCTCGCTGGTGGCCGAAGCCGAAAGCAAAGGTCGCCCATGGAGTCTCCTTTACACAGGTGCCGACCAAGCTCACATGGCATATGCAACAGAGCTTTGCGAGCGATACGGCGACCGAGTCGTCATCCACTCGTCGTCGAACGAGGGACGTGTGACTCTGTTCGACCAGCTCGCGGGCCTCCCACCCGGCACCGCTGTGTACACCTGCGGACCTGAGTCGCTGATCGCCGACGCCACAGCTGCCTGCGCGGACCAACACGCCGTCGATGTGTTCTATGAGCGTTTCGCCGCAACCGACAATGCGGCAGCACAGGACTCACCCTTCGAGGTCTCCCTGGCATTGTCTGGCAGGACGGTCGAGGTACCGATTGGCCGGTCCATTTTGGATGTGTTCGACGACGAGGGGATCGTGACGGTGTCGTCGTGTCGCGAAGGTGTGTGCGGAACCTGTGAGGCTGAGGTCGTCAGCGGTGAGGTCGAGCATCGCGATTCGGTGCTGACATCTGAGGAACGCGCCGAGAACGAAACAATGATGCTTTGTGTATCCCGTTGCACCAGCGGACGTTTGGTTCTTGATCTATGAGCAGCACGCGACTGCAGAACGCCCTGGCTGTCGTCGGCGCGTGCGCCGAAACGGCCGATGCCGTAGTGGTCGACGATGGACTCATCGTCGAGAACCACACGGCACTCGCCGGTGAGCCCGAAGTCGTCGACTGCACCGACTGCGTCGTCACTCCAGGTCTGGTCAATGCACACCATCACCTACTGCAAAGTGCCTTTCGAACATTGCCCGGCAGCAGATTCCAGCCGATGCACGAATGGTTGCGGATCATGGGCGCCGCGTACCGCGGGCTTCGAGTCGATCCAGACCTGGCCGGTGCAGCAGCAGCGGTCGGGCTCGCGGAGTCGGTGTTGGCGGGCGTCACAACCATCGCCGACCATCACCTGACCTGGCCTGCGGACATTGATTCGGTCGAGTTGGCAGGCGCGACGATCGCGGCGGCCCACGATCTCGGTGCACGACTCGTCTTTGTCCGCGGTACCGCGCGCGACGATCCCTGGGCCGCAGCCGATTCCGTGCGAGCGATTCACGCCGCTTACCTGGGTTCGACGTCGGGTGGCATCAGCGACGACGGAATGCTTCAACTGGCCACCGGCCCGTCGGGCGTGCATGCCGACTCGAAGGAGACTTTTCACGAACTGGGCCGCGCGGCAACGGAATTGGGGCTACGGAGACGCACTCAGGCAAATGAGCAGATCGACGTCGCCATTGCGTGCGAGCGCTACGGCGCTCGCCCTCTGAGGCTTCTCGAGGATTGGGGCTGGCTCGATACCGATGTCACGGTCGCTCACCTCTGTGATGTCACTGACGACGAAGTGCTTCGACTCGCGGAGGCCGGAGTACACGCGACTCATGCACCGGGGTGCGACATTCCCATGGGCTGGGGCATCGCGCCCGTCGCGGACCTACTCGAGGCCGGGATCGTCGTCGGCCTCGGGACAAGCGGAGGCGGCAGCAACGACGGTGGACATCTGCTGGCCGACGCGCGGCTCGCGATGCAGGCTTCGGGATTGACGGGTCGGCCTCTCTCCGCGCGCACCCTCGTCGAGGCGGCAACGCGCGGATCCGCTGCGGGACTGGGTCGCAGCGAGCTCGGCCGATTGGAGGTAGGTGCGGCAGCCGACCTCTGCGTATGGGATTGCGGAGACGTTTCCGATGCCGGTGTCGGCGACCCCATAGATGGTCTGCTGTGGGCGTCGCCGGGCAGAAAGCCGCGGGACGTGATGATCGCGGGACGCTGGGTGGTGCGCGACTATCACTTGGTGTCCCAGGACTCGCGCGCAATCGCCTGGCGGCTACGGACACTCGTGGAGCAGCGCGCGGCGGCGTCCGGATAGACGCGCCGTTCGCGGCACGAGACGCCCAATCGGCGGCGTGGAGCGTACAGTCGACGGTCTCGAGCGCCCAGTCGGCAGTCTCGAGCGCCCAGTCGGCGGCGTGTAGCGCCCGGCCGGTAGCTCAGGCGGGTTCGACGGCCGCGAGGCGCACGAAGTCGCCGACGTCGAGCCTCTCGCCGCGGATCTGGGGGTCGATGCCCGCTGCCCGAAGTCGGCGTTCGGCCTCGACGGGCGAGCCCGCCCAGGTGGTCAGCGCCGAGCGCATCGTCTTGCGGCGCTGCGCGAAGGCGGCGTCGATGACAGCGAAAACCTGTGCGCGGGTGACTGATTCGTCGACGAATGGGTCGGTGCGGGTGATGCGGACGAGACCCGACTCGACCTTGGGTTCCGGCCAGAAGACGTTGCGCCCCACGGCACCTGCGCGGGCAACGTCGCCGAAGTACCGCGCTTTGACGCTCGGCACACCGTAGACGCGGGAGCCGGGGCCTGCCGCGAGTCGATCAGCCACCTCGGCCTGCACCATGACGAGAGCCGTTGCGATCGTGGGGAATTGGGTCATCAGGTGCAGCAGGACGGGCACCGCCACGTTGTAGGGCAGGTTCGCGACGAGCGCGGTCGGGGTCACCGGCAGATCGTCGGCGGTCACGGCCAGTGCGTCGGCGGTGACGACATCGAGTGCGTCGGCCCGTTGCGGCGCGAGCTCGTCGACGGTGTGCGGCAGCCGCGCAGCGAGCTTCGGGTCGATCTCGACCGCGACGACCCGGCCCGCCGTGCCCAACAGTGCCAGCGTCAGCGAACCCAGTCCGGGGCCGACCTCGAGGACGGTGTCGTCAGGGCCGACTCCGGACGCCGCGACGATGCGTCGAACGGTGTTGGCGTCGTGGACGAAGTTCTGTCCGAGCGTCTTGGTCGGACGAACGTCGAGCTCGGCGGCGAGGCGTCGGATCTGTGCCGGGCCCAGCAGCCGCGGAGCGGTCGAATCCGCGTCGTCTGTCAGCGCAGACCCAGACTCGACGAGCAGGCAGGCCACGCGCCCCAGCCCTGAGCTGCGAGGGTCTTCTGCGCGACCGCGATCTGCTCCTCGCGCGAGGCGAGGTCGGGACGCGCGGCATACTCCTGGCCACCCCAGCGGTCCCAGGTGTTCTGGTCGAACTGGATGCCGCCGTAGAAGCCGTTGCCGTTGTTGATGGCCCAGTTTCCGGTGGACTCGCACTGCGCGAGGCGGTCCCAGACCGAACCCGACGGCACGTCGGGCGCGCCCTCCTTGGTCCCGATCTTGACGGTGGCGGCAACCGGGGCGGCGATCTGGTTGGCGGAGAGCTTGTCGCGCTTGACGACCTTGCCGTTGACGATCGTGACGTTGTAGGTGACGTTTGCGCGTCCCGGCTTACCCGCGTTCACGACGACCTTCTTGTTACGGATGAGGGTCGGATCGTCCTGCTTGTTCTCCGGTGGTGCGACGTCTTCGAGCACGGTGTCCTGCTCGGTCCGGATGCGGGTGACGTCGATGACCATGTTCGGCGTGACCTTGGTGTCTGCGGCAGGCGTGACCTTGTCCTCGTCGGACAGGGGCTTGCCGGTCGCGGTGAGCGCGTCGGCGACAGTTGCCGCGGGCACGGTGGTGTTGAACCGCACACCGCCGTCGACAACCGTGATCTGCTTGGGCAGGGTGACGTCGACGACGGCACCGCTGACCGGGATCGCTCCGCCTGCCGAGAAGTTGGTCTCGTCGTCGCCGTGCGCGAGTCCCTTCTCTGCGAGAAGTTCGTCGACCTTGACCGCAGTGGTCTTGACCTGCTCCTTGCGACCCTCGACGTCGATGACGACGGTCTTGAGGCGCTTCATGGTGATGGTCGAGCCGTCGCCGAAGCCTGCGTCGGGTCCCGGGCTGACCTGGTCGCCGTCGGCCGGGGTGTACCCCTGCGAGCGCAGCACCGAATCGACTGACATCGCCATGGTCGAGACCTTCATGGTGTGACCGTCGACGTCGAGCGTGACGTTCTTGTGCATCGCGACACCCGCGACGCCACCGGCGGCGAGGGTGGCGAGCACGGCACCAACGGCCACGCGAGCGCGCATCGATTCTGAGTTGTGAATTCTCGCAAGTACAGACAAGGTCCAAGCATCCTGATCGGCGACAGAGTCAACCCACGTCAGGCGTCTCAGGAGTAAGTCACCGAGGCCCTACGGCCCCGAGGTCACTATCAAACAGAGACCGAATCATCCGTTCAATCGACGCCCACCATCACGCGGGATCACAATACGATAACGAGACGGGGCGATTACCGCAAAGGTAGCTGGTAGGCGCGTCGCGCGTTGTCGCCGAGCGTCCTGGCCAAGGATTCGGCATCGACTCCACGCGTCGATGCCAACGACCTGGCCGTGTACGGCAGACAGTATGGTTGATTAGGTTGTCCCCGATAGGGATCCGGCGTCAGGAACGGAGCGTCGGTTTCGACGAGCAGCAACTCATCCGGCACGACGCGTGCGGCATCTCGCAGCGACGCGGCGTTGGCGAAGCTCACTGTGCCCGCGAAACTGAGGTAGTAACCGCGTTCGACGCATTCGCGTGCAACGTTTTGGTCACCGGAGAAGCAATGCATGATCACGGTGTCGGGAGCGCCCTCATCAGCCAGAATGTCCAGCACATCGCGGTCGGCTTCGCGGTTGTGGATCATCAACGGCTTGCCGATGCTCTTCGCGAGCCTGATGTGCCAGCGGAAGGCTTCGTGCTGAATCTCGGGCGTCGCGCAGTCGTCGGACCGGGCGGGCCAATAGTAATCGAGACCGGTCTCGCCGACGGCCACCACCCTCGGATGCTGCGCCATCTGCTCCAGCTCGCGCGAGGTGGCGTCGTCGAGGTCGCCCGCGTTCATCGGGTGCAGCGCGACCGCCGCGTAGACCCGGTCGTCCCAGTCCGCCGCCGAAACCGCCCACCGCGCGTCGACCATGTCGTCGGCAACTGTGACAACCATCTCAACGCCGACACTCTCGGCATGGTCGACGATCGCCCGAACGGTCTCGGGCGAACGACCACCGCACGCGGCGAGATGCGTGTGCGCGTCGATGAGCCCGTAGAGCGGCGTCGGGTCCGGCGGCGGCTCGCGGCGTCGACGCTTCTTCGCGGCCTTGGCGCTCTCTGTCGCCGATGGTTCCGCCGACTGCGAACCGGCCGAGCTCTGTGCACCCTCCGTCATGGACTCGACTCTAGAAGGTGACGCAGGCGCCCCCCATCAGAGATCAGAGATCGGAGATCAGGCGATCAGAGATCGACGGTCCCGCTGATGACCGTGGTCGACTGCCCGCCGACCCAGATGTGCTCGCCGTCGTCGTCGATGTGGACTCGTCCTGATCGCTGCACGGCGGTGCCCTGCGAGGCCACGTAGCTCGCTCCGACGCGGCCGTTCGACCGAAGCCACACCGCGATGCCTGCATTGAGGCTGCCGGTGACGGGATCTTCTCCGACGGCCTCGCCGCCCGCGAGTCCGCGAACCTCGAATTCGACGTCGGGGTCGTCGGGGTGTCCGGACTCGTAGCGGCCGAGGAGGCCGACGTCGTACGCGCCCAGCGCCGCGAGGTCGGGTCGCGCCGAGAGCACCCGCTGCGCGGAGTCGAGTTCCAGCACGAACCACGGCGGGCCGTTGTCGATCCATTCTGCGGCGCGGACGTGCTGACGTGAGAGCCCGAGCGCGGGCAGCACCTCGTCGACGAGGGCGTCGTCGACCGGACCCGATCGGCGCAGCGGGGGCGCCGCGAAGGCGAGTCGATCGCCGTCACGACGGATCGTCACCAGTCCGACGCCGCACTCCTGGACGACGTTCGCCCCGCGCGGCGATCCGCCCGCGGCGAGCCACGCGTGCGCCGAACCCAGCGTCGGGTGCCCCGCGAAGGGGAGTTCGCCGCCGGGAGTGAAGATGCGCAGTCGGTAGTCGGCGCCGGGGTCGGTCGCGGACTGGATGAACGTCGTCTCGGAAAGGTTAGTCCAGCGAGCGAACGCCGCCATCTCGTCGTCGGAGATCCCGTCGCCGTCGATCACGACAGCAACGGGGTTGCCGCGCAATGGTTTTGAACTGAATACGTCGACCTGGGCAAAACGTCGGGACTGCTGCGCTGATGACATGTCCCCATGCTTGCCGCCGCGACCGAGGGTTGTCCAGCGATTTGCGACGACGGACGTCTGACCTTCGAGCGCAGGTCCGACGCGCCGCCGAGCGCCTGGACGCGACGTGTGGTCTGCTCGCATACCGCGCCGTGGACTGCCCAGGCGGGTAGCGTGTCGGACGTGTTGGGTTTGCCAGAACAGATCTCGGTCGCCCTATTCGACCTCGACGGTGTTCTCACGAGTACCGCCGTCCTACATCGCGTTGCGTGGAAAGCCGCCTTCGACGACTTCCTGCGTGACCGCGACGGCGACGACTTCGTGCCGTTCACCGAACAGGACTACCTCGACTATGTCGACGGTCGTCCTCGCGAGGACGGGGTACGGGCGTTCTTGTCCTCGCGGGGCATCAACGATGTCGACGACGCGACGATCGCCAGGATCGGCTCGGAGAAAAACGCGATGTTCGTGGACACACTCTCACGCGATGGTGTGAGCCCGTATCCCGGATCGGTGCGCTACCTGCAGGCCGCCCGGGATGCCGGACTGCGCGTTGCAGTGGTGACATCGTCGAAGAACGGAGAGGCCGTGCTCGACGCCGCCGGGCTGTCGACATTCGTGGAAGTGCTTGTGGACGGGCAGGAGACGGCCGCACGCGGACTGCGCGGAAAACCCGCGCCCGACTCGTTTCTCTTGGGGGCAGAATTGATGGGCGTCGAACCGACGGCGGCAGCCGTCTTCGAGGACGCGATCTCCGGTGTGCAGGCAGGCGTGGCCGGCCATTTCGGCTACGTCGTCGGCATCGATCGGGTGGGCGGTAGTCAGGCGGAGGCCATGCGTACCGCGGGCGCCGACGTTGTCGTCAACGATCTCGACGAGTTGATCCCCGCATGAGCCGCACGACAGAGCAGAGCACCGGTTTCGACATCGATCCGTGGCAGTTGCACTGGCGCGGAGTCGATCTCGACATGCTGGGCCGAAAGGAAACGTTGTTCGCACTCTCGAATGGTCACATCGGCCTCCGCGGAAGCTTCGAGGAGGGCGAGCCGGTCGATCATCCCGGCACCTACCTCAACGGCTTCTACGAGCTGCGTGATCTGCCGTACGCCGAAAGTGGTTACGGCTATCCGGAGTCGGGCCAGACCGTGGTGAATGTGACCGACGGCAAGATCATCCGGCTCCTCGTCGAGGACGAGCCGATGGACCTTCGATACGGCCGCACCGAAGAGCATTCGCAGACACTCGACTTCCGCACGGGCACGTTGCGCCGCAACACACTCTGGACCTCTCCCACCGGCCGCACCGTACGCATCAAGTCCGAGCGACTGGTCTCGTTCACCACACGCACCATCGCGGCGATCCACTACGAGGTGGAGCCCGTCGGCGAGGACATGAAGATCGTCCTGCAGTCCGACCTGCTCGCCAACGAGCCCGTCCCCGTACCCGGCAACGATCCCCGACTCGCGGCGGCGCTGGAGTCACCATTGGTCTCCGACCTCGCAACCTGCCGCAATTACTGGGGCATCCTGGTGCACCACACCAAACAGTCCGGGCTGCACATGGCAGCCGGTATGGACCACCAGATCGACTTCCCCGGCGCCGCTGACAGTTTCATCCGTGCCGACGAAGACCTCGCACGACTGACCATCGCAGCGAACGTCCCGCAGGGCACGTCGCTGAAGATGACCAAGTACATCGGATACGGCTGGTCGGCGCGACGATCGGTGCCCGCACTACGCGCGCAGGTCGACGCGGCGCTCGCCATGGCGATGGAAACGGGCTGGGAATCGCTGAAAGCCATGCAGATCGCCTACATGGACGATTTCTGGCGCGACGCCGACATCGAGCTCGATGGCGATCCCGAGGTGCAGCAGGCGGTGCGCTTTGCGCTCTTCCACGTGCTTCAGGCGGGTGCGCGCGGGCAGTCCCGAGCCATCCCCGCCAAGGGACTCACCGGGCCCGGTTACGACGGTCACACCTTCTGGGACACCGAGAGTTTCATCCTGCCCATGCTCACCTACACCGTCCCCGCTGCTGCCGGTGAGGAGTTGCGGTGGCGCCATTCGACGATGGACAAGGCAAAGGCGCGTGCCGCCGAGCTCGGCCAGCGCGGCGCCATGTTCCCGTGGCGCTCCATCAACGGCGAAGAGTGTTCGGGCTACTGGCCGGCGGGAACCGCGGGCGTGCACGTCAACGCCGACATCGCGAACGCGACCGCGCGCTACATGCGCGCCACCGAGGACGAACAGTTCGAAACCGAGTGCGGCGTCGAACTTCTCGTCGAGATCGCGCGTCTGTTCGCCGGGCTAGGACACCACGACGTCAACGGGCGATTCCGGCTCGACGGCGTCACCGGCCCGGACGAGTACACCGCGGTCGTCAACAACAACGTGTTCACCAACCTCGCTGCGCAACTCGCACTCCGCGACGGCGTCGCCTGGGTGCATCGCCGACCCGACCTCGCACAGAAGTACGGTGTGACGAATGCCGAAGCGGCACACTGGGAATCGTGTGCCGATGACATGACCATCCCGTTCGACGACGCACTGGGCGTGCACCAGCAGTGCGAGGCGTTCACCTTGCTCGGAGCATGGGACTTCGCGGCGTCGGTCGGCAAGTACCCACTGCTGCTGAACTACCCGTACTACGACCTGTACCGCAAACAGGTGGTCAAGCAGGCCGACCTCGTGTTCGCGATGTACATGTTCGGTCGCGCATTCACCGAAGAGCAGAAGCTTCGCAACTTCGACTACTACTACCCGCTCACCGTCCGCGACTCGTCGTTGTCGGCGTGTTGTGAAGCCGTGACCGCCGCCGAGGTCGGATACCTCGGCCTGAGCTATGACCTGCTCGCCGAATCGGTATTCACCGACCTGCATGATCTCCACAGCAACGTCAGCAGCGGCCTGCACATCGCCGCGCTAGCGGGCGCGTGGATGGACTGCGTGGCCGGGTTCGGCGGTATGCGTGACTTCGGCGGCCACATCACGTTTGCGCCGAGGCTCCCACCGCGGCTGACGTACATGTCTTTCCGTATGACGGTGCGGGATTCGAAGATCGTCGTCGCCGTCGACAAGAAGACGGCCACGTACCGTCTGATCTCGGGGCCGAAGATCGACCTCGCGCACCACGGCGAGAAGTTCACGTTGACCGAGGAACACCCGGTGACACGAGACATCTCGGAGATCGAGCACCGCGAACCACCGAAGGCACCGGTGGGCTGCGAGCCGTATCACCGCGACTGACGCGCCTCGGCCGCGAAGGCGGCCGAGGCCTCAGTGCGTCGGCTTGGCCTGCGGGTCGGGCTTGATGTTGCGCGCGATGCGCGTACGGAGATCTCGCAGAACGTCTTTCGACGCTTCTGCCCACGGCATCAGGATCGGGAAGACGTGGAACATACCGCGACCCTCGTACCCGTACACGCCGACCCCGTTGGCCTCGAGTTTTCCGACGAAGTCGCGGATGCCGTCGCGGAACATCTCGTCCTCGCCCCAACAGACGAACGTCGGCGGGAACCAGTCGGGACTCGGGTTGGCGTAGACGATCGACACCCGGACGTCGTTGGGCTGCACGCCGTGCAGATACGGGGTGACAGGGATGCTCCAGGGCAGGATGTCGTACTTGGCGTTCTCGGTCACCGACGCATTGTCGAGGTCGAGGTCGATCTCCGGCGAGAACAGCGCGAGTGCCGCGGGCCGGGGCATGTCCTTGTTGTGCAGATAACTGATCAACGACGTCGCGAGGCCACCACCGCCAGAATCCCCTGCCACCATCAGATGGTCGGCGCCGAGCCCCCTGTCCAGGAGACCCTGATACACGTCGGCGGCGTCGAGAACCCCTGCCGGGAACGGGAATTCGGGGGCCATCCGGTAATCCGGGATGAAGATCTCGAAACCGGTGATCCGCACCAGCGCGGCGGCGAATGCGGAGTACATGATCGGCGTCGTGCCGATGTATCCACCGCCGTGCAGATAGAGGACCGTTGCGCCGATGGATTCTTTGGCGTCGTCGTCATCGACGTAGGCGTCGGTGCTGGCCTTGGCTCGGCACCAGATCCCCGCCACGCCGTTGATCTCGTCTTCGGTGATCTCGACCTTGCCCGCTAGTTCGATGACCGGCGGCAGAACGACGTTGCAGATGTCGTCGAGCGCTTTCTCCATCGAGCGGAACTCCTCGATGGGCAGTCCCATCGAGTACCCCATGAACGCGCGGATGGTGTTTCTGGTGACGGACTGGCCGACGTTGTCGAGCAGTCCGGCAGGCCCCTTCCACGGTTTCGAGAAGGGCACCCGCGCGAGACCGTTCAGCAGACTCTCGCCGAGGCCGACCATCGTCAGCGCCGCGACCGGCTTGGACGCGGTCTCTACCTCGGGTCGATCAGCCATAACCATGCGGTCAGAATACGTGACGGGTCACGTCGATCGGCCTCGATGAACGCCCAGTCGGCAGTCTCGAGGGCCCAGTCGGCACGATATGGCGCACAGTCGGCCGTCTCGAGCGCCCAGTTGGCCGTCTCGAGCGCCCATTCGGCAGTCAGAACAGCACGGTCGACGCGGGGCGCTCGGGTGGCAGGCGACCAAGTATCCTGGCAGGCACTATGCCCACTGATCTGACCAGCACCGACACGCGTACACCACACGGCGCCGGGCGTCCGTACTACATCACGACGGCCATCGCCTATCCCAACGGCGCACCGCACATCGGGCACGCCTACGAGTACATCTCGGCCGACGCGCTCGCGCGGTTCAAGCGTCTCGACGGATTCGACGTCCGATTCCTCACCGGAACCGACGTGCACGGGCAGAAGATGCAGCAGACCGCGGAGAAGGAAGGCATCCCGACCGCGGAGCTCGCCAAGCGCAACTCCGACCGCTTCCAGGCTCTCCAGGACCGCCTCGGCTCCAGCTACGAGCGCTTCATCCGCACCTCCGACGACGACCACAAACGGGCGTCGGAAGTCATCTGGACGCGCATGGCCGACGCGGGCGACATCTACCTCGACACCTATTCGGGCTGGTACGACGTCCGCGACGAGACCTTCTACGCCGAGGCCGACACCACGGTCAACGACTCGGGCGAACGCGTGGCCTCCGACAACGGGCACGTGCTGACCTGGACCGAGGAGCAGACCTACTTCTTCCGGCTCTCCGCGTATCAGGACCGGCTGCTCGAACTGTACGAATCGCACCCGGAGTTCATCGGACCGGACGTCCGACGCAACGAGGTGGTCAGCTTCGTCAAGGGCGGCCTGACCGACCTGTCGGTCTCGCGGACCACGTTCGACTGGGGTGTCCCGGTGCCCGGGCATGCCGATCACGTCATGTACGTGTGGGTCGACGCGCTCACCAACTACCTCACCGGCGTCGGCTTCCCCGACGACGCCGCCACGTTCGAGCGGTACTGGCCGGCGGATCTGCACGTCATCGGTAAAGACATCATCCGTTTCCACTGCGTCTATTGGCCGGCGTTTCTGATGAGCGCAGGAATCGAACTGCCCAAGCGGGTCTTCGCGCACGGCTTCCTGTTCAACAAGGGCGAGAAGATGAGCAAGTCGATCGGCAACGTCGTCGATCCGGAAAGCCTCCTCGACGAGTTCGGTCTCGATCAGCTGCGCTACTTCCTGCTGCGCGAGGTGCCCTACGGCCAAGACGGCTCGTACTCTGCCGAGAGCATGACCGCGCGCGTCAACGCCGACCTCGCCAACGAGTTCGGCAATCTCGCGCAGCGCACGCTGTCGATGATCGGCAAGTACTTCGACGGCACGGTTCCGACCCCCGGCACCTACACCGAGGCTGACACCGAGATCCTCGACGCCACAACCGAACTGCTGCCGCGCGTGCGCGACCACTTCGACGTGCAGGCGATCCATCTGGGACTCGAGGCACTGTGGTCGGTGCTCGCGCAGACCAATCGGTACATCTCGGCACAGGAGCCGTGGAAGCTCGCGAAGACCGACCTCGACCGGACGGGCACCGTGCTCTACGTGTGCGCCGAGGTGGTCCGTGTCGTCGCACTGCTGGCACAACCGGTCATGCCGACGTCGTGCAACGCACTGCTCGATCTGCTGGCCGTCGGCGACGAGCGCGACTTCACAACCGTCGACGATCGCCTCGCGCCCGGAACCCAATTGCCCAAGCCCACAGTGATTTTCCCGCGCCGCGACGCGTGAGCAACTGTGCGGTGACGTGGTGACCCCGACCGCGACGGACCTGCTGCGTTCGCTGCAGCTCGCCGCCGCGCGTCGCGGATCACCGCCTCCCGCAGCCCTTGTGGGCGACTGGTGGGACGCCGACGCGGTCATCGTACCCTCGATCGAGGTGCGCCCGGGCCATGCACCGCCCGATCGTCCGGACCGATTCTGGTTGGGATACTTGGGTTTTCCCGTGCGCGGCGTCGAATCAGCCTTGCCGACGATCGCTGGTGGCGAGACCGATCATCTCCTGGTGCTCAAAGACGGACGCTCGCAGTTCGTCAGTGCCTCCGGCGCGGCTGCACCGGACTGGGTGCGCGAGGTATTGGCCGCTGCCGCAACGGAAGTCGACGACGGGACGCAACTGTGGTCGACGCGGTGGACACCGCCCGATCCCCGACCACACGTCGCCGCGATTGAGCAGTGCCTGAACGCCATCGGCGCGGGTGAGATCTACCAGGCGTGCCTGTGTACCCGCTTCACCGGAACGCTCACCGGATCGGCGTGCGGCTTCTTCGCCGATCTCGCCGAGCGCACACGACCCGCGAAATCCGCTTTCCTACAGGGCGATTGGGGTTCGGTGGCGAGCTTCTCCCCCGAAACCTTCCTGTCCCGACGCGGCGAACGCGTGTGGTCGGCGCCCATCAAGGGCACGATCGCCGCGGGCGACGACCCCACGTTGCTCGCGGCGTCGTCGAAGGACATCGCCGAGAACATCATGATCGTCGACCTCGTACGCAACGACCTGGGTCGGGTGGCACGCACCGGCTCGGTGCGCGTCGAGAGGCTACTCGAGATCGTCGGCGCGCCGGGTGTGTGGCACCTCGTCTCGCGGGTCGGGGCCAAACTACCTCCGGAGATCGGCAACGTGGCCTTACTCGACGCGACATTCCCTCCCGCGTCGGTCACCGGAACACCCAAACTCAGGGCAATGCAACTGCTGGCCGATTGGGAGCACGACCCACGCGGGGTGTACTGCGGAGCCGTCGGATTGGCAGGCCCCGGAGGGTTACTCGACCTCAACGTCGCGATTCGGACCGTCGAGATCACACCCGACGGCTCGATGGCACTGGGCGTGGGTGGCGGAATCACCGCGGATTCGGACCCGCGTCGCGAATGGCAGGAATGCCTCGACAAAGCGGCAAGTGTGGTCAACGCGCGACCGAGCGTGCTCGGCTAACGTAGTCGGCATGAATCGGGCCGCGAGCGTGCAGCAGGCAGCCGAGATGACGTCCGACCTCGCCGATATCCGAGCGTCCATCATCGATGAATCAACCGGCGCGACACCCACTCCGCACTACTATCCGGACGACTACGCGCCGCCGACACCCGTTCTCGAGTCGTGGCTGCGGGCACGTACGCGAGGGCACAGCCGCGACACCCACCAACCCGAACTGGTCAGCGACGACGAACTCGATCGTCGGCGTGAACAGAGTTCGCTACGCCACTCGGCAACTGCCGCACAGGCGATCGTCGAATCAAGCATCGACGACGCCGATCTCGTATATGGGATGTTCGACGCCGACGGCGTGATGCTCTGGGGACAAGCCGATTCCCGACTCCGCGACCACGCGTACGCGTTGCACATCCGGGAGGGTGCGCGCTGGGATGAAGAATCGGCCGCGACGACGGTGGTGGGACAGGTACTCGCCGACCCGCGACCGCAGCGCGTCTACCCGGCCGAGCACTATGCGCATGCGCTGGGCGAGTGGTACTGCGCGGGGGCGCCTGTGCACGATCGGGTCACCGGCGAGGTCGCCGGGGTGATCGCCTTCGCCGGGCAGATGAATGCCGTCCAGCCCGCGACGCTCATGCTCGCCGCGTCGGTCGCCGAGTTCTGCGCACGCGACGTCTCCGACGAGCACCAGCGCAGATTGAGCCGACTGCATGAGACCGGCCGAACCACGTTGTCCGCCTTCAAGACCGCGCTCCTCGTCGACGACGACGGCCTCGTCGCCGACAGCCGCGGAGTGATCGCCCCGACCCGGATAGCCCCACCGGGCGACGGTGAGATGCGCTTCGTGGCCGGGCTGGGCGTGTGCATCGCGGAGCGCGTCGACGGCGGCTGGGTGGTACGTCCGTCAGGGCCGGCCGGTCCGATCCTCATCGAGCTCGATCTCCGTGGCGAACCGTCGATTCACGTCACCGACGGCCCCGACCACATCACCATTGTCGTCACGCGGCGTCACGCGCAGATCCTGCTACTGCTCTCCGACGCCGGGCGCGCGGGACTCACCTCGGCGCAGTTGAGCAGGTTTCTGTTCGGCGACACGACCCACGAGGTGTCTGTCCGGTCCGAGATGTCGCGCCTACGCCGCGTCGTCGGCGCCCTGGTGTCGAGTCGGCCGTACCGCCTTGCCACCGACGTGACGCTGACCGTCGTCCCCGACTGACCGGCGTCGTCTGCGGGCTTCGTGGTCCCGTCGCGGTTGTGGCGGCGTCGACTTCCGCGCGTTTCGCGGCGCGGAAAGTAGGGGAAGAAACCCTTCCGCTAGTTTCGAACCTTTCCCCGCAAAACGTCGCGGGGAAACGTCAACAACCCGGGGAAAAAACCCTTCCCCCCAGTTTCCGCACTACCGCGCCGGGCCCCGCGCCGGGCGCCGCGCCCCGCAGAAAGTAGGGGAAGAAACCCTTCCGCTAGTTTCGAACCTTTCCCCGCAAAACGTCGCGGGGAAACGTCAACAACCCGGGGAAACAACCCTTCCCCCACTTTCCGCACCACCGCGCACCGGCCCGCCCCGCCCCCGACACCGTCGGCACGCTCAATCGACTTCCGACCGCGCAGCCAGGACCGCCTCATAGATGTCGCGCCGCGACACGCCCGTACCCTCGGTGACCTGCGCGCAGGCCTCCTTGAGTCGAAGACCTCCCGCGACGAGCCGTTCGGCCTGCTCGACGAGGTCGTCGACGGCGGGTACCCGACGTTCCCCCGGCGCCACGACGACGGTGATCTCGCCGCGGACACCCTCGGCGGCCCACTGCGCGAGGTCGGCGAGCGGGCCCCGGCGGATCTCCTCATAGGTTTTCGTCAGTTCCCGACACACGGCCGCCTCGCGATCGGGTCCGAGTACGTCGACGGCGTCCGCGATGGTGTCGGCGAGGCGGTGGGGCGAATCGAAGAAGACCACGGTGCGCGGTTCGTCGACGAGTTGGGCCAGCCAGTCGAGCCGCGCCTGGTGCTTGCGTGGCGCGAACCCCTCGAAGCAGAAGCGATCCGACGGCAGGCCCGATACCGCCAGCGCGGTGGTCACGGCCGACGGTCCGGGCAGTGCCGTCACCCGCAGACCCGCTGCCGCACATGCTGCGACGATCTTGTGCCCGGGATCGCTGACCGAGGGCATGCCCGCATCGGTGACCAACAGCACGGTGCTTCCGGCGCGGATGGCATCGAGGAGTGCCGGGGTGCGCGCGGCCTCGACCTGGTCGTAGTAGCTGACGATGTTCCCGGTGATCGTGACGTCGAGCGCCTGGGCCAGCGCCTTGGTGCGTCGGGTGTCCTCTGCGGCCACGATGTCGGCGGTCGCGAGGGCGTGCCGTAGCCGCGACGAGGCGTCGTCGACCTGGCCCATCGGCGTCGCAGCCAGCACGAGTCGGCCGTTGCCGGTGTCGGTATCTGACACGTCCGGAGCGGGATTCATGCGAATCACTGTACGAGCGGCCCATTACGATGGGCCGGGTGACCATCGTCGACGGCCCCATCGCTGCGCCCGCCGCCGATCCGACACCCGACCGTGGACGCCTGCTCAAAGTGGCTGCCCTGCGTTCGACGCGGGTGCGGCCCGATCCCGAAATCGAGGTGCCGCTCTTCGGCGCACCCGACCGCAGGCGGGGCCTGATCGTCGGTCTGATCATCACCCTGGTGGCCATCGCCACCCGCTTCTGGGGGCTGAACCTCCCCACAGACCACGCCACACCGGTCTTCGACGAGAAGCATTACGTTCCGCAGGGTTGGCAGGTGCTGACCGGCGGCAACTGGATCGAGGACAATCCGGCCTACGGGCTCGTGGTGCACCCGCCGGTCGGCAAATGGCTGTTGGCCGTCGGCGAGTGGATGTTCGGCTACAGTCCGCTCGGTTGGCGAGTCATGTCCGCGGTCGCGGGCGTCGCGATCGTGGTGATGATCTATCGGGTCGTGCGTCGTATGGCACGGTCGACGCTCGTCGGAGCGATCGCCGCGGTGTTCGCGATCTGCGACGGCGTGCTCTTCGTGCAGTCCCGCATGGGCATGCTCGACATCTTCCAGTGCCTGTTTGTCGTCGCCGCATTCACCGCGGTCATCTGCGACCGCGACCAGGTACGCGAGCGAATGTTCAACGCCTACCTCGACGGCCGCATCAACGACTCCCAGTTCGGACCCCGCCTCGGTTTCCGGTGGTACCGCTTCACCGCAGGTGTGATGCTCGGCCTGACGTGTGCGACGAAGTGGTCGGGCATCTACTACATCGTCTTCTTCGGCCTGCTGGTGATCGGATTCGACGTCGCCGCGCGCAAGGCCTATCACGTTCGACGTCCCTGGGCCGGCGCTCTTGTCCGCGACGCCGTGCCCGGTGTCGCGAGCCTCGTCGCGATGCCGATCGCCATCTACTTCGCGAGCTTCGTGCCGTGGTTCACCAGCGAGACGTCGGTGTACCGCTACCAGGTCGGCAACACGATCGGGACCGACGGCCCGTTCGCGTGGGTTCCCGGCGCGTGGCGATCACTCTTGTACTACGAGGCGGGGGTGCTCAAGTTCCACGCGGGGCTGACGAACTCCGCAGGCAACCACCACCCGTGGGAGTCCAAGCCATGGACCTGGCCGATGAGCCTGCGCCCCATGCTGTACGCGCTCGAGAATGGGCCCGATCAGTGTGGCGGCGGCCAGTGCGTCCGGGCCCAGATGCTGATCGGGTCGCCGGCGATGTGGTGGCTCGCGCTTCCGATGCTGCTCTGGGGGTTGTGGGCCTTTCTCATCCGACGCGACTGGCGATACGCCGCAGTGATCGTCGGATACGCAGCGGGATTTCTGCCGTGGTTTGCCGAACTCGACCGCCAGATGTACTTCTTCTACGCGACGGTCCTCGCGCCGTTCCTAGTGATGGGCCTGGCACTGTGTTGCGGCGACATACTGCGAACGACCAGATCGTCGCCATGCAGACCCCGGCCGGAACGGCAGGCACTCGGCATCATCGTCGTCGCGATCTACATCGGGCTGGTGGTGGCGAACTTCGCCTGGCTGTGGCCGATCCTGACCGCGAGCCCCATCTCGCCGGAACAGTGGCACCAACAGCTCTGGCTGCCGAGCTGGGGCTGAGCCTTCGGGGCGGGGTGGTTTCGACAAGCTCAACCAGCGGCGGGTCGCTCAACCAGCGGTGGGTGGTTTCGACAGGCTCAACCAGCGGCGGGTGGTTTCGACAAGCTCAACCAGCGGCCGTGTGGTTTCGACAGGCTCAACCAGCGAGACGTAGCTCAACCAGCGGGGATCGTGCTCAACCAGCAGGACGTTGCTCAGCGGGCGGGCTGCGCATCGCCGCCGACGGCCCGCGTGACCAGTTCGACGATCGTGGCGTCGTCCACTCCCATCGCGCGCAGCGCTTCGACGTGCTCGACGGTGGCGCGCTGCGCGTCGTCGAGCGTCGTGTTCGATCCGGCTTTGATGAACGATCCGCGCCTGCCCCTGGTCTCGATGATCCCGGCGGCCTCGAGTTCGCGATAGCTTTTCGCGACCGTGTTCGGGGCGAGGTCGAGGTCGGCGGCCAGTGCGCGCACCGTCGGAAGTCGTTCTCCGACAAGCAGTTCGCCGCGTGTGACGAGGTCGATGACACCGAGGCGGAGTTGCTCGAAGGGTGCGCGATCGGAGTCGGCGTCGATGGCGAGTTGTGCGGCGAGATCCATCGTCGACCTCAGAGCGGATCTCTCGACAGCGGGCACGACATGCACCGTGGACCGCCGCGGCCCGAGCCGAGTTCGCGGCCCTCGATCTCGATCACCTCGATACCCGAGTCGACGAGTCTGCGGTTGGTCTCGACGTTGCGGTTGTACGAGACCACGACGCCCGGTTCGACTGCGAGAGTGTTGTTGCCGTCGTCCCACTGCTCGCGCTCGGCGGTGACCGGGTCGAGGCCGGTGTCGATGACGCGGAGTTTGCCGATGCCCATCGCGTCCGCTGCCGCCTCCACGAAGGGTCGCGGCCCGCTCACGTCGACGTCGCCGTCGCCGAGGTCGCGCAACGTGAATGCCGACATGGTGTCGCGGATGTTCGGGTACATCACGACGGCATCGGCGTCGACCATGGTGCAGACCGTATCGAGGTGCATGAAGGCGCGCTGCTGCTCGATGGGAACCGCCAGCGCGGTGTGGGCCAGTCCGTCGGCGAACAGGCTGCGCGCCAAGGCTTCTGCGCCTGCGGGAGTGGTGCGTTCACCGACTCCGACGGCGACGACTCCCGGTGCCAGCAGCAGCACGTCGCCTCCCTCGACGGGTGCGACCTGCGATTCGTACGCGCGTCGCGCACCCGTGAACAGCGGGTGGTGCGCGTAAATCAGATCGGTCAGAGAGGTCTCGCGCACGCGGGCCGGCAGTGCGAGCGAGGTGATCGCAAATCGAGGCCCGATCCAAAACGAACTGTCGCGGGTGAACAGCAGATTGGGCAGCGGCGCTATGGCGAACTCCGGCCCGACGTGCATCCGACGCACCAGCGACGCCGACTCCGCGGCCGGGGTCAACGGCAATTCGTCGAAGGTCATCCCAGCGGTCAACACGTCGGCGAGTTCCGGTGCGGACAGCCCGCGCAGATACCCGGCGAGTTCCTCCGCGAGGTGCGGCCCGAGTAGGCGCGAGTTGACTGCCGCGGCAATGCCCTGGATTCGCGCGGCACCGCTGTGGTCGAGCGTCTCGGTGAGCAGGTCACCGAGGAGAAAGACGTCGACGCCGCGCGCGGTGAGTGCTTCCGCGAACTCGTCGTGCTCCTCTTGGGCACGGGCCACCCAGGGCAAACCGTCGAAGAGTAGTTGGTCGCTGTTGCGCGGGGTGAGGCGCAGTAGTTCGTCGCCGGGACGGTGCAGCATCACCGCGCGTAGTCGGCCGACCTCTGTGTTTGAGCCGAGTGTGTAGTCACTGCTGGCAGTCGACGCAGGCATGGATCAAATCTAGTCGCCGAGGGCCGTGCATGCTCGACGCCGAGCGTCAGGGTGCGTCGGGATCGGACTGCTGGGTCGGATGCAGTCGCGGGACGGCACCGACAACCTCGGGTGCCGACTCGCGTGCGAACAGCCACGCGACGAAAGCCACGGCGGCCACCCCTCCCGTCAGCACGAATGCCGGGCCGAATCCGACGCTTCCCGCAACGAAACCGACGATCAGTGGTCCGGTGACCGCACCGAGATCCGACGACATGCTGTACGCCGCAAGCGCCGAACCGCCCTGACGTCTGGCGCCGAGAACGTCGGCGAGCGCGGCCTGATGCGTCGGAGCGAACAAGCCCGATCCGACTCCGGCGAACAGCGACAGCACCAGCGCGACGACGATGTTCGGCGAAAAGCCGAGCAGCGCCGTCGAGATCGCCATGACGGCGAGGCCGGGAAGCATCACCGGTCGGCGACCGACCCTGTCGGACATCCTGCCCGCGACCAGGATCGCGGCGACGTTACCGGCTGCGTAAACGGCGAGGACCACACCGGTCATGGCGGCCGACTCGTCGAGTCCCTCGGTGATGAACAGCGGCACCACCGCGACGCGCACGCCCATCGACGCCCAACCCTGCGTGAAGTTCGACGCGATGATCGCGCGGTAGGCGCTGTCGTGCAACGCGGTTCGCAGCGACATCGCCCCTCGTTGCGGAGCGTCGGAGACCTCTGGCGCCGCGGTATCGCGCAGTTGTGTTGCGACGACTGCCGATGCGATCAACAGCGCGACGGCGTACACGACGAACGGCATGCGCAAGCCGAATCCGACCAGCGCGCTGCCGATCAGCGGCCCGGTGATGTTGCCGATCAAAAAGCCCGCGGAGAAGAAGCCCGAGACCTTGCCGCGGATCTCGTTGGGCGACAACCTGATCAGCAGCGCCATCGCCGACACCGTGAACATCGTCGAACCGATACCGCCCGCACCGCGGAACAGCAGAAGCTGAATGTAGTTCTGCGCAAACGCACATGCCAACGTGCTCGCCGCGACGATCAGTAGACCTGTCAGGTAGATCCGACGCTCGCCGAGGACCGTCACCAGGCGTCCGGTGGCAGGCGCGAAGACAAGTCGCATCACCGCGAACGCCGACACCACCGCTGAGACCGCGGTGTAGCCGACGTCGAAGCTGCGCGCGAAAGTCGGGAGCGCGGGCGCGATCAGACCGAAGCCGAGAGCAATGACCACGTTGGCCGCCAGCAGCACCCAGATCCCGCGAGGAATCTGCTTCACTCAGATCACGGCTCCTCCGGAAGCTTGTCGAGCGCTTCGGCGGTCAGTGCACGACCCAGCTCGATCATCTCCGTCGCCTTGTGGAAATCCAACGTGCGCACGGCTTTACGCGGCACTCGGATCAGGATGTCCGGCGGGTATCCCGCGATCTGATAGCGCGTCAGCGCGATCGACATGATGTCGAGCGAGCGCAACAGAATCTCGATCCTGCCCATCGGAGCCGCTTTGGCGCCGTCGTCGACGTCGCTCGACGTTGACAGCGGCTCGACGTCGTCGGATCCGTCCGACCCGGCGGGCGTGTCCTCCGCGGGTGCGTCGTGGCTAACGGAGTCGTCGGCCTCGACGCCGAACCGTTCGCGCACCGAGCGCACCCAGTCGTTCTCCAACAACGGGGTGATGTTGCGGCGGATCACGCCCTTGGTCTTGGGTGCTCGACTCGCGCCGTGTTCTGCACCGTCGTCGGCGTCGAGCACAACGCCGATCGTCACGTCGCTGCTGACCGCGGACGTCGGCGCGACGGGCAGTGGGTCGAGGATGCCGCCGTCTGCGAGCAGTCGGCCGTCGACCTCGTGGGGTCGGATCACTCCGGGAATCGCGATCGACGCCCGGATGGCGTCGACGAGACTGCCTTTCTGGAACCACACCGGCCGCCCGGCGGCGAGATCGGTGGCGACCGCGGTGAACGGGATGTCGAGGTCTTCGATCACGGTGTCGCCGAGGATCTCCCGGACCCGTGCCAGGATGCGCTCGGCGCCGATCATCCCGCCCGGTTTGGACAGCGAGACGTCGAGCAGTCGCATCACGTCGAGCTGGGACAACCCGCTGATCCAGTCGACGTAGTCGTCGAGGCGCCCGGCACAGTAGAGCCCGCCGACCAGCGCGCCCATCGACGATCCGGCGACGCTGACGATCTCGTACCCACGTGCGTCGAGTTCGGCGACGACGCCGATGTGTGCGTAGCCGCGAGCTCCCCCACTTCCCAGAGCGAGGGCCACGCGAGTCGATCGGGCCATGATGCTCAGCCTAACGATGACGTCCGACGCCGCACGCGTCAGTCGATAGGAAGCCGACGCGGCCCCGCACCCTGCCGGTTCAGCTCATCGCCGGGGTTGAGCAGGTTGCACGCACCCAGCGAGAGGCAACCGCATCCGACGCAGGAGCCGATCATGTCGCGCATGGTCTCGAGCAGCTCGATCCGGTGATTGATGTCGGCGATCCAGCGCTGCGACGCCGCCTCCCACATTGCGCGCGACGGCGACTCGTGATCGCCGAGCTCGGTGAACACCTCCCCGATCACCGCGAGGGGTATCCCCGCCGCCTGGGAAGCGCGGATGAACGCGACCCGGCGCAGCATCGCGCGGTGGTATCGCCGCTGGTTGCCCGGCGTACGCCGCGAGAAGATCAGCCCCTGGTCCTCGTAGAACCGCACGGCCGACGGCGCGATGCCCGCGCGCTGCGCCAACTCACCGACGGACAGTTCGATCTTCTTCAGGCCCATACGACGAGGATAGGCGACTTCAAGTTGACTTGAAGTCGCCTATGCCCGCTGATCGAGATGCCAACCGCTGATCGAACGCGT
>NZ_BAFC01000088.1 GCF_000248055.1 Gordonia sputi NBRC 100414 | reverse complement strand
AGGCAAGTCAGGGCCGTGCATCTTTGCGCGATCATCTCTGATTGTTGTCGGTCGTGAGGCCGGCATGCTGTCAATACACTATCGGGGTTCTGAGAGAACACACTGAAGTTTTCTCTGTGCCCGTAATGCAGGTTGTCTCGTTGATCGTCACTGTGATGGTGGCAGGAGAGAGAAGCGGTTACGGG
>NZ_BAFC01000089.1 GCF_000248055.1 Gordonia sputi NBRC 100414 | reverse complement strand
TTAGCGCCGTGATCCCGTGCGGGGTCGATAGGCGGTCGGCTGCGGCTCAGTAGAGTCGCGGCCGCTTCGTCGTGCGCTAAATTTAGATGCCAAATGTCTGTGAAATTCATGCTAGGGCAATAAGTCCTGCATTTGTTCGGATCTGTGTCACTAAGTCACAAAGATGGACATCGTCGCAAATCCGACGCTAATCTCTGGCCCATGCCTAGCCAGAACTCCTCAATGCGGACCGTTATTCGCAATGTCAATGTGTTTGATGCTGTCGGCGATTCGGTACGACAGAATTCCGACGTGGTCGTCGATGGATCGCGGATCAGTGCCATTTCTGACTCGCCCGTTGGTGAGACGCCGGGAACTCCAACGACTGTCATCGACGGTGGCGGACGGTTTCTGATGCCAGGACTCACAGACGCTCACGTCCATCTGATGGGAAATGCGAACAACTATCTGGACTTCGTGATGGGCGCGACCGGTCTGCTCTTCGGCAACACGATTGCCGAAGCTCGTCGCATGTTGTTGCGCGGTTTCACCACAGTCCGGGACATGGGTGGCGACACAGCTCCGGTGAAGAGCCTCATCGACAAGGGCGAGTTCGAGGGGCCACGAATCTATCCGAGTCAGGCGATGATTTCTCAGACGTCGGGTCACGGCGACTTCGCATTCGTGTACGAGACCCCTTACGCGTTCGACGGAGGTCCCAGCCGTACCGACTCGATCGGCTTCACGCGCGTCGCCGACGGCACTGCGCATGTGTTGACGGCAGTGCGGGAGCAGCTCCGCAAGGGCGCATCACAGATCAAGCTCACAATCGGCGGAGGCGCCGCATCGATGTACGACCCGCTCTACACCCTGCAGTTCACGTCGGACGAGATCCGCGCGGCGGTTCAGGCTGCTGAGGACTACGGCACCTATGTCGCGACGCATGTCTACACCGTCGAGGGAATCCGACGGGCGATCGATGCCGGAGTGCGCTCTATCGAGCATGGGCATCTCGCCGACGAGCAGACAATCGCACTCATCGCGGAGAAGGAGATCTGGTTGTCGATGCAGCCGTTCTTCGAGCACGATCACAGCTATCCCGATGCCAACCGTGCGGGCAAGAATCGCGAAATCTGCAACGGTACAAGCGATGTGTACGCGTGGGCCAAGAAGTACGGGGTCAAGACGGCGTGGGGCACCGACCTGCTACTCGAGCCCGAATCAGCTCCGCGACAGAGTGAAATGGCCGCACGCCTGGGCGAATTCTACCCGAATCAGCAGGCTCTCAAGATGCTCACATCGGGCAACGCCGAGTTGTTTGCTATGGCGGGTAACCGTGATCCCTACGGGTCCGCGCCGCTCGGTGTCATCGCAGAGGGTGCCTGGGCCGACCTGCTCGTCGTCGACGGGGATCCCATCGCCGACATCTCGCTCATCTCCGACCCGGAGAAGAACTTCTCGTTGATCATGAAGAACGGCTCGGCCGTGAAGAATCGCCTGCCTGTTCTCGAACCCGCTGCTGTGTCCGGGAGCTGAGCGGCCATGACAGACGACGATCCGGTGACGGCCCCCATTGCCTTGAACAGATCCACCGACGCCACCGATGCCGTGGGTGTCGACGACGAGGTATTGCTGCGTGCCGACGGAATCGGTGTGCGCGCGTCGTGGGGCCACATCTACGGTCCCACTGACGTGACGGTTCGGCGAGGTGGCGTCACGGTGCTCGTCGGCTCCGGCGGGCGCGGACGAACAGCGCTGCTGCTGACGCTGGCGGGCCGTATGCGCCCGTCGTCGGGACAGCTTCACGCGTTCGGCAAGGTCAACAATGCTCAACACCTGTTCTCCCGTTCGGCGGTCGCATGGATCGACGAGGTGGACGGCATCCAACAGACCATTCGGGTGCGCGACGTTATCACCGAGCAAATACGTTGGGCGGCAAAGTGGTACAAGTGGGTGGGGCGTGCAACGCCAGATGACATGGAACGAATCTGCCGACCCGTCTTCGGCCCATACTCCCTGCCGGACATTGACGACTACGTGGAGGAACTCCCTGAGCTCACCGCCGCTATGTTGCGGATTGCGGTGGCAAACATACGCAAGCCCCCACTCCTTGTCGTCGGCGGAATCGATCGGCTGACCCGAATCGACAGCGCGCAGAAACTCCTCGATCGACTAGCGGCACTCGGTGAGCAACAGACGGTTATCACCGCAGATGTCAACGGGACATTCCCTGACGCTCACGTGCGAGACGTGATCGAGGTTCACAATTTGACCGACAACGAGTTCGTGCAACTCGAGACCGAGGACCGTGTCTGACATGCTCGCAGCCTTCTCTCCGGGTAGCGATTTCAAGCGCTACTACCGCGGCCGGATGCCCCGCCTCGCACTCATCGTCATCATCCTCATGCCGCTGATGTATGGCGCGCTTTATCTCTGGGCCTTCTGGAATCCGTTCAATGCGGTCGACAAGATCCCCGTCGCGTTGGTCAACGCCGACGCCGGTACCACGGTGCAGGGACAAAAGCTCGACGCCGGTGCGCAGGTCGCGCAAGGACTCGTCGACTCGAAACAGCTTGATCTGCATGAGGTTTCGGAAAAGGACGCGGCAGAGGGCGTGCGTGACGGGAAGTACTACTTCTCCATCACGCTGCCCAGCGACTTCAGCGAGTCCGTCGCGTCGCCGACCGGCGACAATCCGCGTTCGGCGCGTTTGATCTTCACCTACAACGATGCCAACAACTACCTGTCGACGGTGATGGGGCAGGACGCGGCCCAACAGGTGGTCAACAAGGTGAGCGCGCAGGTGCGTGCTCAGACGTTCGATATCGTACTCAGCGATGTGAGCAAGCTGATCCCCAAGCTCAAAGAAGCGCAGGCAGGAGTCAATCAGCTCAATGTCGGCATGAAAACCGCGAACCAGGGCGCGCACGAACTCTCCACCAACCTCGTCACCGCGAAGAACGGAGCAGGAGAACTCGCCGGGGGACTGAATGAACTCGACTCGGCTGTCACCTCGGCGACGGATCCGATTCTGGCCGCGCTGAACAACGCTGGAGGCAGCGGACTCTCGACAGCCGAACTGACAGCGGCGGCCGATCGGCTCGGGACCAACTCCCAGGCGGTGTCGGCACAGTTGACCTCTGCGTCTACGACCCAATCTCAGGCGAGCACACTCCTCGACAACACCGTCGCGCAGCTGGCACAGAGCACCGATCCCAATATCAGGGCGCTCGCAGGCGCGCTGGGTCCGGTCCAGAGCTTCCTCAAGACGCAGGGACTCGGTCCGGACGCGAACAATCAACTGACACAGGTGAAGAGCGATGCGACCGTGGTCTCGGCGCAGATGAGCGATCCGCAGAGTCCGGTGAGACAGGCGCTCACCCTCCTCGAGAGTGGAAAGCTCAAGAGCGACATCATGTCTGCGCGGGGTGCGGCGAACGAGCTCAGCAGCGGCGCGACCCAACTCAGTACCGGTCTCGTGGAGCTGAGTAACGGTGCGGACCAATTGTCCAGTGGCACTACGCAACTGGCGAATGGTACGCAGCAACTGGCAGGCAAGGTCAACGACGGCGTTTCGGACATACCGAAGTGGTCTGAAAAGCAAAAGGAGCAGTTCGCGAAGTCGCTTGCGCAGCCTGTCTCGCTCGAGGAGAACACTCTTAATGAGGCCAAGACGTTCGGCACCGGCTTCACACCCTTCTTCTTCGGGTTGGCACTGTTCGTCGGGAGCATTATCGCGTGGATGCTGTTCACGCCGTTGCAGGCGCGACCGATTGCTCAGGGACTCAACTCATTCCGCGTGATCCTTGCTTCCTACGCACCGACCTTCCTGGTCGGAGTCCTGCAGGCCGCGATCTTGTATCTGGTCGTCGTGTTCGCCATCGGGCTTCGTCCAACACACCCTTGGGCCACCTTCGGTTTCATGCTTCTGATGGTGGCGATGTTCATGGCAATGATCCAGATGTTCAACGCGCTGTTCGGCCCGGCTGTCGGCCGCGTTGTCACACTGGCCTTCCTGATGATCATGTTGACGTCCGCGGGAGGTATCTACCCCGTGCCGACGACAACGAAACCGTTCCAATACATCCACTGGGTAGACCCGATGACGTACACGGTCACAGGCCTGAGACAACTCACCGTCGGTGGCGTCGACAGTCGATTCTGGATCGCACTGGCTGTCGTCATCGGCCTGACATGCCTGTTCCTCGCCGTCTCGACATTGGCCGCGCGAAGAAACAGGCAGTACAACATGGATCGCCTGTACCCGCCGGTCGAAGTGTAGGAGTGACAGCCTACGAACCTCGCCTTCTGACGTCCCCCCCGACCCACAAGCACAACGAAATCGAGGAGATCTCAATGACCAACTCACGCAAACATACCAACGCGCGTGCGACCACCAACACCACCGAGAACATCGTCCTCAACCCGGTATTCGCGCGACCGGGAGAGGCGACCGAGTTCCCGAAGTTCACCATCCCGGACTCGATGAGTCTGCCCGAGACCGCCTATCAGATCGTCCACGACGAGGCGATGCTCGACGGCAACGCCCGGCTGAACCTGGCGACGTTCGTCTCGACGTGGATGGACGACGAAGCGCGGAGGCTGTACTCGGAAACCTACGACAAGAACATGATCGACAAGGACGAGTATCCGGCGACCGCCGCGATCGAAGACCGATGCTGGAGGACCATCGCCGATCTGTGGCATGTGCCCGACGTCGATTCATCGATCGGGACGTCGACCATCGGTTCGTCCGAAGCCGCGATGCTCGGAGGCCTTGCGCTCAAACGCCATTGGCAGCATCGACGTAAGGCAGAGAACAAGCCGATCGACAAGCCCAACCTGGTGCTGTCCACCGCGGTACAGGTGTGTTGGGAGAAGTTCCTCAACTACTTCGAGGTGGAGCCGCGCTGGGTCCCCGTCTCCGAAGAACACTTCGTGTTCGATGGCCACGATCTCGAAAAGTACGTCGACGAGAACACCATCGGAGTCATCGCCATCCTCGGCGTCACCTACAACGGGCTGTACGAACCGGTCAAACAGATCTCGGAAAAGCTCGACGAGATCCAGGCATCCACCGGACTCGACGTCAAGATTCACGTCGACGGGGCGTCGGGTGCAATGGTGGCACCCTTCTGCCAGCCCGAACTCGAATGGGACTTCCGCGTACCGCGCGTGGTGTCGATCAACACCTCCGGCCACAAGTACGGGCTGGTCTATCCCGGACTCGGATGGATCATCTGGCGCGACACCGAGGCACTGCCCGAGAGCATGGTCTTCCACTGCAGTTATCTCGGCGGTGACATGCCCACTCTCGCACTCAACTTCTCGCGTCCCGGTGCCCAGGTGCTGTTGCAGTACTACAACTTCCTGCGACTGGGGCGCGAAGGTTACCGGGCGATTCAGCAGGGCTCGATCGATGTCGCGCTGTATCTCTCGCACGCCATCGCGGGGATGGGACCCTTCGATCTCGTCAGCCACGGAGACACGATCCCGGTGTTCGCGTGGAAACTCAAGGAGAGGTACACCGACAAGTGGTCGCTCTACGACCTCTCTGATCGCTTGAGGCTCAAGGGCTGGCTTGTCCCTGCCTATCCGATGGCCGACGGCCTGGCGCACTGGACGCTGCAGCGAATTGTGGTGCGAGCGGGCCTGAGTCACGACTTGGCTGCAGCGTTGCTCGCCGACATCGAGAGCGAAGTGGCGTTCCTCGACAAGCTCGAGACGGCGATGCCACGCGAAGGAACCGGCTCGCACTTCCACCACTGATCGTCGGCGCAGTCGATCGGCACCACTGCTGATCGGTTTCGTTGCCGAGCTCTGTCACCTCCGGCTCTCGGGCTGCGGGGAGTGGATACCCGCTCACCCGCCGCCGAGCGCCGTGGTGACGGCAGAAGGTACGGATCAGGGCGTGTGCGTCTCGGTACGTGCCCGAAACTCGGTACCTGACAGAAAGGAGCAGTTGTCGTGACCTCTGCCGCTGTGGAGTCCCCCGACTGGCATCGCGTCCTGTTGACGCCAACGCTGTCCAAGCAGTGTTGGGGTTTCATGATCGGTTCCGCGCTGTTCGCGTTGGGGTCGGCGCCGTGGATCGGCAGATGGATGGGCGCATCCAATGCGAACATCTGCTACTTCATCGGTGCCTGGTTCTTCACTGCCGCAGCCTTGGTGCAATTGCTGCGCAGCGGCGCCATCACCGTGCCCGTCGACTACTCGCCGGGCACGATGGTTCGCGCGGAATGGCTTGCGGCAGCTACACAGTTCTTCGGCACCCTGATGTTCAACACGAGTACCGCTGCCGCTCTGACCGCGCGCAACATCGCGTCAGAAAAGCATCTCGTGTGGTCGCCGGACGCCGCCGGCTCGGTGATGTTCCTCATCAGCGGGATACTGGTGATCGTCGCGTACAACCACACCAGCAAGGCGTGGAAACCCAGTGATGTCGAATGGTGGTCGGCGCAGATCAACTTGTTGGGCTGCATCGCTTTCGGCGTGAGTGCAGTGGGTGCGTACATCACACCCAACGGCAATACTGTCGACGACGTCCTGGCGAACAGTTGCACGTTCATCGGTGCCGCCTGCTTCTTCGTCTCGTCGATGATCGTCTTGCCTCGGCGAATTCCTGAACGGTCGTAGGCTCATGGGTAAGCGCGAGGAGAAGCGATTCGACACGGTACGTGTGCACGACTGGTACCGGCGGGTGGGAACGTCGCCGCAACTCGGCAGCGCCTCATCGCGGCATCTGCACCGAAGCGGGGCGCGCGACGCGGCGAACTACATGCCGACGTTTGCGCTGGAACCGCATGGCGGAGAAGAGGATTTCGACGAATACCTCTTCTGGCGTCCACTGTCCTTCGTCCTCACGTACGTGCTGCTTCGTACACCGTCGACGATGCACAGGACTGCCCAGTGCATTTCGGAATACAACTCTGACTTCGTTCTGTTCGGTACAACAGACTCCATTGTGGACGGTTTTGTGACCTCCGGTGATCGCGAGTACTCATTCACCTACTCGAATCCACTTGCCGCGCTATCGATGTCGGAGACCTTCTCGATCACCAACACGACGACCGCCGAGTACGCGAGCGTCTGGGTGCCCGCAGAGATGGTCGACGACGCCGATCTCGCCGAAGCCGACCCGGTGATGGAGGACTCGCCGCTGAGTCGGGCTACGGCGGTGTTCCTGCGCAACTTTGCCTATGACGTCGCGGTGCGAGGCGCCGACGTCGACCTCGACGCCGAGATGGCGGCGATCGACCTCCTTCGGTCCACCCTCAATCCACATCGGTCGCGAGAAGCGCACACCGTCGACAGTCCGGCTGTGTTGCGCGGTCGGGTGACCGATGCGATCGATCGCAACTACCGGAACCCGGATTTCGACGCCGAGTCGCTCGCAGGTCTGCTTCACCTCAGTCGACGTCAGCTCTACCGGCGCCTCGCCGAATTCGACGAATCCCCCGCTGAGATGATCGCGCAGCGTCGGCTCGACCGGGCGCGGGAACTGATCGCGCGCGGCGGTTCCTATGGTCTCAGTGGAATCGCGCACGCCTCGGGTTTCTCGTCCGTGGCCACTCTTCGGAATCGTTTCACGGCACGATACGGACTCACGCCCCTCGAGTATGCGAGAGAAGTCTCCGATGGCTAGCAACTACATGGCTGGTAAGTACAACGGCGGACGGGCTTCCGCACCCACTGATCGACGTCAGGACTCGTCTGCAACATTTGGGACGGGGCCACACGGGACGGGTACGCACGTGGCGGGGATGCACAGAGCAAGCATGCGCGGGACACGGTCCGGGGCCGGCCGGCCGTCTTTGTCCCAGGATGCCGTCGTGCGTTGGAAGCGCGGCCTCGGCGTCGGGCTCACCGGGCGTGCGCCACGGGCACTGTCGGGGCGAAGTGGATTGGCGCAGTTCTCGGATTGGGCGATTGCGACCGCAGCGGACCCGAGTGGTTTCGAGGCGCTCAGCTATCAGCGGACACTGTCGATGCTGCGCGTGTACGCGCAACTGGCCACCCCGTACCGACTCACGCGCGGTGTGGAAGCGGGTCGTGGAACCTCGGGCGAGGTTGTCGTCGTCGTCAACGGTCTGCGCGCCTGTACTCACGTCAGAGTCGGCGACCAGATAGGCGCGCTGCGGCCGGGGCAGATGGCGGTGAACCCGGCTGACACGCCCTTCACCCTGTGGACGACAAGTGTCACGGACCCGACGATCCTGCTGGTGCGCGAGGAGACTCTCGGCGTTGTGGACGCGGTGCTGCCTGGTGACTCGGCCAGCCTTCTCCCTCGCACGGTTGCGGCGTTCGTCCAACGCTTCGTCGCCGACGCCGCGACCGCGAACCGGCCAGTGGACGCAGAGGCTGAACGTATCGTCATCGAACTCCTGCGCGCCACCGTTACCCAACACAGTGGGCAGGTCGGGCGACACCTGTCGTCGAGCGCGGCAGTCGTCCGTCAACGCGCGCGCGAGATGATCGAGGAGCGGTATGCCGATCCGGACTTCTCCCCGGACTCCATCGCGCAGGATTTGTTCATGAGTCGACGTCAGCTCTACCGACATTTCGACGACACGGGGACGACACCGTCGAGGTTGATCAACGAACGCAGGCTGAGGTGCGCCCGCGAGCTGCTCAGTGGCGATCACCCGATGCTTCTGGAAGAAGTGGCGCATCGATCGGGGTACGCGTCGGTCAGTACATTACGGAATCGGTTCAAGTCAGAGTTCGGAATCGCGCCCCGACAATTCAGTGAAAGCGTGATTGCGCGAGCGGAAGTGCACGGTGTTTGGGAGAATCGGGTCGATCCTCCGGGGATTCCGATCCACGACACTGATTTCGAGCTAGGTGACAATGTCCGAAAGCACGATCTTCGAAGGCTCGCGGAAAGCAGCCGGCACGAAGAAGGCTGACGCGGGCCATGTGCGCGGGGCGGCGAGATACCGCCTCACTCCGCAGCTCATTGCCGCCTGGCATCAGCGTATCGGCGCCTCCGAGATCGACGGGAAGAACCTACCGCGACCTGCCTGCTCGGCCGACAGCGGAGCGTCGGACTTCATCTCGGCTATGTCGGTGGAGCCGCTGCACGGCTCGGAATTGCAACAGCACATCTTCTGGCGCACGTTGGGTGTGACCTCGGTATTCGCGCTGCTCCGCACGCCATGTACGACGGCACGCACCGCCGAATTGATCGAACGTCACCGCTCGGACTACGTGCTGGTGGCGACGCAGCAGCTTCCGGTATCCGGGCAGATCCGCCACGGCTCCCACACGTATTCCTTCAGGCAGTCGGATCGTCTGCTGATGGTCGACAATCGCTCCCCGTTCGAAGTGGAAACCTTCAGCATCTCGGATTCGGTAGGGATCTGGGTACCCACAGAGCTGTTGGGAGATGGTTTCCAGACGGGGCAGCAATCGCTTGCTCCTATCGTCATGGGGTCGACGCTTGGTTCGGCAATTGCGGCGTTTTTGGTCACCTTTGTACAGGAAGCCGCCGTGCGCGGAAAGCACATCGACTCCGACACCGAGATGAGCGTGGTCGATCTGATTCGAACCGCCATCCGACAATCCGACCTGCGTTCGTTACGCGGCGACGTGGATGCATGCTTCGCACCCGACAACGCGCTAGGGGCTGG
>NZ_BAFC01000090.1 GCF_000248055.1 Gordonia sputi NBRC 100414 | reverse complement strand
CTAGTGAACTCGTCAGCGACTTCGGTGCGGTCTCCGCCACCCGCGAATCGCTCGAACCTTGATCCGGAGAACGCGGGCACACCGTTGACGGTGAAGTACTTGCGCAGCGCGTCGACGGCGGCTGTCTCACTTTCGATATTGAAGATGGGCGGCACAAGGAAGCCATCGATACTCATGA
>NZ_BAFC01000091.1 GCF_000248055.1 Gordonia sputi NBRC 100414 | reverse complement strand
TAGTCGTTGACCCGCGGTGCCTTCACCGCAACCGCACCCGCAGCGGTCATCACCTCCCGCTCGTTGTGGGAGCCGTTACGCACCACCAGACGGTGCCCGTTCTCATCGACCTGATCGGTGAACTGGTCGATGCAGGCGGCGACCTCGGCGCGCAATGCCGCGGCGAGCATCTGCCGAGCACCGTCTCGGACGATCTGATCGAGGATGGAGCGGTCCTCGCCAGCCGGGTTGGAACCTTCGTTGGAGTTGACTACCGTGAGCACGAGGCGTGCCTTTCCGCCAGCGCTGCAACGCTGACTTGATCAAGTGACTACCAGGATCATATTTACGGGAAGGCACGCCCTCCCTGATCCACAGGTCTTGATCATTCCTCCACACCCAGTTCGTGCCGATGCAGCGTGCGCTGGCGGCCCGGGATGCTCTCGGCGAATACATCACTCACACCGGATCGGCACTCTTCGCGTGCCCCCCGGGTCTCGCCGACGGCGAATGGTGGGGCCAGCGACTATTCGAAAGTTGAGTGATCAACCTTCGAATATGCGCCACGCCACGGGTAACGAACCAAAGGAGAACATTATGCTGCTGGCCAGCCCCTCTGTGCCCGCCCAGTTGTTCGGCAGCGGGCTGATCGGAGTACGCGAAGGTCTCGAGACCGGCATCGTCGTGATGGTCTTGGTCGCCTTCCTCGTCAAATCCGATCGTCGCGACGCTCTCAAGTGGGTGTGGGGAGGTGTCACGCTCGCGGTAGCGATGGTGGTAGGGATCTTTCTCGTCATCCATTTCGGCACTGCGACGAGGGAAGCGATGCCGGCGATCAGTTCAGCAGTCAGTGTGGTCACTGTTGACGTGGCGATCGTGACGTTCATGGTCCTATGGATGAGCAAAGCGGCTGTCAGTATCTCGTATGACCTCAAGCAGGGCATGTCGACGGCCCTCGTGAACGGTGGACCCGCCGTTCTTGGTCTGGCATTTCTCGCTGTTGGCAGAGAGGGATTCGAGACCGCCCTCCTCATGGTCGGATATGCCGAAAGCGTGTCCGGAGGCCTGTGGCCACTGTTAGGCCTGTTCCTGGGAGTACTCGTCGCAGTCGTGATCACGGTGTTGCTCTACCGCGGGGCGGTCCGACTCAACTTCCACAAGTTCTTTCTCTATACCGGCATCTTCTTGATCTTCGTCGCGGCGGGGATACTTGCGTACGGAATTCGCGCGTTGCAGACAGTCGGATGGCTCCCGGGTGGGGCGAACCTAGCATTCGACATCACCGCGCAGTACGACCAATCAGCTTGGTACGGAACACTTCTCGCAGGAATATTCAACTTTCGCGCAGATCCGACCGTGCTCCAGGTTGCGGGCTGGTGCCTCTACATCGCAATTGTCCTCACCCTATTCTTGCGCGCCAATCGCCGACGACCACCAACTCAGACCGCCGTCGATGACGCGACACCCACGACTCCGGCCCGACCTGACGCCTGCATCTGAAAGGAACCCCGAGGTTGAACAGAAATTTCAGAACCCCCGCAGGGATACTGACGTTAGGACTCGCCGCACCCATCCTGCTCATGAGTTGCACGTCAAAGGACACTGCCACAGGAACTATCTCAGTCACTTCTACCGAAACTGCATGTGATCTCGGAAACGACTCCGCCACAACCGGCGACGTCAGCTTTAATGTCACAAACAACGGGTCCAAGGTGACCGAATTCTACGTGTATGCGAACAACAATCGCGTGCTCGACGAGGTGGAAAACATCGGACCGGGACTTTCGGGAAAACTGACTGTTGAGATCGTCGATCCTGGCACCTATACGGTGGCCTGTAAACCAGGAATGGTCGGCACGGGAATCCGCAAGCAGATCAATGTCACCGGAGACAAGAAGAACAAGACGCAGGCGCCCGCCGACGTCAACGCCGCCAAAGCGCGCTACCTCGAGTACGTCCGCGGCCAGCTCGCTGGCCTACAAGCCCAAACTGAGCAGTTCACTACCGACATCAAGAGTGGAAATCTCGACGCGGCGCGCGCTTCATTCGGTCGCGTCCGAACCTTCTATGAGCGCGTCGAGCCGGTCGCGGCATCATTTCCCGAACTTGATCCCGCGATCGACATGCGCTGGGACGACACCGAAGACGGCAAACAGCCGTTCACTGGTTTCCATCGGATCGAGCGCTACCTGTGGCCACCTCAAGCATCAGAGGTTGGCGACGGTGCGGGACAAATCGCTCCCACCGACGCCGACAACGCGAAGACCACCGACAATGCGGACGCTATTGCTGCCATATCGACTCAGCTTCTCACCGACGTCACCACACTCAAGACTGAGGTCGACAAGCCAGACTTTACGTTCGAGACACGCCAATTTGTGGCGGGCCCTCAGGGGCTCATCGACGAGATCGCCGCAACAAAGGTCGGCGGCGAAGAGGACCGGTACTCGCACACCGACCTCTGGGACTTCGCGGCCAACGTAGACGGCGCCGAGACGCTCATCGCCGAGATGCAACCGATGATCACCGCGAAGAACCCGCAACTCATGGACAAGATCACTGCCCAGTTCGCTGACGTGCGCAATGCGATCAATCAGTACCGGCAAGGTGACGGATACGTAAGCTACACCGTCGTGACCCCAGACCAACGGAAGGTACTGTCCGACAAGATCGACGCCCTCTCGACGAGTCTGTCGCAGGTGCCCGGCATCGTCCTCGGCTGATCGCGACGGCGCGGCCTTGCGGCGCAAACCGCAGGGCCGCGCCGCGTACTTCGGGTTACGCCGCCGCACGAGCGCTGTCCGCACCTGCGCTGGCCTGGACCACCGTTAAAGCCATAGCGTGGGAGGTCATGATTGCGAACGTAGCGCGTGTCATCCTAATCGCTGCTGAGTTGAAGGATGCGTGTCGCAGCGGCTTCACCTCCCGCTCAGCCGCAAGTGCAGAGAGTGGCCGCTGGTGAACGCTGACCACACCGTCATCCATCTCGGTCCCACCCTGGCAATTGCCGTCGCGGTGCTCGCCGTGATCGCGATCGCCGTCAACCGATACAACGATCGCGCACTCGCCGCAGCGACCGCACGGGCCGCGATCCGCGCAGTGGGTCTGCTGCACGAATAGGTGACAGTTCAGTCACGCGGCCTGACTGGCCGGTGTGGTCATGATGGCTTCGTATTCGATCGGGGTCAACCGCCCGAGAGCGGACTGGCGACGGCGGCGATGATAGGTCCGTTCGATCCAGGTGACGATCGCGATCCGTAGCTCTTCTCGGGTGTCCCAGCGGCGGCGATCCAGCACGTTCTTCTGCAGCCGGAAACATCGCCGCGTCGGGTCACCGCACTATGC
>NZ_BAFC01000093.1 GCF_000248055.1 Gordonia sputi NBRC 100414 | reverse complement strand
TAGGGGCGCTCGACCAGCGTGTGGGGCTGCTCGGCTAGCGGAAGGGCGCTCGGCCAGCGGTGAGGGCGCTCGATCGGCGACGACTCACCAGATCCGGGCGAGGACGCCGAGTAGGTCGTCGGCGATCTCGGATCGGCAGATGACGAAGTCGGGCATGTACGGGCGCGGGCGGTTGTAGAGGATGGGCGAGCCGTCGAGGCGGCTGCAGTGCAGCCCCGCGGCGAGTGCGACGCCGACCGGGGCGCAGTTGTCCCACTCGTACTGGCCGCCCGAGTGGACGTACGCGTCGACGTCGCCGCGGACCACGGCCATCGCCTTGGCGCCCGCCGACCCGATCTCGACCGGCGCCAGACCGAGTGCGCGAGATACCGCGGCCACCTCATACGTTCCGCCCCAACGAGATACGGCCATGCGGTGTCGTAGCGGGCCGCTTGTGCGTTCGACGGTGTCGGTGCGGAACAGTTCGCCGGTCGCGGGTAGCGAGACCGCCGCCGCTGTCACCACGCCGGACTCGGTGAGCGCGACATGGACTGCCCAGTCGGCAGTGCCGGAAGCGAACTCGCGCGTGCCGTCGAGCGGGTCGATGATCCAGACACGGTCGGCGCTCGCGCGGTCGCCGACGTCGTCGGCCTCTTCCGAGAGCACGGCGTCGGAGCCGCGATGTCGACGCAGCACGTTGCCGATCCACGCCTGGGCCATCGCGTCGCCGAGGTCGCCGAGTTGTCGACCACCCAGCAGCTGTCCCGAGCGCACTCCGACGAGGATCTCACCTGCCCCGACCGCGATCCGAGCGGCGAGCTCGGCGTCGGAATGTGCGGAGATCATGCACTTACTAGAGCACACTGAAGGCATGCCTGAGCTGCCCGAGGTCGCCGCCATCGCCGATTACGTCGACGATCACGCTGCCGGCTTCCCGATTTGTCGTGTCGACGTCGCGTCGCTGTCGGTACTCAAGACAGCAGATCCGCCGTACACCGCGCTGATCGGGCGCATCGTCGACTCCGCGTCGCGGATCGGCAAATACCTCGTCATCACGACGATTCCCGGCAGCGCCGAACAGGTCGACGAACCGACGATCAGCCTGGTCATCCACCTCTCGCGCGCGGGGTGGCTGCGCTGGAGCGAGGATCTCTCGCCGCGGCCGCTGCGTCCCGGCGGCAAGAGCCCGATCGCGCTGCGCGTGCACTGCGGACTGCCCGGAGAGGGCTTCGACGTTACCGAGGCCGGCACCCAGAAGCGGCTGGCCGTCTGGGTGGTGCGGGATGTGTCCGACGTCGAGCGCATCGCCTCGCTCGGACCGGACGCGATGGGTGTCACGCGCGACGAACTCGCCGCGATCCTGCGCGGCACGTCGGGCCGAATCAAGAACGTGCTGACCGATCAGCGGGTGATCGCCGGGATCGGAAACGCCTACTCCGACGAGATCCTGCACACCGCAAAGCTTTCGCCGTTCGCGTCGTCGAAAACACTGTCCGACGCCCAGATCGACACCCTCTACGAGTCGATGCGGGCTGTACTCACCGACGCGACCGGACGGCTCGAAGGTCTCGGCGTCGCAAAACTGAAGTCGGAGAAGCGAACCGGGCTACGCGTACACGCACGTACCGGGATGCCGTGTCCGGTGTGCGGCGACACGATCCGGGAGGTCAGTTTCACCGACAGGTCGTTCCAGTACTGCCCGACGTGTCAGACCGGCGGGAAGGTGCTCGCGGACCGTCGGATGTCGCGGCTGCTCAAGTGACGGACGCCCACTCGGCGCGCGGCAACGCACAGTCGGCAGTACAGAGCGCCCAGTCGGCGCTGGCCGCGCGGCTGCGGGCGGCGGGCTGTGTGTTCGCGGAGGAGGAGGCGGCCGTTCTGGTCGACGCCGCGCGCGACGTCGAACATCTGGAAGAGATGGCCGTGCGGCGTTGTGCTGGCGAGCCGCTCGAGCATGTGGTGGGGACGGTCCGGTTCGGTTCGATCGACCTGCAGGTGGGGCCGCGGGTGTTTATTCCTCGACAGCGCTCGCTGCTCCTCGCGCGTGTTGCCGGGGAGGCATTGCGCGAACGTCACGTCGAGCAACCCGTGGTGGTCGAGGCGTATTGCGGAGTCGCGCCGATCGCGGTGGCGGTGGCAGACGGGACGGTCGGTGCGCGCATCCACGTCGTCGACATCGACCCGACAGCGCTGGAGTATGCGCGCCGCAACCTCCCCGTGGGCGCACACGCTCACCTCGGCGACGGACTGTCGACGTTGCCGCGGCAGCTACGGGGAGCCGTGGACATGATCGCCGCAGTACCGCCCTACGTCCCCGACGGCGCCGTCGACCTCCTGCCGCACGAAACCGAACACGAACCTCAGGCCGCGCTTCTTGCCGGTCACGACGGCCTCGACCACATTCGACGACTCGTCGCCGACGCCCCGACCTGGCTCGCCGACGGTGGCGCGCTGCTGATGGAGATGAACGCCGCGCAGGCAGAGCAGATCCTCACTGAGCGCGGTGACGACTGGGCCGACTCCGAGCGGATCGTCGGCGATGACGGTCAGACCGCGGTGGTACGTCTCGTTCGACGTTCCCGCGTCCGGGGGTAGGTTGTCCTGCGTGACGACCCGACAAAAGATCCTGATCACCGGCGCGAGCTCGGGGCTCGGCGAGGGGATGGCCCGTGAGTTCGCTGCGCGCGGCCGTTCGCTGGCCCTGGCCGCCCGACGCGTCGACCGCCTCGAGACCCTCGCCGACGAACTCCGGCCGAGTGCGCCGCAGGTCGCCGTCAGCGCACTCGACGTCACCGACGTCGACGCCGTGCCCGTCGTCTTCGGCAAGCTGCGCGACGAACTCGGCGGTCTCGACCGCGTGATCGTGAACGCGGGGCTGGGCAAGGGGGCGCCGATAGGCACGGGCAAGGCGCACGCCAACATCGAGACCGTGCAGACCAACCTCGTCGGAGCGCTCGCACAGGCCGAGGCGGCGATGGAGATCTTCCGCGCGCAGAACCACGGTCACCTCGTGCTGGTCAGTTCGATCAGCGGAATTCGTGGACTTCCCAAGGCGCAGACCGCGTACTCGGCGTCGAAAGCCGGTGTCACGGCGATCGGGCAGGGTCTGCAGGCAGAACTCGTCAACTCGCCGATCACGGTCTCCGTCGTCGCGCCCGGCTACATCGAGACCGACATCAATCGCGGTGTGAAAACCGCGCTGATGGCCGACACGGAGTCCGGAGTCGCGGCGATGGTCAAGGCCATCGAGGCCGAGAACGGTTACTCACCGGTGCCGGCGTGGCCGTGGACTCCTATCGCCGCGGCGCTGAAGTATCTGCCGGGGTTCGTCACGCGTCGGATGATCTGAGCCGCTCTAAGGCCAGCCACGTCCTCAGCCTGCAGGTGGCGCGGGAGAACTGCTGACGACGTCAGCCGGATTGCGCCACACGACGGGCGCCTGCTTGTAGTCGAGCGAGTCGTCGCCGGTGGTGTCGGCCCAGTAGATGACCCGCGTGAGCTTTTGCCCCTCATCGGCGTAGGCGACGAGGCAGGTGGCGTAGGAGTCGCCGCGGCGCATGGTTTCGGGGGGCTTGGGGTTGGCGCAGTCCTTCAGGGAGGTCGACGGCGGCAGTGTCAGCGCCGCGGTGCGTCCATCCGCCGAACCGGCGAGGCCGAGGACTTTGGGGGCGGGCGCCGGACGTGGTGCCAGAGACGTCACTGTGACGTAGACGAAATACGCTGTGCCGCCACGGGTTTGCGCGCTCGGCACGTGTTTGCCCTGCGTGATGCCGGTGACGGTGTAGAGCGCCGTGGACCCGCCCGCGCGATAGGCGTCGGCAGGCAGCGACGCGGAGGCGCCGAAGTCGAGCGTGGTTCCGGGCGCTGTGCGCGGATGCTGCTGCCCGGGTGCGACGGTCACGGCTGCCGATCGGGGCACCGACGTCGCGGATTCGGCGGTACCTCCGGAGTCCGACGAGCATGCCGCGATGCCGAGCACGCCCGCGACACAGGCCAGCGACACCACGAGCAGTCGCGGCCGCAAAACGGTAGTCCTCACGTGCGTAAGGTATCGGATGTGGGTTCCACACAGGGGCAAGTGGTCGCCAATGGCGCGTTCGCACTCTTCTCGCGACGACGAGCAGACGACGTGAGTGAGCTACTCGAGTCGATCTTCGGGCGCGACGACATCACCGCGATCGGCGCCGATTGGCGCGGGATCGTCTACTTCACCCTCGACGACGACGAGGAGCTCGCGTCCGACACCGTCATCGGCTTCGACCCGTCGAGTGGAGCGTCGGGACCGCTCGCCACCCTCGACGAGGTGCTCGCAGCCGTCCGCGACGGCGAGATCGCCGACGCCGTCGATGTCTCCGGATTCGACGCCTGGCGGGTTGCGACCGGCACCCGCGAACTCGCGATGGGCGACTGCGTGCCGCCGCTCGTACTCGAGTTCCTCGGCGGCGACCCGGCAGAGCGCGCCGACGAACCGCAGGACCTCATCACCTACGTTGCGGTCGCGGCCGCGCTCATGGGTCGGCTCGAGGCGCTCGGAGTGCAACCGGGCGACGAGATCCCGCCCGAGGTGTTCGACGACGAGCGCTGGTCCTGACTCAGGCCTTGCGTCCGCGCTCGGCGCGGTACCAGCGCACCAGTGCGTCGGTCGACGAATCACCTTGCTGCGCAGGCGCTTCGGCGTCGGTGATGACGCCCAGAAGTTCTTTGGCCTGCGTCTTGCCGAGTTCGACGCCCCACTGGTCGAACGAGTTGATGCCCCACAGCGTGCCCTCGACGAAGACCTGATGCTCGTAGAGCGCGATCAACTGACCGATCACCGCCGGGGTCAGTTCGGACGCGAGTATCGACGTCGACGGCCGGTTGCCGGGCATCACCTTGTGCGGCACCACCTTCTCGTCGACGCCCTCGGCCCTGATCTCGTCCGCGGTCTTCCCGAACGCCAGCACCTTGGTCTGCGCGAAGTAGTTGCTCATCAGCAGGTCGTGCATCGAGCCGGTGTCATCGGCTGTGGGCAGATCGTCGGTGGGATTGGCGAAGCCGATGAAGTCGGCGGGCACCAGACGTGTTCCCTGGTGGAGCAGTTGGTAGAAGGCGTGCTGGCCGTTGGTACCCGGCTCGCCCCAGAAGATCTCGCCGGTGTTGGTGGTCACGTGCTCGCCGTCGGCCTTGACCGACTTGCCGTTGGACTCCATCGTCAACTGCTGCAGGTACGCGGCGAAGCGTGCCATGTCGTTCGAATAGGGGAGCACCACCCGCGACTGCGCGTCCCAGAAGTTCGAGTACCAGAATCCGATCAACGCCAGCAGCACCGGCGCGTTGCTCTCCAGCGGCTGCGTACGGAAATGGGTGTCGACGGTGTGGAATCCGCCGAGGAATTCGGCGAAGCGTTCTTTGCCGATCGCCGCCATCACCGAGAGGCCGATCGCGGAATCCACCGAGTAGCGGCCACCCACCCAGTCCCAGAAGCCGAACATGTTGACGGGGTCGATTCCGAAGTTCGACACCGCTTCCGCGTTGGTGCTGACGGCCGCGAAATGCTTGGCGACGGCGTCCTCGCCCGCACCGAGTTTCTCCAGCAGCCACCGCTTGGCTGCCGCCGCGTTGGTCAGCGTCTCCAGCGTCGTGAAGGTTTTCGAGGCGACGATGAAGAGCGTCTGCTCGGCGTCGAGGTCGGCAAGTGCCGCGACCATGTCGGCCGGGTCGACGTTGGACACGAAGTGGCAGCGGATGTCGGTGTCGACGTAGTGGCGTAGCGAGCCGTACACCATGACGGGCCCGAGGTCGGAGCCACCGATGCCGATGTTGACGACGTCGGTGATGGGTTTTCCGGTGTGGCCCTTCCACTCTCCGCTGCGCAGCTTGTCGGTGAATGCGCCCATCGCGTCGAGCACCTCGTGGACGTCGTGTACGACGTCCTGGCCGTCGACGACGAGTTGCGCGTCGGCAGGCAGGCGGAGCGCGGTGTGCAGGACCGCGCGGTCTTCGGAGGTATTGATGTGCACGCCGGCGAACATGTCGTCGCGGTGCTGTTCGAGATTCGCTTCACGCGCGAGCGAGAGGAGGAGCTCGATGGTCTCGGCGTCGATGAGGTGTTTGGAGTAGTCGATGTGCAGATCGCCGACGTCGATGGTGAGCTCGCGTCCACGGGAGGGGTTGTCGGCGAACAACTCCCGGAGATTGCGTGCGGCGAGGATCGGCTTGTGAGCCTCCAACGCCTGCCAGGGTTGAGTAGTGGTGATGTCCTTGCCGCTGCGCGAGACGTCGGTGCCCATGAACCAACACTAGGTCTTCACGGCGTGGCGCGTGCTCGATAAGAGGGGAGACCGACGTCTCGTAACCGATGGTTCACCAATCGCGAACCCGGCGAGCGGTCAGCGACCGAGCGGACCCCTGCCGAGGCGCAGCAGCAGCATGGCGAGCGTGTGGCCCTCCTGGCCGAGCACGGCGAACCGGTCGATGACCTTCACCTCGCGCGAATGCACCAGCCGCGGGCCACCCGACGCCATCCGGGTGGCGCCGACCTTCTTCGACACGGCAGTCCTGCGCTTGATCGCGGCCAGGATGATCGCGTCGAGGCGGTCGATCTCGACCCGCAGGTCGTCGATCTCGTCTGACAGGTCGTCGATGGAGGGGTCGAGGCGGTAGTACTCGAGATCGATCGTTTCCTCGAACGGCACCGGCACGTCCGACGAGGCGTCGGGTGTCGTCGCAGGGTTCTGATCGTTGCTCGCATCGCTCACCGGGGTGATTTTGCCACGCGCCACCCGCGGCGGTTCTACTAGATCCCATGCCGAGCAGCCCGACGGTGACGTCGCAGTCACACACATCCGACGAGCCGCATCGACACCGATCCCTCGCCGGCCGGATCGGCTCACTCACCGTGGTGACGGCGATCGTGCTGATCGTCGCGCATCTGGTGGTCCGCGCGTGGCTGGTCGCGACCGGCAACTTCTACTGGGACGACCTCATCCTCATCGGCCGCGCGTCGACCCTTCCCCTCTGGTCGTGGGACTACCTGGGCCAGAGTCACGACGGCCACTTCATGCCTGCGGCCTTCCTGGTCGCCGGGCTCTCGACGCTGGCAGCACCGGTCAACTGGGTGATCCCGGCGGTCACGCTGGTCGTGTTGCAAGCGCTCGCGTCGCTGTCGGTGTGGCGAATGATTCGCGTGGTGGGATCGGCGGCGGGAGGTGACCGGGCGGGTCGTCGACGGCCCGCGCTCGAGGTCGGCGCATTGGCCGCCCTGGCGTTCTATCTGTTCACTCCGCTGACCGTGCCCGCGTACATCTGGTGGGCCGCGGGCCTCAACTCGCTGCCGATGCAGGCGGCGATGGCCTGGATCGTCGCCGACGCCATTCTCTTGTGCACCGGCCGCGTGCCGGAATCGTCGCGACGACTCGTCGTCATCAGGTCGACGGTGATCTTCGTGGTCGCGCTCGCCTTCTTCGAGAAGTCGCTGTTCATCCTGCCGGTGGCCTTCATCGCGGCCGTGCTGGTCGTGCGTTTCGACCGCACCTCAGAGCCCTCGGATGACACCGGCGAGCCTGCCGACCGCACTGTCTCGGCGCTCCCGCGTACCCCGCTCATCGTCGCCTTCACGCGGGGTCGCGCGCTGTGGACTCCGCTGACCGTCGTCTTCGTGGTGTGGGTCATCGTCTACTTCTCGGTCTCCGACGCGACGGCGGGGACGCACTCGGTGTCGCAGACCGCGCAACTGGTGTGGCGCTCGATCAACAAGGCGCTCGTGCCGTCCCTGGTGGGAGGTCCGTGGGACTGGGAACGCTGGGTACCTTCTCCGCCGATGGGGTTCCCGTCGATCTGGATGATCGTGCTCGGCTGGATCGTGGTTGCCGGTTTCGTCATCTGGGCGATCAGAACGCGCGTCGGTGCGATCGGCGTGCTCGTTGCCGTCGCGTTGTACGTGGTGGTCGTGCAGATCCCGCCCATGTGGAATCGGTCGAGCGCCAACACGGCGCTCGAACTCGCACAGACGATGCGCTATCTCCCCGACGCCGCGCTGGTGTTGGCTCTGGCGTTCACGCTGCTCCTGATCTCGCCGAACCGTGCGTCTACCGGGGCGTCGCAGACGGATGGCGCCGATCGGGGTCCCGCGCGGCACGCACGCGAGGCGGGTACATCGCCGCTGCTGCTCGTCGGCGTCATGGCCGTGGCGTTCGCGGTCGCGTCGTCGATCATCTCCACCGCGGCCTACTCGGCGTCGTGGAATGACGATCCGACCGGCCCGTATCTCGCGAACGCCAAGCGCGCACTCGCCGCGAACAAGGACACGACGATGTTCGACCAGGCACTACCCCTCGAGGTGTTGCTTCCGGTCGCCTATCCGGAGAACCAGATCAGTCATACCTTCGGCAAGCTGCGTGATCGGCCGACATTCGGCACCCACACCGACCGTCTCATCGTGCTCGACAACTCGGGCAACGCCGTGCCCGGTGCCGTGACGCCGCGGCGCTCGATCACCGCCGGGCGCGGGTCGTGCGCGCGACCCGAACTCGACGGCCCGAGCCGACTCCGACTCGACGGTCCGCTGATCCAGTGGCAATGGACCATCGCACTGGGATACTGCGCCAATTCCGCTGGGCAGGTGCATTTCTCGCTCGACGGTGGAGCGCCCGTCACGGTGCCGGTCACAGCCGGGTTGCACGTCGTCTACGTGCAACTCGACGGTCGCGGCACCGAACTCGACGTTCGGCCGCTCACGCCCGGCCTCGCACTGCACACCGGAGCGGGGCGTGTGGGTGAGGTTGTCGACGCGCGCCTCCTCGGGGGCTGAGTGTCGGTGGTGGCGAGTAACCTGAACTCTCGATGACCAGTTCCACCCGCACCCCCGCCACGCCCGCCGGCCGCGCTCCGGCAGCAAGCCCCGACGACGCGTCCGCGCGCCTGCTCGCCGGGCTCAATCCGCAGCAGCGCGAGGCTGTGTTGCATTCCGGCTCGCCGCTACTGATCGTGGCGGGCGCGGGGTCGGGTAAGACGGCGGTGCTGACCCGCCGCATCGCCTATCTGCTCGCCGAGCGCGACGTCTCGCCCGGTCAGGTCCTGGCAATCACCTTCACCAACAAAGCGGCCGCCGAGATGCGTGAGCGCGTCATCGGCCTCGTCGGTCCGCGCGCCAACTTCATGTGGATCTCGACCTTCCACTCCACGTGCGTGCGCATTCTGCGTGCACAGTCGGCGCTCCTGGAGGGCCGTAACTCCAACTTCTCGATCTACGACGCCGACGACTCCAAGCGGCTCCTCGGCATGATCATCCGAGATCTCGACCTCGACCCCAAGAAGTTCGCGCCGCGCGGGGTGTCGGTGATCATCTCGAACTACAAGAACGAACTGGTCACGCCCGACGAAGCCATCACCGCGACAGCGCAGGGCGACCCGACCGAGCAGGCGATCGCGCAGATCTACGCCGAATACCAGCGCAGGCTGCGCACCGCCAATGCCTTCGACTTCGACGACCTGATCGGCGAGACCGTCGGGTTGCTGCAACGCCACCCCGAGGTCGCCGAGTACTACCGCAGACGCTTCCGCCACGTACTGGTCGACGAGTATCAGGACACCAACCACGCGCAATACGTTCTGGTGCGCGAGTTGGTACTCGGAAGCACCTCGGACGACTCCGCCGACGAGCCAGATGCCCGCAGCGTCGAGCCGTCGGAACTGTGCGTCGTCGGCGACGCCGACCAGTCGATCTACGCGTTCCGTGGCGCGACGATCCGCAACATCGAGGAGTTCGAGCGCGACTTCCCGAACGCGGAAACCATTCTGCTCGAACAGAATTACCGCTCCACTCAGACCATCCTGTCTGCCGCGAACGCGGTCATCGCGCGCAACCCGAATCGACGCGAGAAGCGGCTGTGGACCGATTCGGGCGACGGTGAGCTCATTGTCGGCTACGTGTCGGATTCCGACCGCGACGAGTCGATGTTCATCGGCACCGAGATCGAACGCCTCACCGACCACACCATCGGCGGGGTGTCGGAGTCGTACAAATACTCCGACATCGCCGTGTTCTACCGAACCAACACCGGCTCACGACCGATCGAAGAAGTCTTTGTGCGCCACGGCATTCCGTACAAGGTGGTCGGCGGCACCCGCTTCTATGAGCGCAAGGAGGTCCGCGACGTCGTGGCCTACCTGCGCACCGTCGCCAATCCCGACGATTCGGTGAGTCTGCGCCGCATCCTCAACACACCCCGACGTGGCATCGGCGACCGCGCCGAGGCGTGCGTCGCGGTGCACGCCGAGAACGCGGGTGTCAGCTTCTACCAGGCGCTGCTCGACGGCGCCGAAGGCAAAGTGGCCCTGCTCAATTCGCGCGCGGTCAAACAGATCGGTGGATTCGTCGACCTGATCGAGGGATTGCGCCGCGACTTCCTGACCACCTTCGGCCAGGCCGACGACGAGGGCGCCGACGTCGCGACCGTGTCCGATGCGACGGAGGAGGGTGCCGACATCGGAGAGCTGGTCGCCGCCATCGTCGACCGCAGCGGGTATCGGGCGGAGCTGGAGGGCTCGAGCGACCCGCAAGACGCCGCACGCCTCGACAACCTCAACGAGCTGATCTCCGTCGCAGCCGAGTTCAGCACGGAGGCAGCCGAACTCGACGTCGAATTCGATGACGAAGCGGATGGCGATGAAGACCTGGGCGGAACCGACGGCGAACCCGAACCCGGTTCACTGGCCGCCTTCCTCGAGAAGGTCGCGCTCGTCGCCGACGCCGATCAGGTGCCCGACGAGGGCGACGGTGTCGTCACTTTGATGACCTTGCACACCGCGAAGGGGCTCGAGTTTCCGGTCGTGTTCGTCACGGGCTGGGAGGATGGCCACTTCCCGCACATGCGTGCCCTGGGCGATCCGGCGGAGTTGAGCGAGGAGCGTCGACTCGCCTACGTCGGCATCACCCGTGCCAAGGAGCGGCTCTACCTGACCCGTTCGGTGACGCGCGCATCCTGGGGGCAACCCGTCTCCAATCCGGAATCGCGCTTCCTGCAAGAGATCCCGCAACATCTCATCGATTGGCGACGCACCGAGCCTCGACGTGGCGCGCGTGGATTCGGTTCCACCGGAGGCGTTTTCGGGCGATCCGACAGTGGATCGTCGCGCACGCTGGGTCGCTCGCAGTACTCGACCGACCCCAATCGTGGCCGGAACAAGCAGATCCACCTCGACGTCGGCGATCGACACAACCATCCCAAGTACGGCATGGGGAAGGTAGTGGGCAAAGAGGGGAGCGGTGCCACCGAGCGGGTGGTCATCGACTACGGCGGCAAGACCGGTCGTATCACCTTGCTGACCGCGGGCGGAATTCCGGGCGACAAGCTCTGAGGTCTCGACAAGCTCGACCAGCGGGTCAGTCTCGACCAGCGGGATATCGCTCGACCAGCGGGGTATCGCTCGACCAGCGGGTCAGAGCGACCCGGTAGGTTGGGCCCCGGATCAGGGTCGGGTGAGGTGACTCAGCCCGTGTAGGCCGACATCCGGACGCCGTGCTCGGCGAGCCACGGGGCCGGGTCGATCTTGGTGGTGCCGTTCTTCCAGACCTCGAAGTGGCAGTGCGGGCCGGTCGACTGACCGTCGGAGCCGACGAGGCCGATCACGTCGCCCGCCTTGACGGTCTGGCCCTTCTGAACCAGCACACCGGACGAGTACATGTGGCCGTACACGGTGACCGTACCGTCGGCGGCTTGGACCTGAATCCAGTTACCGAAGCCCGACGCCGGTCCGGCTTCTTTGATGACACCGTCGGTCGCCGCGTGGATCGGGGTACCGAGCGGGGCGGCGAAGTCGACGCCGCCGTGCATGCTGCCCCAGCGCATCGCGAAACCGGAGGTGAATTGGTAGACGCCGAGCGGGACCGGTGACTCGAAGTACGGACGGCTCGCGGCTGCCTTGCGTGCAGCCTCGTCCTTGACGAGCTGTTCACCCTCTGCGAGCTGCGAGGTGAAGACGCTCATGTCCTGCGAGGAGTTGTCGGGCGCCGCGACTCCCGGTCCCAGATCGGCGACGGGAGCTGCCTTGTCGACGTTCGCGGTGTTGGTGGGCGTCGTCGCGGGTGCCGGCGCCTTCTCGGTGGTGCCGGCGTGGGCTGCCGCGGCGACTGCTGCGCCTGCGGCCATGGCGATGAGGGCTGCACGACCCCCGCGCAGAGCGGTCGGGGGTGCGGCAAGGCGGTGCTTTCCGCGGGTGCGGGTGCGGCCAGGCTCGGGAACCTGCCGGAACGGCTTCTCAGCGGGCCGTAGGTCGATCTCGCCGCTGTGGGTGAGGTCGAGGTCGGCGTCGGCGGGGAACGAATCGAGCTGCGCGCCCTCGCTCTCGAAGGGATCGTCGGCGTACGCCTCGAATCCGCCCTCGGGAATGAGGATGTCCTGCGTCAGTTCGGAGCGGGTGGGCCGGTAGTAGGGGTCCCACGTGGACGGCGACCATGTTGTCTGGTCGTAACCGTCGGCGTACTCGCGCTCGGCGGAATCGGCGGCCCAGGGATCGTACGAGTCGAGGTCGTCGATCGGGATGATCGCGGTCATCTCCTCGGCCGGGATGTCGTCGTAGGTATTTCCGCGTCGTGATGCCACGGTGCCCACCGTCGACGTCGACCTGCTCGGAGCTCCGCGTTCCGCCAAGTCGCCCACCTCAATTCCTGTTGCTTCGTTCCCGATATCGGTCTTGTTACTGTTCGTGACCGATTCGTGATCCGTTCTGCTCGACTGACGGTAACGAAACGATTGCGGCAAGTCCAACGATCGACGGTAAGAACCCGCTCAAATGTGAGCTGAGTCACCAATACCGGCTGTGCGTACACCCATCGTGAAGGCGGTGTTCTAGATGTCGAATCTCACCCAAAACCGTTGCGCTGCGCCCTTCTTCCCGACTTCGTGCCCGCGTACGGCGGACCGAGGGCAGACTCTATACGAGGAGCGTGGCGCGCTGATCGATGGCCGGTGTCCTGCGATGGGGACCGCCGACCGAACGAGTGATCTGTCGCACAAGCCACGGAGGCCCCCATCAGGGCTGTGTCCGGCAGGTTTAGAGTCCGATATGGCCCGTGTTACACCCAACATCAGCGGGCACAACGACGAAATGGTGAGCTGAATGGATCTCTTCGAATACCAGGCGAAGGAACTGTTCGCCAAGCATGGGGTTCCCACCACACCCGGTCGGGTCACCGACTCCGCCACCGATGCACGAGCGATCGCCGAGGAAATCGGCAAGCCCGTGATGATCAAGGCGCAGGTCAAGACCGGCGGACGTGGCAAGGCAGGCGGCGTGAAGTACGCCGCGACCCCTGACGACGCGCAGACCAACGCAGAAAACATCCTGGGCCTCGACATCAAGGGGCACATCGTCAAGAAACTCCTCGTCGCGGAAGCCAGCGACATCGCCGAGGAGTACTACATCTCCTTCCTTCTCGATCGCGCCAACCGCACTTACCTGGCGATGTGCTCGGTCGAGGGCGGCATGGAGATCGAAGAAGTCGCAGCGACCAAGCCGGAGCGGCTGGCCAAGGTGCCCGTCGACGCCGTCAAGGGTGTCGACATCGCCACCGCGCGATCGATTGCCGAGCAGGGCCACCTGCCCGCCGAGGTGCTCGACGCCGCTGCCGTGACCATCGCCAAGCTGTGGGAGGTCTTCGTCGCAGAAGACGCCACGCTGGTCGAGGTCAATCCGCTGGTCCGCACCCCCGACGATCAGATCCTCGCCCTCGACGGCAAGGTGACACTCGACGAGAACGCCGACTTCCGTCACCCCGACCACGCCGAGTTCGAGGACAAGGACGCCACCGATCCTCTCGAGCAGAAGGCCAAGGAGAACGACCTCAACTACGTCAAGCTCGACGGCCAGGTCGGAATCATCGGCAACGGCGCGGGACTCGTGATGAGCACGCTCGACGTCGTCGCCTACGCGGGTGAGAACCACAACGGCGTCAAGCCTGCCAACTTCCTCGACATCGGCGGCGGCGCGTCGGCCGAGGTCATGGCTGCCGGTCTCGACGTCATCCTCGGAGACGAGCAGGTCAAGAGCGTGTTCGTGAACGTCTTCGGCGGCATCACCGCGTGCGACGCGGTGGCCAACGGCATCGTGGGAGCGCTCAACAAGCTCGGCGACGAGGCCGACAAGCCTCTGGTGGTCCGCCTCGACGGCAACAAGGTCGAAGAAGGCCGCAAGATCCTGGCCGATGCGAATCACCCCCTGGTGACGCTCGCCGAAACGATGGACGCAGGCGCCGACAAGGCTGCCGAACTGGCGAGCAAGTAAGGGGCGACGAATCAATGTCGATCTTTCTGAACAAAGACAACAAGGTCATCGTCCAGGGCATCACCGGCGGTGAGGGCACCAAGCACACCGCGCTGATGCTCAAGGCGGGCACCAACGTCGTCGGCGGTGTCAACGCGCGCAAGGCCGGCACCACCGTCACCCACAAGGACAAGGACGGCAACGACATCGAGTTGCCGGTCTTCGGATCTGTCGCCGAGGCGATCGAGAAGACCGGAGCCGACACGTCGATCGCGTTCGTGCCGCCGAAGTTCTCCAAGGACGCCATCATCGAGGCGATCGACGCGGAGATCCCGCTGCTCGTCGTCATCACCGAGGGCGTTCCCGTGCAGGACACCGCGTACGCGTGGGCCTACAACGTCGACAAGGGCGCCAAGACCCGCATCATCGGACCGAACTGTCCGGGCATCATCACGCCGGAGGAGTCGTTGGTCGGCATCACGCCTGCCAACATCACCGGCAAGGGTCCGATCGGCCTCGTCTCGAAGTCGGGAACCCTGACCTACCAGATGATGTATGAGCTGCGTGACCTCGGCTTCTCGACCGCCATCGGCATCGGCGGCGACCCGGTCATCGGCACGACGCACATCGACGCCATCGAGGCCTTCGAGAAGGACCCCGACACCAAGGTCATCGTGATGATCGGCGAGATCGGCGGCGACGCCGAGGAGCGCGCAGCCGACTACATCAAGGCCAACGTCTCCAAGCCGGTCGTCGGCTACGTCGCGGGCTTCACCGCCCCCGAGGGCAAGACGATGGGTCACGCGGGCGCGATCGTGTCGGGCAGCTCCGGCACCGCTCAGGCGAAGAAGGAAGCCCTCGAGGCGGCAGGCGTGAAGGTCGGCAAGACGCCGAGCGAGACCGCCAAGCTGGCCCGCGAGCTCTACGAGAATCTGTGACCGCGTAGTTCGCGATTATTCACACCCCCGGTGACGCCCTCCGCGTCACCGGGGGTTTCTTGTTGGTGCGGGTTTCGTGTTTCGGAGGAGTCCTTGTTGTCAGGGTGCTCCGGTCGCCCGGGTGGGATAATGCTCGGGTGACCAACGATGCCACGGCGGCTGGCGGGGACCGGACTCCTGTCCTGGGCGTGCTGAAGCTCCCGTTCCGCGCCGCGTCGGCGATGTTCGACGTCGCCGAGCATGTCCCCGTGGCAGGTTCGGTCGTTCGTGATGTACGACGGTCCGCGCACAACGTCGTCGACTCTGCGGGTGTGTTGGCAACGGCCGGTGTGCAGTCGGGCATGGGTGCGCTGATCCGCGAGATCGTCGACGTGTTCACGTCCGAGATCGACCTCACCGCGCTGGTGCTCGACAACGTCGACCTCGACAAGATCATCGCGTCGGTCGACATGAACGCGATCGTCGACCTTCTTGACCTCGACGCCATTGTCGCGCGTGTCGATCTCGACGCCGCCGTCGCGCGAGTGGATCTCGACGCCGCGGTCGCGCGGGTCGATCTTGACGCTGCGGTCGCTCGGGTGGACCTCGACGCTGCAATCGCGCGCGTCGACATCGAGGCGGTGATCGCGACCGTCGACCTGGACGCGATCATCGACACCGTCGACCTCGACCGTGCCGTCTCGCATGTGGACGTCGACGCCGTGATCAACCGCGTCGACCTCATCGGACTCGCCGACGTCATCATCGACGGCGTCGACCTTCCCGGGATCATCCGCGAGGCGAGCACGTCGGTCACCGCCGACGTGATGACCGACGTACGCAGCACCAGCGAACGCGCCGACGACGCCGTCGCCGTCATGGTCGGCCGGCTGCTGCGCCGACGCGTGGCCGCGGAGGTGGAATCCGGTGAGCGTGACTGAGCCCCAACGGGATTCGTCCGAATCCGATTCGCACCATGAGCCCGACGGCGGCGATCCCTCTGACACTGCCGCCGACGAGCACGCCGCTCGCTCAGAGGCCAGAAAGACCAAGGCCCACGCGGTGCACGACACCTCGAAGTCGGCGGGCATCGTGAGTCGCGGAGTGGGTGCGGTGCTCGACCTGATCGTCGTGCTGGTCATCATGAGTGCCATCTACCTGGGCGTCGTGATGGCCCGACTGCTCTACAACGTCCACGACTTTTCGATGCCGAGCACCAACGGGTTCTTCACGGTCGGTGCATTCGTCGTCGTGTCGATCATTTACCTCGCGACGTGTTGGGCGGTGTCCGGGCGCACGCTGGGGAGCGTCGTGATGGGCATCCGGGTGGTGAATCGCAAGGGAGGCCGTGTGCGGCCATCGGTGGCTGTGATTCGGGCCGCGATCTGCGTGTTCTTCGCCATCGGACTGCTGTGGGCCGGCGTCGACACCAAGCGACGCTCGGTTGCCGACCTGATCCTGCGGACGCGAGTCGTGTACTCGCGCTGAGGTTCTTCACCCGCTGAGGTTCTTCACCCGCCGAGGTTCTTCACCCGCTGAGGCCTGGTCGAAGACTAGCGTTGGTGAGGTGGCTGAGTCGGTGGGAGTGACGGTAGTAGAACTGGTGACTTCACTCGTCGACGACGGCACCTGGCAGTCCTGGGACGAAGCGCCCAGCTACGTTGCGCTCGACCGGGACTACGCCGCGGCGTTGGGGCGTGCACGCAAGCGAACCGGTACCGACGAGTCGGTGATCACCGGTGTCGGAGTGATCTCCGGCGCTCCGATTGTGTTGGTTGTCAGCGAATTCGGGTTCCTGGGGGGATCGATCGGGCGCGCCGCCGGTGAGCGTGTGGTCAACGCTGTTCGACGCGCGACACGTGAGCGACTTCCGGTGCTGGCACTGCCCGCTTCCGGTGGCACTCGAATGCAGGAGGGCACGGCCGCTTTCCTGCAGATGGCGTCGATCGCCGAGGTGGTCGGCAGTCACCGACGAGCGGGGTTGCCGTACCTCGTGTATCTGCGCAACCCGACCACCGGCGGGGTGTTCGCCTCGTGGGGTTCTCTGGGGCACATCACCTGGGCCGAACCCGGTGCGCTGATCGGGTTCCTGGGACCACGAGTCTACGAAGGCCTGCACCACAAGCCCTTTCCCGACGGCGTGCAGGTGTCGGAGAACCTGGCCGCCCACGGCATCATCGACGCCATCGTGCCGCTGGGCGAACTCCCCGGCCGCGTAGCCGAGGTCGTCGCATTGCTCGGTGAGCCTGCTGATCTGCCGGTCGAGGCCTCATCTCCGCTGGTCGACGCCCCATCCCTGCCGGTCGACGCCTCATCTTCGTCGGTCGAGCTTGTCGAGACCTCATCCCCGCCGGTCGAGACCTCATCCCCGCCAGTCGAGACCTCATCCCCGCCGGTCGACGCCTCATCCCCGCCGGTCGACGATCCATCCCCGCCGGTCGACGATCCATCCCCGCCGGTCGACGCCCCATCTCCGCTGGTCGAGCTTGTCGAGACCTGGCCCAGCGTGCTGGCGACGCGCGCCGCAGGTCGTCGCGGGCTGCGCGCGCTGCTGCTCGATTCCGGCACCGCCGTGATCCACGACACCGGTCCAATTGTGCTGGCGCTGAGTCGATTCGGGCAAACGACGGCCGTGGTGATCGGGCAGGACAGGGCAGTGCAGGCCGACGGTCGGCTGATCGGCCCCGCTGACCTGCGGGTCGCCCGGCGAGGTCTGGCGTTGGCGACCGAACTGCGCCTGCCCGTCGTCACGGTGATCGACACACCCGGCGCCGACCTGTCCGTCGACGCCGAAGAGGGTGGTCTCGCGCGTGAGATCGCGCTCTGTCTGGCAGATCTCATCGCTGTGCCACGGCCAACGGTGTCGGTGCTGCTCGGGGAGGGGGCGGGTGGTGCGGCGCTCGCGTTGTTCCCGACAGATCGTCGACTCGCCGCGCACGACGCGTGGCTGTCGCCTCTGCCGCCGGAGGGCGCGAGTGTCATCGTGCATCGTGACACGGAGCACGCACCAGAACTCGCTGCGGCACAGGGTATTGCGGCCACCGACCTCGCCGCACACGGTGAGATCGACGAGATCGTGCGCTGGGGAGCCGACGCAGCTGGCGACCTCCGCGCGAGTATCGGCCGGGTGTTGGCGGGGCTCATGCCCGATCATCAACGGCGCGTGCGTCATTCGGCAGACAAGCGCGGGCGTCGGATACTCGCCGTCGGTGCGATCATTCGCGACGACGACGGACGATTTCTTCTCGTGCAGCGACTTCGCGACCCTCAAGCCGGCCGGTGGACGGTGCCCGGCGGCAAGGTCGATCCGGTCGACGCCGTCGGTCCCTACGGACCCCGTGACGACGCGGACACGCTCGTCGCGGCGGTGATCCGCGAGATCGCGGAGGAGACCGGACTCGACGTCGAGGTCGGTGCCAAGGCATGGGTGGTCGACATCCCCGACGGCAGGGGAGGGGTCTTCGAAATCCACGATTACGTCGCGGTCGCGGTCGGTGGCACGGTGCGGGCCGCCGACGATGCGGCTGACGCCGGATGGTTCACGGTCGACGAGATGCGCGCGCTGCCACTCACCGAGGGCCTGCTCGAGCATCTGACAGCGGGCGGGTTCGTCGAGTGAGCCAATTCGGTTCATCGTGAACACAATTCGACGACGCGTCGAATCCGCAGGTCCGCACGGTGGGTGATGATCGTGACATCGGCGTGTGGTCGGAAGCCTGGTGTGCGGGCATTAGCGTTTTGCAGAGTCAGATCAGTGTCGATTGTGATTCGCGGAGGTCGTCGTGCGGTCGAAAGTTCTCGCCGTCTTGTTGTTGCTCGTGTTCGGTGGGGCGGTGCTGACGGCCTGTGGTGGCGACGACGACTCGTCGAAGGTCAAGATCGGTGTCGCCGACGCGTCCGAGGAATACTGGAATGTGTTCAAGCAGAAGGCTTCTGCGCAGGGCATCGATGTCGAGCTGGTGAACTTCACCGACTACAACCAGCCCAATCCTGCTCTCGCAGAGGGTGAACTCAACCTCAACGAGTTCCAGCACCTGCTCTACCTCGCCACGTACAACGCGAAGAACAAGCAGAACCTGGTGCCGATCGGCGCGACGGCCGTCTACCCGTTGCCGCTGTACTCGACCAAGCACAAGTCGGTGTCGGAGATCCCCCAGGGTGGGCAGGTCGCGATCCCCAATGACCCGACCAACCAGGCGCGCGGACTACTGGTTCTCGAGCAGGCGGGCTTGATCACGCTCACCAAGCCGGGCAATGCGTTCTCGACCCTCGCCGACATCGACCAGGGCAAGTCGAAGGTGAAGGTCATCGCCGTCGACGCCGGTCAGACAGCGGCAAATCTGGATTCGGTCGACGCCGCGATCGTCAACAACAACTACGCGACGTCGGCGAAGCTGACCAAGGACCAGATCATCGCGTCCGACGATCCAAACTCGGCCGGGGCCAAGCCGTACATCAACGCGTTCGTCGCCCGCAACGACGACAAGGACAACCCCACCTACGCGAAGCTGGTGAAGATCTACCACGACCCCGAGGTGATCGCCGCCGTCAAGCGTTCACTCGGCGATAGCGGTGTGATCAAGGACAATTCGGCTTCCGATCTCCAACAGACGACGAAGGACCTGCAAGCGTCCGTCAACACCAATGGTTCCTGACGTCGACGCGGCGTCGGACCTCGGTTCACCTGCGGGGTCCGACACCGCGATCGACTTCGTCGGCGTTTCAAAGCGTTTCGACAAGTCGGGGCCGAAAGTCCTCGACGGGATCGATCTGAGTGTCCGCTCGGGGGAGATCGTCGGGATCATCGGTCCGTCCGGTGCGGGAAAGTCGACGCTCGCCAGGCTCATCAACGGTCTCGAACGACCAACCGGCGGGCAGGTATTCGTGCACGGTGCAGAACACAGCCGGGCGTCGGAGCGGGAGCTCAACCGGCTGCGTACCGATATCGGCATGATCTTCCAGCAGTTCAATCTGTTCAACTCGCGGACCGTGGCGGGCAACGTCGACTTCGCTTTGAAGGTCGCTCACTTTCAGAAGGACAAGCGGCGCAGTCGAATCGAGGAGCTACTCGACTTCGTTGGCATTGCCGACAAGGCCGATCAATGGCCCGCAGCGCTCTCGGGCGGACAGAAGCAGCGCGTCGGAATCGCGCGAGCACTCGCCACCTCGCCGTCGATTCTCATCGCCGACGAGGCGACGAGCGCGCTCGATCCGCAGACGACGTCGGACACCCTGAAGTTGTTGCGGCGCATCAACTCCGATCTCGGTACGACGATCGTCGTGATCACCCACGAGATGGATGTCGTGCGTGACGTGTGCGAGTCGGTCGCGGTCCTCGATCGGGGTCGGCTCGTCGACAACGGAGATGTGTACTCCGTCTTCGAGCATCCCACGTCGGACGTCACACGAGGACTGTTGCGACACGCCGTCGCGGGAGTCCCGGACGCCGATGCGTTGGCGACGCTGCGCGCCCGGCACCCCGGACTGCTCGCAACCGTGTCGGTGCGCGACGACGCTGCCGCTAGCGGTCATCAGGACGCCACATTCGACCTACCCGCGGCCGTCGCGGAACACGGCGCTCGGTCGACGGTGATCGCGGGCGGCATCAGCGACATCGCGGGCCGACCGTTCGGAGCATTGACCTACGAGATCACCGGCGACGCAACGTCGGTCGACGCCGCGCGTGCGCAACTGGTGCGCATCGACGGCGTCGTCGTACACGAGGGGACACAGCAGTGACCGCCGCCTAGACGTTCGTGCTCGCCGACGGTGAGAGCTTCACGCGGGTCTTCGGGCCGGAGCTGCGGCCGTTGTTGATCCAATCCATCTGGGAGACATTCGAACTCGTCGGCGTGACGCTGCTGATCGGAGGTCTGCTCGGGCTGGTCATCGGAGTGATCCTGTACGCGACGAGCCCCGGAAATCTCTGGTCCAACGCGTGGATCTTCAACGGGTTCAACGTCGTTGTGAATATCGTCCGTCCGATCCCGTTCATCATTTTCATCACCGCGATCGCCCCACTCACCAAAGCTGTGATGGGCACGCGCATCGGTACCGAGGCGGCGATCTTCCCGATGACGCTGATGGCGATGGTGGTCATCGGGCGCGTCGTCGAACAGAGTCTTGTGTCTGTTGATCCGGGCGTGGTCGAAGCGGCGCGAGCGTCTGGTGCCAGTCGGTTGCGTACGTTGCTGACCGTCGTGGTTCCCGAAGGGTTTGCGCCGCTGGTTCTCGGCTACACCTTCATCTTTGTCGCCATCGTCGACATGTCGGCAATGGCCGGGTACGTCGGCGGTGGGGGTCTTGGCGACTTCGCATTCCAGTACGGCTATCAGCAGTTCGACTGGAAACTGACCGTCGTGGTGATCGCCCTCCTGGTGATCCTGGTGCAAGTGGGCCAGTACTTTGGGAACTGGCTGGCACGCCGCGCACGGCACAGATGACCCGAGGAGCACGATGACCGACCTTCTGCCGCTGAACCCCGATGAGCTGCTGACGACTACCCGTTCGGTTCGCAAGCGCCTCGACCTGGAGCGACCTGTTCCGATCGAGGTCGTCCGTGAAGCACTCGAGGTCGCGATTCAGGCCCCGACGGGGTCGAACGCGCAGGGGTGGCATTGGATCGTCATCACCGACGCCGACCTCAAGCGCCAGGTCGCCGACTATTACGCCCGCTCGTTCGCCGACTACTCGGCACAGCGCACAGTGTCGACCGACACCGCCCGCCGTGTCGCCGCCAGCGCCCAGTACCTCGCCGACGTGATGGGCGAGGTGCCGGTGTTGATAGTGGGAGCGATCAAGACGGGCGCTGACCTGCCGACAGGCAACCAGGCAGGGGTGTGGGGATCGTTGCTTCCGGGGGCCTGGAACCTCATGCTCGCACTGCGTGCACGCGGATTGGGTTCTGCGTGGACCACCCTGCACCTCGTGTACGAACAAGAAGTGGCCGACCTGCTCGGCATTCCCGACGGCGTGCACCAGGGCGTGCTGCTACCGGTCGCCTACACGCAGGGCACCGACTTCGCGCCGGCACAACGCAAGCCGCTCGACGATGTACTGCACATCAACGGTTGGTGAATTAGCGTCGCCGGTATCGCCGTACCGGCGGTAGATTCGATGACACCATGACGCCAGCAGACCCCGTTGAGACCGCGACGCTCGCCGCGTCTGTCACGCCGCCGCTCACCAAGCGTGGCGAGGCGAAAGCCGCTCGGCGTCGAGAAATGCTCGACGCCGCTGCCCGACAAATGGCCGCACGGGGATTCGCCGGAGTACGTCTCGAGGACATCGGCGGCGCCGTCGGCGTGAGTGGTCCCGCGATGTATCGGCACTTCGCGTCGAAGACCGACCTGCTCGATCAGATGCTGCTCGACATCAGCCGCCGACTCCGCGACGGCGGGGCAGAGGTCGTCGACCGCGGCCTCCCACCTGCCGAGACCCTCGAGGCGTTGATCCACTTCCACATCGATGTGCTGGTCACCAAGCCGGACCTGATCGTCGTGCAGGATCGCGACCTGCACAACCTGACACCGGAGGCCAACCACGAGGTTCGCTCGCTGCAGCGCCGCTACGTCGAGCAGTGGGTTGACGTGCTGCTGGCGCTGATGACCGAACGCGGCGCGACACTCGCGCGGCCGGAAGCCCGCGTCCGGGTGCACGCGATGTTCGGCCTGCTCAACTCCTCGCCGCGACTGCCCGCACTCGACAGCGCCCGCCTCCGCACCGTCCTGACCGCCATGGCCACCGCCGCGCTGGAGTGCGCGGCTGGGTGAGCGGGGGCGCGCGGCGTCGGCGGGGAGCAGCTCTCGGGCAGCCGGGCCGTCGGGCCGTGCAGAAAGTAGGGGAAGGGTTCTTTCCGCGGGGTTTGGGCGTTTCCGTTGGTTGTTTCGCGGGGAAAGGTCAGGACTGCGGGGAAGGGTGTGGGGGTGGTCTGTTCGGCGGTTGTCGGGCGGTGCAGAAAGTAGGGGAAGGGTTCTTTCCGCGGGGTTTCGGCGTTTCCGCGGGTTGCTTCGCGGGGAACGGTCAGACCCACGGGGAAGAGTTCGGCCAGCCTGCTGCGGGACGGCCCGAGCGCCACGCAGAAAGTGGGGGAAGAACCCTTCCCCCACTTCCCGCGCACTCAGTCGGGGACAGCCGTCAGATCCCGAGCTCGGCCCGGCGGCGTGCGACCTCGGCGCGATACCGCGCGACGTTGTCCATCTTGATCTGCTCGTAGCCGCGGACCATGTCGGGCAGCGCCGCCAACTCGGCCAGCGCCGACAGCCGACGCGGATCAGGAGTGCCAGGATCGACAGACCCCGAGCCGACGGCGCCGAGGATCGCGTCGACGAGTTCCCGATATTCGACGATGAGCTCGCGCTCGGTGCGTCGAATCTCGGTGTAGCCGAACGGATCGAGGCGCGTACCGCGCAACTTCTTCATCTTCGCGAGACCGGCGAGCATCGGGGCCGTCCGCGCACCGAACGACATCTTCTCCTTGCGGCCAAGTGCCCGCAGCAGCGGGGGATGCAGTCGCACAGCGACTTTCGCGTCGTCGCCGTAATCGCCGCTGATTTGGGCGGCGAAGGTCGGATCGGCGGTGAGGCGCGCCACCTCGTACTCGTCCTTGTACGCCATCAGTTTGTACAGGTTCCGTGCCACCGCGTCGACGAGTTCGGGGCTGTCCGACTCGCGCGACACGCGGTCGACGACGCCGAGATACTCAGCGGCATAACGCTCGTCGGCGTAAGCGACCAATTCGTCGACGCGAATGCCGACGCTGTGGGCGAGGTCGTCGTCGAGGTGTAGTCGCGCAACCTGCTCGCGCGCATACGAACTCGGCTCGACTGCAGTTGATTCGACGCCGGTGACCTCTCGCGACACGGCATCCGGATCCGCGATCACCTGACGACCACGCCGGAACGCCTGCAGGTTTGCCGACACTGCAACGCCGTTGAGTTCGACGGCGCGCTCGATCGACTCGGCCGAGATCGGTAGTGCCCCGGTCTGATACGCCGCGCCGACCATCAGCATGTTGGCGAACTGCTCGTCATCGAACAACTCCGTCGCGAGCGCGCCCGCGTCGAGGTATGCGGCTCGTGCGACACGGGCGTCGATCGAGTCATGGACAGCGGTGTCGGCGGGGAAGCCGACCGAGGTGTCGATGACCATGGCGCCGGTGGGAATTCGGGTCGTCGACACCACCGCGACGGTCCGATCCGGCGCGGTGACCTTGAGGTTCACCGGGTCGGTGCCGACGAGGGAGTCGCACGCGAGGTACAGATCGCACGTGTCGGCCGCGGCCTTGGCTGCCTGCTCGACGGGGCTGGGGAGGTGGTCTCGACAAGCTCGACCAGCGGTGGAAGCTCGACCAGCGGGATCGGCTTGACCCGCGGTGGAATCAGCTCGACCAGCGGTGGGATCGGCTTGACCAGCGGAAGACGACGCTTCACCAGCGGGGTCGGCTTGACCAGCGGCATCAGCGGAATCGGTGTCGACGGAGTGCAGCGCCGAGACCTTGATGTCGCTGACGACGGCGCCGCCCTTTTGGGCGAGGCCGGTCATGTCGACCGTGCGGGCTGCGTGGCCGTCGAGAAATGCTGCGGTGGCGAGGATCTGGGAGACGGTGACGACGCCGGTCCCGCCGATGCCCGTGATGCGCATCGTGAAGTCGGTGTCGGACGTGACGGGTCGGGCAATACGGGGAGTGGGGACGGCAGCGGCGTCGATCTCGGTCGCACGCCGCGATGCCGGGGTGTGGCCGGGTGTGACGGTGACGAACGACGGGCAATCGCCCTTCAGGCACGAGAAGTCGAGGTTGCATGAGCTCTGGTCGATGCGGGTCTTGCGTCCGAACTCGGTCTGTACCGGATGCACCGAGAGGCAATTCGACTTCTCACCGCAGTCGCCGCATCCCTCGCAGATACGCTCGTTGATGACGACCCGCTGCGTCGGGGTGGACATGGTGCCGCGCTTGCGTTTCCGACGTTTCTCCGCCGCGCAGTGCTGATCGTGGATCAACACCGTGACCCCGGGGACCGCCGCCAGTTCGGTCTGCACGTCGGCGAGGTCGCCGCGATCACGCACCACGACGCCGTCGGCGAGGTCGGCAGACCGTGTGCGCGACGGGTCGTCGGAGGTGACGACGATGCGCGACACCCCTTCTGCGGCAAGCAGTCGCGTCAACTGGGCGAGGCTGAACTCGCCGACGGGGTCCTGTCCGCCGGTCATCGCGACGGTGCCGTTGTAGAGCAGCTTGTAGGTGATGTTCTCACCCGAGGCGACAGCAGCGCGCAGGGCGAGTGATCCCGAATGCGTGAACGTGCCGTCGCCGATGTTCTGCACGAAATGGTCGGCGGGTACGAACGGTGCCATGCCGAGCCACTGGGCGCCCTCGCCGCCCATCTGGGTGACGCCGGCGATATCGCCGACCTGTTCCGGATCCATCAGCAACACCATTGCGTGACAGCCGATTCCGCCGCCGACGAGCGTGCCGGGACTGACCTTGGTCGAGCTGTTGTGCGGACATCCCGAACAGAAATACGGCGTGCGGACAGCGAGCGGAAGGTCGATCCGGGTACTCGACCGACGCGCGTTGTGCTCGTCGAGCCACGCCTGCGCGGCGTCGACGTGATGGTGTCTTGCCAGGCGTGTCGCGAGGCCGAGAGTGACTGCGTCGACGTCGAGTTCGCCGAAACGCGAGAACAACGTCGAACCGTCCTCATGAACCTTTCCGACGATGCGCGGGGCCCGCGGATGGCGATACAGCATGTCGCGCATCATGGTTTCGATGAAGTCGCGCTTCTCCTCGACGACGATCACCTCGTCGAGTCGACCGGCGGCGGTATCGGTGATGAAGCGCTCGAGGATCTCGCGGTCGAGCGGGTAGACCATGCCGAGTTTGAGGATGCGGATACCGGCCCGTTGTAGATCGGCGTCGTCGAGTCCCATGAGTCGCAACGCATTCCGAAGATCGAGGTACGTCTTTCCCGCGGCGACCAGTCCGATCCTGTCGTCACCACTGCGTACCGCGATGCGGTTGATGCCGTTGTGTCGTGCATATGCCAGCGCGCGCGGGATGCGCGTCGTCAACTGATTCTGTTCGAGCTCCATGAGATTGGCGCCGAGCAGCTTGCAGCTGGGTACGTGCGGGCTGCGCCCCAGATCGCCGTAGACGGGAACCACTCGATCGGGATGCACCACCGCGGTCGACGACCCATCCGCCACGTGTGCAGAGATCTTGAGCGAGGTCCACAGACCGCTGACCCGGCTCATGACCGCGGCGTGTACGCCGAGGTCGAGGATGTCTTGAGAATCGGCCGGGTAGAGCGTCGGGATGTAGAGGTCGGCGAGCGCCATCTCCGATGTGCACGGGACCGTCGAGCTCTTGGCGGCTGGATCGTCGCCGACGAGAGCGACGGCACCGCCGTCGGGATGCGTACCGATGAGGTTGGCGTGGCGTATGGCGTCTGACGCGCGGTCGAGGCCGGGTGCCTTGCCGTACCAGTAGCCGACGACGCCGTTGCGCTGCTGGCCGTCGTCGTCGGCCGCGAGCGGGCCGAGTGTCGGGGCGAGTTGCGATCCCATCACCGACGTCGCGGCGAGTTCTTCGTTGAGACCCGGGCGGTGCGCCACGTCGAAGGGTGCAAGGAGCGACTGGCGGCGCATGAGTTCGAGGTCGAAGCCCGCGAGCGGCGAGCCTTCGTAGCCGGAGATGAACGACGCCGTGCGCAGATTCTGTCTCCGGTCGACGCGGGCGCGGTCGGCGATCATCCGGACGAGCGCCGTGATCCCGCCGAGGAAGATCGGACCTTCTTCGCGGGTGTAGCGGTCGTCGAGTGTGAAATCGGTGGGGCGTGTCGTCGCACGCACTCCTGCCTGCGTCGATGCTGAATTCTTCGCGGTTGCGTCGCGCCGGAATCGGTCGGCTCGATCATCTGCGAGGGTCACGGGTTCACCTGGCCTTCGTGGTGTGTCGGCGTCGGCGCGGGTGTGGCCGACGACGTGTGGGCTGGGTCCGGGGGTGGTGGACCTCATCACCCACAGTACGAAATTGCGTGATGCCCGTCACGTCTGGGACGACAATGACAAGTAGATGACAGCCGCGCCGCGATCCGCTAGAGTCGCTTTCAGTTAATTGCAGCTAACTGAAAGCGGATGGCTGCACGCATCCCTGCGAAGCGAAAGGTCTGCCTGTGACGAGGGTGGTCTCGACAAGCTCGACCAGCGGTGAGGGCTCGGCCAGCGGTAGCGGCTCGGGCAGCGTGGTCTCGACAAGCTCGACCAGCGAGAAGGGCTCGGCCAGCGTGGTCTCGACAAGCTCGACCAGCGAGAAGGGCTCGACCAGCGGTGAGGGCTCGGGCGGCGGCAATGGCTCGGCCAGCGGTCGGGCGGTGCACGAGGCCAACGTCGCGACGCTGCGCGAGCGTCTTGCGCGCGTCGCGGTCGGCGGCGGCGAGCGCGCCCGTGAGCGGCACATCTCCCGCGGCAAACTGCTCCCGCGCGATCGCGTCGACGGCCTGCTCGACGTCGGGTCGCCGTTCCTCGAGGTCGGGCCGCTCGCGGCGTTCGGCATGTACGACGACAAGGCGCCGTCGGCCGGTGTGATCGCCGGTGTCGGGCGTGTCGCCGGGCGTGAGTGCATGATCGTCGCCAACGACGCCACGGTGTCGGGCGGCACCTACTACCCGATGACGGTCAAGAAGCACCTGCGTGCGCAGGAGATCGCCGCCGCCAACCGGCTGCCCTGCATCTACCTCGTCGATTCCGGTGGCGCGATGCTCCTGGCGCAGGACGAGGTGTTTCCCGACCGGGAACACTTCGGACGGATCTTCTACAACCAGGCGACGATGAGTGCGGCGGGCATCCCGCAGATCGCGGCGGTGCTGGGATCATCGACGGCAGGCGGCGCCTACGTGCCCGCGATGAGCGACGAGACCGTCATCGTCCGCAATCAGGGCACCATCTTTCTCGCGGGACCCCCGTTGGTGAAGGCCGCGACCGGCGAGGACGTCAGCGCGGAGGACCTCGGCGGCGGTGCCATGCACTCGTCGGTCTCCGGGGTCACCGACCACCTCGTCGACAACGACCAGCAGGCGCTGGCCAAGGTCCGCGAGATCATCGCGACCCTCGGGCCGCGCGAGCAACCGCAGTGGGACACGATCGCCCCGCGTGAACCCGCGCGCAGCCAGACCGACATCTACGACGTCGTGCCCACCGACGCGCGTACCCCGTACGACGTTCGACAGGTCATCGAGATCATCAGCGATGCAGGCGAATTCACCGAGTTCAAGGCGAACTACGGCACGACGCTGGTCACGGCGTTCGCGCACGTGCACGGTCATCCCGTCGGCTTCGTCGCCAACAATGGTGTGCTGTTCAGCGAATCGGCGCTCAAGGGAGCGCACTTCATCGAACTGTGCGACCAGCGTCGAATTCCGTTGGTGTTCCTACAGAACATCACCGGATTCATGGTCGGGCGTGCCTATGAGGAAGGCGGTATCGCCAAAAACGGCGCCAAGATGGTCAATGCCGTTGCGTGCGCACGCGTTCCGAAGTTCACCGTGATGATCGGTGGCTCGTTCGGGGCGGGCAACTACTCGATGTGTGGCCGCGCCTACTCGCCGCGGTTCCTGTGGTCGTGGCCCAACGCGCGCATCTCCGTGATGGGCGGACCACAGGCCGCTGACACCCTTGCGACGGTGCGCCGCAACCAGATCGAACGATCCGGGAAGGAGTGGTCGGCCGACGACGAGGAGGCGTTCAAGACGCCGATCCGCGAGCAGTTCGACGAACAGTCCGACGCGTACTACTCGACGGCGCGCCTGTGGGACGACGGCATCGTCGATCCGGCACACACCCGCACGTTGCTCGGGCTCGCGCTCGAAACCGCCCGTTACGCACCGCTGGCCGATCAGCGCTACGGCGTCTTCCGGATGTGACCGACCGATGCGACACGAGATGGATGAGAACGTCATGACGACACCGACAGCCCGCCCGATCCGCAGCGTGCTCGTGGCCAACCGAGGCGAGATCGCGTGCCGCGTCATCGAGACATTGCGCCGCATGGGGATTCGGAGCATCGCCGTCTACTCCGACGCCGATGCCGACGCTCTGCATGTGCGGATGGCCGACGTGGCAGTACGACTCGGGCCTGCGTCCGCCGCACGCAGCTACCTCGACATCGACGCGGTGGTGCGCGCGGCGCAGCAGACCGGCGCCGATGCGGTGCACCCCGGATACGGATTCCTTTCGGAGAACCAGAAGTTCGCGGCAGCGCTCGACGCCGCGGGGATTGCGTTCATCGGGCCCCCGGCGGATGCGATCGCGACGATGGGCGACAAGATCACCGCGCGCGCCGCCGTCGTCGAACGCGACGTTCCGGTGGTGCCCGGTCTGTCACGGCCGGGGCTGACCGACGAGGATCTGATCGCCGCAGCCCCCGAGATCGGATTCCCGGTCCTGATCAAGCCCAGCGCCGGCGGCGGTGGCAAGGGCATGCACCGCGTCGAGAACGCCGACGAACTCCCGGCGGCGCTGCAACGTGCACGACGAGAGGCCGGATCGGCGTTCGGCGACGACTCGTTGTTCCTCGAGCACTTCGTCGACACCCCACGCCACATCGAGGTGCAGGTCCTTGCCGACCAGTACGGCAACGTGATTCATCTCGGCGAGCGCGAGTGCTCGCTGCAGCGTCGACACCAGAAGGTCATCGAGGAGGCACCCTCGGCGCTTCTCGACGAAGCGACGCGCGCACGTATCGGCGAGGCCGCCTGCGACGCGGCGCGCAGTGTCGGCTACACCGGAGCGGGCACCGTCGAATTCATCGTCTCCGCCAAGCGACCCGACCAGTTCTTCTTCATGGAGATGAACACACGGCTGCAGGTCGAGCATCCTGTCACCGAGCTCGTCACCGGAGTCGACCTCGTCGAGCAGCAGATCCGGGTTGCGCGCGGTGAGAAGCTCGCGCTCACCCAGTCCGACATCGTCTTGTCGGGGCACGCGATCGAGGCGCGGGTGTATGCCGAAGATCCGGCGCGGGGATTCCTGCCGACCGGCGGCACGATCGTGGCGCTCGAAGAGCCGGCCGTGCCGGGTGAGACGTCCGAATACAGCGGCATCCGTGTCGATTCCGCGATGTTCGAGGGCATGGTAGTCGGGAGCGATTACGACCCTATGCTGGCCAAGGTCATCGCATACGGCAGCGACCGCGACGAGGCGATCGAGCGTCTCGACCAGGCTCTCGCGCACACCAGAGTGCTCGGTGTGGTCACCAACATCGACTTCTGCCGCTTCGTGTTGGCGCAGGACCGCGTCCGCGACGCCGAGCTCGACACCGAACTGCTCGACAGGCTCGTCGTCGACTACGCTGCGCCGCAACCGGTTCCGGAAGCGCTGGTGCTCCTGGGTGCTGCCCGCACCGGGTTTCGGCAACCCGGCGACGTCTGGAATACCGAAGTCGGCTGGCGCATCGGTGCACCTGCACCGGTGGTGACCCGCATCGTCGACGGCGACAACAAGCACTGGACGGTCTCGTTCCGTGTCGACGCCGCCACCGACGACACTCTGCGCGGACGCGCGTCGGTCTCCGGCGACGACGTCGACTCCTGGGAAGCCGACGTCGAATACCGTCGAATCGACCAGGGCGGCAACGGTGATCACGTCGACCGCTTGATCGTCGACGGTGTCAGTCAGTCGTGGTCGCACGCGGAGATCGACGGCTCGTGGTGGGTGTCGGGACCAACGGGGTCGTGGACTCTCGAACTCGCCCGACCGATTCTCGACGAGGCCGCAGATGAGAAGGCCGGAGAGATCACCTCGCCCATGCCGGGGACCATCGTTGCCGTGTCGGTCGTCGACGGTGACGATGTCGAGGCAGGGGTACCCGTGCTCGTCGTCGAGGCGATGAAGATGGAGCACACGCTGACAGCCCCGATCACGGGCGTGGTCGCGCTCGCGGCGAAGGTCGGCGACAAGGTCGCGGCGGGCCAAACACTTGCACACGTAACGGATGAGAACTCGATGGAGCAGGCCAACTGATGGAACTGACACAGGACTACACCGACCTGATCGACACCGTGCGCGACTTCGCGCAGTCGGTGGTTGCGCCGGTCGCGGCGAAACACGATGCGGAACACAGCTTTCCGTACGAGGTCGTCTCGCAGATGGGGAAGATGGGACTCTTCGGACTCCCGTTCTCCGAAGAGTACGGCGGCATGGGTGGCGACTACTTCGCGCTGTCGCTCGCGCTCGAGGAACTCGGCAAGGTCGACCAGTCGGTGGCGATCACGCTCGAGGCCGGTGTGTCGCTCGGGGCGATGCCGATCTACAAGTTCGGTACCGAGGAGCAGAAGCAGCGCTACCTGCCCGACCTGACTTCCGGTGTCGCGCTGGCCGGATTCGGGCTCACCGAGCCGGGAGCCGGCTCGGATGCAGGAGCCACCGCCACAACGGCGCGCGACGACGGCGACACGTGGATCATCAACGGCGCCAAGCAGTTCATCACCAACTCCGGTACCGACATCACGTCGCTGGTGACGGTGACCGCGGTGACCGGCGTCAAAGACAATGGGCGCAAGGAGATCTCGACCATCATCGTGCCGTCGGACACGGTCGGGTTCACCGCTGAACCCGCGTACAACAAGGTCGGCTGGAACGCGTCGGACACCCACCCGCTGACCTTCACCGACGCGCGGGTACCGACCGAGAATCTCCTGGGCGAGCGTGGCCGCGGATACGCCAACTTCCTGTCCATCCTCGACGAGGGGCGCATCGCCATCGCGGCACTCGCGACGGGTGTGGCGCAGGGATGTGTTGACGAGAGCGTGAAGTACGCCAAGGAGCGGCAGTCCTTCGGGCAGCCGATCGGCAACTACCAATCGGTCTCGTTCGCCATCGCCCGAATGGAGGCGCGAGCACACGTAGCCCGCACTGCGTACTACGACGCCGCAGCGAAGATGTTGGCGGGCAAGCCGTTCAAGAAGGAAGCGTCGATCGCCAAGATGATCGCCAGTGAAGCCGCGATGGACAACGCGCGGATGGCGACACAGATCCACGGCGGTTACGGGTTCATGAATGAGTATCCCGTGGCCCGCCATTACCGGGACTCGAAGATCCTCGAGATCGGGGAGGGCACCACCGAGGTGCAACTCATGCTGATCGCACGCGAACTGGGGTTCTCATGAGTGATGGCACGCAATCGCCCACATCGACGGCTCGCAGGGTGATACAACGCGGGTTGTGGTTCGAGGAGTTCGACGAGGGCACGGTGTACGAGCATCGGCCGGGTCGGACCGTGACCGAGGCCGACAACGTGCTGTTCACCACGTTGACCATGAACACGCAGGCACTGCATCTCGACGCCGCGTGGTCGGCTCAGCAGCCCGGCTTCGGCGGTCAGCGACTCATCAATTCAATGTTCACGCTGTCGACGATCGTCGGATTGTCGGTGTCGCAACTGACACAGGGGACGCTCGTCGCGAACCTCGGTTTCAGCGAGGTCTCCTTTCCCGCACCGTTGTTCGCGGGCGACACGCTGTACGCGGAGACGGAGTGCACTGGCATCCGCGAGTCCCGGTCGCGTCCCGGCGAAGGGGTGGTCAACCTGCTTCACGTCGGTCGCAATCAGGACGGGGTGGTTGTCGCCCGAGCCGCGAGGGCCACACTGGTACGGAAGCGACCCGACGACTGACGCCGCCGGAGACAACTCCGCCGACGTCTGAACGAACAGGAGTGAGAATCGTGACCACCGGCCCGATCGTGCCGCCCAATCAGTTCGGTATTTCCAGCCAGATCGGCAGTGAACCACAGATGTTGGTCAACGCCTGGCTGCCCTCGGGTCCGGCGATGCTGTTCTGTCCGGCCGACCGTCCCGACCGCTACCAGAAGGCACTCGAGCGAGCCGACGTCGTCATCCTCGACCTCGAGGACGCGGTCGCACCGGAGAATCGCGTGGCAGCACGGGAAGCGTTGGTCGCCAACCCGATCGACCCGGACCGAACCGTCGTGCGTATCAACCCGGCGGGTACCGGTGACTATCGGCGCGACCTCGCGGCATTGAGCGACACCAACTATCGGGTGGTCATGCAGGCGAAGGCCGAGACCGCAGCGTCGGTCATCGAGACGGCGTTCCAGACCATCGCACTCATCGAGACACCGCTCGGCGTGGTGAACGTCAACGAGATAGCTCAGGCCGTCAACTGCATCGGATTGATGTGGGGTGCAGAGGATCTCGTGGCCGGTCTGGGCGGCAAGTCGAGCAGATTCGGTCAGGCTGAGCCGGGGGCGGGCACCTATCGCGACGTTGCCCGCTACGCACGTGCGATGGTGCGGATCTCCTCGGCGGCCGCGGGGATCTTCGCCGTCGACTCGGTACACATCGACATCCCCGACACCGACGGCCTCGCAGCAGAGGTCCGCGACGCCGTCGCACTCGGGTATGCCGCGACAGCATGCATTCACCCCTCACAGGTGGAGATCATCCGTGCCGGATACAGCCCGGATGCCGACGAGATCGATTGGGCCAAGCAGGTTCTCGAAAAGTCGGAGGAGTATCACGGTGGCGTCTTCAGCCTCGACGGGCAGATGATCGACGGCCCCGTGCTTCGTCAGGCCGAGGCTGTGCTGGCGCGTGCCGCCGCAGCCGAAAACCTCGACACGTAAATGACCGCATGATCAGGATATGAGTCCACGAGAAGAGAGTGATCCGAATGGCCGAGCAGAAGGTCGAATTGGCCTATGCCCGTGGTGAAGACAACCCGCCGCTGCTGACGGAGACGATCGGGCAGACGCTCGCGCGCACCACCGAGGCGTACGGGGAGAACCTCGCCCTCGTCGACGCTCCCAGCGGACGAACCTGGACGTATCGAGAGTTCCGTGCCGAGGTACTCGCGCTCGCCGCGGGACTGCTCCGGCACGGCGTTCAGGCGGGCGATCGGGTGGGCCTGTGGGCGCCGAACCGACCCGAATGGGTGATGGTGCAGTACGCGACCGCCGAGATCGGTGCCATCCTGGTCAATCTCAACCCCGCCTACCGGCAGAACGAGCTCGACTATGCGCTCACCCAGTCGGGCACCAGCGTCGTGCTCGCCGCCGAGCGGTACAAGGACTCCGACTATCGGGGCATGCTCGACGCCGCCCGGCCCGCGGCGTCGGAACTGCGTGAGGTGATCCTCTTCGAGACGCCCGAGTGGGACGAACTGCTCACCTGGCCGTCGGACGATGAGTTGTCCGCGGTGGCGCAACGCGCGGCGACGCTGCGGTCGGACGATCCGATCAACATCCAATACACTTCGGGTACAACGGGTTTCCCGAAGGGTGCGACACTCACGCACGCCAACATCAGCAACAACGGTTACCTCGTCGGCGAACTACTCGCCTACACCGACGCCGACCGCATCTGCATCCCGGTGCCGTTCTATCACTGCTTCGGCATGGTGATGGGCAACCTTGCCGCGACGAGTCATGGTGCGGCCATGGTCATTCCGTCGCCGACCTTCGATCCGGAAGCCGCATTGCGGGCCGTCGTCGACTATCGCTGCACGAGCCTCTACGGTGTGCCGACGATGTTCATCGCCGAGCTGGCGCTCCTCGATCACGTCGAGCCGGGCCAGTACGATCTGTCGAGTCTGCGGACAGGGATCATGGCGGGTTCGCCGTGCCCCGAACACGTGATGCGGCAGGTGGTCGATCGCATGCACATGGGCGAGGTCTCGATCTGCTACGGGATGACGGAGACGTCGCCGGTGTCGTGTCAGACGAGAGTCGACGATCCGCTGGAACTGCGGGTCGGCACCGTCGGGCGGGTGGGGCCGCATCTGGAGATCAAGGTGATCGACCCCATCACGGGAGAGACACTGCCGCGCGGTGAGACCGGCGAATTCTGTACTCGCGGTTACAGCGTGATGAGCGGGTACTGGAACGAACCCGAGAAGACCGCGGAGGCGCTCGATGCCGACGGTTGGATGCACACCGGCGACCTGGCCGTCATGGACCCGAACTCGTACGCGCGAATCACGGGGCGCATCAAGGACATGGTGATCCGCGGGGGAGAGAACATCTACCCGCGCGAGATCGAAGAGTTCCTCTACACCCACCCCGACATCCTCGACGCGCAGGTGATCGGCGTGCCCGACGAGCGTTACGGCGAAGAACTCATGGCGTGGATTCAGTTGCGCGACGGCGTCGCCGACCTCACCGCCGACGACGTGCGCGAGTTCGCGACCGGAAAGATCGCGCGCCACAAGATCCCGAGATACGTCCACGTGGTCAAGGAATTCCCGATGACCGTGACCGGCAAGGTACGCAAGGTGGCGATGCGCGCGGAGTCCGTCGACCTTCTCGGGTTGGCGTGATGACCGACCCCGGATCTTCGGGCCGAGGCGAAACAACAACGCGCATGGACGATTTCGCGCGAGAGGTCGCCGAGCGCCACGGCGTCGACACGTCGTCGTACGCGACGCTGTGGGCCTGGTCGGTGGACAGTCCTGCGCAGTTCTGGCGCGCGGTGTGGGACTTCTTCGACCTCGACGCCGTTGCCGGTCCGCTCGCCGAAGGCGCCGCCGCCGTCCTCGCGTCGACGGACATGCCAGGCGCGCAATGGTTTCCCGACGTCACCCTGAACTACGTCGATCAGGTCTTCCGGCACGCCGACGATCCCGACGCCGCCGCGCGGACCGCGATCGTCGGAGTCGACGAGAGCGGCACGCGTGTGTCGCTGACGTGGGCACAGTTGCGCGAGCAGTCGCTGGCGTTCGCGCGCACGCTGCGCGGGCTCGGGGTCGGTGTCGGCGATGTGGTCGCCGCCTACCTGCCCGACATTCCCGAGGCGTTGGTGGCGTTCCTCGGCACCGCCGCGGTCGGCGCGATCTGGTCGGGTTGCGGACAGGACTACGCGCCGTCGGGTGCCGCGGGCCGACTCGCCCAACTCGAGCCCAAGGTGCTGGTGACCGCCGACGGCTACCGATACAACGGCAAGGACATCGACAAGACGGCCGACAGCGCCGAACTGGCAGGCCTTCTCGAAGGGCTGGGCTCCCACATCGTCGTCGGAGATCCGTCGCGACAGCCTGCCCGCGGAATCGAAATTCTGAGCTACGAGAGCGCCATTGCGTCGAATTCGCAGGCGCAGTCCGACGTTCCCGACGCCGACATCCCGGTGCGGGTCGGGTTCGATCATCCGCTGTGGGTGCTCTTCAGTTCGGGAACAACGGGGCGTCCCAAGGGAATCGTGCACGGGCACGGCGGCGTCGTCGTCGAACATCTGAAAGCCGCCGGCCTGCATGCCGATCTGTCGCGTGATGACGTCTTCTTCTGGCACACCGCGCTGAGTTGGATGATGTGGAACTTCCGGGCCGCGGGATTGCTGGTGGGCGCTGAGATCGTCTGTTACAGCGGCTCACCGCTCTACCCCGACGCCGATCGGCTCTGGGCACTCGTCGCCGACGAAGGTGTCACCTACTTCGGCACCAGTCCCGGACAGTTGCAGGCGAGCCGCAAGGCAGGCCTGCAACCGGGCCGCGACCACGACCTGGCGGCGCTACGGGGGATCGGGAGCACCGGTTCGGCGTTGTCGGCCGATCTGTTCGACTGGATCGACGAGAACGTACGCCCCGGGATTCCGGTGTCGTCGATCAGTGGCGGCACCGACGTGGTGACCGCGTTCGCAGGCGGTTCGTCGGGTCAGCCGGTCGTGCCCGGTGAGCTCTCGGTGCGTTACCTCGGTGTGGCGCTTGCCAGCTGGGCTCCCGACACCACGCCGCTGATCGGTGAGGTCGGCGAGATGGTCGTCACCGCACCGATGCCCTCGATGCCGGTGGGCTTCTGGAACGACCCGGACGGTGCTCGTTATCGTGCGGCGTACTTTGCGCACGAATGGTCGGGCACCGACTCCGATTCGGAACCGGTATGGCGACACGGCGATTGGGTCACGGTCACCGATCGGGGTTCGCTCATCATCCACGGCCGCAGCGATGCGACGCTCAACAAGCAGGGTGTGCGCATGGGATCGGCCGACATCTACGAGGTCGTCGAAAGCCTCCCGGAGGTCGCGGAGGCGTTCGTACTCGGCGTCGACGGACCCGACGGCAAGTACTGGATGCCCCTGTTTGTGACCCTGATGCCCGGCGCCACGCTCGACGACGATCTGCGCTCGATGATCGCCTCGTCGATCCGCACACGATTGTCGCCACGGCATGTGCCCGACGAGGCGATCGAGGCGCCAGGCATCCCGCACACCCGCACGGGTAAGAAGCTCGAGGTGCCGGTGACCGCGATCCTCGCGGGCCGCACCGGCGTCGACGTCGACCCCCGGTCGATCGACGATCCGGGCCTCATCGACTGGTACGCAGCACGTGGTCGCGAACATCAGTGGTGAGGGATCCGTCTCACACCGATGTACTAGCGTGGTCGGGGAACTGCCGTGCCACGTGTCTGTGCGGGCGCGGCCCGCACGCTTCGACCAGGAGATATGACGTATGAGCTATCAGCCGGGGGGCTCCGGTTTCGGCGCCTCCGACTCGGGCCAGGGTTATGGACAACAGGCCGGACAACAAGCCGGATATCCGCAGGCCGGGAGCGGGCAGCGCGGCTCTGAGCAGCAGGGATCATCCCAGCAAGGGCCGTCCCAACAGGGATCGTCCCCGCAGGGCTACGGACAGCAGGCTGCCGGTCAGTACGGCTACGGACAGACTGGCGGCTACGGCCAGCAGGCTGCCGGGGGATACGGACAGACCCAGGGTTACGGCCAACAGAGCTATGGGCAGCAGGGCTACGGCCAGCAGGAGTACGGACAATCGGGATATCCCCAGTCCGGGTACTCGCAGCCGGGATACGGTCAGGCCGATTACAACCAGTACGGGCAGGGGCAGTACGGCTACGGTGCCACGCCGAAGCCTGTGAGCCAGGGACTTCCGGCGAACACCTCGCTGTTCCTCGCCATCGCGCTGAGCGTGCTCGCTGTGCTGAACCTGTTCGTCGGTTTCTGGAGCTACGGGTCGGGACTGTCGCTCGGGGTCATCGTGATCGCGCTGTCGCTGCTCGCCGCGTTGTTCCCGAGCAAGGTCGCCGTCAACGCGCTCGTTCCGGTCTTGGCCGCATTGACCGGCGCCGACGCGATCACGCGGATCTACTCGCTCATCCACACCTCGTTGACAGACGTATCGAACTACGCGAACTACGGCGTGACGGCTCCCTCATCGTCGTGGGAAGACTACGTGCAGATGGTTATCTCGTTGTTGATCGCGGGCCTCGCCATCTTCTGGCTGCTCATCGTGCTCGGAGCGGTCAAACTCGCACCGGCGCCGGGCGCTGACACAACCACCGGGTCGGTTCCCGCGGGTTCGACCGTGAGCGCCGTCGAACAGACGACCGTCGTGGCCGAGACGACTCCCGCCACACAGGCATACGGGCAGGCGACGGCGACCGGCTATGGCGACGCACGGGCATCGGGCAAGGCGCAGGCACCTGTCGCCTCCACGCCCGCTGCCGCTGGTTCCGCTACACCGAGCCCCTCCGCCGCGGGTTACGGACAGTCGGCCTACACCTACGGCCAGTCGCCGTCTCATCAGGCGGGAGACTCGGCTGCGTACGGTGCGGGCGCCGCGTCGGCTCAGGAATCACCGCAGTCATCGTCTTACTCGCCCTATTCGGCCTCGTCGTACTCGCAGGCTCAGCCGTCGTCGAGTCCCGCCTCGCACTCGAGTGGGTACCCGAGCGGTCCGGCCGCGTCGGAATCGACGGGAGCCGGCTCCACAGGAGCCGGCTCCACGGGGGCAGCGTCGAGGGGCGCGGCGCCGCAGGCGTCGTCACCGTCGGCCGAGAGTGGATACGGGGACCGCACCACGGCGTTCCACCGGCCCGAAGATCAGTCGGGTAAGGGCAGTTCGTCGTCGACCTGATGCCCGGCCGGCATCCCGGCAGTGAATCGCCGGGCAGCTGAGAACCAACGCGAACAACTAACTACATGTAGGGCCCCGCCACGTTGCGGGGCCCTACACGTATGCCGTGAGTGTTATCTCTCGGCGCGTCTCCAACTCAACTGCAGTCACTCGTGTCACGCTCGTAACGATGTCGTCGATCAGGTCTGTGCCCAGAGAGAGTCTTTCCGCGCGTCTGCGTCAGGTGCGGCGGACGACCCGCGCGCAGCGCCTCGGCACCGAGGGCAGCGCGCGGGAGTTGATCCTCGTCGCATTCGGGGTGCCGGTCCTCACGCTGATGGTCCTCGTGGTCTGTGTACTCGCCGTACTCCTCATGTCCGGCGGAGATATCTCGGGCATCGCGAACGTGATCTCGGCGTGCTGGTTGGCCATCCACCAGGTGCCGATGACGATGAACGGCGTCACGCTCAGCGTGCTTCCGATGCTGCCGACGCTGCTCGTCGCGGCGGGGACTGCCGGATTCGCATCGTCGGCGAGCCGCGTCGGGCGGTCGGCGTCTGAGCTCGCGGCGATCGTGGCGGCCGCGATCGGTGGACCGCTGGTGATCACCGCGATGGCGTTGGCCGTGCTCATGGACGGATCGTCGGATACACCTGTTGCCGCCCCGAATGCGTTGTCGGCCTTCGGTTGCACGATCGCTCTGCACGGGCTGGCGACAGCCGCAGGTGTTGCCTGGCGACGTCGTCGCGACCTGGCGGCACTGACCTCGGTGACCGCACCCGACCGTCGAGGATTTCGCTTCGGTCTGCTTGCCGCGGTCGCGCTCCTCGCTGCCGGGTCGGTTCTCGTTCTCGTACGACTGCTGCTGAGCTTTTCCGACGTCGGGCACGTCATCAGCGGCGGCTACCGCTTCGACGGCTACCTGGGACTGACCGTGCTGTCGATCCTCTACCTTCCCAACGTGATCGTGGGCGCGACGGCTGTTCTCGTTGGCGCCAACGTCCACGTCGGGGCGATGTCGGTGGACCTTCTGTCGGTACGTAGCGGGCCGATGCCGCCCGTGCCGCTACTCGCAGCGCTCCCCGATGCCGATTACGGCACGCTCGGCGTCGTCGGATTCGTTGTCCCCGCTGCCGTCGCCGGCTACGTGGGTTGGCGATGCCGATCACTCGACCCGATCGCGCACGTCCGCGCTGTAGGCGTGGCCGGAGCGGTTGCGGCGTCGATCGTCGTGCTCCTCGCATGGCCCGCAGGCGGCCAACTCGGCGAGATCGGCGCGACGGGCATCAACGTCGCAGCGGCGGGAGTGTTCACGCTCGGTTGGATTGTCGTCGTCGGACTCATCGTCGCGCTCATCTACGGGTGCCTGCCATCGACTCGGCGCGCCAGGCTGCAGGCGGAGTCCGGCGCCGAGGATGCCGACGACCTCGACACCTGGCTCGACGACTCCGGATACGACGACGACTACGTCGCCGACTCCCGCGAAGAATACGACTCCTGGGACGAGGACGACTCCTATTACGGCGGCGCCAGTGATGACGTGGAGTTCGACGACGCCGCGGAGTTCGAGGAGGGCAGCGATCTCAGCGACAGCGACGACGACGGCGTCGGCTCCGACAGCGGTGCAGTCGATGATGATGCCCGTTTCGACGGCGATACCGGGTTTGACGATGACGGCACCGACGTCGATCCGATCAGCGCCGGGGACGCAACGACTCGCTCACAGGGCGCGAAAAGCGATCCACTAGGCTCGCAGATGTGAACAGAACCCCCGTAGACGCTGCCGGTAACCCGGTACGCGTCCCGATCGTCGTGATGGCGTCGGGTACGGGAACACTGCTCGAGTCACTCATCGACCGCGCCGACGGCCCCGACTCCGCCTTCGAGGTGACGGCAGTCGTCGTCGACCGTGATTGTCGCGCAGCGTCGATCGCGCAACGCCACGAGATTCCCGTCGTCGTATGTCGTGTCTCCGACCACGCCGACCGTGCCCGCTGGGACGAGGCGCTGGCCGAGCAGGTGGCAGCGGTAGCGCCCGCGTGGGTGGTGACCGCAGGTTTCATGAAGATCCTCGGCCCGGCGTTCCTGTCGCGTTTCGGTGGTCGCATCGTGAACTCTCACCCGGCGTTGTTGCCGTCGTTTCCCGGCGCGCACGGCGTCGCCGACGCTCTCGCGCACGGCGTCAAGGTGACCGGCGCGACGATCCACCTCGTCGACGACGGCGTCGACACCGGTCCGATTCTCGCGCAGGCGCCGGTGATGATCTCACCGAGCGACACCGAGGAGACCCTGCACGAACGCATCAAGTCGGTCGAGCGATTCCTGCTCGCCGACGTTGTGGCGAAACTCGTCACCCGAGGAGTTGTCATCGACGGACGAAAGGCCCGGATTCCGTGAACGCAGCCACCCCCGCAGACACAGGTCGACGCCCCATCAAGCGCGCGTTGGTCAGTGTGTACGACAAGACCGACCTCGCCGATCTCGCGTCGTCGTTGCACGAGGCGGGCGTCGAACTGGTCTCGACCGGGTCGACTGCGAAAACCATTGCGGCAGCTGGAATTCCGGTGACCGAGGTGTCGGAGCTCACCGGATTCCCGGAATGCCTCGACGGTCGGGTCAAGACGCTCCACCCCAAGGTGCATGCGGGCATCCTCGCCGACAGTCGCAAGGAGTCGCACGTCGCTCAGCTCGACGAGTTGGGAGTCGCCCCTTTCGATCTCGTCGTGGTCAACCTGTACCCGTTCACCGAGACCGTCGCGTCTGGTGCGACGCCCGACGAGTGCATCGAGCAGATCGACATCGGCGGACCGTCGATGGTGCGCGGCGCGGCCAAGAACCATCCCAGCGTTGCCGTCGTCGTCGATCCGATGGACTACGAGCAGGTCTCCGCTGCCGTCGCCGAGGGTGGATTCACGCTCACACAGCGACGTGAGTTGGCCGCCAAGGCATTTCGCCACACCGCTGACTATGACGTCGCTGTTGCCTCCTGGATGTCGCAGGAGGTTGCGCCCGCGACTGACGGATCGAAGTTCCCCGAGTGGACCGGATTCACCTGGAAGCGTTCCGACGTGCTGCGCTATGGCGAGAACCCTCACCAGGCCGCGGCGCTCTACCTATCCACCGCTGCTCCCGAGGGCCTCGCGTCGGCAGAACAGTTGCACGGCAAGGAGATGAGCTACAACAACTACACCGACTCCGACGCCGCCTGGCGTAGCGCCCATGACTTCGACGCACCCGCCGTCGCAATCATCAAGCACGCCAACCCCTGTGGCATCGCCATTGGTGAGACGATCGGGGAAGCGCACCGCCTCGCCCATGCGTGCGACCCCGTCAGCGCCTACGGCGGCGTGATCGCGGCCAACCGTGAGATCACGGTCGAGATGGCCGAGCAGGTCGCCGAGATCTTCACCGAGGTGATCATCGCTCCGGGCTTCGCCGACGGCGCGCTCTCGGTGTTGCAGCGCAAGAAGAACATTCGCATCCTTCGCGCCACCCCGCCGGTGCGCGCAGGACTCGAGTTCCGTCCGGTGTCCGGCGGCCTGCTCATGCAGGATCGCGACATCCTCGACGCCGAGGGCGACAACCCGGACAACTGGACACTCGTCGCAGGACCCCCGGCCGATCCCGACACCCTCGCCGATCTCGAATTCGCCTGGCGCGCATGCCGCTCGGTGAAGTCGAACGCCATTCTGCTCGCCAAGGACGGCGCCTCTGTCGGCGTCGGTATGGGGCAGGTCAACCGGGTCGACTCGGCGCACCTCGCCGTCACCCGCGCAGGCGAGCGGGCCAGTGGCAGCGTCGGAGCGTCGGACGCCTTCTTCCCGTTCCCCGACGGTCTGCAGGTGCTGATCAACGGTGGGGTATCGGCGGTTGTGCAGCCCGGCGGGTCGATCCGCGACAAAGAGGTCATCGAGGCCGCCGCAGAGGCCGGCATCACCCTGTACCTCACCGGTGCACGGCATTTCGCGCACTGACCTGATCTCGTCGACTGTGCGCTCCGTCGGGCCGGCTGGGCGTCGCGTACTGCCGACTGGGCGCTCTGTCGTGTCGACTGGGCGCTCTGTCGGGCAGAGTGGGCGTGACCGATGAGCGTGCTCGACCTCGCGCTGCTGTTCGTCGCGGGGTTCGGTGCCGGGCTGATCGGATACGTCACCGGCTTGGCGTCGGTGGTCAGCTATCCCGCGCTCCTGGCAGTGGGACTCAGCCCGATCGCGGCGAACGTCACCAACACGGTGTCGCTCGTCGCGGTGGGGGCGGGGAGTCTCGGCCAGTCCGGCAAGGTACTGCTCGCGGGTGATCGTCGGCCGCTGTACGCCGGTGTGGTCGCGTCGCTGATCGGCGGCACGATCGGCGCGATCATTCTCTTGATCACGCCCCCCGATAGCTTCAAGGTGATCGTGCCGTACCTCGTCGGGTTTGCGGCGATCGCTCTGCTCGTTCAGCCACAGCTTCGACGACTCGCCTCACGCCACGCCGACCGTCCGTGGCTCTTCGTCGTCGGACTCGGCCTGATCTCCATCTACGGCGGCTACTTCGGCGCTGGCGCGGGCATTGTGCTCCTCGCGCTGACTCTCGTCGTGACGAGCGAACCACTCTGGCGCGCAACGCTGTTGAAGTCTCTGTTTCTCGGCGTCGCCAATCTTGTTGCGGCCGTGGGGTTCATCATCTGGGGTCCGGTTCACTGGCCGGCGGCGATTGCCATGGCGATCGGCTGTCTGATCGGCGGCTGGTGCGGTCCACCTGTGGTCAAACGACTGCCCGCCGGGCCCCTCCGCATCGCGGTGGGACTCGGCGGGCTCGGTCTTGCTGTGTGGCTGGCGTTCAGCTGATTGCTGCTGACGTCTACTCGGAGCGGCCGGCCGCAGGTGTAGGTCCGTACCCGCCGTCGAGTCGAAATCCCTTGCGCGGACGTATGCTTGGCGTACATAATCGTCGACGTCCCTAAAGAATCGACGACCCATGGCGCCAATCCGGTGGGCCTTTTTCTCACGCTGAGGAAAAGGATGGTCGCGCGCTGCCCGGACCGGTACACATAGCCGGTGACTTTGTTCGTCGACATCACGCCCGAGGAGCAGCAGGGCGGACAACCAGGGGTCGAGAAGACCTCGACCGGCAGCAGACTTCGTTCTGCTGCACTCCAGTTCGGGCTTCCGGTGCTCTCGGTGGTTCTGTTCCTCGCCGTCTACCAAGCCGTCGCCGTCAGCGGCGTCTGGAGCGAGACGTTCGTACCTCGCCTCGGTACTGTCTGGCACGCCTTCGTCGAAATGTCGACGACGCACAACGGCGTCGTCGGATATGCCGGTTATTACTGGTGGGAACACCTGTACATGACGCTGCGTCGTGTCTTCGTCGGTGTCGTGATCGGCGTCGCCGCGGGTGTGGTCCTGGGGCTGATCATGGGGTCGATCCCGTGGGTCCGACGACTTCTCGAGCCGTGGCTGACATTCCTGCGCGCACTGCCTCCGCTGGCGTACTTCTTCCTCCTGGTCATCTGGCTGGGAATCGACGAGGCGCCGAAGATCACGCTTCTCGCGTTGGCCGCTCTTCCCCCGGCAGCGGTGGCGACCACCACGGCCGTCAGCGCCACTCCGGTCTCGCTGATCGAGGCTGCACGCGCCCTGGGGGCAAGCAGGCGTGAGGTGATCTCCGACGTCGTGATCCCGGCCGCGCTACCCGAAACATTCACGGGCATCAGGCTTTCGGTCGGCATCGCCTATTCGTCGGTGGTCGCGGCCGAGCTCTTCAACGGCATTCCCGGCATCGGTGGCGTCGTCAAAGATGCCAGCAACTACAACAACACTCCCGTCGTGCTGGTCGGCATCGTCCTCATCGGACTGTCGGGTCTCATCATCGACGGAATACTTCGGATAATCGAGCACCGCCTGGTGCCGTGGCGTGGAAAGGCCTGAACAACAATGACATTCCTGACATCGAGCGCGTCTCGTCGATCGCGGTTGCGTTCGCTCGGGGTCACCGTCGGTGCTCTCGTCGCCTCGGCCGCGGTTGTACTCACCGGTTGCTCGGTCGACAAGTCGTCCGGAGACAGCGACAAACCGACGATTCGCCTTGCCTACCAGTCCTTCCCGAGCGGCGACTTGATCGTGAAGAACAACAAGTGGCTCGAGGACGCGCTGCCGAAGTACAACATCAAGTGGACCAAGTTCGATTCGGGTGCCGACATCAACACGGCGTTCGTCGCGAAGCAGATCGACTTCGGCGCAATCGGTTCGAGCCCCGTGGCGCGTGGACTCTCCGCGCCGTTGAACATTGCCTACCAGGTCGCGTTCATCCTCGACGTCGCGGGCGACAATGAAGCTCTGGTGGCGCGCAACGGAACTGGGATCAACTCGATCGCCGACCTCAAGGGCAAGCGGGTGGCCACGGCGTTCGCATCGACCTCGCACTACAGTCTGCTCGCCGCTCTCAACCACGCCGGCGTGAACCCGAAAGACGTCAACCTGATCGACCTGCAGCCGCAGGCATCGCTGGCCGCGTGGCAGCGCGGAGACGTCGATGCCGTCTACACCTGGCTGCCGACGCTCGACGAGTTGCGCAAGTCCGGCAAGACCATCGTGACCAGCCGTGAGGTGGCCACCTGGGGCAAGCCGACGCTCGACCTCGGCGTCGTGTCGTCGGACTTCGCGAAGGATCACCCCGACGTCGTCGACACCTGGCGCAAGGCCGAAGCACGCGCGCTCAAGCAGATCCACGACGATCCGCAGGCTGCGGCCAAGGCTATTGCCGCACAGTTGAACACGACGCCCGAGGACGCGGCCAACCAGCTCAAGCAGGGCATCTACCTGACTGACGCCGAGCTGACCTCGCCGCAGTGGCTCGGCACCGAGGGCAAGCCGGGCAACGTCGCCGACAACCTGCACAGCGCCGCGGAATTCCTTGCGGAACAACAGCAGATCCCGTCGGCGCCTCCGCTGTCGACGTTCCAGAATGCGATCTACACCAAGGGGCTTCCGGGTGTCCTCACCGCACAGTGATACCAAGACCGATAGCGGCAGCAAGGTCGACGCCGAGAAGGCCGATGCTCAGAAGGCCGACGCGACGGTGACCGACAGCCAAGCGGCGTCGAGTCCCGCTGCGGCGCAGGGTGAAGGCAGCATCAGCCTGCGCGGCGTGACGCAGCGGTACGGCAAGGGCACCGACGCCGTGACCGCCGTCGGGCCGGTCGACCTCGAGGTCGACCCCGGTGAAGTACTCGTGCTCGTCGGGCCGTCGGGCTGTGGCAAGTCGACGCTCCTGAGGCTGATCGCCGGATTCGAGGACCCCGCGTCGGGCGTCGTAGAGGTCTCCGGACGAAAGCCGGTGCCCGGCAGCTCGTCTGGCGTGGTGTTTCAGCAGCCGAGGCTGTTTCCGTGGCGCACCGTCGGAGGCAACGTCGACCTCGCGTTGAAGTACGCAGGCGTCCCGCGTTCGGATCGGCCGGCACGTCGGGAGGAACTGCTCGCGCGAGTGGGATTGTCCGACACGGCGAATCGTCGAATCTGGGAGATCTCGGGTGGTCAGCAGCAGCGCGTCGCCATCGCGCGTGCGTTGGCAGGCGACACGTCGTTGCTCCTGCTCGACGAGCCGTTCGCGGCTCTCGACGCACTGACTCGAGAGACGCTTCAGGAGGATGTTCGCACTGTGAGTGCGGAGCTGGGTCGCACGAATGTCTTTGTGACGCACAGTGCGGAGGAGGCCGCGTTCCTCGGATCGCGGATCGTGGTGTTGACCAGCCGTCCCGGTCGGGTGGCGCTCGACATCTCGTCGCCGATTCCGCGTACCGGTGTCAGCGCCGACGACATCAGGGACTCCGCCGAGTACACCGTCCTACGCACCGAGATCGCGAGCGCGGTCAAGAGTGCGGCGCGCGGCGAATCCACGGGGAAGAAGTGAGTGTCGGGGTTTTTATCGCGCTGCGGTAAACCCTGTTCGGTCTGCTCGTCGGTGACTAAACAGGTGATGTGAGCACAACCTCCCACCTCATCGCACCCGCCGGCACGCTTCGCGCTGCCGATCGGTGTCGTGTGTGGGACTCTGTTGTCGACGGTGGGTCGGCGCGGACCACGGCCTTTCAGGAGCAGCAGGGGTACGCGCAGATGATTCACCGGATGACATGGGCAGACGGCAGCCACCACGGCTCGCCGCCGGTCTCTCTCGGACTCGCAACCACTTAACGACTCCCCGAGAAGGACCCACCATGACCATTTCACTTCCTGAATCCTCACGTACCGGCGCGCAAGCCCCGCTTGATTCGACGCCTATTGATCCGACGGCAACGGTCGCGTCGGGTGTCGAGTTCGACATCGACGAATTCGGCCCACGATTCGGCGCCGAAATCCGCGGCGTCGACGTCGCCTCGGCCTCCGACGACGAGATCCGCGCCATCCGGGCCGCGCTGATCGAGTACAAGGTGATCGTGCTGCGCGACCAACAGCTCGACGACGCATCGCACGTCGAATTCGGCCGTCGCATAGGCGATCTCACCGCGGGACACCCCGTGTGGAACAGCGGCGACGTGCCCGCCGAGGTGTACTCGCTCGACAGCACCGACAACGGTTTCGCCGACGTCTGGCACACCGACGTCACGTTCATGCCCCGACCGCCAATGGGCTCGATCCTGCGCCCGGTTGTGTTGCCGCGCAACGGAGGCGACACGAACTGGGCCGACGCGGAGCTCGCATACGAGTCGCTGTCGGCTCCGGTGCAGCGCCTCGTCGAAGATCTTTCTGCCGTGCACGACGGTAACCGGGAGTTCGGCTACTACCTGAAGCAGCGTCGTGGCGGTCGCGGAAACGTCTGGGACGGAAAGGAAGTCACCGAGTTGGTTCCGGTGACCCACCCCGTCGTGCGAGTGCATCCGGAGACCGGGCGCAAATCGCTGTTCGTCAACCCGGGCTTCACGTCGCACATCGAGGGCGTGTCCGACGCCGAGAGCCGCGGCATTCTGGATCTGCTCTACGCGCACCTGACGAAGCCGGAACACATTGTGCGACACCGCTGGCGCCTCGGCGACCTGGTGCTGTGGGACAACCGCAATACCCTGCACTATGCGAACCGCGACTACGGCGACAACCGCCGAGTGATGCACCGCATCACGCTCCGCGGCGACGAGCCGCTTGGCCCGTCGGCCGCTGGTTGAGCCGGCGCGAGCGTAGCGAGGATCCGGGTCAGTTCGACCAGCGGGCTGGGGCCGTGTTCCGCTGGTTGAGCGGGCGTGAGCGTAGCGAGGATCCGGGTCAGTTCGACTAGCGGGGTGGCTGGGCTCGTCTTCCGCTGGTTGAGCGGGCGCGAGCGCAGCGAGCACCCGAGTCGAAACCACTTTGGCGGATTCAGCTCGAGCAGCGGGCCGGGCCCGTCTTCCGCTGGTTGAGCGGGCGCGAGCGCAGCGAGCACCCGAGTCGAAACCACTTTGGCTGGGCAGCTCGGCCAGCGGGGTGGTCTCGACAAGCTCGACCAGCGGGTGGTCTCGACAAGCTCGACCAGCGGGTGGTCTCGACAAGCTCGACCAGCGACGGGTGCGCTCGACCGGCGACGCGTCCAGCTCGACCAGCGGGTGGTCTCGACAAGCTCGACCAGCGGGTGGTCTCGACAAGCTCGACCAGCGATGGGTGCGCTCGATCGGCGGGTGGTCTCGACAAGCTCGACCAGCGATGGTGCGCTCGGCCAGCGGGTTCGGCTCGACCAGCGGGTTCAGCTCGACCAGCGACAAGTGCGCTCGACCAGCGACGGGTGCGTTCGGCCAGCGGGTGGTCTCGACAAGCTCGACCAGCGACAAGTGCGGCGCGCGGAGTATTCAACCAAAGGGTTGACAATCCAATGGCCCCGTCGCACACTCGTATTCAACCAAACGGTTGAGGAGGACGAGTGGCAGACGAGCTGTCCAGAGTATTCGCCGCGCTGGCAGACCCGACCCGGCGTGACATGGTCGCGCGGCTCGCGGTCGGTGACGCGACGGTCGGTCAGCTCGCCGAGCCCTATGACGTCAGCATCCAGGCGGTCTCGAAGCATCTGAAAGTGCTCGAAGACGCAGGCCTGGTGACCCGCACCCGGGAGGCGCAGACCCGTCCTGTCCATCTGGAAGCCGAGGTGTTCGACCTCATGACCAAGTGGATCGAGCGGTATCGCCGCGCGGCAGAGGATCGCTATCAGCGTCTCGACGCCGTACTGGCAGAGATGAACGACGTACAGATGAACGACGCACAGATGAGCGACGCGGTTCGCCGCGGCGACGAGACACCGACGAAGAAGGGCAAGGCATCATGAGCACGCAGACGCGCTATCCGGAAGCCACCATCGAGGCCGACAAGGAGGTGCCGATAATCCGCATCACACGCGACTTCCGTGGCACCCCAGCCCAATTGATGAAGGCACACACCGATCCCGAGCTCTTCGTGCGCTGGGTGGGGCCGGACTCGATCAGTAGCAGGATCGTCGAGTGGGACGTCCGCAACGGTGGGAGTTGGCGCTATGTGTCATCGCGCGACGACGACGAATTCGCCTTCCGCGGTTGCTTCCACACGGTGTCCGACGACACGATCGTGCAGACCTTCACCTGGGAGGGCATGCCCGATCAGGTGGCGCTCGAGACGCTGCACTTCGAGGACCTCGGCGATGGCACCACGCGCCTGCACGCCCAATCCCTTTGCGACAGTTTCGAAGCCCGCGATGGCTGGTTGTCGTCGGGCATGGAGGTCGGGGTCAACGAGGGCTACGCCAAGCTCGACGGCCTGCTCGGAGAACTCTGACATGACGACGTCGCTCACCGAGCTCACCCCGGCCGACCGGCATCGCATCGTCGCGAACGGATTCGCCGAAGAGGTTGCAGCAGTAGAAGACTGGGATGCTCCGACGCCCATCGATGGATGGGTGGCGCGCGACGTCGTCGCTCATCTCGTCGACTGGTTCGCGGGCTTCCTCGCCGCCGGGGGAGTGCAGCTACCCGACGGCCCGACAGTCGCCGACGACCCACTCGCCGCCTGGCAGGCGCGCAGCGCGGCGATCGGGGAATTGCTCGACGGCCCGTCGTCGGACTCGGCTTTCGCGCACCCGATGGTCGGTGAACATCGCCTCGCCGACGCGGTCGATCAGTTCTATACGGCCGACGTCTTCATGCACACGTGGGATCTCGCGGCGGCGGGAGGTCGCGCCCCCGACCTCGACCCCGTGTTCGCGCAACGACTGCTCGACGGCATGACCGGTATCGAGGAGCTGCTGCGATCCTCAGGTCAGTACGGACCGGCGGTGCCCGTCGACGACGACGCCGATCCGGTCACGCGGCTCGTCGGATTCATCGGTCGCGATCCCGCCTGGCGTCCTTGAGTCCAGCGGCGAACGCAGTCGTGAACCCGGCGCCCGCGACGTCGACGGGAGTACCGTGGAGAAGGTGCCAGAGGAGAACTTCACCACATCCAACTCCCAAACCACCGAAAGTCGCCCACCCTCACCAAGAACCGTCGGTGAGCTGCGTGCCAGCGGCCATGTGCAGCGCAGTGTGCGTGACGAGATCCGCCACAATCTGCTCACCGCGCTTCGCGAGGGCGACGACCCGTGGCCGGGAATCGTCGGGTTCGAGGCAACGGTCATCCCGCAGCTCGAGCGTGCGCTGATCGCAGGCCACGACGTGGTCATGCTCGGCGAACGCGGTCAGGGCAAAACGCGCATTCTGCGCACATTGGTCGGCTTGCTCGACGAGTGGACGCCGGTCATCGAGGGCTCTGAACTCGGCGAGCATCCGTACGAGCCGATCACGCCCGCGTCGGTTCGACGTGCGGCCGCACTTCTCGACGAGCTCCCGATCGAGTGGCGTCACCGTAGCCAGCGCTACAGCGAGAAGCTCGCGACACCCGACACCTCCGTTGCAGACCTCGTCGGCGACATCGACCCCATGAAGGTGGCCGAGGGGCGCAGCCTCGGCGATCCGGAGACCATTCACTTCGGACTCATTCCACGTGCGCACCGCGGCATCGTCGCCATCAACGAGCTGCCCGACCTTGCCGAACGCATCCAGGTCTCCATGCTCAACGTGATGGAGGAGCGCGACATTCAGGTGCGCGGCTACACGCTGCGGCTTCCGCTCGACGTGCTGGTCATGGCGAGCGCGAACCCCGAGGACTACACCAACCGCGGCCGCATCATCACACCACTCAAAGACCGCTTCGGCGCCGAGATCCGGACGCATTACCCACTAGAACTCGACGACGAGATCTCCGTCATCGAGCAGGAAGCCGACCTCACGGCGACGGTTCCGACGTTCATCACCGAGATCCTCGCCCGCTTCACCCGCTACGCGCGTGACCATCCGTCGATCGATCAGCGGTCGGGCGTCTCGGCGAGGTTCTCGATCGCGGCCGCAGAGACCGTCGCCGCCGCAGCGTTGCATCGCGCCACCGTGACCGGGGAGGACGTGCCCGTTGCGCGCGTCGTCGACCTCGAATCGGTGATTGAGGTGCTGCGCGGCAAGATCGAGTTCGAGTCGGGTGAGGAGGGGCGCGAGCTCGAGATCCTCGAGCACCTGCTCCGCAAATCCGTCGCTGACACCGTGCGCGCACACCTCGGCGGCATCGACATGGCGCCGCTCGTCGACGCCCTGGAGAACGGAGAGCCCGTCGTCACCGGCGACAGGGTCACGGCGTCGGACTTCTTGGCGTCGATCCCCTCACCCGAGACGACGGCCGGTGTCCTCGACGGCATCGCCGAGCGTCTCGACGCCGAGGCCGACGGTGAGCGTGCGAGCGCACTCGAATTGGCGCTCGAGGGACTATTTCTGGCCCGTCGCATCGGCAAGGAAGCCGACGACGAGGGGCAGACCATCTACGGCTGATCTCGGCCGTACGACATCGGGCTGGACGTATACACATGGCTCAGAAGAACTTTCACCGTTCGCGCTATCAGCGGTACACCGGTGGCCCCGACCCGCTTGCGCCGCCGGTCGATCTCCGCGAAGCGCTCGAGGAGATCGGCGACGACGTGATGGCGGGGGCGTCGCCGCAGCGCGCGTTGCGCGAATTCCTGCGGCGCGGGACTCAGGACATGCGCGGGCTGGACAAGCTGCGCGAAGAGGTCAACCGTCGGCGGCAGGAGCTGTTGAAGCAACGGAACCTCGACGGAACGTTCAATGAGATCCGCGAGCTCCTCGACCGCGCGGTACTCGAGGAGCGCAAGCAACTCGCACGCGACCTCGACGACGACGCGCGTTTCGCCGAGATGCAGATCGGGAGTTTGCCGCCGTCGACCGCCCAGGCCGTCGAGGAACTGTCGGAGTACAACTGGCGGAGTCCTCAGGCGCGCGAGGACTTCGAGAAGATCAAGGATCTGCTCGGGCGAGAACTGCTCGACCAGCGTTTCGCGGGAATGAAAGAAGCGCTCGAGGGTGCCACCGATCAGGACCGTGAGGCCATCTCCGAGATGCTCACCGACCTCAACAAGCTTCTCGACGCACACAATCGCGGCGAGGACACCGCTGAGCAATTCGACGACTTCATGCGCAATCACGGCGAGTACTTCCCCGAAAACCCGCGCAACACAGAAGAACTCATCGACTCGCTCGCGCAACGTGCCGCCGCGGCACAGCAGTTCTACAACTCGCTCACGCCCGAACAGCGAGCAGAGCTCGATCAGCTCGCGCAGCAGGCGTTCGGGTCACCCGACCTGATGAATCAACTCGCGCAAATGGATTCGGCGCTGCGCGAGGCCAGGCCCGGCCTCGATTGGGATGGCGGCGAGTCGTTCTCGGGCGATCAGCAGATGGGACTGGGGCAGGGTGCGGCGGCGCTGCGCGACATCTCCGAACTCGACGCGCTCTCCGAGCAACTCTCGCAGCAGTACGCTGGCGCGCGCATGGACGACATCGACCTCGACGCCCTCGCACGACAACTCGGCGACCAGGCGGCGGTCGACGCCCGAACACTCGCCGAGCTCGAGAAGGCGTTGACCGAGCAGGGATTCTTCGACCGCACGTCTGACGGGACTCTGCGGCTGAGCCCCAAGGCGATGAGGCAGTTGGGGCAGACCATCTTTCGTGACATCGCCGACCAGATGTCGGGGCGTCGGGGTGACCGACAGACCCGCAAATCAGGATTGCTCGGCGAGCCTACCGGGGCGACGCGCGAGTGGGAGTTCGGCGACACCGACCCGTGGGATGTCACGAGAACTGTCTCGAATGCGGTGTTGCGCACCATCTCCGAGAGTTCCGATCCCGTGAACGCGCCGTCGGCGATGGCTCGCGACGGTGTGCACATTTCGGTCCGCGACGTCGAGGTCGCCGACACCGAGGCGCGGACACAGGCCGCGGTGGTGCTGCTGGTCGACACGTCGTTCTCAATGGAGATGGAGGGTCGCTGGACGCCGATGAAGCGGACCGCGATCGCGCTGAATCACTTGATCTCCACCAGGTTTCGGAGCGACGAACTCGAAGTGATCGCGTTTGGACGATATGCCCGCAGCATCGACATCGCCGAACTCACCGGGCTGCAGCCACGGATGGAACAGGGAACCAACCTGCACCACGCACTGTTGCTCGCACAGCGGCACCTGCGGAGATTTCCCAACGCGCAGCCGGTGGTCCTCGTCGTCACCGACGGCGAGCCCACCGCGCACCTCGACCCGAGCGGCGAGCCGTTCTTCTTCTATCCGCCGCACCCGCAGACCATCGCGCTCACCGTGCGCGAACTCGACCACGTCGCACGGATGGGTGCGCAGGTCACGTTCTTCCGGCTGGGCGAGGACCCCGGCCTCGCGCACTTCATGGACCAGATCGCCCGCAGGATCGGCGGTCGCGTGGTGGCCCCAGACGTCGACGGACTCGGCGCCGCGGTGGTTGGAGACTACCTGCGGTCACGGCGTCCGCGCCGCGGCTGATCGGCGCGTGGGGCGGATCTCGGAGAAATCAGGGGACGAGTCAGGGTATTTCAGGGTGTCGGGCGCCGCATGCGATCACTAACGTCGACGGTATGAGCGTTCCCGCCGAACTGCCAGAGCCCGAACTGCCAGAACCCGATTCGACTGGGCATGACCCGGCAGCTCCTGAATCGACCGGGCCGGATCTGACAAAGCCCGAGTCGGGCAAGCCTGAGCCGGCCAACGCTGAGCAGGCAAACGCTGAGCCCGCCAAGCCCGACCTGACCAAGCTCGGTCCCGCCCAGCACGAGGCCGCGGCTCCCGGCGGTACGCCTGCGCCCGATCACCGACTCAGAGCGGCCGACGCCGACCGCGAACTCGTGCACCAGATCCTCTCCGCGGCGATGACCAGCGGCGCGCTGACGCCGAGCGAATACGAGGAGCGGGCGCTGAAGGCCTCTACCGCAAAGACTTTCGGCGATCTCGACGCATTGACCGACGATCTTCCCGTCGGACAACTCGGCGTGCCCCTGCCGCGACCCGGCGATCCGTACCCGACGGGCGTGACGCGTCCCGGCACGGGGTCGGGGCGTAAGCCGGTGCGGCATCGACTTGCGATCATGTCCGGCTCGGAGCTGAAAGGCCATGCGGCGGTTGCTGATCAGCTCGAGGCGACCGCGGTCATGGGCGGCGTCGAGATCGATCTGCGAGAGGTCGAGTTCACCGAACCCGTGCTGACTGTCCAGTGTGTGGCGATCATGGGTGGCGTCGACGTCATCGTTCCGCCGGATGTGGCCCTCGAGGTCGGTGGTCTCGCCATCATGGGCGGATTCGAGAGCAAGGACGAGGGGCCCGGGCGCCCCGGCGCTCCGACGGTCCACGTCACCGGATTCGCGTTGATGGGCGGGGTGGACGTCAAGCGCAAGGAGCGTCGTTGATCGCGGTGCTGTTGATCGTGCCCGCGCGGTGCTGTTGATCGCGCTCGCGCGGTGCTGTTGATCGCGCTCGCGCGGCGTCGTCAGTCGATGCGACCGTAGATCATCCGCAGGATGGCAACGGTGAGTGTGTCGAGCGCGTCCCTCGCGGGGACCGTGCCCGCGGACGATGTCAGTTCGCTCAGGCCTGCGTCGCGCATCACGGCCACCAGGGTTGCCAAATTGGCGGCGGGCGGACCGTCGGGCGCCAGCCCCGCTGATCGATCGCGCTCGATCTTGGCGGCGAGTCGTTCGACGAATCGGGCGCGTGCTCGCGCGAGGAAGTCCTGTAGCGGCGCGTAACCGGAGGTGTATCCGGTCCGGGCTGCGCACGCCATGATCGATCCGTTCGTCTGCCAGATCGCGGCGACGGCGTCGAGTTGCTCGCGCAGGCCGTCGGGGTCGGGTCCGACGGCGTCGAACCAGTCGTGAGTGCTGGCGAAGTCGTCCCAGATCCGTTCCATGAGCGTCGTGAGGACGGCCTGCTTCGACGGAAAGTAGAAGTAGAAGCTCGTTCGTGAAATGCCTGCCGCAGAAGAGATGTCGTCGATGGTGACGTCGTCGATCGGATGGTCGGCGAGAAGTGAACGCATCGCGCTCAGAATCTGATCTTCACGCTCGTCGCCCTTGGTGCGAGCACCTCTACGGCGGGCCGGGTTGGCCTGCGAATCGTCGGGCGCCTTGGTCGTCATACCTCCATAGTAGGAAATCCGGACAATTTCGACTAGTCGTCGACAAAAATCGACGAAGCGTCGATTTTGTTCTAGATTGTCCCGTATGACACAAGCGGCAGCTCCGGAGCAGGCACCCTCGAAGGTGCGCTCGTCGACAGCACTGATCGTCGTTGCCGCGGCGGCGTCGGTGCTGTTGCTCTCGATGATTCAGACCCTCGCGGTGCCCGCGCTGCCGCAGATCGGTGAGCAGCTCGGCGTCTCGCTGACGACTGTCGGATGGGTGACCACGGCGACGATGCTGGCGGCGTCGGCATTCACTCCGCTGTTCGGGCGTCTCGGCGACGTCTACGGGCACAAGCGAGTGATCGTCGCGGTGCTGCTGATCACCTTGGTGGGCAGTCTCATTGCGGCGCTGGCGAATTCGATCGACTTGCTCATCGTCGGTCGCGTGTTGCAGGGTGCGAGCTTCGGACTCTTCCCGCTGGCGATCAGCGTGCTGCGGCAGGAGCTGCCCCGCGAACGTCTCACCGGGGCGATGGCGATCACGGCGTCGTCGTTGGGAGTCGGTAGCGGGCTGGCGCTCGTGGCAACAGGTCTGCTGACACAGGGCGGCGCCGACTACCGGCGCATCTTCTGGCTGTGTGTGGCGATGTCGGCCGTCGTTCTGGTGCTCGTGATCTTCGCGATTCCGTCTCGACCGGGAACGGGCGGTCGCGTCGACTACTTCGGTGCGCTGGTGCTCGCGATCGGTCTGGTGTGCCTCCTGCTGCCGACGTCGCAGGGCCACACGTGGGGCTGGGGGTCGGCACGTGTGATCGGCCTCTACGTCGCCGCCGTCGTCGTGCTCGGCGGCTTCTGGATACTGCAGAGTCGACGCGGCGAGCCGCTGGTGTCCGTCGACCTGCTCAAGCAGCGAGCAGTTCTCGCCACGAACGTCGCGTCGCTGTGCGTCGGGTTCGCGATGTTCAGCGTGTTCCTCGGCGCGACGTACTTCGTGCAGACGCCGGATGCGTTGGCGGGCTACGGCTTCGGCGCCTCTGTCCTACGGACCAGTGTGGCGTTCATGCTTCCCGGCGCGATCGTGTCGATCCTCGTAGGCCCGGTCGCGGGCGGACTGGTCGGCCGTGTGGGTCCCCGCATCGTGCTGCTCGGTGCGAGCGTGATCGGCGTGGTCGGAATGCTGATGCTGACCTTCTTGCACGAGAACACCGGCGAGATGATCGCCGGCCTCATCGTTGCGAATGTGGCTGTGGCCGCGGCATATTCGGCCATGCCTGCGCTCCTGGTCGAAAATGTCGAGCCGCATGAAACCGGCATCGCCAATTCGATCAACTCCATCATGCGCACGGTCGGTGGCGCGATCGGCAGCGCGGTCATCATCACCGTGCTCGCTGCCGAGGTCGCGATTCACGTCGTGGGTGGCACCGCGGTCTCGCTTCCGACGGAGAACGCCTACCGCGCCGCGTTCCTGCTCGGCGCCGGAGCGTTCGCGCTCGCTGCCCTGCTCGCGGCCTTCGGGATTCCACGTCGAAGCCCGCACCACCTGACGGCGCACCAGCGTGAAGAAGAGATCGCGCTCGGTGCCGCGGGCGAGTTCGCGACCGGGTCCGTCGACGTCGACTGACGATCTGGCTCGAGTTGCGTGGGACACAGGGGTACAAAAATGCCCCCGAGCGTCCCACGCAACTGAGGGGATTCCGCCGCAACTCGGTCGCTCAGGCCAGCAACCACGCGATCACCGCGATGACGGGGATCGATACCAGGGTGGTGAGCAGTGCGGTGTCGCGCGCGAGTACCTGCCCCCGCCGGTACCGCGTCGCGTAGACCAGCACGTTCTGGGCGGTCGGCAGCGCCGCGATCACGACCTGTGCGAACAACGTGTGTCCTGACTCGCCGAACCCCCATCGCGCGATCACGTAGACCAACGTGGGCATGAACAGCATCTTGAGTACGGTCGCGAGTGCGACCTCGCGCCGCGGACTCTGCCCCTTCTTGAACAGCGGCACGCCTGTCAGCGACATTCCGAATGCCAGGAGCGCCGCGGGCACCGACGCACTGCCGAGCATTTTCATCGGTTCGAGGATCGCGGTGGGCGGATGCCACCCGATCAGCGAGACGACCACTCCGATCAGCCCGCCGATCACGATCGGGTTGGTCAGGGGGAGTCGCAGGGTGTCGCGCAGCACCGACTTTCCCGCGGTGCGGTCCAACGCGGTGACGTCGAGGACGCCCAACGCCAGCGGCGAGTAGATCAGAATCTGAAACAGCAGCAACGGCGCGATGAACGAGGCGTCGTCGAGAACGAAGATCGCTATCGGTAGACCGAGATTGACGCTGTTGACGTACGACGACGAGAGCGCGCCGATGGTCAGCTCCGGCACCTCGCGACGTCGCAGCACCCCGCGCGCGATCACGATGTAGAGCGTTCCGGTCGCAAACGCCGAGACTCCTGCGATGACGAGCGTCGACGAGAAGATGACCGAGAGGTCGGAGGTCACCAGCGACGAGAACAGCAGCGCCGGCGTGCAGACGAAAAACACCAGTCGCGACAGCACGTCATGGGCGTGTTCACCGAGGATCTGCGTCCGGCCCAGGGCGAATCCGATGGCCACCAGAATGAAGATGACGGTGAAACCTGAGACGACGCCTGACACTCGGATGAGTGTATGCAGCCGGGCTTGTGCGCTTTTCACTAAGCTGGCGGCAGCATTGGAGTGACCACGCCCTGCGGGGCGTGCCCGGTCCCTCTGACAGTACGGTCGGTGCGGCGATAACGCCGACGGCGATCCCAACGAGGGAACCCAAAGGGGCGAACCCAGAGAGGTGAACGCAGATGTCCACTCCGTATGGAGGTTCGAGCGCATCGGATCCAGAGCGCCCAGACCAGAACTCGACCGGCTCCGACGCTTCCGGCTCACCCAGCGCCGACGCACCTGGGTCGACGCCGAGCGACGATGCCACCTCGCTGATCAAGCGGCCAAGCTCCGGCTCAGCTGGTTCGGGGGCCTCTGGTTCAGCGGCCTCGGGTTCGGGGGCCTCGGGTTCAACTCCGCCGGCCGGCAGCGGATCACCTGAGCCTCCGACGACCAAGTTCGACCCCTCCGCCTACGGCCCGCCCTCGCAGGGCGAGTCGACGTACCAGCCGCCGCAGTACGGTTCGACGCCCGACTACGGCTCGGGCTCGCAGGCTCCGCAGTACGGCCAGACACCCGACTACGGCTCCGGCTCGCAGGCTCCGCAATACGGCCAGACACCCGACTACGGTCAGACACCCGGCCAGACACCCGGCTCGACCCCCGACTACGGCTCGACGCCCCAGTACGGCCAGTCCTCGGCGCAGCCCGACTACGGCACGCCGCAGGGTTTCGGTCAGTCGTCCGCCGAGTCCGGGCAGTCACCGTACGGTCAACCGCCCTACGGCCAGTCCTCGTACGGTCAGCCCGGCTATGGCCAGCAGGCGTACGGACAACCCGCGTACGGTCAGCCCGCGTACGGTCAGCCCGGCTATCCAGCGGGGCAGACGACGAACGGTATGGCGATCGCGTCGCTGATCGTGTCGATTGTCGGAACCCTTGCGTGCTGCTTCACCATCGTGGTCCCGGCGGTGGGCATCGTGCTGGGTTTCGTCGCGCGTAAACAGATCAGTGCCTCCAATGGAACCCAGAAGGGCGACGGGATGGCACTCGCGGGCATCATCATCGGCGCGATCGGCGTGGTCATCGGGGTCATCTATTGGATTGCGTTCTTGAGCTCGGGCAACTGGGATCTGAGCGACAGCTCGACGTACTGACAGAGGCTGATCGCGCCCGACGTCGGCGCCATTCACTCCCGTCGTTTTGGAGGTTGACCGCGCGACCGGTAGTCTAGAGAGGTTGCGTGCTGCGCCCGAGGGTTGCGTGGCACGTCCACCACGCCGGTCGACGCCCCACTCTGTGGAGAACGGACGACCTGAGGGCACGGTCCGCGAGGGCCACGGTTGCAGGTCCGCGAGGACCACAGTGACCTGTCCGCGAGGACCACAGTGAGACACAGTCCGTAAGGACACAGTAGAGAAGGGCACAACCATGGCTGTACCGAAGCGCCGGATGTCGCGGGCCAACACCCGCAGCCGTCGTTCGCAGTGGAAAGCGGACAACCCCGCGCTGCAGGAGGTCAAGGTGAACGGTGTCGCTCAGCGCATCCCGCGTCGTCTGGTCAAGGCTGCGCGCGCTGGCATCATCGATCTCGACCGCCGCTGATCGCGACATAACCTCAGCGACTTAATCCAGCACAACTGCCGCAACGTCCCAGACGTTGCGGCAGTTGTGCTGTTCTGTGGAAGTACGCCTGGATGTGCACTCCTCCGGAACTACGCCGTGAAAGTCCTCCAGTGCGGAAGTACACCGTGAAAGCGCGGGTGGTCGCCGTGAAAGCGAGGTGCCGATGCTGCTTGCGATCTTGAACATCGCGGGTATCGGGGTGTTCGCTGCGTCGGGAGCGTTGGTCGGAATCCGAAAGGACTTCGACATCTGGGGGATCGCGACGGTTGCGGTGCTGACCGGAGTCGGCGGCGGCATTCTGCGCGATCTTCTGCTCGGCATCACCCCGCCCTCGGCGCTCGACAATTGGGTCCCCGTCACGACAGCACTGATCGCCGCGCTGGTGACCGTGATCTTTCATCCGTCGTTTGCGCTGCTGCGTCGGACCATCGTTGTCCTCGACGCGATCGGCATGGGATTGTTCGCCGCCACCGGCGCGAGTATCGCGATCGACCATCACGCGCACGCCTTCGCCGCAACCCTCATCGGGATGCTCGCGGCGATCGGCGGTGGCGTCCTGCGCGACGTGCTCGCCAACGAGATTCCGTTGCTCCTGCAACCAGCCGATCTCTACGCGGTGCCCGCAATCGTCGCTGCCGCGGTAGTCGCGATCGGCAGAACGTACTCCGACCTGCCGTCGCAGGTCTGGGTCATCGCAGGACTCATCGTCGGCGCACTGCTACGCCTGGTTGCGCTCGTCCTCGGTTGGCGGCTGCCGATGGCGCCACGCGGCGTCGGCTACAACCGGCGTCGTCGCGGGTGACGGGCGGCGATACACCTCTCACCGCCCGTCTCGGGTGACTACTGAGCGATGACCTTGTTCACCAGTCGGTTGAGCGAGTTGGGGATGAACTTTGCCGCGTTGCCCAGGAAGAGCGTCTGGGTGCCGACGGAGTAACTCGTGCGGTGCAGCCGCAGATCATTCTTGGTGGGATGGACCGACTCCCAGATCTTGTCGGCGACCTGCTCGGGGGTGATCCGCACGCCCAGCGTCTTGGTCGACTTGGCGCCGTTGGCCGCCAGCGCGGTCTTGGCCCACAGCGGCCAGATGCTCACGACGCGGATGCCGTCGGGTTCCCACTCGAGCTCGAGTGCCTCGGTGAGTCCCGCGACGTAGAACTTGCTGGCGCTGTAGGTGGCGATGCCCGGCTGCCCATAGATCGCCGACGCCGAGGCGATGTTCACCAGGTGCGAGCCCGGCGTCTTCTTGAGGTACTTGTGTGCGGCCTGAGCTCCCAGCGTCACGCCGAGGGCGTCGATGTCGATCTGGCGACGCACGGCGTCGGGGGAGATGTCGGCGAGCTTGCCCTCGGTGAGCACGCCGGCGTTGTTGTCGAGGACGTCGAGGGTTCCGCCGGTGTGTGCTGTGAAGTCGGCGAGGGCGTCGTCCCACTCCTTGGGGTCGCGGACGTCGATCTTGCCGGTGATGAAATCGGGGTGGTTCGCCTTCACCTTGTCGAGCGCGTCGTTGTCGACGTCGTACACGCCGACGGTCCACCCCTCGCGTGCGAAACGCTCCGCCGTGGCCAGGCCGATACCCGCGGCCCCACCGGTGATGAAGATCGATGACATGAGGTTCCTGCCCTTCTGAACTGCGACGACGTTCCGCTTCCGTAACTTACTCGCCAGTATAGATGTCCGAGTTGTTTACTACCTCACACCTGGGTGCTATCTTGACAACAAACGTTGATATGACATTAGTCGTTGATACAAAACTGAGGGTCAACACCTCACCGCTGTGCCACTGAAATTCAGGTCGCCGAGTTCCGCCGCAGGCGGAGATGGGAAGTCGAGCACCATGACTGCTGCAATGGACCGCACCGAACCCACCGACGACGTCGTCGGCAACGTCGTGAGTCTTCGTGACGAGGGTGCCGACGTCGTGTCCGAGCGTCTCCTTGCGTCGGCGGCGCGGCTCTCGCGCAACGCCATGACGGAGATCGACTGGAGTCTTCCGATGGACCCGACCAAGTACGGGTGCAGCCCGGAGTGGTCGTCGCTCTACGGCACGGACTACTGGGACGAGATGACCGAGGAACAGCGGATCTCGGTGACGCGTCACGAGTTCGCGTCGATCATGAATATCGGAATCTGGTTCGAGATGATCCTGCAGGAGATGGTCATCCGCGACCAGTACCTCGGCGCCTATCACAGCAATGAGTTCCAGTTCGCGCTCACGGAGATCGCCGACGAGTGCCGTCACTCGATCATGTTCGCCAAGGCGTCGGAGAAGATGGTCGGCACGTCGTACAAGCCCACCAAGTGGGTCGGTCGCGCGGGCAAGCTGTTCAAGCGCACCGCCAAGGACGAGGTCGCGTTCGCGGGCATCCTGGTCGCCGAAGAGGTCCTCGACGTCTTCCAGCGCGGCTGCATGCGCGACGAGCGCGTGCTTCCGTTCATCCGTACCGTCAACGAGATTCACGTCCTCGAAGAGTCGCGCCACATGAAGTTCGCGCGTGAAGAGGTCCGCGATTCGATGAAGGGTGTCGGCTGGTTCCGCCGTCAGTTCAGCGCGCTCTACGTCGCGCTCGGTGGCTACTTCATCGTGTCGAGCCTCGTGCAGCGTCAGGCCTTCGTCGACGCCGGGCTCGACGCCGATCGTGCTGTCGCAGAGATGAATACCAACTCGCACTTCCACTCGATGATCCGCGGTAGCTGTGCGCACCTCATGGAGTTCCTCGACGAGGTCGGCCTCCTGACCAAGCCCGCCGCGTACTACTACCGGAAAGTGCACATGCTCTGATGTTCGTCATCACTCAGTCCTGCTGCAGCGACGCAGCATGTGTATCCGTGTGTCCGGTCAACTGCATTCATCCGACGCCGGAGGAGCGCGGTTTCGGCACCTCCGACATCCTGCACATTGATCCGCAGGCCTGCATCGACTGCGGTGCATGTGCAGACGCGTGCCCTGTCGACGCGATCTTCCCGGCCGAGAACCTCGGCACCAGGGACAAGGTCTTCATCGAGATCAACGCCGACTACTACAAGAACAACCCGGACGTGAAGTCGGGCTGGTCTGACGTTGTCTACCCCGAGATTCCGAAATTGCCTGCGGGACTTCGTGTTGCGCTGGTTGGCACCGGACCGTCGGGCGGCTACGCGCTGCGTACGCTGCTCGACCGCACCGAGGCTTCGGTCACCGTTATCGACAAATTGCCCACGCCCGGCGGCCTGGTTCGCGCGGGCGTCGCCCCCGACCATCCCGGCACCAAGGGCGTCCTGCGCGGATTCGATCTGCTCTACCGCGACCCGCGCGTCACGATGGCGACCAATGTCGAGGTCGGCGAGTCGGAGGGTCAGATCACGCCCGCCGAACTCGCCGAGCACTTCGACGCCGTGTTCTACGCGGTCGGCGCGAGTGAGTCACGACGCCTTGGCATTTCGGGTGAGGACCTGCCTGGCTCGACGTCGGCGACCGAACTCGTCGCCTGGTACAACGCGGTGCCCGGCGCCGACGCTGCTCCGCCGATCCGTCGCTCGACCGACGCCGATCCGGCGAGCGGACGCGCCGTGATCGTCGGAACCGGAAACGTGGCCCTCGACGTCGCGCGAATCCTCGTGTCGCCACCGGAACTGTTGGCCACCACCGACATTGCCGACCGCGCACTGGGCATCCTGGAGCAGCAGAACGTCCACGAGGTTGTCCTGCTCGGTCGTCGAGATCAGGCGCACGCGGCCTACACGTCGGCCGAATACCGTGCGCTGTCGACGATTCCGGGTGTCGAGGTGCTCGTCGTCGACGACGCCGACGGCGCCGGAGTTCCCGACCTGACCGGGCCTGCGGACCCCGACCACCGACGAATCGTGTTCCTGTTCCACAGCACTCCCGACGAGATACTCGGTGACGAGCGCGTCGAAGGCGTCACCGTCACTACCGGCGGGCAGACGCATCGGATCGACGCCGACCTCGCCGTGCGCAGCATCGGATACCGCTCGGTTCCCATTGCGGGACTTCCTTTCGACGACGCTCGTGGACTGTTCCCGAACGTCGACGGACGGATGCTCGACGACTCGGGCGAGATCATTCCCGGTTCGTACGTGCTCGGCTGGGCCAAGCGCGGTCCGAGTGGCGGCATCGGGGCGAACAAGAAGTGCGCCCAGTTGACGGTCGAGGACTTCATCCGCGACGCGGTCGACGGCAAGCTGAGTCGTACCACGCGTCAGCCCGGCGAGTTCAGCTCGTTGCTACGCAAGCGAACTCGCCACGTCATCGGCTATCGCGGTATGCGCGCAATCGACCGGATCGAACGTCGACGCGGCTCCGAACAAGGCCGTCCGCGAGTGAAGTTCACCCGCGTGGGCGACATGGTCGGCGCTGCGGGCTGGCGTAAGCGGTAGCAGCCGAGCACATTCGACGTTTCCTGCGCTGAAACCGTGCAGCCCTGCAACTCTCAGTTCTGCGCGGTTCAGTCCTGCTTGGTTTCGGCGCGGTTCAGTCCTGCTTGGTTTCGGCTTCGACGGTGTGCAGGCCGAGCCCTTCCTCCTCGGGGAGCAATTGCTTCTCGCCGGTGATCGGGTTGGTTTCCTCGAGCGGGGGGACAGGTTGGCCGGCGAGCACGAGTGCCATTCTCTCCTTGTCGAGTTCGCCCTCCCATGCGGCGACGACGAAGGTGGCGACGCAGTTGCCGATCAGGTTCACCGACACCCGCATCGAGTCCATGATGCGGTCGGCGCCGAGCAGAAGGGCAACGGCCGCAACGGGAATCGATCCGTGACCGATGGCCGAGATCGTGGCTGACAATGCCAGGAACGACGAACCGGGTACTCCCGCCATGCCTTTCGACGTCAGCATCAGCACCAGCATCGCGGTCAACTGCTCGCCGAGGCTGAGGTGCACGCCCATCGCCTGTGAGAGGAACAGCACACAGATCGAGAGGTACAGGGTCGCGCCGTCGAGGTTGAACGAATAGCCGGTCGGGACAACGAGTCCCGTGACGGACCGCGAACACCCCGCGTAGGTCAGCTTGGTCATGATGCGCGGCAGCACCACTTCCGTCGACGCGGTGCCGAGTGCGACGAACAGCTCGTCTTTGATATAGACGATGAACTTCCACAGGTTGACGCCCGCGAAGACCCGGACGATCACCCCGAGAACCAGGATGAACAGCACCGCTGCGAGGTAGCAGCACGCGATGAGTTTGCCGTAGCTGCCCAGTGACGAGATGCCGTACTGGCCGATGATGTACGCCATCGCGCCGAATGCTCCGAGCGGAGCCAGCTTCATGATCCAGCCGATCATGGTGAAGAAGACGTGGCTGGACTGATCGACAAACCCCAGCACGATGGGCGCCTTCTCGCCGATCTTGGCAAGCGCGAGTCCGAAGAGGACCGCGAAGAACAGCACCTGCAGCAACTCGTTCTCGGCGAAGGCGGAGATCGCCGACGTCGGGATGATGTTCATCAAGAACTCGACAGTGTGGGGGAGTTCGCCGTTGCTGGTCTTCTTCGCGACGGCTTCGGCTCCGGTCGCCAGGGTTTCGGGGTTCACGTTGAAACCGGCACCGGGTTTGACGATGTTGCCGATCACGAGCCCGAAGATCAGGGCAAACGTGGTGACGACCTCGAAGTAGATGAGTGCTTTGACCCCGATCCGCCCGACGGCCTTCATGTCGCCGACGTGGGCGATGCCGAGCACCACCGTGCAGAAGATGATCGGTGCGATCAACATCTTGATCAGCTTGATGAAACCGTCTGCCAGCGGTTTGAGGGCCGAGCCGAAGTCCGGCCACACCGCCCCGACGACGATGCCCGCGACGATCGCCACCAGCAACCAGATGAACATCGATCGGTACCACGGTGTTTTCGACGACTCGACCGGGCCCTCCGCGAGTGCGATGTCTGTTGTCATCGCGCAAGTGTCCGACCGTTCGGGTGCGGCTCCGTGAGCGAGCGGTTGCGGACAGGTAAAAACGTTTGCGAAGCATGCTCAACCCGCCGAAGGCCGCGAAGTGTCACGAAGTTGTCGGTAATCGGCGCGTTGCTCAGCGGGTTCTCAGTCGAAGTCGATAAGACTGTCTACATGCGCATTCTTGTTGTCGACGACGACCGGGCGGTCCGCGAGTCGCTGCGCCGCTCGCTGACGTTCAACGGATACACCGTCGACACCGCGGGTGACGGCATCGAAGCGCTGGAGAAGATCGTGGCCGAGCGGCCCGACGTGGCGATTCTCGATGTGATGATGCCCCGGCTCGACGGTCTCGAGGTGTGTCGCCGACTCCGATCGACCGGCGACGACCTGCCGATCCTGGTGCTCACCGCACGCGACACCGTCTCCGAGCGGGTCTCCGGCCTCGACGCCGGCGCCGATGATTACCTGCCCAAGCCATTCGCTCTCGAAGAACTGCTCGCGCGACTGCGCGCACTGCTGCGCCGCGCGGCACCCGAGGAAGACGCCGATTCGGAGGCGCTCACCTTCGCCGACCTCTCGCTCGACCCGGTGACCCGCGACGTCTCGCGCGGCGAACGCCAGATCAGCCTCACCCGCACCGAGTTCGCGCTGCTGGAGATGCTGATGGCCAATCCCCGTCGGGTGCTCTCCCGCAGCCGCATCCTCGAAGAGGTGTGGGGCTACGACTTCCCGACATCGGGCAACGCGCTCGAGGTCTACGTCGGATACCTGCGTCGCAAGACCGAAGCCGACGGCGAGTCGAGGCTGATTCACACCGTGCGCGGCGTCGGCTACGTGCTACGTGAGACGCCGCCGTAGTGCCGTCTGTGCTTCGACTCCGCCTCGCACGGATGTGGTTGCGGGTGCGTCCGGAGGGCAAGTCGGGCGAAATGCGCGACCCGATGCCCTTGACCAGGTTGGTCTCGCTGCGCCTGCGCGTCACGTTGTTGTCGGCGACGGTCGTTTTGGTCTCGGTGGGCCTGATGGCCGCTGCCGCGTACTTCGTGGTGTACCGAGCGATGTACAACGAGGTCGACAACCAGCTCGAGTCCCGCGCCGACGGCATGACCGCGCTCGCGAAGATGGGGACACTCAACGACAGGCCCGAGTCGCTGGTGGCGGGAACGGTGTTCTCCACCAACATTTCTCTCGCTCTGGTGAAACCGAGCGGGCAAACCTACCTCGTCGGCTCGGTGCCGTTCGAGGATGTGGAGCGCAAAGTCGCGCGCTCGCCGTCGAATCCGGGGAACAACCTGCAGAGTCTGCGGACCGTCAACAACCAACGGGTACTCGCACGCAAACTCGACGACGGCAACACCCTCATCCTCGCGCAGAGTCTGCTGCACACCGATCGTGTCCTCAAACGACTCGCGTGGGTCCTCTTCGTCGTGGGGTGTGGCGGCGTCGCGCTCGCGGCGATTGCGGGTATGACGGTCGCGCGTGCGGGTCTTCGACCGGTCGCCCGACTCACTCGCGCGACCGAACGGGTCGCGCGCACGCAGGACCTCACCCCGATCCCGGTGGCGGGAAACGACGAATTGGCGCGTCTCACCGAGAGTTTCAACACCATGCTGCGCGCGTTGGCTCAGTCGCGTGACCAGCAGGCGCGACTCGTTGCCGACGCGGGCCACGAATTGCGTACTCCGCTCACGTCTTTGCGCACGAATCTCGAATTGCTCATGGCCGCAAGCGAACCCGGCGCGCCCGCGGTGCCCGCGGCCGACATGATCGAACTCCGCTCCGACATCGTGGCGCAGATCGAGGAATTGTCCACTCTGGTGGGCGATCTCGTCGACCTCGCGCGCGAGGACACCCCCGAGGTGGTCTTCGAGGAGGTCGACCTCGACGAACTCGTCGAGACAGCGCTCGAGCGAGTACGTCGACGCCGCGTTGACGTCGAATTCGAGGTGCATCTCGAGCCGTGGTTCGTATTCGGTGAGCAGCACGGGCTCTCGCGTGCGGTGGTCAACGTCCTCGACAATGCAGCCAAGTGGAGTCCGCGTGGGCGTTCGGTACTCGTGACGCTGCGACAGCTCGATACCGGCACAGCCGAGTTCTCCGTCTCCGACGCGGGTCCTGGTATCCCGCCGGAGGATCGGGAGTTGGTGTTCGAACGCTTCTATCGGTCGACGCAGTCGCGGTCGATGCCAGGTTCGGGACTCGGCCTCGCGATTGTGCGGCAGGTCGTCGACCGGATGGGTGGGACCGTCCGCGCTGATCAGTCGAGTCTCGGTGGCGCGATGATCACGATGACTCTGCCCGGTCGCCCGACTCCGGTGGAACCTTCACCGAAGGTGATTCGTCAATAGTTTCGGGAGACGACACTTCCGGCCTATCGCTTACCTACGCGAGCAGACGGTCCAATAGTGTTGAGCAACAAGTGAGCGCCGGACGGGAAGTGCGGTCCGGCGTCGAAGATCGGTCGATGGGTCCGCGGTCTGCCAAGGCGCGGTCCGAACAAGGCGAGGAAAGAAGCACGACGATGACAGGTGGAGGCCCGCACGGGGGAAATCCGTACGGAAACGACCCGCATACCGGTGGATTTCCCGCGTACGGCTCGGGTCACGGCGATTCTCAGCAGAGTCCGGGCGGGCAGCAGGGCTTCGGTGCACCACCGACGCAGCAGTATTACGGACCACCTGCGGGCCAGCAGCCCAACCAGGCGTGGAGCGCAACGGGTTCGACGACGCCGCCCGGGCCTCCGGGGCCTCCGACAGGATTCGACGCACCTGACGCGGGTGAGCCGACGCCGCCCAAGAAGTCGCGCGGCGGGCTCATCGCTGCGCTTGTCGGTGGCGCACTGGTGATCGGTTTGGTCGCAGGCGGAATCGGCGGCGTCGTCGGAGCAAAGGTCTCCGACGATGATTCGACGTCGAGCAGTTCGGCGCCGCTTGGCGGCGATCCGAACACCAACAGCGAAAGCGTTGCTGCCGCGCCAGCGGGGTCAGTGCAGGAGGTCGCCGCCAAGACGCTCCCTTCCGTGGTGTCGATCGATGTGGTCAGCGGCTCGGAGGCGGGCGAGGGATCGGGCGTCATCCTCTCCGAAGACGGATACATCATGACCAACAACCACGTGGTCGCCGGTTCATCCGGCAGCGGCAAGCCGTCGGCGATCCAGGTGAACTTCCAAGACGGCACGCGCGCAGCGGCGAAACTGATCGGCGCCGACTCGATCTCCGACATCGCGGTGATCAAGGTGGAGAAGAACGACCTGCTACCCATCAATGTCGGAACGTCGAAGAACCTTGCAGTCGGGCAGTCGGTCATCGCGATCGGCGCACCCCTCGGGCTTCAGGGAACCGTCACCACGGGCATCATCAGCGCGTTGAACCGTCCCGTATCAACCTCGCGCGACGGCGGCACGACGTCGGTGATCGACGCCATTCAGACCGACGCCGCGATCAATCCGGGTAACTCGGGTGGCGCTCTGGTCAACGCCAGGGGCGCCCTGATCGGCATCAACACCGCGATCGCATCGCTCGGTGCATCCGAACAGCAGCAGAGCGGCAGTATCGGCCTCGGCTTCGCGATCCCGATCGACCAGGCCATCCGCGTCGCCAACGAACTCCGTAACAACGGCGGCAAGGCGACACATGCCAGCCTCGGGGTGTCGGTGCGGCCGAACAGTCCCGCGAGCACGCCCGGTGCTGTGATCTCCGACGTCACGGCCGGTGGGCCTGCCGCGCAGGCGGGTATCCCCAAGAACGCGATCGTCACCAAACTCGACGACAGGAACATCGCGTCGGGCGATGCGTTGGTCGCCGCGGTGCGCTCGCACGCACCCGGCGAGAAGGTGACGGTCACCTACGTGGCGGATGGGCAGACCCGCACAGCGTCGGTGACACTGGGGACGCTCACCACCAATTGACCGGTGCCGTCGCTCGATCACTCGAGCATCTGCCGGCCACCAAGTGATGTGTCACCGACTCGTATGCCACAGAGTGATATGCCACCGACTGATCATCGAGGCCCCCGATCTGAGACCATGAGCAAGGGGCGAGAACAGGCGAGAACGAGAAAGAGGCGAGCATGATCGAATCAAGCCGCAGTCCGCAAGGCTCAACCCTCACCGACGACGATGCGTCGAGCGTGATCGATCCGATCGCGTTGGAGGCTTCCGAGGTCGATCCCGCCGACGTGGTTGCCGCAGACGCTGCGGCCCGCGAGTTTGTTGCCCGCCTCACCAGCGAGGCGGCCGGGACCGCGGG
>NZ_BAFC01000094.1 GCF_000248055.1 Gordonia sputi NBRC 100414 | reverse complement strand
CCAGCCCCCGCAGGAGAGCGCGACGTCGAATTGTTCTGAGTGGATCGGACAGGGTTCGCTCGCCGCGGTTCCGCGGTCCGCCTGACCGACGAAACCCTACGACCGACTGCCGCTGCGGGGCCGGTCGCCACCCTGGGTGCTTTCGCGTGTTTGCGCCCGTTGGCCCAGATCAAGGGGTCACCCGGCACGCGCCGGGCATCGTGCCCGGAAGCCCTCGATACTTCGCGCTGCCTGACGACTACTGGCGCTGTACATGGCCTCGCTCGGATGGCGTACCGGGAGGCGAACGATCAGATGACCCGTGCCCAGGCGCGCGCGCTGAGGCAGGGATGGTCCGCTTCGCAGACGACGTCGGGGCCGGGGTGCCTCGGTGTTCTTCGCCGCACGGTCGATCGGCGGGGCACTTCTGACCCGGCCGCGGCTCCCAAAAGCCTCTACACCGGCGCACCTGCGACCGCACGCGAGTGATCGATCTCGATCGGGGTGTTGTTCTCGGCCGCCTCAACGACCGGCGGCTCCTGGCCGGGACCGAAGTGTGCGAATGTCTCGATGTGCCGATCGAGTGAAAGCGGGCTCGGGGTGCCATAGGTGAAGTAGGTCTCCCATGGCAGTTTCGCGCCACCAATCGCCAGGCCGGTGTCTATGTCGGCCATCTGCCAGGTCTGGGTCTGGGCGTCGGGATCCATGTGCAGGAAGCCGGCTTCACCGAACAGCTCAATGCGATTACCACCTGGCTCAAAGACGTAGAGAAACTGACCCTGGGTGATGCCGTGACGGTCGGGGCCGGCCTCGATCTGAATGTCGTACTCGCGGAACATCTCTGCCGCATCAATATTGTGCTGACCGTTGCCGTAGTAGAAGGCGAGATGGTGCAGTTTGCCACGGCCCCCGGTCAAGTCGCGCATGCACGCCACCTCGTGGCCGAGCAAGTTCGAGCTCATCCAGGCACCGATCTCGACGTCGCCGTCGACGACACGCTCGGTGGTCCGGAAGCCGAGGTGCCGCTCGAACTCGGTCTTGAGCGGGGTCACGTCAGAGGCCATCAGATTGAGGTGGTCGATGCGCTTGACCGGGATTCCCTGCAGCGGCTTCTTCGACGGGCGGGTCAGAATCTTGCTCTGCAATTCCGGAGGGGCGACGTACTTTTCGGCCTCCCAGACCAGCGCGAAGTTGTGTCCGTCAGCGGTCCGGTAGGAGAGCGTCTTGCCGTACCCGAACTCGTCCTCGTGCCAGGTGCTGTCGATGTTGCCGTCCTTGAGCGACGCGGCGCGGCGTTCGAGTGCCTCCGGCGAGCTGGTGCGCATCGCCGCATGCCCCATGCCCGCCTGATCGGATTCGGTGATCTTGAGGCTCCATTGGTACGGGTCCTCGTAGCCGCGCAGGAACACCGACTGGCCTTCGCGTTGGGTGACGTACATCCCGAGGAACCGCGTGAAGAAGTCTTCGGTCTCCTGCGGCTTCGGGCTGAAGAGTTCACACCGCGCCAAGTGGGCGACATCAAAACGGGCGGGGTTCTCGCTCATCGGTTCTCCTGTTGGTAACTCGTTCGGCACCCGACCTGGGGCCGTCCATTGGGGTGGGTGTGACGAGCATGCCGGGGCGCTGTGACTGGGGTCACTGCTGTTCGGGCATGCCGAACAAGACCCGATGATCGGAGCGATTCGTCCGGGCTGGTTGTCGAGGAGCCCGGTGACCGGGACCAAGTACCTAGCGTCGTGCTCAACGCATCCGCGAGTAGAGGAGAAGACATGAGTCGGTTGACCGCCGCGATCGTCGGGTCGGGCAACATCGGGACAGACCTGATGTACAAACTGCTGCGATCCGACCACATCGAGCCGCGCTACATGGTCGGTATCGACCCGGACAGCGAAGGGATCGCCCGGGCTCACGGCGCCGGGCTGGAGACGTCGGCCGGCGGCGTCGACTGGCTGCTGGCCCAGCCGGAGTTGCCGGACCTGGTGTTCGAAGCCACCTCGGCCAAGATCCACGCGGCTGCCGCACCGCGCTACGCCGAAGCCGGGATCACCGCGATCGACCTCACTCCGGCCTCCGTCGGACCATATGTGGTGCCGGCGGTCAACCTGGCCGACCACCTCACCGCGCCGAACGTCAACATGGTCAGCTGCGCCGGACAGGCGACCATCCCGATCCTGTACGCCATCGATCAGGCCGCCGACGCGTCCTACGGGGAGATCGTCGCTGCCATCGCGTCCAAGAGCGCCGGACCGGGGACGCGGCAAAACCTCAGCGAGTTCAGTGAGAAGACTGGGCGAGCTCTCGTGCAGGTCGCCGGCGCCGACAAGGCCAAGGCGATCTCGGTGATCAACCCGGCCGAGCCGCCGATGAACATGCGGGACACCGTCTATGCCAAGGTCCGCAATCCCGACGCCGCCTCCATCGAACGCTCAGTGATCGACATGGTCGCCGAGGTGCAACGGTATGTTCCCGGCTACTCGTTGAAACTCATTGACGTCGACGGCGATCTCGTCACCGTGATGCTCGAAGTCGTTGGTGCCGGGGATTTCCTGCCCACCTATGCGGGCAACCTCGACATCATCACCGCAGCCGCCGTGCGCGTCGCCGACGTGATGGCCCAGCAGAACCTCGTGACAGGAGCCGCGAAATGACCACCACCCCGATCAATCCGGACCGTAAGGTCACCCTGGTCGACACGACGCTGCGTGACGGCATGTCCAGCGTGTCGCACCAGTTCACCACCGACAACGTCGCAGCCATCGCCGCCGGCCTCGACCGGGCCGGCATCTCCACCATCGAGGTGGCCCACGGTATCGGGCTCGGCGCCTCGTCGATCCAGTACGGGTTCGCCGCCGCCACCGACCCGGAGTACGTGCGGGCGGCGGTCGGTGCCGTGGAAAATGCCGACATCGCCGCACTGTATGTCCCCGGGATCGCCACCCTCACCGAGCTGCAGGGGGCCATCGACGCCGGTATCACGACGGTGCGGGTGGCGGTGCACTGCACCGAAGCCGACTGCGGCCAGCAACCCGTCGAGTGGGCAAAAGACAAGGGCCTCAACGTCATGTGCTTCCTGATGATGAGCCACAAACTGGAGGCCGAGCCGCTCGCGGAGCAAGCCGCCAAGCTCGACTCCTACGGCGCCGACGTCGTCTACGTCGTCGACTCCGCCGGCGCGATGGTGCCGCAGCAGGCCGGTGAGCGGGTCGCCGCCCTGCGCTCGGCGATCTCGGCCGACATCGGCTTCCACGCCCACAACAATCTGGGCGTCGGAATCGCCAACGCGCTGACCGCCGCCGAGCAGGGCGCCACCTTCATCGACGGCTCGCTGCGCGGGCTCGGCGCGAGTGCCGGCAACGCGCAGACCGAGGTGCTGGCCGCAGCCTTCGAGCGAGCCGGTTGGCACACCGGCGTCGAGCTGTTCCCCCTCATCGACACCGCCGAACACGTGGTGGCACCGCTGATGAAGGAACCGCAGATCGTCGACGAGACCGCCCTCGTGCTCGGCTACGCCGGCGTGTATTCCACCTTCTTCCATCCCACCAAACGCGCGGCGAAGAAGTTCGGCATCTCCACCCGCGAAATCCTGCTGGAACTCGGCCGGCGCGGGGTGATCGGGGGACAGGAAGACATGATCATCGACGTCGCCTCCGAACTCGCCGGACGCACGTACGAGACCCCCGAGGTGGCATCGGTATGACCGCGATCGAGCATCCACTGCAGGTCCGGCACCTCATCGGTGGCGAGTGGAAAACCGCCTCTGACGGAGCCACGTTCGAGACCCGCGACCCCCACGACGGAAGCCTGTTGGCTGTGGTCGCCCGCGGTACCGCCGACGACGGCGCCGCGGCCATCGATGTCGCCCGCAAGGCTTTCGACGACGGGCCGTGGCCCCAGATGTCACCGAAGGAGCGCGCAAAGATTCTGCATGCGGTCGCCGACGCTGTGGACGACCACCGAGACGAACTGGCGCAGTTGGAAACCCGTGACGGTGGCAAGACCATCACCCAGTCACTGCACGCCGAGATCCCACGGGTGGCCCACAACTTCCGGTTCTTCGCCGACTACGTGTCGATGGCAGCCAACGAGGCCTACCCGGACGGTGACTTGCTTTCGTATGTCCTGTATCCACCGGCCGGTGTGGTCTCGGCGATCAGCCCGTGGAACGCGCCGCTGATGTTGGCAACGTGGAAGATCGCTCCGGCGCTGGCATTCGGCAACACCGTGGTTCTCAAGCCGGCGCCACAGACTCCGTTGACCGCCAACCGATTCGCCGAGATCGCCCTGGCGGCCGGAATGCCGCCCGGGGTTCTCAACGTGGTGCACGGCTTCGGCGGCGAGTCGGTCGCCGGACCGCTCACCTCGGACCCGCGCGTGGACCGCATCACCTTCACCGGGTCGAGTGCCACCGGGGTCAAAATCCTGCAGGCCGCCGCCGCCAACCACACCCCGGTGTCGGCGGAGATGGGCGGCAAATCCGCCAACATCGTCTTCGACGACGCGGATCTCGACGTGGCCGTGCCGATGTCGATCCGCGCGATCTTCGGGGGCAACGGGCAGGTGTGCCTGTCCGGATCTCGTCTGCTGGTGCAGAACTCGATACGGGAGGAGTTCCTCGAGCGGTTCGCCGACGAGGCAAGCAAACTCACCGTCGGCGACCCCAAGCACCCGTCGACGTTCATGGGTCCGCTCATCGAGCAACGTCACCTCGAGAAGGTATCCGGCTACGTCGAACTCGCGCAGGAGGAAGGCGGCAAGGTCCTCGTCGGTGGTGAACGACTCACCGACGCGGCACGCGCGGGCGGCTTCTACTTCCCGCCCACCGTCATCACCGGCCTGACTAACGAATCGCGTACCGCGCGTGAGGAGATCTTCGGCCCGGTCGAAACCGTCATCGGCTTCGACACCGAAGAGGAGGCTTTGCGGATCACCAATGACTCACCGTACGGTCTCGCGGGAATCCTGTTCACGGACAACCTCAATCGCGCCCATCGCATGGCGGCACGCTGGAAGGCCGGCACGGTGTGGATCAACACCTTCTTCGAACGGGATCTACGTTTGCCGTTCGGTGGTGAGGGCATCAGTGGACTCGGCCGCGAAGGGGGCCAGTACTCCCGCGAGTTCTTCACCGAGCCGCGCGCGGTGACCATCCGGCTTCGGAGCTGATTCGCGATGGGCGACAACGAGACCTGCGTGGTGGTCGGCGCGACCGGAGCAATGGGCACGATCATCACCGAGCGGCTGGTGACACGTGGCCATCCGGTGATCGCGGTCGCACGCAACGCCGACGAGCTTGACAAGTTGGCCGCGATAAGCGACCTCGTGGCGCCGTGCCGGACCGATATCGGCGACGACGCCGCCGTCGATGACATCAAACGAAGCCTGACGGGACCGGTCCGGCTCGCGGTGTTCGCCGCCGGGCTTCCGGTGAAGGGATCTGCCGACACCATCGACCCTTCGGCGTTGGCGACCGCGGCCAACATCAAGGTGTCCGGGACGGTGCGGTTGCTCCACGGTGTCCGCGATCGTCTCGTCGAGGGTTCCCGGTTCGTCGCGATCGCGGGATCTCTGGGCGTGGAGCCGGGTCCGCTCGACGCCGGCCCGGGCACCGCAAATGCGGCACTGCTCAACCTGATGCGCCAGATCAGTGCGCTGTATGGGCCCAAAGGGGTGACCGCGCACACCATCGCGCCCGGGCCCATTGACACACCTCGGCTGCGCCGGATCATCGAGATCGAAGCGGCAGAGACCGGTCGGCCAATCGACGAGATCTGGGCACGCTATCGCGCCAAGACCACCCTGGGGCGGCTACCGACGCTGGATGAGATCGCCTGGCTTGTCGAGATGCTGCTCGCCCCGCAAGCCACCGTGCTGCACGGCGCGGTACTGACCGCCGACGGCGGAGTGCGCCGCGGAATCGTCTAAGGAGAGCGAACAACTATGCCGGTAGCCCACTTTCATCTACCGTCTGGAGTCGTGACCGCAGCGCAGGAAAATAGGCTGCTGCGCGAGGCCTGTACGGCGTACTCCCGTGTGCTGGATTCACCTATCGAACGGGTCCGCGCATTCATCGTCCACTACGACTCTACCCATGTCGCCGTCGCCGGCGAGATCGTCGCCGACGGTGCGGCCATCGCACCGTACTTCACCGCGATCGTGTTGGCGGGCCGGCCGGCAGCCCAGCGGCAGGAGTTGCTGGGCGCCTTCACCGGTCTGCTCGTCGAGATTCTCGGCGTCGACAGGGCCCTCGTGCGTGGGCAGATCATCGAGGTGGCGCCGGAGAATTGGGGGATCGGTGGTGTTGCCGCGAGTGGAGTGCGTGCTGACGAGATCGCCGGTCGGATGCTGACGGCGCAGGTCCGGGAGTCCTAGCCCTGCGTGGCTCGCTGCGCTCGCTCCTCGGGGAGGATACGGGGTTACGAGAGCGGGTGATGAAACTGCCACCCGCGCAACGAACCTCACTCAGGCTCCCTGAGGCGTGAGAAGCGAGGCGTGAGGAGCGCAGCGACGAGCCACGAAGGGCTGCCCGCGCAGGGACGGGGCCGGCTGGCCTCGACACCACTAGCCCGTGAGCTCGCGTCCAAAGATCTGCCGTGCCAACACCCACCGCTGAATCTCGTTGGCGCCTTCGTAGATCTCGCCGATCTTGCTATCGCGATAGATGGCCTCGACCGGACTCGACGAGTCGTCTGCGCCGAGTTCCTGCGTGAAGCCGAAGCCTCCGAAGGCCTGGACCGCATCGCGTGCCATGTCGACGGCCACCTCGGTGCCGCGTACCTTCGCCATCGCGGCTTCGGGTTCGGGGAAGGCGACGCCGGCATCGAGGCGTAACGCTGCCTTCAGATATAGGTCACGGGCCATTGCGATCTCGGTTGCGCGGTCGGCCATCAGGAATTGCCAATGTTGCTTGGCGACCAGCGGTTCGCCGAATGCGTGACGGGTTCGGAGGTGATCAGCGGTGTGATCGAAGGCCGCCTGTGCCATACCGACCCCGGTTGCGGCAATACCGATCCGGCCGTAGGTGAGGGTCTGTAGCGCAACCTTGAGACCACCGCCTTCCTCGCCGAGAAGGGCGGCGTCGTCGAGCTCGACGCCATCGAACACCACGTCCGCGGTGATCTGGCCCCTGTTGCCCAGCTTGCGATCCGGTGTGCCCACCCGCACGCCAGGTGTATCGGTGGGGACGATGAAGGTGCTCAATCGGTCTCCGGTGCGAGCCAGAACCACGACGAATGCGGCGACAACCGAATTGGTGATCCATCGTTTGTGGCCGTCGAGGATCCAGCGGTCTCCACGGCGTTCGGCCACCGTTGACACCGCAGCGGGGGAGAGGTCGCTGGAGGCACCGGGTTCGCTGGTGGCGAAGGCGCCGACGATCTCGCCGGTGACCACCGGCGCCAGCCATCGTTGTCGTTGTGCTTCGGTGCCCTGGTTGACGGCGTTGCCGGCCAAAATGCAGTGGACATCGAAGATGGCGGCGACGCTGTTCGAGTAGTAGGCAAGCTCCTCCACGGCGACCGCCGTCGCGGTGGCCGGAAATTGCAGTCCGTCACCGCCGACGTTCTTGCCGAACGGAATTCCGAACACACCGTGCCCGGCCAAAGCCTCGAACGCATCCCGCGGGAAGCCGTCGCGCCGTTCGTCTCCGCGTGCGATTCGATTCGCCAATGGTGCTACGGACTGCTTGGCGGCCGACCTGACCCGTCGTCGAATCTCGTGGGTCTCGTCGGGCGAGAGCAGGTCGTGGTAAATCGCGTCAGCAAGCCGGCGGGGAACGGCTGTACTGCTGGGACGGTCGGTAGTCGTGGTCACGGCGTGCTCCCAAGGTCGGTGTCGTTGTACGCCTTGGTTTTACGCATTACCTGCGAGTCACACGACGGACAATCGGCTATTCCGGCTGAGGGTGTGCCACCAATCGCCAGTGTTCGGTCAATCCGACGCCGCTGGCGCCTGACGTTCGGCAACCGTGACATCGCCCGCCGCCCAATGGGTGGTCGGCACCTCCCGCACCACCACCCGAATGTTGGCGATCGGCGCGCCGATCGCACGATGGGCTGCCTCGGTCAGTTCGTGCATCAGCGTCCGGATCTGCTCCGGCGAACGACCCTGCGCGATGGTCACATCGATGAACGGCATCCTCACCCTCCGGCTACGGTAATCGAACCCAATGACGTGAAGTGTGCACCCACACGACTGCCCGGGTCCACTGCCACGGCATCGGTCATACCGCCGGTGAGCACCACCCAGCCCGCTTCCAAGGTGATACCGCGGGCACCGAATGTGTTGGCGGCGAACGCGAGAGCCTCGGCTGGGTGGCCGAGCACCGCCGATCCGGTTGCCGTGTCGTGGATGTCCCCATCGACCTCGAGCAGACACGCTTCAAGGCTCAGATCTACCTCGTCCACCCGCCGCAGCACGGGGCCGGTGATGTACACACCCGACGAGTTGTTGTCGGCGACGGCGTCAGCAAGGGTGAACTTGAAGCCGGAGTAGCGACTGTCGATGATCTCGATAGCTCCAGTGACATACTCGGCGGCCGACAAGGCCTGTGCCGCAGTCACTCCGGGTCCGGTCAACGGTCGACCGAGGATGAAGGCGATCTCAGGCTCGGCGCGCGGATGGATGAGCCGATCCCGGAGGATCGGTAGTCCCGCAGGTAATGCCATGGCGTCGGTGAGCCACGCGACCGACGGTTCGTCGACCCCCATCTGCTTCTGCTTGGCCCGCGAGGTCAGTCCGAGTTTGATGCCGGTGATCGTCTCTCCACGAGATCGGCGATCCGCCAACGCGATGTCTTGTGCCGCGTAGGCGATGTCAAGCGTCAGTCCGGGCCATTCGGCCTGAATCGAGGTTCGGGCGGTGCGAGTGCGTTCGGACGTCAGCAGACTCGCGGCGACTCGCGCGGCAGTCCATCCGTCATATGTCGTATCGGTCATCAGTTGTCACCTTCCATCACTGCGGTCACGCTGCCGAGCCCGGCGACCGTCGCGACGATCGTGTCGCCCGGCTTGACCGGCACCGCCTGAGTCATCGATCCGGGCAGTACGACGTGGCCGGGTTCCAGCGTCACGCCCAGCGGCCCCACGGTATTGGCCAGCCACACCAAAGCATTGATCGGAGAGCCGAGAACCGCGCCGCCGGCTCCGGTCGCGATGAGGTCTCCGTTGACGTGCAGGTTGCATCCGGCCAGGCGGAGGTCCAGGTCGGACACGCGCGAGGGACGACTGCCGAGGACGACGCCGCCGGAGGACGCGTTGTCGGCAATGGTGTCAAAGATGCCGATCTTCCAGTTGCTGATGCGGGAGTCGACGATCTCCAGCGACGGCAACACGAAGTCGACGGCGGCGGCGGCCTCGGCCACCGTCACCCCCGGCCCACGTAGGGGCTTGCCGAGTACGAACGCGATCTCGGGTTCAATCCGTGGCTGGATGAACGTGTTCCGCGGAATGGGTGCGTGCTCAAGGTGAAACATGCTCGCGGTGAGGTGTCCGAAATCGGGTTGGCTCACCCCCATCTGACGCTGAATCGCCCGGGAGGCGAGGCCCACCTTGTGGCCCTTGACGACGTCGCCGTTCTTCTCCCAGTCCTGCACCTGGGCGAGTGCGATCTCATAAGCTGCCGACAGCGGGGCATCGGCGAACTGCGGACTGATAGGATCGATCGGGGTCATCGAGCGATAAGCGCCGAGCAGGGCATCGGCAGCGGCCTGGATGTGATCGGTCATGAGGCGGAAGTGCTTTCTACTCGGGTGCGACGGGGCGGCGGGGCATTGCGTGTGATGATCGATCCGGAGCACGATGGGCAATCGTGGCGAATGAACAGTCCCCGGACCGGCCGAGCGCGGAGCTCGGCTCCGTCGCCCGGGTCGTGGCGATCCTCGACGCGGTCGGCAGCGTCGAGCGCGATCTGGGGGTCTCCGATATCTCTCGGCGAGTGGCGATCTCGAAATCGAGTGCGCATCGGATTGCACTTGAGTTGGTCGAGCACGGCCTGTTGGAACGCGACGGCACCCGATACTGATTGGGGGCGGCAGTACGCACCGCTGCGCTGGGCCCTTCGCGACAACTCGGTGATCAGTGACATCTCATCCCGCCACCGCGTGCAACGTCGGGTTATCGATCTCCATCGGCAGCGGGGCCGGCAGCGACGCGGACAACGACTTGGTCACCGCATTCGCCGCGGCGATGACCGCACGACGGTACTCCTGTTGAGCCGGGACGAAGCGGGTGGCCGGCGCGGTCATGGAGATCGCAGCGACCACCACGCCCATCTCATCACGGATGGGTGCGGCGACGCAGTGCACGTCCGGCACGGCCTCACCGGCGTCGACGGCGCTGCCGAGACGGAGCACCGAAGCCAGTTCGCGCCGCAACGCCGCCGGATCGGTGATTGTCGCCGGAGTGAAGCGGCGCAGCGGAGCGTTCGTCACGTTGCGTTCGATCTCGCCGGGATGGCAGTGAGCCAGCAGCGTTTTGCCCACCGCACTGCAGTGAGCGTCGAGATGGGCGCCGATCCGCGCCCCGGACACATTGATCACGTGCGTCCCCAGGACCTTGTCCACGTACATCACGCGATAGCGCTCCATAATCGCCAGATGGGCGGTCTCCCCATACTTTTCGGAGAGTGACTGCAGGATCGGTGCGCCGCATGTCTTGACGTCGACGGAGCCCTGCACAGTCTGGTTCAGCTCGACGATCCGCCAGCCGATGCGATAGCGGCCACGGGACCGGCACTGCAGTAACCCGATGTCGACCAATGACGCGAGGAGCGCATGCGCGCTCGATCGCGGGACACCGATCTCGGTGGCGACCTCCGAAACCCCCCATTCCGGGCGGGCAACCGTGAACAGATCGAGAACGGGCCCGATCTTCTGAACCGTTTGGAGTGCTGCCATGTCCACCTTCCTTGCTTCCGTGGTGCCACCCCTCCGGTCGGATTGGGGTACCTGTCGTCACTATCTGCTTGCTGTCTAAGGCTGTCCAACAAGTTGTGTCGCTGAGCGGGACAACAACTTGGCGCCTATGCTCAAGCGTCGCCGGAGAACAGCATCGTGGCGCCCCCGGTCGCGAAGTTGGCAACGTCGCCGGCGGCCGCCTGACCCGCAGGGGAGCCAAGTGCTTGCAGCGCAGCGTCTTTGGAGTCAAATCGCAGCTGAGCCAGAGCGTAGGCCGCAGGAGGGGTATCGTCCAGCGACTCACACTTACCGAAATTGAAAGTTGCTACCCCTGCGATGGCATCGACGAGGGGAACGTGCTTTTTCGAGTAGTAGTCGTCGAAGGCGGCAGGGTCGGTGGGCTGGCTGTAGATGATGGTGATCTGGTACATGGCGATGCTCCTGTTGTTGGTCGATGTGCTGTTCGGGGAAGTGATCAGGGGGAGGTGTGGGCAGCCGGGGTGAACTCCTCGCGGAAGATGAGGCGCGGAGCCATCCGGCGTCGCTTCAGCGCTTTCACCGCTGCCGTGATCATCGGCGGTGGTCCGCACAGGTAGGCGCTCATGCCCTTACATGAGGAGAAGTCGTCCAGGACGACGTCCGTGACGAGACCGGTGGCCCCGCTCCAGGTTTCCTCGCTGAGTGCGGGTCGATAGTGGAAGTTGTCGTGTCGCTGCGACAGTCGGGTGAAGTACTCGATGTCGTACAGATCTTCCTGCCGGCGCCCACCGTGGTACAGGTAGAGTTCGGGTACCAAGTGATGGTCGAGGCTGTGTCGCACGATCGATTTCAATGGCGCCAAGCCGGTTCCACCGCCAATCAGGATGGCGGCTTCCTCCTGATCGGTGACGAGGTTGAACTGCCCGAGCGGACCCCGCAGCGAGATCGGATCCCCAACGGTCAGGGTGGAGAAGATCCAGCCGTCGGTGGCCACGCCACCCGGGGTGAGCTTGATGTGGAACTCGAGACGTCTCGGTTCACTCGGTGGGTTGGCCATCGAATATTGCCGCCCGACAGCGCTTCCCGGCACGATCAGTTCGCAGTACTGTCCAGCGTTGAACGTCATGTCTGAGTCGAGTTCGACCACAAGGCGCCGTGTGCTCGCGGCGATGTCGTCGAGCTCGGTCACGGTGCCCGAGTAGTCGCGCAAGGGGTGATGCGGCACGCCGTCGTCAACGGCACCGAGGGTCTCGACCACCATATCTGACCTCGGGGTTGCCATGCAGGCCAACGCCAAGGCGTCGTCACGTTCGTCGGCGGTCAGGGTGTACTCGGGGGAGTTCCGGTGGTCGACCTCGCCACTGAGGATCTTGAGTTTGCATGTGCCACAAGTTCCCTGCGTACACGAATGCGGAATCCAGGCGTTGGCGCGCAGGGCGGCATCGAGGATCGGCTGGTCGACGGCGACGGTCAGCGGCGTGTCAGCGCCGGCGATCGTCACGCGATGTGTGCGCTGCATCGTCTCCTCCGTGAATTCGTGCTCCGGTATTGTCGCGGTCACCTCACACCTCCCACTTGACGAACAGTTCCTTGGGGCCGCGGAAACCCCAACCCCAGAAGTCGACATCATGGTTCGTGTCACGCTCGATGTTGGGGATCGCTTCAAATAGCTCCTCCAGGGCAATCCGGACCACGGCAGTGGCGAAATACGTTCCAGCGCATGCGTGTACGCCACCACCAAAGGTGAGGTTCGGGATGACCGGCCGATCGAGGTCGTATTCGGTCGGGGCATCGTAGGCATTCTCGTCGTTGTTGGCCGAGCCGTAGGAGAGCATGACCAGCGAGCCCTCCGGCAAGGTGACGCCGCCGACGGTGACCTCGCTGGTGGCAACCTTGACCGCAGCGGACCAGATTGGAGCTACCCAGCGCATCCCCTCGCTGACTGCGCGCGGGATGAGGGTCGGATCGTCGATGACCCGCTCGAGTTGCTCTGGCCGACTGAACAATCCGGCCAACGTGGTCGCCATGGCGTGGCCCGGCTCCTGCATGGCACCCAACAGGAAGACATACAGGTTGGGATAGATCACTTCGCGGTTGCGTGTCTGACCCTCCGGCATGCCGTCGTGCAACCAGTGTGAGATAGCGGTGTGGTCCGGATGGGTGATCCAGTGATCGATCTTGGGGTCGACGTGGGCGATGATCTCCGCTTTGGCCTCGTCGCCCGGGATGAAGCCGTCGGGATTGGCGAACTCGCCGTCGGGTGTCATATCCGCATTGGTGAACGACACGCTGAGCTTGTGGAACCACTCGCGGAGTTTGTCGGTGCTGACGTCGTCGAGTCCGAGCAGGTCACCCAGAGCCCGAACGCTGACCGGTTCGAAGTACTCGGCGACGATGTCTGCGCTTCCGGCGTCCTCGATGTCGTCGAGAAGTCGCCGGGCAAATGGCCGCACCAGCGGGTCGACGTACTTGTCCACCGCTGACGGCTGCAGATGCGGTTCGACCATGTCGCGCAGATCGCGATGCTCGGGGCCGTTGGTATTCAGGATCGCCCCGTGGCCGAACGTTCGGCCACCGGCCGGGGAGATCACCGCGGGCCAGTTGGCGGAGTCCTTCGAGATCTCCATGCACAGCTCACGAGTCGAGACGATGTGGAGGCCCAGCTGCGGAAAGAATGCAACGGGCGCCTCACGCCGGAGACGTTCGTAGACCGGGTGTGGGTCAGCCTCGAGTTCGGCGATCGTGACGTTGTCGATCCAGCTCGGCGTGAGTGGCGCGGTGGTGGTCATGGGGTGTCCTTTCGTCGACATAGTCGAATGTGAAGTGGTGATTCAACGAGATCGTTCGGCGTGACGAGGCGGGCTGAGGTCGTACTGTGTGATTTGGAACACTATGGGTGGAGGTGACGCGAGAGAATGACCGAGAGTGCACGGTTCCTTGACCCGGAGTGCGCCGCGCCCGACGGCACGGTGGCCCTGAGCACACGCGAGCTCGCCTCGAGCGAGGGTCGGGCGATCTGGGCCGAGACACTCGACTCGACCTACTGCGAGATGGCCGTCGACTGGCCGTCGGCGCAGACGTCGTTTGCTGCCGACATCAGAGCTCGGTCGTTGGGTGATATCGCCGTCAGCGTGGTCCGGGCCGACCCGCACACGGTGGTTCGGACGCCGGCGATGATCGAATCCGATCCGGGCACCGACTACCTGTTGTGTCTGATCTCCCGTGGATCGGCCACCATCACCCAGGATTCGCGGACCGGTGTCCTGGAACGCGGGGCATTCGGTCTGGTCGATTCGTCGCGACCATTCGTCGTCAGTGGGGTCACCGAGTTCGAGCAGATCGTGCTTCGTGTCCCGCGGGAGCTCTTCGCGGCGCGAGTGGGTGTCACGATCGCGGACGCAGTGATGGCGCAGACGATCTCGGCCGAGGGTGGAGTGGGCCGACTGGCGTCGAACATCTTGGTGGACATTGCAACTCACGATGACGGACTTGAGGACGCATCGCTGGGCGCGGTATCCTCGGCGGTGCTCGACGTCGTCTCGGCGGCTGTGAACCACCAGGCCTCGGGCCTGTCGGTCACAGATCGTCTGCATGTCGACGACCTCCTTCGAGTTCAATCGGTTATGAGTCGTGACATGTCCGACCCGGACCGCAGCCTTGCCGATGTCGGTGCCGAACTGGGCATGTCGGTTCGCTATATTCACAAGCTGTTCAGTTCGGCAGGGACCACGCCGCGAGTGTGGCTGTATGCCAAGCGAATCGACCGGGCCAAGAGACTTCTCCGCCAGACCGATCTGAGTGCCGCCGAGATCGGAGCGCAACTCGGTTTTCGCGATGCGTCGCACTTCAGTCGCACCTTCAGCCGGCACTGTGGCCGTAGCCCCAGTCAGTTCCGCGCCGATGCATCGACGTAGCCGCTGGGGTTGAGGACGGGTTCGGCACTTGTCTGGAATTCTTTGATCGAGGCCTTCAGATCGAAGGCGGCATCGGCAATCTGTGTTGGTGTCACCGGCATCCCGCACGCGAGGGCCTTGCGGGCAGCCATGTGGTCGCGGACAGCGTTCACCGATTCCACGCCGACAAGTCGATCGGACCGAAACCCGAAGACCGAGAACGATTTCCGCGGAATCGACCCGCGAAGCACATGGGTGTCGGCGGTGGACATGCGCCCAGCCATTTGCAGTTTGGAATCGTACTGCTCGGACCAGAACCACGGAACCTCGTGGTACCCATCGGATCCACCGACGAGTTGCGCTGCTACGCATCGCGCGTGGTCTACGGCGTTCTGCACTGATTCGAGTCTGACGAGAGCATCAGAATCGGCCGCAGGAAACGCCGCACAGTCGCCGATCGCCCAGACTCGCGGATCGGGAGTGCGAAGGTGCCGATCGACGATGATGCCGTTGTGCGTCGGGAGACCGGCACTATCGGCGAGTTCCGTGTTGGGCAGCACTCCGATGCCGATCAGGACGGTGTCGGCCGGGATCGTTGTGCCATCCGAGACGCGAACCGCCGAGACATGGCCGGCCACCCCCAGAAGTTGGGTCACTCCGGTCTCGAGCCTGAGATCGACTCCGTGACACACATGTTCAGCAGCAAAGTAGTCCGACATGGGTGCCGAAAGGGCTCTGGTCATTGGACGATTGAGCGCTTCGACGACCGTGACAGCGACGTCTCTCTTGCGGGCGGCGGCCGCCACTTCGAGACCGATGAAACCGGCGCCGATCACCACGAGCGAGGTGCAGGTGGCAAGCGCCGCGACGAGAGCGCTCGCTTCGTCGGCGGTCCGGAGATAGAACACCCCTTCCAGATCGGCGCCGGGTACCGGCAGCGGTCGATTGCGTGCGCCGGTAGCGAGGACGAGATGGTCGTAGTCCAGTGCGGCACCGTTATCGAGCTCTACCCGCTGATGACGGCGGTCGATAGCGGTGACCGAGCGGCCGCATTCCAACCGGATGTTGTGGCTGAGGTAGTGGTCGCGCGGCCGCAATGCCAGCGAGTCGTGATCGCCCTCCTGCAGGTATGCCTTCGACAGTGGCGGCCGCTGATACGGTTCGGTCGCCTCGTCGCCGATGAGGGCGACTTGGCCATCGAATCCGTTGGCCCGCAGACGCGTAGCGGCCTCGAAGCCCGCTTGGCCACCGCCGACGATGACCACGCGATCGGTGCTCATACTTGGGCCTCGGGTAGCCGGACGATCAGGCCGTCACTGTCGTCGGTGATCACCAACTGACACGACAGGCGGCTGGCAGAGGTGCGTTCGCTGACCGTTTCCTCGAGCATCTCGTCTTCCTCCTCGGTGATGGGAGCGAAGGTGTCGCGCCACGGGTCGTCGACGTAGACATGGCAGGTTGCGCACATCGCCTGGCCTCCGCATTCGGCGACGATGCCGTCCACGCCGTTGGCGATCGCGGCTTGCATGACCCGCTTGCCAACTGGTATCTCGAACTTTTGTTTGGTTCCTTCGCAACTGATGTATGTGACAGTGGGCATGGGGGCACTTCCTCCTGATCTGGTGCTGACGTGTCAGACGCGGTCGGCTTCGACCGGATTCTCGGCGGGATTCCATTCCACGAGCACATGTTCAGGCCCGCGGAACGATGTGTTCGGCAGATAGTCGAACTGTTGGCCCTCGACCAGATGGATGTGTGGCAGCCGCCGGGTAACCTCTTCGAGGAAGATCTTCATCTCCAGGCGGGCGAGCGTGGCACCCAGACAGGTGTGTGCGCCGATGCCGAATGTGAGGTGGCGACGAGCATTGTCGCGATGAATGTCGAACACGTCGGGGTCCGGGAAGATCTCGTCGTCGCGGTTGGCGGACGCGGTCACGATCAGCAACCGACCGTCGGCGGGGATCTCCACACCGCCGACGGTGGTCTCCTCGCAGCCTGCGGGGTTTTGTCAATACCCCTTACACCAGTACCTGCCATCCGCCGCGCCGATGCGGTTGTCTGGGTATAGCCCCGTTGACAAGGAGAGAGACATGCGTGGAGTGATCATGGACGCCCCGGGAGAGATCCGGGTGGCGCAGCGCGATGATCCGACGATCCAGGAGCCGACCGATGCGATCATCAAGGTGGTCGCGACGTGTGTGTGCGGATCAGATCTGTGGCCCTATCGAGGGATCGCGGACGTGGATCATGCCCCGATGGGCCATGAGTACGTCGGCACGGTGACCGAGGTGGGCGACGAAGTAACCACCGTGAAGGTCGGCGACTTCGTCGTCGGATCGTTTTTCGCCTCCGACAACACCTGTGAGATCTGCCGGGCCGGTTACCAATCCCGATGCGTCCATTCCGTGGGGATGGGCGGCATCGGTACACAAGCCGAGTACGCGCGCATCCCGCTGGCCGACGGCACGCTGGTGGCAACGCCCTCGGCGCCGGATGCCGATCTGATCCCGTCGCTGCTGGCCGCGTCCGACGTGTTGGGTACCGGATGGTTCGGCGCCGTTGCCGCAGAGGCGGGACCGGGCAAGACGGTGGCGGTTGTGGGTGACGGCGCCGTCGGCCTCCTCGCTGTGATGGCCGCGAAACAACTCGGTGCGCAACGGATTATTGCGATGAGTCGACACTCCGACCGGCAGGCGCTGGCACGCGAGTTCGGTGCCACCGACATCGTCGAAGAACGCGGTGACGAAGGAGTCGCGAAGATCAAGGAGCTGACCGACGGGCTGGGTGCGCACTCAGTGATCGAAGCTGTCGGTACGCACGAGTCGATGATGCAGGCCATCCGTTCCACCCGCCCGGGCGGGCACGTCGGTCATGTCGGGGTCTCCCATGACGTCGAGTTGCCGGGCTTGGAGTTGTTCTTCGCAGAGGTCCACCTCCATGGTGGCCCTGCGCCGGTGCGCAGGTTTCTGCCCGACCTCATCGATCTCATCTGGAAACGAGAGATCAACCCCGGCAGGGTTTTTGACCTCACCGTGCCGCTCGATCAGGCCGCCGAGGCATACCAGGCAATGGACCAGCGCCGAGCAATCAAGGTGATGCTCACAACGGATGAAAGGTGATCAGAATGAAGATCATTCGCAGTTCCATAAACACGGCCAAAGGTCCGCAGGACTGGTTCACCGGCGATGTCTACATCGACGCGGTGGCCACCGCGCCACCACCGTCGCGGATGTCGGCCAACCTAGTGCACTTCATGCCCGGCGCGCGGACGCACTGGCATCGACATCCGCTCAGCCAATCGGTATTCGTGACAGAAGGCATCGGTCTGTGTCAGCGGCGCGGCGGACCCATCGAGGTCATTCGACCTGGCGACGGTGTCCTGTTCGAGGCCGACGAGGAGCACTGGCACGGCGCGGCACCCAACCGTCTGATGGTGCACATCGCCATCAACGAGGGCGACGATGACCACGACGTCGTGCAGTGGCTGTCACCGGTCACCGACGCGGAGTACGGCCAGGCCCCGCCGACCCGCGGTCAATAGTTCGGCTCACAGGTGCGACGCCGTAGCCGTGTACTGGGGAACGCCACGTGTAGACGGCGATGATCAACCCGGCAGGACCTCCAGCGTCGCGGCGCGCGGTCCATCCTCCTGCAGATGATCGACGATCGACGCGTAGTTCCCGTACTTATCGCGATAAGCGTCATCAACGATTTCGAGGTCGGCGCCATCGGCCTCGCGGAACGCGACGTCGAATGTGGTAGTTCCGGAGGTGATCTGTCCGGTTCCGGTGGCAATCGCCCACCGGAACCAATCCGCGCCGCGGCCATTGGTGGAGCGGATGAATACGCGGTCGCCCGAGCGAACGATCCAGATGACCCGCGGCGTGCGGACACTGCCATCGCGGCGTCGCGTAGCGACTCCCACCTCCTGCGGTGCGGTGAGTTGTTGTGCCTGCTGGACATTCCACGTGCTCATGACTCGGATCTCCCGGGATGTTGGCGGCTCGACGATTCCAGCCTAGGTACCAGCGACGCGGTATGGGAGGCAACGGAATTACCTCCCACACCGCGTCGTCGACCGTCATACCAGGGCGTCAGCACCCAGTTACACCGCGATTATCGGCACCGAAGATGCACGCGACACCAGTCGTCGCGATTGCAGTGCAATTGGCCTGTCCCCCGTGAACCGGTCCGGGTGGTTCTAGAGTCCTGATTGCCCTGATGAGGGCGGAGAAGGGACGATGAGGATCATGGCAGGACGCAAGCGTCACTCGGCGGAGGACATCGTGCGCAAGCTGCGCCGGGCCGATGAGTTGGCTGCGGAAGGCAAGACCGGCGAGGAGATCGCCGCTGATCTCGAGGTGTCGGCGGCGACGTTGTACAACTGGCGCCGCCAGTACGGCGGCATGGATGGCGACGCGACGAAGGAACTCAAAGAGCTGCGCGAGCAGAATAGCCGTCTCAAGCGGCTACTGGCTGACGCGGAGTTGGAGAAGGACGCGTTGCGGGAGATCGCGAAGGGAAAATTCTGAGCCCAACTGCCAAACGTGCCGCCATCGACATGCTCAAGGACGTGAAGAGCATGTCAGAACGTATGGCGTGCAAGGTCGTTGGGCTTTCCAGGTCGGCCTACCGTCGGCTACCGCACGCACGCACGCCAGCCGATCCGGACGCCGCACTGCGTGACCAGTTGCGCACCTATGCCCGCAAACACCCGCGGCACGGGTTCCGGCGAGCGTGGGCGCACCTGCGCTTCGACGACGGCATCGAGATCAACAAGAAGAGGGTGCATCGACTGTGGAAGGAGGAGGGCCTGCAAGTGCGGCGTGCTCCGCGGCGCAAACGGGTCGGCCAATCGTCGGTGCCGGTCGTGGTCG
>NZ_BAFC01000095.1 GCF_000248055.1 Gordonia sputi NBRC 100414 | reverse complement strand
CCTCGAAGTTTCGTGAGGTGGCGGTCGGTCGTTGAGTGGTCCGGATGGTGTGGTCTGAGGACCGGATTCCGGACCGGGGCCGTGATGAGGCGCCCGAGGCGTCGGTGGGCGTCGGGGTTCACGGCCCCGAAATTGTGTGCCTTTCAGTCGGTGGTCAGGACGGCTGGTGGGGTTAGCCGGGGTCGGGAAGTGCTGTGAGCCTTGCTATTGCGTCGAGAAGAAGAGTCATGTGGGGTGCGTGGGCGGCCAACTTCAGTCGGGTTCGGCGGGCGTGGCGGCTGATCTTGGCGGCGATGGTGAACACGCGGTGGCGTAGGCGTTTGGGTTCCCACCGGCGGGCCTGGGTGTCGGTGAACGCGAGCATCTGAGTCCAGGCGATCAACTCGCATGCGATTTCGACGATGACGCACCAGATGCGGTTGGCGTCGAAGCCGTGCAGGGGCAGGTTGGTCAGTCCGCAGTCTTTGGTGGTGCGGATGCGGTCTTCGCAGCGGGCTCGTCGGCGATGTCGTAGTTCGAGGTCGGCGAGTTGACCACGAACAGTGTTGGTGGCAAATGCGGTCAACCGCAAACCATCTCGGTCGGTGAAGCGTAGCTGGGCGCCGGGATGGGGTTTCTCTTTACGCACGATCACCCGCATACCGTCGGGCCAGGTACTCAGGTCGAGGACACCGGTCAACTCGGCCACCCACGCCCCGTCGCGTTCGGTACCGTCGGCGTCGTAGGCCGGTGTCCACACCTGGGGTGAGAGACCGTCGATGGCCTCGGCGATCGGCTCGGTCAGGCCGAACCCGACCGAATACGCCAGCCGCCGCTTGTGCAGGTAGTTCAGGAAGTCGTGGGTGCCGCCGGCCGAGTCGGTACGCACCAGCACCGTTTTACCGACCCGATACCCGCTGACCTGCGGTAGCTGTGCCAGCGCGTGGGCGGTGACGGTGATGTGGTCGGCGGCGGTGTTGGCCCCGGCATTACCGGCCCGCAACTCGATCGCCAGGGGTTCACCAGTCCCGGCACTGCCATGATCAACGAACGCACACAAGGGGTGAAAACCGAAGCCACGCTTATAGGTTGGGGCCGCGTGTTCTTTCTCCGAATGTGCGGTCACCAACGTCGCATCCAAGTCGATGACCAGCGGATCGTGCGCGTCGCGACCATGGTCGGGAGCGGTATCGCCAGCGCAGTGCCACGCCCGGGTTCGGGCGCGCGCACGACCCGAAGCGATCGCGGTCAGTACTGCCGGCGCATCAGCAGCCAGGGTGGCGATCAGTCGTGACACCGTCGGATCAGAAGCGATCTGCCCAAACACCGCCGGATCGGCTCGCAGTTGGTTGATGTCGGCCAGACAGTCACCGCCGACCGCGACCGCGACCGCCAGATCCAGCAGGATCTTGCCCGGATCATGAGTGGCCAAAGGCTTACGCCACGGCATCAACGCATCGGACAATGCTGTGGTCAGACGCGTTTTCTCCGCAGCACGCAGCAACACTGTGGCCCCAGCATGCGACACGATCCCGGTTCCCGACCCATCAGCGGACAACTGCGGATACGGCGACGTAGACTTACTCACCAGATTGGTGCTCCTCGATCATGAGATATTCGGACCTTCGCAAGTCGAATTATCCCAGGTCAGGGCACCAATCTTCGTTTACGACACGAAATCAGCATGAAAGCCCGAGG
>NZ_BAFC01000096.1 GCF_000248055.1 Gordonia sputi NBRC 100414 | reverse complement strand
CGAAGGTACCTCCGAAGCCGCAACACTGTTCGGCGGCAGGCAAGTCGACGAGATCGATGCCACGTACGCTGCGCAGCAAGCGAAGTGGCTTGTCGCCGACACGCAGCATCCGTAGGGAGTGACACGTCGGGTGGTAGGTGACCCGGTGGGGAAAGTAGGCACCGACATCGGTGACGCCGAGCACGTCGATGAGAAACTCGCTGAGTTCGAAGAATCGTGGTGTCATTTCGTCGACCGCGTGGCGGAGCCGGGTGTCGCCGGTTCGGGCGGCAACGGCCGCATGTTGGTGGCGGACCGATCCGATACACGAACCCGAGGGGGCGACGATCGCGTCGTATCCGGAGAAGACGTCGACGAACTGTCGGACACCGCCAATGGCCTCGTCGGCGTAGCCGGTGTTGGTGAACATCTGCCCACAGCATGTCTGCTCGACAGGGAACTCGACTCGGACACCGAGGCGTTCGAGCAACAGCACGGTGGCGCGTGGGGTGTTCGGCCACATCGTGTCGTTGAAGCAGGTTGCGAACAGTGCGACTCTCATCGCCTGTCGTTCTCGGTTCTGCTGTGGTGCATCGCTCACCGCCGGGGCTAGAGGTCAGGGGCTAGGGGCCAGGAGTTGAAGGAGAGGGGGCTGACGAGGGGCTGGTGGCCGGTGTTCCGTGCGACCCGACCTCGCTTCGACGCTATGGCCACCGGCAGTGAGCGTCAACCGCTGCGCGCCCTACATCCGATGGGAGTGCTGCCACGGCGGTCGCGGCTATCCGTCACGCGCGGAGCGCAGCGCCTCGCGGCGGAGTTCAGCCTCGGCGAAGCGTCGTTTCTGGTCGTCGGTCTCGGGCGTGAGCGGTGGTACCTCGCGCGGCCGTCCGTCGTCGCCCATGGCGACCATGGTGAAGTAGCAACTGTTGGTGTGTCGGCGAATCCCGGTATGGATGTTCTCGGTCTCGACCCTGATCCCGACCTCCATCGACGTGCGGCCGGTGTAATTGATCGACGCCGACAGGATGAGCAGCTCGCCCACGCGTATCGGTTCACGAAAGATGACGCGATCGACCGACAACGTGACCGCGTATCGACGCGAGTATCTGCTCGCGCATGCGTAGGCGACCTCGTCGAGCAGTTTGAGCAGCGTGCCGCCGTGGACGTTTCCGGTGAAGTTGGCCATGCCCGGCGTCATCAGCAATGACATCGACAGCGTCGAGCGGTCGGCGTCGGACACGTGATGAGTGCTCTCCGACGATCCGTGCCCGGCATCCATGTCGCGAATCGTAGCCCGCGATCACGGGGTCTGGCGCCCTATAGGCGCGCAAACGCCCCGCGACCGGGCAAACGCGCGTGGTACACCACGGGCGTCCGCGTAGTCGCGGGGCGTTGACAAGAACCGTTGACCCGATCGGGTCGTCACGGCAGGTGGGCAGACCTCAGGATCAGAGGTACTGGCCGCACACGGGCCATGCGCCCGGTCCCTGAGTTGCGAGTACGTTCTCCGCGACGCGGATCTGCTCCTCGCGCGACGCGCTGGACGCGCTGCCGCTGCCGCCGTTGGCCTCCCAGGTGCTCTGCGAGAACTGCAGGCCGCCGTAGTAGCCGTTGCCGGTGTTGGTTGCCCAGTTGCCGCTGCTCTCGCAGTTGGCGACGGCATCCCAGTCGTGTCCATCCGCAGAGGCGGTCGCGGTCGCGACGCCGAAGGGAGCAAGTGCGATCGCGCCGATGATTCCGGCGCGAAGGGCGGTCTTCTTCATCCGCGTGGTCATTGTTCCTCCTATCAGTCACCCGGTCAGGACAAATTGAGTGGGGTGTTCGGGTGACTCGTATTTGGACCAACGGCGACCTTACGGAGTGATCACGGAAAGGTCACATCGACTTTCTGACCTGCGCTGTGACGATTACCCAAGATAAATCTGGCATTTTTCTGAGAAATGCCTGCGCACTCCGGCGTTTCGTCGTGCTATTTCGCAAGTTTAATGAGTGCCTATACTGTGAGACAGATCACCACTATTTTGTGGTCCGGCGCACAGATATCGTCGAGTTGGTTAACGTTGAGCGCGGAGAAATGAGGACGAAATGTCGGAAATGAATTCCACCACGGTCACTGTCTCGCACGACGGGCCGCTGCGTTACCTCACGCTGACCGATCCACGACGACGCAACCCGCTCTCGACGTCGACGATGCGGGCAGCCACAACGGCGCTGCGTGAGTTCGATCAGGACCCCGGCGTACGTGTGGTCGTCATTCGGGCAGAAGGACCCGCCTTTTCTGCGGGACACGACCTCACCGAACTCGTCGACAGAACTCTCGCGGACGAGGAGGCGGTGTTCGCGACGTGTGTCGAGCTGATGGCGACCATCCACGAGATCCGTCAACCGGTCATCGCGCAGGTCGCGGGGGCCGCCTTCGCGGCGGGATGCCAGCTCGTCGCCGCGTGCGATCTCGCCGTGGCGTCCACAGCGGCATCGTTCAGTACGCCGGGCGTACGGATCGGATTGTTCTGCTCGACGCCGATGGTGGCGCTGACCAGGGCGATCGGGCGTAAGCGTGCGATGAAGATGCTGCTGACCGGAGACCCGATCGACGCGGCGACCGCGGCGGATTGGGGGTTGATCAATGACGTCGTCGAACCGGAAGCTCTCGATGACACCGTCCGTGGTCTTGCGCTGCGGATTGCGGCGTCGAGTGCGTCGACCCTGATGATCGGGAAGCGTGCCTTCTATCGGCAGATCGACGAGCCCGAGCCGCAGGCGTACCGCTCGATGAGTTCGACGATGGCCACCAACGCGATGACGTGTGACGCACAGGAGGGGATCACGGCTTTTCTCGCAAAGCGAGAGCCGGTCTGGTCAGATCGCTGACGAGACCATCAGGCGATGCTTTCACCGCCACCTCTCTCCTCGCCATCCCTGCTGTCGCTGTTGTCGCTGTCGCCCGCGCGTAGAGTCTGGTTCTCGACCTTGCGGATCCGCTCCTCCCGATCGTTGTGACGTCGCGCGTCCTCGACCTCGTCCGTGGTCGGTCGACCCGACGAGACCAGTACGTCAGCCCAGCGGGTCGACGGATCGATGTCGATCAGGAGCGACTTGCACAGCAGCGTGAGTGGGATGGCGAGAAGCGCACCGAGCGGGCCGATCACCCAAGCCCAGAAGATCAGCGACAGGAACGTGACCGTCGTGGTGAGACCGACGGAGTCGCCGACGAACTTGGGCTGGATCACCGACTGGATCACGAAGTTGATCACCGAATAGACGATGATGACCCACAACGCGAGCGTCCAGCCTCCGTCGAGGAGTGCCAGGATCGCGGGCGGGATGACTCCGAGCACGAAGCCGATGTTCGGGATGTAGTTGGTGATGAACGAGAGCAGGCCCCACAGCAGCGGGAGCGGAATGCCCATCAGCCACAGGGCGCCGGTATCGAAGACGGCCACGATCAGGCCGAACACCGTCGAGACGACGAGATAGTTACGCGTGCCCGAGGCAAACGTCTGAAACGCGTGCGCCACGTCGGGGCGAACCTTCTTCAGAACGTCGAAACGTTCGTCGGCGTTGATCGAGTCGACGGCCATGAACAGCAGAACGGTGAGCACCAAGATGAGAGCCGACGCCGCGCTCGCCGTGCTCGACACGACGTCGCCGACGACATCGAATACCTTGCCCGCGTCGACGTGCGAGAGCATGTCGTTGACCTTGTCCTGTCCGATGCCGTGGTCGGACAGTGCTTTTTGGATGTCGTCGATGAGGTCGTTGAACTTGTCGCTGTACTGGGGGAGGATCGTCGCGAGCCGGGCGATGCAGTAGATGACCGAACCGAACAGCCCGAGGATGATCCCGTAGACCAGTAGGACCGTCGCGAGGAATGCGGCCCACTTGGGCCAGCCCTTGCGTCGCAACCAGCCGGGCAACGGGGCAACAGCGACGGTCATGATCAGGCCGAGGAACACGGGCCCGACGATCGATCCGATCGATTTGATTCCCAAGACCGCGACAACGATGCCCGCGATGGTCAGCAGCACCACCGTTCCCCGGGGAAGTGCCCAGGTCGGCGAACCCGGGTCGTCGATCACCTTGTCGTCACTCGTGTCTTCGTCCGCCATGTCGACCTTTCTGTCGGCGTCGGCCCCCGCAGATATCCCTCGTGACGCAGCAATCCCGATGGCGCAGCCGTACTGCCTCTGTTGCCGCGCCCGTTATGACGGTTATGACGAAGAAACCCGTCGGGCAAAGCATATAGACGCTCGTGCCAATCGCGAGAGCGAAACACGCGTATGGACTCGGGCTCAGTCGATCCAATTTAGGGTGTACAGATCCTGCCAGCGGATGTCGATGTGTCGGCGTGCGGTCGCAGAGGTCGATGGTCCGAGCGTCGACGCCAGCACGGCGTCGGCGACCTCGCGCACGCGATCGGAATCGACGACGAGATCGTCGTGGTAGCGGGCGATCAGCCCGATACGCACCCGACTGACAGCGTTCTCCGGGCTGCCCTGCGACTGCAGGTTCTCGCCGGTGTCGGGGATCTCGCTGCCGTCGGGGCTGTCGAGTTCCACCAGCACGACGAGTCGGCCGAGGGTGTGCCGGATGCGTGTGGCGAGTAGTTGTTTGACGACGCGGTCGTTGACGCGCACGGTGCCGTCGTCGGTGTCGAGAATGCGGCCGCTGCGTCGGACTCGTCCGAGCTTTCCCGTGATCGACGTGATCAGCCGGGCGATGTAACGGTCGGGTTCCTCGAGTCGGCGACTCGCGTCCACGAGCCACGCGTCGGTCTCGTCGGAGTCGTCGTCGAGTCTCTCGTAGCGGTCGTCGAAGTCCGTGTCGGGAGAACCTGCGCCGCGCGTTGTCCTGCCTGCTCGCGTCATCGTCGTCCTCCTCTCAGCGAACGTGACCCGGTAGTTGATGGCCCTGTACCTGATTGCCCTGTACTCGCCGGCCCTGTACGTGTTCGCCCTGTGTTGTCGGGCCCTCGGCCGGGTTTCTCAGCGTTGGTTGCGTCGTCATTGGTTGCGCCGTCATTGGTTGCGTCGGGACGCCACGGGGCAAGGCGGGTCGCGAGGTAGCGCCGACTTCGTTGCAGATGCCCGCGGACCGAGCCGACGGAGATCTGCAAGACCCGAGAGATCTCGGTGAGCGAGAGTCCCTCGGCTTCTCGCAGCCACCATACGGCGCGCGATGTCTCCGGAAGGGTCGTCAGTTCTCGACGCAGCGCTTCGACGAGAGACGTGTGCAGCACGTCGTCGGCAGGAAGGGGATGGGGGTCGGTGAGGTCGGCGAAGCGTTCTTCCGCGGTCGGGATGTCGCGACGTCGACGCCAGTGGTCGACGGTTCTGCGGTGTGCAATCCCGAACATCCACGTCTTGAACGAACTGCGGAATGCGAAATCGGGTAGTCCGCGCCATGCGTCGAGGAGTGTGTCCTGGGCCAGATCCTCCGCGGTCTGCGGATCGTCGACCATGCGGCGTAGGTAGCGCAGCAGGGAGGGGGAGAGCTTTCCGACGAGGACCGAGAACGCCTCGGCGTCGCCCGCTGCCGCGGCGGCAGCGAGTTCATCCTCGGAGAAGTCGCTCAGCGCGGGCGCCTGTGTCGACGGACCGGGAGCCGAACGCAGCGTCGGACCCGGCGTGCCCGCGTGTCGGCCTGCCGCTGACGGTGACTCGTCACTGTGTCCGGGGTCACGCGAATTCACGCGTGCAGATATCGGATTCACTACGACTGACCTTATACGGGAGCGATGGGGAAGCGGGTCATAGATCCCCGCCGTCATCGCTCCCCATTCCGGCGACCGCCGGACGGCGTGCCGAGAAGTTGGCACGTGCGGTCGAGGTTGTCGGGATGCCGTCGTCTGACCATCTACATCGGATGAGAACGAGGAAAGAGGAGCGTCATGGCCGAGAGCGCAGCCACAGGAACCGCAACCAATCAGTCGAGCACAGGCAGCACCGAGAGCGCCAAGAGCAGCGCCGTCGCGCTGACCGACGCCTCCAAGAAGGTGGCGCCCGCCGGAGAACGCGGTAAGACGTCGATCGCCGACCAGGTGGTCGCCAAGATCGCGGGCATCGCAACCCGCGAGATCAACGGCGTCTACGACGTCGGCGGCACGACCGAACGCATGGTCGGCAAGGTCCGCGAGGTGATCCCGGGTACGGGCACCAGCACCACTCAGGGCATCAACGTCGAGGTCGGGGAGCGGCAGGCCGCTGTCGACGTCTCGATCGTCGCCGACTACGGCGTCGCCATTCACCAACTCGCTGCGGCAATCCGACGCAACGTGATCACCTCGATCGAGCAGATGACCGGACTCGAGGTGACGGAGGTGAATGTCACCGTGCACGACATCCACTTCGGCGACGATGACGACGACTCGTCGAGCGCGCCGCGGGTGCAGTGATGTCTGAGTCGTCGTCGCTGTCGGGGTCGTCGCTGTCCGGCGGCGCAGGCGATCAGGACGCCGCCACCCGCTCCGATGTCGGAGCGGGGTCGGTGGCGCAGAAGGTCGCAGCGGCGGCGGAGGCGGTGCCCGGGGTCACGGGGCTGCACGCCGGAGTCTTCGGTGAAGTCGCGACGTATCTGCCCGGTAGCCGGGTCAGCGGTGTGCGCATGTCCGACGACTCGGGCGAGGTACACATCGTCGTCGACATCAACCACGACCTGCGAGCGGTCGCCGACGAGGTCGTCACGGTCGCGTCGCAGGTAGCAGGCGTACCCGTCTCGGTGGTCGTCGAGGACATCTCGGTCGGACCCACCGAGTCTCACGACGAACCCCAGACCACATCAGGCGAGACCACGTCAGCCGGGACCACATCAGGCGGGGATACCCCAGCCGGAGAGATCCCCGTTGGCGACATTCCCGTCGGTGACATCCCAATCGGTGACATCCCCATCGGTGACATCCCCGTCGCCGATACATCGACGCAGGCACATCCAACTCGATCAACAGAGGTGAACAACGATGAGTAACAACGCGGTGATCGGTCTGATTGTCGGATTGCTCCTCGCACTCGCGGCAACGACCGGTGGCTTCACCGGCTTCATCCTGGCCATCGTGCTCGGAGCGGTGGGACTGGTCATCGGGCTACACCGCGACGGTGTGCTCGATCTCGGTCGATTGCTGAAGAGCCGGAACCGTGGCTGATGCGGTCACCGTCACCCGTGGCGATCTAGGCGCGTCGGCGGTCGGTACAGCAGCGCCGGCCTTGTCGCCAGAGGCTGCCGACGCGTCCGATCCCGGGGCACGCGGAAGTCTGGTCCTCGACGACCGCGTCGGCGAGAAGATCGCAGAACGAGCCGCACTCGGGGTAGACGGGGTGATCGAATCCGACGGCAAGGGCGAATCGGTACTGAACGCGCTCAATCCACTCTCGGGTGGGTATCCGTCCGCGTCGACCGACATGTCACAGACCGCGCCGACCATCACACTCACGGTTGCGCTGCGGTGGCCGTGCGCGGTTGCCGCGGTGTGTGCCGAGGTTCGCGATCACGTCGCGGCAGAGGTCACCCGCCTGACCGGAGTGCGCCCCGGACGCGTGGATGTGACGGTCGCAGAGATCGTGACGACGACGCAGGCAAAGCGGCGCCAGGCAGGGTACGTCGAGATCCCGAACCCGACGACGCCATCGGAACTCGCCGGGCAGTCGGGCGATTCGCCGGAGGGTCGGGACCAGGACCCTGATCGTGACCGCGACACCCGCAGTCACCGGGACACCGACAGTCACCGAGACACCGACAGCGACGAGGAGGAGTCATGAGCACGACCACTACGGACGCCGCCCCAGGTGACAAGAACGCCACAGGTGACAAGAACGCAGAGGACAAGCCAGAGCACAAGAACGAGCGCGCCGTCGTCGAGGCGCGTACCGCTGACACGCACAAGGGCAAGGTCTTCACCCCGGCAGCGGGACCGAAATCCGTTGTCTCCGGGGTGATCATCGGGATCGCATTGCTCGCGCTGGTCGCGGTCGCCATCCACGACCTGCTCGTCGAGGCGGGCTGGGTGTCCGGCACGCGGTGGCTTCAGGCCGCTGCCGACTGGATCAACGGGGCAACGTGGCAGGACTGGATGTGGGCTGCGGTAGTCGGGTTCATCATCGTGGGCCTGCTCCTGGTGTGGACGGCTCTCGCTCCGCGTCGACGCACTCACGTCAGTCTCGGCGATTTCGAGGTCCTGTGGACTCGACGCGGCGACGTCGCACGCCGATTCAGCACAGCGGCGCTGTCGGTGCCGGGCGTCGAACACGCGACAACGGTCGTCGGACGACGGCGTGCCAAGGTCCTCGTCACCACCGATTCCGCGGTCGACGAGTCGGCGCTTCGCGACACGCTCGAAAGCGTTGCGTCGTCGTTGGAGAAGAAGATGCGCGTGAAGCTCAAGGTGGTCACTCGACACAAGAAGGGGGCATCGCGATGAACCGCGGACCCGCGTCATTTCACCGGATCACGGCAGGACTGATCGGTCTGATCTGCCTCGTCGTCGGAGTGGGTGCTGTTCTGTGGAAACTCAACGTGCCCAAGGTTCGTGACTGGGCCGATCACCTCGATTCGGGCTGGCCCGCCCGCCTCGACGGCACGGACTGGTGGACGGTGCTGCTGTTCGGAATCGTCATCATCGGTCTGATCTGGGGATGGTCGCTGATCTCAACGGCCATTCGCCCGAGCAAGGTCGACGACCTCGAGCTCGCGGGCAGCAACGACGACGGCGAACTGATCGTCGCGCCCAAACTGATCGCGAACGCGGTCGCCGCCGACCTCGCCGGACACACGATGTTCGACGATGTCTCGGCCAAGGCCCTCGACGACAGAGGTCGCAAACTCATCAGGGTCACCGTGACGGCGCCGCCGACGTACTCCTACGACGACGTCGCCGCTGTGCTCGGACCAGAAATTGAACTGATCCGGGCTGCGGTGGACGGTTCTGACGTCCACGTCCAGGGTCTCGTTCACTTCGAAACCCCCAAGGGCTGACGGGATCTCGCCCGATGCAGCGGTTGTCGGCCACGGATGTGGTGCCGTACTGGATGGCGCCGATCATCCCCAACGACCAGTTCGTGGTCTACATCTTCGCCGACGACCGGCCGGTCGACGCCGCTGAGCTCGCAGCGTGGATCGCGACGAGGGCGGCGAACATCGCGGACCTGAGGCTGCGCGTCCTCGACATACCGTTCACGCTCGATCGGCCCTACTGGGTGCACGCCGATATTCTGCCGCGGCAGTTCGTCGTCGACGACGCCGCGCTCACCTGGCAGGAATGTCTCGCGATTCTGGCCGATCGGATGGCCGAGCAGCTCGATCCGACCGAGATGGCTTGGCGGGTACATCTTTTCGCTCACGTGTCGTCGGTTCCGGGCACGGGAGCTCTCGGTGACGAGGTTCCGGACGCCGCCGGACCGAGAGGTGGCGATGGTCGCGGCGTCGTCGTGGCCCTGCAGTTCTCGCATGCGCTCGGGGACGGTCGGCGCACCGCGGCCATCGCCCGCGACCTCTTCGGACCCGTTGCCGAGAAACCCGCCTCCTCGGCGTATCCGGCACGCGCACTTCCGGATTCGGCGTTGCGGGTCGCAGGTGCGGTGATCGGGGCGATGCGTCTGCCCGCGCAGGTCGCTTCGATGATCGCTCGCGGATTCGTTGCCTGGCAACGGTATCGGGCTTCTCCGCCACAGCAGAGCGGCGGTGTGCCGCTCTCACGCCTGAATCGCGCACCGGGAGCGGGTCGAACCCTGCGCACGATCACCGTGGAGCGCGAGGCTCTGCGTATCGGTGACCTCGGTGTCACAGTCGGTGCGCTGGTGGCCATTTCGCTGGCACTGCCGACGTTCCTCGCCGATCCCGAGGGCAGTCTCGTCGTCGAGCTCACCGTCGCACGGTCACCAAAGAAGGCGGTGCGCAACAACTTTCGTAACGTCGGCGTCGACCTCCACGTCGACGAGCCGGATCTCGCGCAGCGGGCTCGTCTGATCGCCGCCGAGATCGACACCGCCCGTCGCGCCGACGACGATCCGGCGCGCGTCGCATCGCGTGCGGCAACCGCCGCGACTCCCGCGGCGTTGACCCGGTGGGGCATCGGACACTTCGATCCGACGTTGGTTCCCGAGAACATCACCGGGGTCACCGTTGTGTCGTCGGTGAATCGGGGTGCGGGCGACCTCGCGCTCGATGGCAGACCGGTCCTCGCGACAACAGGCTTCCCCGCGCTGTCTCCCGTGCAAGGGCTGACGCACGGCGTGCACGGAATCGCCGATCGAGTCACCATCTCGGTGACGACGTCGCCGGAAATCGCTCCCGACGTCGACGACTACGTGACGTTGTTGTCCGAAGCGATCGACCGGCTCGGGACCCTCCGACCCCGCAGCGTCAAAGCTGGTCGTGTGGCGCCCGCGATGGATCGTGGCCGCTCGGAAGAGAATTCCGTGGGCCACGTGTGAGCCGCTTCGGCAGCCGGTCGGCGAGTCCGCCGAGCGGTGCCACAGTCTGGTTGAGAAGATCGACGGTCTCGGCGAGCTCGTGGACCGTGTCCTGCATCGCGATGAGATTCGGGGCGAGCGTCGCGATGACCTCTGTCAGTTCGGTGATGCGATCGAGCGTGCCGCCGGGCGTGATGGCGCGCTCGACCGCGCCGTTCTCGCCGACGAGTTGATCGAGAAGACCACCGTCGGCCGCGAGCCTGTCGAGGACACCACCGGGTTCTGTCGCCTTCTCCAACACTCCACCGGGAGCGGTGAGCTGGTCGACGATCCCACCCTCGGACGTCAGACGCTCGAGGATGCCCTCGTTCTCGGTGAACTGGTCGACGACGCCGCCCTCGCGGGTGAGTCGGTCGAGCGGTCCGTCCTTGGCGGTCAGCCGGACGAGAATGCCGTTCTCGTCGGTGATCTGGTCGAAGATCCCGCCCGGGGCCGTCAACTTCTCGAGGAGGCCGTCCTTGGCGGTGAGGCGATCGATGACGCCACCGGGAGTGACCAGTCGCTCGAGTGGACCTCCCGGCGCGATAAGCCTGCCCAGCGGGCGGTCGGGTGACATCAGATCGCTCAGCTGAGCCAGCAGCGCGAGCGGGGCGCGTGCACCGCCGAGTTCGGCGCCCGAGACCCCGATGGCCTGCCCGATCTCGTGCTGCACACTCGTCGCGGTCACTCGCGCGATGGTGACCGCCGATTCCGCGGCGGTCAGTGCCACACCTGCTATCGCGAACCCTAGGCGGAACGGCAGGTCGACGGCCGAGCGCAGGTCCACAGGCACGATGTCGACATCGGTGTCACGTTCTTCGACCACCACGACACCCTAGCCTTTCGACGACGCCTGATCGCCCGCTTTGGCTGCTGCCTTGGCGGCCTTTTTGAAGTCCCGAACCTTCTGCAGTGAGTCGGGGTCGGTTACGTCCGCAACCGACCGAAAACCCTTCTTGCCGTAGTCGCCGACGACCGTGGTCCAGCCGCGCGGAGCGACGTCGAGTTGCTTTGCGAGGAGCGCCGTGAAGATCTTCGCCTTCTGATCGCCGAAGCCGGGCAGTGCGCGTATGCGGTCGAACAGTTCCTTGCCGGTGGTGGCTGTCGTCCACAGGCGCGCGGTGTCGCCGTCGTACTCGTCGACGATAACCCGGGCGAGCGACTGCACACGGCCTGCCATGGAGCGGCCGTAGCGATGGATGGCAGGCGGTGTGGCGCACAGGTCGGCGAAGGCCTCGGGATCGGCGTCGGCGATCGCTTCGGGATCGAGCGAACCGAACCTGTCGCGGATCTTCGCCGGCCCGGCGAAGGCGCGCTCCATCGGAAACTGTTGATCGAGCAACATGCCGGTGAGCAGTGCGAACGCGTCGGTCGACAGCAGTTCGTCTGCGGCCGGGTCTTGGGCAATCTGCAGTTTTGCCATGGCTCCATCCTAGGGACTCCTACAATGACGCCATGCGCGAAGGGGTAGTCGGTGCAGGCAGGCTGATGGTGCGCCGGATGGCGGTGATCGTGGGTGCGGCAATCCTCGCGATTACGGGACTGACGACCGTCGGCGTCGGCGGCGCGCAGGCGATTCCGGAATACAGCAACCCCAACTTCGTGACCTCGCTGAGGTGCGACAGCGCCAATCCGTGGCCCTTGGGGCCATTGCGCATCCACGTCGATGTCTTCAACGGCATCCGTTTCCCGTCGGACGGTCTGCCACCTCCGGCGATCGAGCTGATCGGCACCGATCGCGGCAAGCCGGGGCTCGTCGAGTACTCGATGGACGTCACGGTCTCGTGGCGCAACCTGGCGACGGGTCGCACGGGTGTGGTCAGCGCGCCGAGCCGGGCGCGAAACATCTCCTGGCAGATCGACATTCATCCGGGTTCCGGACCGGTGTCGTTCGTCATTCGACAGAAGATCGGGGCCATCGCGTTCGTACCGATGGTCAACCCGCAGTTCTCGACGTGCCGCGGCACGGCAACCGCCTGAACGCCGGACTGTCACGATCTGAGCTCGATCTCGTCGCGCTGTCACGGTTTCGCGTGTGGTGCCGTGCAAAACGCCTTCACGCTGAACAACATTGGGTAACGTGAAAATCACGTCTGGGGCGCTGCGTCCCCGCGAACCGAGCATCGAGGCGAGGTCAGGCAATGTCACAAGCACGTTCTGCCCCTTCATCTGATCAACACACAGCGCGGGTCATCGGCGTCAGCGTCGCAGCGGCCGTCGGCGGATTCCTCTTCGGCTTCGACAGTTCCGTTGTCAACGGCGCGGTCGACTCCATCCAGGACACCTTCGGGCTGGGATCGCTGTTCAAGGGCTTCGCCGTCGCGATCGCACTGCTCGGTTGCGTTGTCGGTGCATGGTTTGCCGGTCGTCTTGCCGACGTCTGGGGTCGCAAACGCGTGATGGTCCTCGGTGCGGTGATGTTCACCGCGTCGGCCGTCGGAACCGCGTACACCCAAACGGTCTGGGACCTGCTCATCTGGCGCGTGATCGGCGGACTCGGCATCGGCATCGCTTCGGTGATCGCCCCCGCCTACATCGCCGAGATCGCGCCGGCGCGCTATCGCGGCGCGCTCGCATCCATGCAGCAGTTGGCCATCACACTCGGCATTTTCGCAGCGCTGTTGTCGGACAAGCTCTTTCAACAGGCCGCGCCCGGTGGCGACCCCATGAACACCCTGTGGTGGGGACTCGAGGCCTGGCGGTGGATGTTCCTGGTCGGCGTCATTCCCGCAGTCGTGTACGGCATTCTCGCGCTGCTGATCCCGGAGTCTCCGCGGTATCTCGTCGGGCACAACCGCGACGAGGAGGCCGCCCGCATCCTGCAGGAGGTCACCGGAGAGCAGCATCCGCTCGATCGTGTCAAAGAGATCAAACTGACCGTCAAGCGTGAATCGTCGGCCAAGCTGTCGGATCTGCGCGGTCCGTCGTTCGGTCTGCATCCGCTTGTCTGGGTGGGTATCTGGCTGGCGATCTTCCAGCAGTTCGTCGGTATCAACGCCATCTTCTACTATTCGACGAGCCTGTGGACGTCCGTCGGATTCAGCACAGACTCCGCGTTCACCACGTCGGTCATCACGTCGGCGATCAACGTGGTGATGACGTTCGTGGCGATTCTGTTCGTCGATCGAATCGGGCGGCGAGTGCTGCTTCTCTGGGGTTCGGTGGGCATGTTCATCGGACTCGTCATGGCGTGCGTCGCCTTCACACAGTCGCACTACAAGGAGACCGGCTCTGTCGGCGATACGCAGTGCACACCGGGGAACACCAATTCCGAGTGTCTGACGCTCAATGGGCACTGGGGTGTCGTGGCGCTGATCGGAGCCAACCTCTTCGTGATCGCGTTCGCCGCCACCTGGGGTCCGGTCATGTGGGTCATGCTCAGCGAGATGTTCCCCAACCGAATCCGCGGGGTCGCGCTCGGTGTGTGTACCGCGTTCAACTGGCTGGCGAACTTCACCATCTCGATGCTCTTCCCGCAGGCCAGCTCGAGCCTCGGACTCGGATGGGTCTACGGCTTCTTCGCGTTCTGTGCCGCGGCGTCGTACTTCTTCGTCAGGGCGAAGGTGCGCGAAACCAAGGGTCTCGAACTCGAGGAGATGGATGCCGTTGCGGCAGACGATCTCTCCCGCTTCGAGGCGACGAAGCGGGCGAAGTCGAGTTAGGTCCGGGTCAGGCGAGCTCGCCGGCTGCGTCGGGTGACGCCGCGACGTCGACTGCATCGGTGAGCAGATACTGTGCCGCGAAATAGCTTGCGAGGACCCAGACTTCGCTGATGCTGCGCGCGGTGGCACCCGAGATCAGGTGTCGGCGGTTGAGAATCGTGAAATCTGATGCGAGGAACAACAGTCCGCCGATGCGAGCGGACGGCTGCGGGGAGTCGACGGCGCCCGCGAGCGTCGACATCGCCGCCAACGAGGTGCCGTACGGGGCGAGCACGAGCAGCGGACGAGGTCGGTTGGCGGCCAGGACTGCGGCCGACTCACTCAGGGCCGCCATCCTCGGCGCGAATGCCTTGACCGTCGGTCGGGCACCGCGTCGCCAGAACAGCGCGCAGTAACAGAGTTGGGCAGCACCGAAAAGCGCTGCGCCCGTGGCGAGTCGACGATCCTTTGTCACGCGATCGGCTTCGCTGTCGGTCGGCGTGAACTCCTCCAGAAGCATCGCGCGGTCGCCTGCTGCCGAGAACGCTATGGCACCGGCGAGCAGCGCATCGTCGATGCCCAGACCGGAGTAGTGGTGCTGTCGACGCAGTAGTGCGCGTCCTGCGAGCAGGGCGAGCGGAATCGGCTTGGTGAGTGCGGCGGCGCGTCGTGTTCCGAATGCGCCCGCGGCGCTCGCGACAGCCGATGAGAGTGCGTAGGCGAGGGGAAAGCCTGCCGACGCCGCTCGGTGTCGAAATCCTCCCGACGCGGCTCGCTGTCGAGGACCCATCAGCGCATGACGGTGGCGATGAACGAACGGATGTCGTTGTCGGCCATCTTGTTTGCGCCGTCAGCGGACAGAGTCAGATACGGGCGCGGGGTGACTTGTCTGTCGGCCATCCGGGCGTCGTTGATGTAGTTCAGCGTCAGCGGCACGATCACGGACGGATCGACGAGCCCCTGCGTCATCATCACCGGTCGGGTGAAGCCACGAACCGGCAACACCGATGCCGCCTCGAGAACACCTGCGAGCTCTCGATTGCCCGAGAGTGGTTTGGAGAACAGCGATCCCAGCGACACACCGTCGACCTCGCGGGTCAGATCGGCGACGCACAGTTGCGCCGCACGGTTCAACCAGCTTCTGCCGCTCTCGGTGAGGTAGTCGACCACATCCACTGACGGGCGCGCGCTGCTGATGGCGCTGAGAGTGTAGAGGGCGTCGGCGGTCAACCCGGCGGGCAGGTTGACGGTGCCGGGGCCGAGTTTCGTGAGCAGCGACGAGAACTGTGCCGGGATCGACGACGCGGCGGCGCCGCGGAAGTCCAGGTTCGGGCCGCCGAGTGTCGGCCCGATCCGAGCGAGTGTGACCGCAGCTGCGGCACCTTGTCCCTGACCGACGACGGCCCACCGACGCGAGACATCGCTGCGCAATGATTGGGTGGCACGCACCGCGTCGACGATGTTGCGCGCCGTCGCATCGGTGTCGAAATACTGTGGTGTTCCGGCGGTTCCGAGTCCCGCGTAGTCGGTGCTCACCACCGCGTAGCCACGTGACAGCCACGTCCGTGCTTGATCGAGATCAGCGACAGCCGGCCGCACCGACGGAGCGCACCCGTCTGCCAGGCCCCGGGAACCGTGCGCCCACGCGATGACCGGGAATCCGCCTGCGGGAACGGATCCGAAGGGTGTCAGCAGCACGCCGCTCGATCGTTGCGGCTTGTGATCTGCCCCGGTGGTCGCGTAGGTGAACACCGTGCCGCTCGCCGCGCCGGGCACCAGATCCGATCGGGTGATCGGCCGCCGCGAGTACACCGCGCCTGCCGACGCCCCGCTTGTCGTGACCGCATCGACAGTCGTTGTGGTGTCGGAAAACTTGGTGGGGTCGGAAGTCTTGGCGGGGTCCGAGGAGGACTGCGCGCTCGGCTCACCGGCCGACGCTGGTGGGGCCGCCGACGCCAGGGCAGGTGCTGCCGCGAGGCCTACGCAGGCGATGGCTGCGCACGTCGCCACACGCAGCGATCTGCCCGATGCCGATCTGTCTGATACCGATCTGTCACATGCGATATCCCCTGCCTGCCTCCGCGGTCTCCGGCGGCGAGATGACGTCGTCACTTGGCGTTCACCACGCCGATCGCAGGCAGGAAGAAGCATGAGCGGCCCGCGTTGTTCGACGTCCCGTAGATGGCGGCCAGAATGGTGCCGCTACCGGTCTTCACCGGAGCGAGGCGCACACCGGACAGCAACGGAAGCAGAATCTTCGCGCGCGGATCCGTCACCGGGGCAAGCTTTTCGAAACCACCCTGCAGTGTCGAGGTGTTGAACCACGCAACCTGCATCTGGCCGTCATCGGCGGTGCCGGTACCGACAGCGGCCGGGACGAAAGCGAAAGCCGTCTCACCCTTGCCCACGAGATTCAGCTTCTCCGGCAAGGTGATGCCGGGGATGAGCTTCAGAAGCGGTGCCAGGGGTTCGACAACCTTCATCGGCTCCTCCTTGGCGGGCCACGGCCCCGGCGCTGCACCGGCAGCGCCTGTCACGATCCCGAGCGGGTTGTCGTCGGTAGGCGCTGCGCAGAATGGTGCGATGGCGGGCGAGAACGGTTGGATGCCGAGCGTTTTGAGTGCTGACTCGACGTCGGAACCGGCGACGGGATGGGGTGCGCCGCCGGTGGCACTCACGTCGCGCGACGCCGAAGCGCCACCGAGTGCAACGGAGAGGGTGTTGAGTTTGCTCTCGATGTCGGCGGTGGAAAGCTGCCCCAACGAGGACTTCACGGCCTCAGCGGCCTTCAATGCCAACTGGTCGACGCCTGCGGCCTTGAGTACTTTGACTGCTTCGGCGAGCTCGTGGTCGAGCGGGACGCTGCCGAGCGACTGAGGGTCGGGGGCCAGGGTCGTCGGAGCGGTGGGCAGTGCGGGCGCAGCTGATGCCGTCGCCGGTACGACGAGCAACATCGCGGCGGCCGTGACCGCTCCTGCGACGCCAACGCGGAGTCGACGTCGGTTCTGCTCGCGGTGCCCGGTCATGGTGCTGTGCCCGGTTGCGGTGTGTAGGGCCGACATCATCATGCTTCTCCTCGACACGACCATCAGCCCACGCACGATACGCGTGGTGCAGATGTGACAGATGTTTCTAGAGTTACAAGAGATCATGGTTGAGGTTGGGTCTGCAAGTCGCGAGTCCGAGCTGTGATGTGCACGCGACCCCGATGCGATCCTCGACGCAGCCACGAGCGATGCGACCCGACGGCCGGATATCGGGAGCCGCAAACGCTAGAGCAGAAACGGCAGAGCAGAGACGACAAGGCCGGGGAAGCGTGTGCTGCTTCCCCGGCCTTTGCCGAGAGTGCTACCCGGGTCGGATCAGATGATCGCGAGTCCGATCGTCGGGATGATGGTGCAGCTGAGCACCTTGCCCTTGGTCTTGGTGGTCACGTCGCCGTAGATCGTGGAGATCACGCGTCCCTTGCCGGTAGAGGCGATCCCGGTGAAGGTGCCCGGTCCGTTGGTCGCGTTGATCAGCGCGTTGCGCTTGAGCTGGAGCTGACCGGTGCGGCCGTTGTCGATGTTGATCCAGCTGACCAGCAGCTGGCGGGCCTGATTGTTGATCGCGGGGCCGGTGCCGAGGCTGGTGTAGACGTAGCCGGCCTGTCCACGCTTGGGGCCTGGAGCCGGCGCCTTCTGCGGACCCGCCGTCACGAGTGCTCGACCGAGGGAGTTGCCGCCGCCGGGCATGCAGCCGAAGCCGAGCGTCGGGTAGAGGAACTCCTGGATCTTCGGTGCGTTCGGGCCCTGCGGGATCTCCGGGTCGCCTGGCTTTGCGGCCTCGATCCGGGCGACCTGCTTGCGGCCGGGTTCGCCGAGGAAGTCGGTGATCTTCTGCCAGGTGGCGGCGACCTGTGGGGGGAGTCCCGGCTGGTCGGCCATCGCTCGCGCCTGCTGCAACAGCTGGGCGTTCACCTTGCCGTCCGGTCCGGGGGTGGTGACCGAGCCGATGATCGCGGGCGCGAAGGCTCCGAGGGAATCCAGCGTGCGCTGGTCGACCTTCGTGGCCTGGGTGGGCGCCGGTGCCGCGTGCGCGAGGCTCGGGGCGGCGAGCGAAGCGGCGACGGCAACCGTTGCTGCGGCCACTGCGATGCGGGCGCGACTGGTCAGTGCTGAGAGACGCACTTGTCGGAGTCCTATCGGTTGTCGGTGTAGTTATCGGGCACTCGGTACTTGTCGAGCACAGGCTAACGGTGCACTCGGGACCCTACCCGGGCGTCCTGTCCGGAAACGCCGGCGCGTCATTCTAAGCCCCGGCGATGGGGCGGTGTCCAGGGGAGCCTAACGCCGCAAGCACCCCGGTTTTGGTGCAGGTGATGCAATTGTTACGAATGTTACGTACGGACATGCACTGTCTGCTGGTCTGCGGAACGTGTGCGATGCACCTGGTTAGATCGACAAGAGTTCGATCAACGTCGGTCTTCTCGGTGGTGTGTCTTTCTTCAATGCTGTCGCCCGAGTTCTATGTGTCGGACGGCGTCGATCTCGCATGCGAAGAGCACCACGAGATGTGGATCGCCCGGAGATGAGGAGCGCTGGTGACAGACCGGACCGCAGTGAGACGCCCCCGCTGGGAGCGGAGTACGCGCAGAGGGTTGGTACGCACCGGGGCGGTGGCCGCAGCGGTTGTCGCGGTCGGAGCGTCGATGCTGACCGCGTGTGGCGACGATCCGTCGTCGAATTCTCAGGTCACGCTGTTGACCCACGATTCGTTCGATCTCCCGCAAACGGTCTTCGACGAGTTCAAGAAGGAGACCGGCCAGACGCTCAAGGTCGTCAAGAGCGGCGACGCGGGCCAGCTGGCGTCGACGGTGTCTCTCACGCCGGGTTCGCCGAAAGGTGACGCGGTGTACGGGATCGACAACACGTTCGCGACCCGACCCATTCAGGCCGGGGCGCTCGAGTCGTACGCATCGCCCGCTCTGGCCGACGGCGCCGATCGATACGCGGTGCCCGACTCGAACAACGAGCTGACGGCGGTCGACCGTGGCGACGTCTGTCTCAACATCGACGACGAGTGGTATCGACGCGAGGGCCAGACCCCGCCGAAGAGTCTGCGCGACCTGACCGATCCCACCTACGCCAAGCAGGCCGCGCTGATCGACCCCGGCACGTCGTCGCCGGGTATGGCATATCTGCTCAGCACTGTCGGAGTATTCGGGAACAACTGGCAGGACTACTGGAAGCAGGTGTCCGCGGCGGGCGCGACGATCGTGTCGGGTTGGGAGATCGCGTACAACCAGCTCTTCACTGCCGGAGAAGGCAAGGGTGACAAGCCGATAGTGCTGTCGTACGCCTCGTCGCCTGCTGCGACGCCGGGGACGAGTGCACTACTGGACAGTTGCTTTCGGCAGGTCGAGTACGTCGGCGTGCTCAAGGGTGCTCCCAATGCGGCCGGTGCCCGCAAACTCGTCGACTTCATGCTGAGTCCCACTGTGCAGAAGGCGCTTCCGGCGTCGATGTACGTGTACCCGGTGCAGAAGAACACGCCGTTGCCCGACGGCTGGGCGCAACGTGCACCGATCCCACAGTCGACGGTGAATCTCCCGCCCGCATACATTGCGCAGAATCGGGAGACGTGGCTTCAGCAATGGCGCAGCGCAGTCGGTCGCTGAACAGCAACCGCCTCGGAGGCTGGCTGCTCGCTGCCGTTCCCGTGGTGTTCCTCGGGGTGCTCTTCGTGTGGCCGGTTGCCGCGCTCGTGTGGCGCGCGATCTCCCAGAACGGTGACGCCGCAACAGGATCAGCATCGCTGGGGGAGTTGTTCACGCGAACACACGCGGCTCACCTGCTGGGGGTGACACTCGCCCAGGCGGCCGCGTCGACGGCGCTGGCGCTGATGGTTGCCGCACCCATCGTCTGGTTGTCGTCGAGGCTGCGGGGAGCGTCGGCGATGATTCTGAGCGTCGTCGTGACGGTGCCGTTCGTCTTGCCGACGGTGGTGGTCGGTGTCGCGTTCCGAGCGGTCTTCGACGGCCCACTCGCCTTTGCGCACATCGGTTCCGGATGGTGGGCGGTGCTGGCCGCGCACGCTTTTCTCAACGTCGCGGTGGTGGTTAGGGTTGTCAGCGCGGCGTGGCGCGGGCTCGACACCCGTGCTCTCGATGCCGCACGCACGTTGGGCGCCGGGCGGTTTCGTGCGTGGCGGACGGTGATCGCCCCCGCGCTGCTGCCCGCGGTCGGCGCCGCTGCCACGTTGATCTTCCTGTTCTGCTCGACCAGTTTCGGCGTGATCATCATCCTGGGTGGCGGCACGCTACGCACACTGGAAACCGAGATCTACCAACAGGCCATCGGCTACTTCCGGATTCCGGAGGCGGTGGCGTTGTCGCTGTTGCAGATCGTCGTCGTGGTCGTCGCACTGTTGCTCACCCGCCTCGTCACGGCACGGTCGCGAAGTTCCGCCACGAGCACGCGCGCGCCTCGGCGTCGTCGACTCCGGGGGTGGGCGCGGGTGTCGGCGACGCTCGCGTGGGCCTTGACGATCGTGGGCCTGGTCGTTCCGATCGTGGTGCTCGCGGTGCGGTCGGTTCGCCCCGGTCGTGACGGCGCGTGGACTCTTGCCGGCTATCGCGCGCTGGCGGAGCCGGTGAACGGTGTGACACCACTTGCGACGCTGCGGTATTCGTTTCTCTCCGCCTTGCTGGCGATGCTGATCGCGCTGGTCGTCGGTGTCATGGCCGCGATCGCACTGCACACCGCACGAGGCGCTGCGCGGACGGTTGGCGCGGTCCTGGCGCTCATCCCGCTCGGGATCAGTGCTGTCACACTCGGTTTCGGTTATCTCATTGTGCTGTCGGAGCTTCCCGCACGAACGGCGTCCTCGCCGTTGATCATTCCGTGTGTTCAGGCGCTGATCGCGATACCGGTCGTGATCGGGATTCTCGTGCCCGCGCTCGACGCGGTTCCCGACCGTGCACGCGCTGCTGCTGCGACGCTCGGGGCGGGCCCGCTGCGCGTGCTGCGCACCATTGACCTTCCCGCGATCGGCAGGTCGCTGGCCGCCGCAGCAGGATTCGCATTCGTGATGGCGCTCGGCGAATTCGGTGCGACGAGTTTTCTGGCGCGCGCCGACACCACGACGCTGCCGGTGTTGATCGGGTCCGCGCTGAACCGTCCCGGCGCAACACAATTGGCGACGGCGATGGCGGCGTCGATGCTGCTCGTCGTGGCGACCGCCGTGGCGATGCTCGCCGTCGAAGTGCTCAGGCCTCGGTCGAGGGCGGTGCTGTGAAGCTCGAACTCGAGGGCGTGCGCATCTCCTACGGTGCGCACACGGTGATCGACGATCTTGACTGGAGCGTCGGGGCGCACGGTCTCGTGACCGCGCTGCTCGGTCCGTCGGGGTGTGGAAAGTCGACGCTGATCCGCGCCATCGCAGGTCTCGAAGAGGTCGAGCGGGGAAGTATCCGCCTCGACGGAGACGATGTGGTCCGAGTGCCGCCGCACCGCAGGGACTTCGGTGTTGTCTTTCAGGACGGTCAACTGTTCGGCGGCAGAAGCGTCGGTGCCAACGTCGCCTACGGACTCAAGGCCAGGCACATGGGCAGGTCACAGATCGCCGAACGGGTTGCCGAGATGCTCGAACTCGTACAGTTGCCCGGATTTGAGCGGCGTTCGGTCGACGAACTGTCGGGCGGGCAGGCGCAACGCGTCGCGTTGGCGCGTGCGCTCGCGCCCCACCCCCGACTGCTGCTGCTCGACGAACCGCTCGCCGCACTCGATCGCAGACTGCGCGACGAGCTGGCCGTCGACATCGGTCGCGCCGTGCGGGCGACCGCGACACCCGCGATCCTGGTCACCCACGATCACACCGAGGCGGCGCTGGTTGCCGACGCGATCTCGGTGATGAGGTCGGGCGACATCGTGCAGACGGATCCACCTGCGCGGCTGTGGCAGAGACCGGTCGATACGTGGACTGCACAGTTCCTCGGATGCACGACGGTGGTGCAGGCGCGACGAACCGACGGTGTGATCAGCACGTCGTTGGGCGTCGTCGACCCGGAATCCCTGCGGATCGACAATGACTGGGAATCAGGCGAACTCGGACTCCGCGCGGAGTCGCTCGCCGCGGAAGCAATTGCGCGCGACCGGACTCTCGACGCGGATGCGGTTCGTGGCGAGGTGGTCGTGGTGGCCGATCTTCCTGCAGGCCAGCGGATTCGGGTGTCGACATCGGTGGGTGAGGTCGATGCGGTGTCGCCGGACGGTGTGCGCGTGGGGGATTCCGTCGCGCTGCGGTTGCGTCCTGAACACGTGGCGGTGATCGGCAGGTGAGCACGAGGATCGTCGTCGCGGGTGCCATCACCACCTCCGATGGCCGACTTCTTTTGGCGCAGCGCAGTTATCCGCCACAGGTTGCCGGTCTGTGGGAGCTTCCGGGTGGCAAGGTCGAAGACGGCGAAGACCTGGCGACCGCGTTGCGTCGTGAACTGCGCGAAGAACTCGAGGTCGACGTCGAGGTGGGTGCACGCCTCGCCGACTCCGTCGAACTCTCGCACGACCTGACGCTCGTCGCGCTGTGGGCGCGGATCGTCGACGGTGCGCCGAGGGCGGTCGAACACTCCCGACTGCTGTGGGTGAGCGCCGACGAACTCGACGATATGGCTGCGGTGGGCCGGCTGGTGCCCGCCGATACCGCGTGGCTGCCCGAACTCCGAAAGGTTCTGCGCCGAGCGCGATGACAGGGCAAGCGTCAACTCGTTACATCACGAATCGGTAATCGAACCTGCACTCAGACGACACTCGGTTTACTGTCGTACACCGAACACCGGGGGTGGCGATCCGCACATCCCGTCGTACCAGGGGAGCACGCGACATCGCTGTGGCTGTCGAATCGAAAGTGGGAGTCGGAGTGGGCAATCGAGGGGGAGAAACGCCGTATCGGCGTACGGTTCGGTCGCGTGGCGGCCGGTGGCGATCGATGGCGACCATCATTTGCGTCGTGGCGCTCACGGTCGCCGGGATGTTGGGAACGAGCGCGGTGTTCGACGCCGGTCGCGCCGCGGCGGCACCGCTCGGGTCGTCGGGCTCAGCCGATAGCGGTTCGGCGGGATCGTCGGGTGGCAGCGACCCCTTCTACACACCGCCGACGGGCGCGCTTCCCGCGCCAGGCACACTGCTTCGGACACAGTCCATGTCGACGTTCATCACCGTGCCCAATCGGGCCGGGAAGATCCCGGCGTCGGCGACGAAGATCTTGTATGTGTCGACGAATGCTCTCGGCAAGAAGGTCGCGGTCAGCGGCTACTATTTGCAACCGTCGCGGCCGTGGGCCGGACCGGGCACGCGTCCCCTCGTCTCCTACGGGCCCGGTGCACACGGCATGGGCGACCAGTGTGCGCCTTCACGTTTGGTCTCCTCGCCGAACGTGGCGTCACCCGGCGGACCGATGGCCGAGATCGAAGCACTGATCACCTACAACCTGCTCGCGCGCGGCTACGGCGTGGTGAGCACCGACTACATCGGACTGGGGACACCCGGCGATCACACCTTCGCGATGCGCATCGACCAGGGCAACGCCGTGATCGATGCCGCACGCGCCGCGTTGCACCTGCCCGGCGTGAATCCGGCCACCAAGGTCGCGCTCGCCGGTTATTCGCAGGGCGGCGCCGCGACGGCCGCTGCAGCGGAACTGATTGACTCCTACGCCCCCGACCTGGCCAACCATGTTGTCGGAATCTATGCGGGCGGTGCTCCGACCGATCTGCGCAGTCTGCTCAATCACCTCGACGGTCAGCGCCTCGGCGGAGCGATCGGGTGGGCCATCGACGGGGCGATGGCGCTGTATCCCGATATGGCGCAACAGATTCCTCCGCTGCTCAACGCCGAGGGCAAGCGCGTGACGAATCTTGTTCGCGGACAGTGCATCGTGGCGACGACCCTCATCGGATCGCCGAAGACCAGTACGTGGACGGCCAGCGGCAAGACAATCGGGGAGCTGATCGACTCCACCCCCGCGCTTGCCGCGCGCGTGAATGATCAGAAGGTCGGTATGCGCAAGCCCACCGATATCCCAATCCTGTTGTCCAGCAATCCCGTTGACCCGACGGTCCCCGTCTCGCAAGGTCAGACGCTCTTCGCCGAGTGGTGCGCCGAGAACCCACGATCACTCGAGTATCGGAACATCAGCTTTCCGGTGATCGGAGGAACTGCGTTGGGCCACATCGCGGGTGGAGTCGCCGGATACAACGAGGCCTACGAATGGCTCGCCGACAGATTCGCCGGGAAAGCCGCGGCGAGCGGATGCGTGCGGAAGGCGCCATCGAACGGACTGACGACGGGCTCGGCAGGATCATCCGGTTCGTCCTGACGACGATCGTGTCGGTGAAAACTTCCGTGCGAGGTGACTGCGGCGCGGAGTAGGTTCGTCGGCTGTGACGCAACAGCGACGGCAACGGGTCGAGCGGCCTTCGGCCACACGCGACGTGCGTTGGCTGGGTCCCGCGCTGATGCTCCTGGGTGGCACGTCGATGTACCTCGGTGCCGCCATCGCGATCGAGCTCTTCGACGTGGTGTCGCCCGCGGGTGTCGCGTGGTTGCGCATCGCCGGGGCAGGCCTCGTGCTGCTGATCGTGGTGCGTCCCGGCCGTGCCGCGTGGCAGTGGTCGCGGCTGCGCCTCGCGGGCATGTTCGGCCTGATGACGGCCGCGATGAACATCGCGTTCTACCTCGCGCTCGACCACCTGCCACTCGGCACGACGGTCGCACTCGAGTTTCTCGGTCCCATCGCGGTGGCGGCGGCCGGATCACGTACGAGGCGCGATGTCGCGGCGCTGCTCGCCGCGGTGATCGGCGTGGCACTCATCGTCGACGTGCACTGGGCGGGGAGTGTGCTCGGCGTCGTGCTGGCGCTCGTGGCCGCTGCGTGTTGGGCGGGTTACATCGTGCTGGGCCGGCGCGTCGCCGTCCGCGGGGCGGGGATCGAGGACCTGACAACGGGTTTCGTTGTCGCGGCGATCGTGACGTCGCCGCTGGCGCTGACCGTGGGACCGGCCGTGCGAGCCGGCGAGAACGTGTGGTGGCTCATCCTGCTCGCGCTGGGACTCGGGGTGCTCTCGACAGCGGTTCCGTACGCCCTCGATCAGGTCATCCTGCGTTCGGTGGGTCCGGCTCGGTTCGCCGTGCTGCTCGCATTACTGCCGGTCACAGCCGCTGTGGTGGGCTTCATCGCGTTGCGGCAAGTCCCCGCGCTCACCGAGCTGCTCGGAATCCTCGCCGTCGCCGGGGCGATCGGAGTCCAGGCGGGTGGTCGGTCGCGGTGACGATGACGACCCCTCGAAAGAGCACCGCAAAACACGCTCCCACCTGTGTGATCGCGCTCTCATGGTCCGAGCAGATACCCTGTTGAGCGTCGTAGAGTCCACATCCGGTGCCTGAAACCGGATCGCCGACGGCCCGCACATGCCTTCGGGACGTCGAAAAAGATGAAAGAGAGCTCAGTGAGCGCTGTCCCCAACTTCCGCAATGTCGCGATCGTCGCGCACGTCGACCATGGCAAGACCACGCTGGTCGACGCGATGCTCCGCCAGTCCGGAGTGTTCGGTGAGCGTGCCGAGCTCGTCGATCGCGTGATGGACTCCGGAGACCTCGAACGCGAGAAGGGCATCACCATTCTCGCGAAGAACACCGCGGTGCATCGTCGTCAGCCCGACGGCACCGAGGTCGTCATCAACGTGATCGACACCCCCGGCCACGCCGACTTCGGCGGTGAGGTCGAGCGCGGCCTGTCGATGGTCGACGGCGTCGTGCTGCTCGTCGACGCGTCCGAGGGTCCGCTCCCGCAGACCCGCTTCGTGCTGCGCAAGGCGCTCAGCGCATCGCTGCCGGTCATCCTGCTGGTCAACAAGACCGACCGTCCTGACGCGCGCATCTCGGAGGTTGTCTCCGAGACCCACGATCTGCTGCTCGACCTCGCCTCCGACCTCGACGACGAGGCCGCCGCCGCTGCCGAGCAGGTCCTCGACCTCCCGGTCCTGTACGCCTCGGGCCGCGCAGGCATCGCCAGCACGGTGGAGCCCGCGAACGGCGAGGTACCCGAGGGCGAGAACCTCGACCCCTTCTTCGACGTCCTGATGGAGCACGTCCCCGCGCCCAAGGGCGACGCGGACGCTCCGCTGCAGGCGCACGTCACCAACCTCGACGCCTCGCCGTTCCTCGGCCGCCTCGGGCTGGTCCGTATCCACAACGGCACCCTCAAGAAGGGCCAGACCGTCTCCTGGATGCGTGAGATCACCAAGGAGGACGGCACCGCGGAGCCGGTCGTCGAGCGCGCCAAGATCACCGAACTGCTCGCAACCGTCGGCGTGGAGCGCAGTCCGGCGGAGTCGGCGGTCGCAGGCGACATCGTGGCCATCGCCGGTATCCCCGAGATCATGATCGGCGACACCCTCGCCGATGCCGAGAACCCGGTTGCCCTGCCGCGCATCACCGTCGACGAGCCTGCCATCTCGGTCATCATCGGCACCAACACCTCGCCGCTCGCCGGTCGGGTGAAGGGCCACAAGCTCACCGCGCGCATGGTCAAGGATCGCCTCGACAGCGAGCTCATCGGCAACGTGTCGCTGCGCGTCGTCGACATCAATCGGCCCGACGCCTGGGAGGTGCAGGGTCGTGGTGAGCTCGCCCTCGCGATCCTCGTCGAGCAGATGCGACGCGAGAACTTCGAGCTGACCGTCGGCAAGCCGCAGGTGGTCACACGCAAGGTCGACGGCAAGGTGCACGAGCCATTCGAGCACCTGACGATCGACGTCCCCGAGGAGTACCTCGGTGCGGTGACCCAGTTGCTCGCGGCGCGTAAGGGTCGCATGGACCAGATGAACAACCACGGATCCGGTTGGGTCCGCATGGAGTTCCGGGTGCCTTCCCGCGGGCTGATCGGCTTCCGCACCGACTTCCTCACCGAGACGCGCGGCACCGGCATCGCCAACGCCGTGTTCGACGGCTACGACGCCTGGGCGGGCGAGATCCGCGCACGCCACACCGGCTCACTGGTCAGTGACCGTGCGGGTACGGTGACGCCGTTCGCGATGATCCAGCTCGCCGACCGCGGCACGTTCTTCGTCAATCCGGGCGACGACACCTACGAAGGTCACGTCGTCGGTATCAACCCGCGTGCGGAGGATCTCGACATCAATGTGACCCGCGAGAAGAAGCTGACCAACATGCGTCAGTCGTCGGCAGACGTCATGGAGACGCTGGCCAAGCCAATGCATCTCGAGCTCGAGGGTGCGATGGAATTCTGCGCAGCAGACGAGTGTGTCGAGGCGACCCCCGAGGTCGTGCGTGTGCGTAAGGTGCATCTCGATTCGTCCACGCGTGCCCGTGAGCGTTCGCGAGCCAAGACGCGTGATCAGGCGGCCGGCTAGCCGACCTCGTGAGTGTCGGGGTGGTGCTGACGTGAACATGGGGACGTGATGGTGGGGGTGAGTGGGTGACCGGCAGGAGGCCGCCGATGCGGGCGCGAGCGGTTGACCGTTCTCGACGGCGTAGGCACCTCCTGTTGGCGGTGCTGAGCGCTGTTGTGGCCGCGACGATGGCCGGGTGCATGTCCGACCCGCCGCCGCCGGTCCGCGAGACCGAGGCCCCACCGCAGACCCCCGCCGAGTACCCGACGGAGAAGACGATCTACGTCGCCACCGACTCGGTCGGCCAGGGATTCAATCCGCATCTCGCCGCCGATCAGAGCCCCGTCACCACGGCGATCGCCTCGATGACACTGCCGAGTGCGTTCGAACCCGTTCAGACGCCCGACGGTGTTGTCTGGCAGCGCTCCGAGGCGCTGCTCACCTCGGCGGAGGTCACGTCGCAGCAGCCGTTCACGGTCACCTACAAGATCCACACCAATGCGCAGTGGTCCGACGGTCTGCCCGTCACCGGCGACGATTTCAGCTACCTGTGGCAACAGATGTCTCGACAGCCCAACGTCGTCGCGCCCGCGGGGTACCGGTTGATCGACTCCGTGGAGTCGAGCAGCGGTGGCAAGGTGGTGACGGTCAAGTTCGCGCGCGCATACCCGGCATGGCGCGAGATGTTCACCTGGCTGCTTCCCAGTCACGTCCTGAAGGGGGCGCCCGCCGGATTCCAGACCGGTATGGACAGCGGTAAGCCGGTGTCGGCTGGTCCGTTCTCGGTGTTCTCGATCGACACCACCCGCGACGAGGTGCGCCTGATCCGCAACGACCGCTTCTGGGTGAAGCCGTCGATCCTCGACCAGGTGGTGTTGCGCAGAGCGGGTACCGCGTCGCAGATGGTGGAGTCCGTACGTTCGGGCGACTCGTCGCTCGCGACGCTGGCCACCGGGCCCGCCAGTAGCGCAGAACTCGCCGCCGTCCCAGGGATCGCGACGCAGCGCTCGGCGACGTCACGAGCGTTGAGTATCAGCGTCAACGCGCGCACTCCGGTGATGAACTCGGTGGCGGTTCGTCGAGCAATCTTGGGAATGATCGACCCGGCGGTCGTCACCTACGCGGGCGCGGGCGACACCATCGTCACGCCGTACGCGAACACCGTTCTCGCACCGTCGGATCCGGGGTACTTCGCAGTCGACCGCCAGCGCCCGAGCGTCGAGCAGATCGACGAGTTGCTCGGGTCGGCGGGCTACCGGCGTGGAGCGCCGACCCCGACCTCGACGCCGCCCGCCGGTTCGTCGGTTCCCTCGAGTGCACCGGCCACCAGTTCTGTGTCACCTTCGTCGGGAGCCCCGTCGTCCTCGACGGCCCCCGTCTCCCCGTCGTCCTCGACGCCACCCGACCCCGCGTCGACCATGTCGCCGGTACCCGACGGTGTCGCCGCTTTCTCCAAGGACGGCCGCGACCTCGCCGTGCGCGTCGGTGCGATCAGCGGTGACGCGCGGTCGACCGCCGCCGCTGCCAACATCGTCGACCAGCTACGCAACGCCGGTGTCCGTGCCGCCGTGGTCTCCCTGCCCAACAACGAGTTGTATGGGGTCGCCCTCACCGAATCGCGTGTCGACATGGCCGTTGGCTGGACGGGCCTCGGCGTGCCGCCTGCCGCGGCACTGGCGTCCCAGGTCGATTGCGATCAGCCCAAGCCGGGTACGGCACCGAGCCTCTCGACGCCGCCGACCCCCACGAGCGATGCCCCCGACCAGCAGCAGCAGACGTCGACCCAGGACGTCTACGCGTCGAATCCCTCGGGAGTCTGCGACAACGTCCTCATCGGCCTCGCGCGCGACGCGTTGTCGTCGGACAACCCGCTTCCGCAGTTGACCGAGGCCGAACCGCTGCTGGCAGCGCAGTCGATTTATCTGCCGCTCTATCAGGACAGCATGATGGTGGGTGTGACGCGCAAGGTGACCCGTGTTCCGCTGTCCGGACCGATCCAGGTCTCGATCTTCGGCACGGCGAGCACATGGAATCTCTCGTGAGCGACCAGCGATCCGATCGTCGACTGCTGCTGCTTCACGCGCATCCCGACGACGAGACGATCATGACCGGGGGCACCATCGCGCGGTACCTCGCCGAGGGCGTCGACGTGCGCGTCCTCACGTTCACGCTCGGCGAGGAGGGCGAGGTGATCGGCGACGAATGGGCGCAGTTGGTCGCCGACGGCGGTGCCGATCAACTCGGCGGCTACCGTATCCGCGAGCTGACCGATGCGCTGGCCGCGCTCACTCCGGAGGGTGCAGCGCCGCTGCGTCCAAAGTTCCTCGGCGGTGCGGGGCATTGGCGCGATTCGGGGATGGCCGGTTCGGCGTCGGCGCAGCATCCGCGTGCGCTCGCGCAAGCGCGCTTCGACGACGTCGTGGCAACACTCGCGAACGTCATCGCCGAGTTCGACCCGCACGTCCTCGTCACCTACGACATGGCGGGCACCTACGGTCACCCCGACCACAAGATGGTCCACACGGCGTCGATGGCGGCGATCCCACTCGTCGAGGCCCGAACCGGGCGTGAGCTAATCGTCTGGGAGTCGGTCACCGAACACAGTGCGCTGCACGAGGGATTGGCCTCGGCGAGCAGTGTTCCGCAGGGGTGGCGGATGCCCGGGACGGGGGAGTTGCCCAGCTATCCCGACGACGAGATCGACGCCGCGATCGACGTCAGCGCCGTCTACGACCGCAAGGTCGACGGGCTGCGTGCACACGCCACGCAAGTGACCGTCGCGCCGTCGGGAACCGAGTACGCGCTCAGCAACAACATCCTGCAACCGATCATGAGCGACGAACACTTCGTGCTGCGGTCGAACCGGGATCGCCTCACGTCTGGGCGCCGGGCTGCGGATCTCTTCTTCTCGGACCACGCGTCTGACGGCTCGTCCGACGGAGTGGCGTGATGCGTGTCGCCGACCGCGTGCTCCTCGGATTCCTGATCCTCGATGGATTCATCGTCGGACTCCTCTCGGTCGGCTTCGTCTATCTGCGCCTCGGAGGGACACCCGTACCGGTCGCTGCGATCGGCGCCGGCCTGCTCAACTGCCTGCTGCTGTGGCTGGCCGCGAAGTACACCGACGGCCCGCTGCGGTACGGCCCCCTGGTGGCGTGGCTGATTGTGCTTGCCGTGGCCGGCATGGGTGGCCCGGGCGGCGACGTGATGCTCGCGCTGCAGGGCAGCATGACGCTCGCGACCTTGCTGCTCGTGATCATCGGACTCGGTGCACCCGTCGCGTTGGTGTGGTCGAGACGCCTGCCCGAGGCCGAGGCCTGACCGGGGTTCCGCGTCCGCTGAGCCTCTCCAGCCGCGTCCGCCGGGGGTAGCGACGGCGGCGATCGTTAGAGTGTTCTGCATGGTGTTGCGCGCGTGGGCGAGTGACCGCCCCGCCCCAGTCGAATCGGTTCGGTCGGCATTGGCCGCTGTGCGAGCCGACCCGGCGTCGGTGACCGACGCCGAGTGGGTGGCCTTGCTCGGCGCCGATGATGACGACCTGCTCGCGTTGTGCGCACTCGCCGACGCCGCCCGCAGGGAGGTCACCGATCCCGACGTCATGACCTTCGTGGTGAACCGAAACTTCGACACCGCGGTTGTCGCGGCCGACGATTCGGCAGTCTCGATCGAGGCGCTCGTCGCCGAGGCGTGGACGCTCGGCGCCACCGAGATCTGCATGCAGGGCGCGATACCAGGCGATGAACGCGGCGACGTCTACCTGCGAATCATCGAAAGAATCCACGCCGCGTCACCCGACATGCACCTGCACGCCTTCCGACCACCCGAGATCCGCGACGGTGCTGCGCGCATGAATCTCGACGTCCCGGAGTTCCTCCGGCTGGCGCGCACCGCGGGACTCGGGTCGGTACCGGGCACCGCGGCACAGATTCTCGACGACGAGGTACGTGCGGCACTGCATCCCGCAGGTGCGCCACAGCCGGTATCGGAGTGGGTCGACACGATCCGCGCCGCCCATTACGCGGGCCTGTTCTCCACCGCCACTCTGCTGTACGGCCACGTCGAAGAGCCCGAGCATGTGGTCGCACACCTGCGACTGCTCGCGCGCATCGCCGACGAGACCCACGGCTTTCACGAGTTGATCGTCATGCCGCTGCTGCCCGAGAACGCACCACCTCACCTCGCCGGCGCGGCCACCCACTCGGTCGGTGTTCGTGAGACCCGAGCAGTCCACGCGGTCGCGCGTCTGATGATGCTCGGACACATCGACCACATCCAGGTCGCCTGGACCAAGCTCGATCGCGACGTCGTCCTCGACGTTCTCGCGGGCGGGGCCGACGACATCGGCGGCTTGCTGCTCGACGGCGAGCTCTCGCCGGAATCCGGCCAGGAGGCCGGTCGCACGCTGTCCGTCTACGACATCGCGGAGATCGCTCACGCGGTTGGTCGGCTGCCCCGGCAGCGTCGTACCGACTATGGCGATCCTCCGGAGGGGCGTCGAATCACGTTGCCGCGCAACGAGAATATGCGGGCCTGCGGGTGACTGCCGATCATGTGAGCACGCCTGACCGTCGAGCTGTCGCAGAGCCCGACGTCGACGTCGTGATCGTCGGTGCCGGGTTCGCCGGAATCGGGATGGCCACCAAGCTCGCTCGACGTGGAGGCGAGTCGTTTCTCGTTCTCGAGCGTGCCGACGCCGTCGGGGGAACGTGGCGGGACAACACCTATCCGGGTATTGCCTGCGACATTCCGGCGCATCTCTACTCTTTCTCGTTCCGTCCGCCTGCCGATTGGTCGTCGGTGTATCCCAGTGGTGGCGAGATCCGCGAGTACCTCGAACGGACCGTGCTCGACGAGGGATTCGACGACCGACTCCGACTCGGCTGTGAGCTGCTCGACGCCACCTGGAATCCCGTAGCGGCTCGGTGGACGATCACGACGTCCGACGGCGAGATCATCTGCCGTGCATTGGTTCTCGCTGTCGGGCGGTTGTCGGAGCCGAGAGTCCCCGACATCGAGGGACTCGACTCATTCACCGGCGAGGTGGTCCACACCGCCGCCTGGCGTGACGACCTACCGCTCGACGGCGCGCGCATCGGTCTGGTGGGTACCGGTGCGTCGGCGGTGCAGATCGCTCCGCATCTCGCCGAGAACGCCGAAGAACTCGTCGTCTTCTGTCGGACGCCACCGTATGTCGTGCCGCGTGACGATCGGCAGTACACCGTTGAAGAACGCGCCACCTACCTCGATCCCGCTGTCGCAGATGATGTGCGCGATCAGCTTCTGCGCGACGCCGATGCCGCGTTCCGTCAGCGGCTCGCGCTGCACCCGGATATCGACGAGATCCGCGCGCGCGCACGAACTCAGCTGCACGCCCAGATCGACGATCCGGAACTCCGATCGATCCTCACACCCGACTACGAGATCGGGTGCAAACGCATCCTGTTGAGCGACGACTTCTATCCGACGCTTCTGCGCGACAACGTGATTCTCGAGCCGAGTGCGCTCGACACGGTGCGCGAATCGAAGGCTCGCGCGGCCAGTGGACGCTGCTATGACCTCGACTTACTCGTGATGGCAACGGGATTCGAGGCCGCCCGACCTCCAGTCTCCACGCGCATCACCGGTGTCAGCGGCGAACGGCTCGACACGCACTGGTCCGACGGGATGACGTCGTACGCGTCGACCACCGTGCACGGCTTCCCCAACATGTTCGTGCTCGACGGCCCCAATGCCGCACTGGGGCACAACTCCGCCATCTACATGATCGAGACCCAACTCGGCTACGTTCTCGGCGCGCTCGATGTACTCGCCGACGACGGCATCCGATCGGTGGAGGTCACCGCCGACGCCGAAGCCTCCTACACAGCCGAGATCGACGAACGCGCCTCGTCGACGGTGTGGTTGACCGGCTGCAACAGTTGGTATGTCGATCCGGACAGCGGAAGGCTGACGCTGCTCTGGCCTGGTACGGCAGTCTCGTTTCGAGAGAGAAACGGTACGTTCGATGTAGGGCCGTATGTCGTCGAGACCCGCGAGGGGTGAGCGTGATGACAACTGACATGACTGCACGTGAGGCGCTCGACGTGGTGCGCGCGGGCGGCGACGTCGGGCTCGCCGAGGCGACGGCGCTGCTGTCGGCGTCGGGCGACGACCTGACCGCGGTGGCGGCGGTCGCGTCGGCGATGCGCGACGAGGGGCTTGCCGAGGTGGGTCGGGAACGTCAGATCACCTACTCGCGCAAGGTGTTCGTGCCGTTGACGCGGCTGTGCCGCGACCGGTGTCACTACTGCACGTTCGTGACGGTGCCGGGCAAACTGGCACGGGCGGGCGAGGGCATGTTCCTCGAGATCGACCAGGTGCTGTCGATCGCACGCCAGGGAGCCGCGCTCGGCTGCAAAGAAGCGCTGTTCACCCTGGGCGACCGGCCGGAGGATCGCTGGCCGCAGGCGGGCGAATGGCTTGCCGCACGGGGATATTCGTCGACACTCGACTACGTGCGCGCAGCAGCGGTTGCCGTCCTCGAAGACACCGGCCTGCTGCCGCATCTCAACCCCGGCGTGATGAGCGCCGAGGAGATGGCGGTGTTGCGGCCCGTTGCGCCCTCGATGGGCATGATGCTCGAGACCACCTCGCGCAGACTGTTCACCGAGAAGGGGCAACCGCACTACGGCAGCCCCGATAAAGACCCGTTGGTCCGGCTGCAGGTGCTTCGCGATGCGGGTGATCTGCGGATTCCCTTCACCACGGGCATCCTCGTCGGCATCGGCGAGAGCTTGACCGAACGCGCGGAATCGCTACTCGCACTTGCCGATATCGCGCGTGCCGGTCACATCCAAGAGGTGATCGTGCAGAACTTCCGGGCCAAGCCCGACACCGCGATGCGCGGCACACCCGACGCCGAGATGACCGAGTTCCTCGCGGCTGTGGCAACCGCACGCATCGTGCTCGGGTCGCGCATGCGGGTGCAGGCGCCGCCGAACCTGGTGTCGGGGGAGGAGTGCGCGGCGTTGATCGCCTCGGGCATCGACGACTGGGGTGGCGTGTCGCCGCTGACGCCCGACCACGTCAACCCCGAACGTCCGTGGCCCAACCTGACCACTCTCGCCGAGATCACCGCGGAATCGGGATACGTTCTCGCCGAGCGGATCACGGCCCAACCGCCGTACGTGCTCGACGCCGAGAACTGGATCGATCCGTCACTGACGGCGCACGTTGCGGCACTCGCCGACCCGGACACCGGACTCGCGGCAGACGCCATGCCGTCGGGCCGTCCCTGGCCCGCCGTCGCGTGAGCGAGTCTGAGGCGTCGGGAGGTCTCGCGGCTTCGGGAGGTCTTGCGGCACTGAGAAGTTCAGTCGTCTGACTGCGTGGCGAGGATCGCTCGGTAGCCGCCGACGACGTCGGTGGCGCGGTGTAAGCCCAACTGCTGCAACGACGCCGCGGCCAAGCTCGACGTGTAGCCCTCGGAGCACAGGATGATCCACCGCACGTCGTGATCGACCGCCTCGTCGATCCGGGCGTCACTGGCGGGATCGCAGCGCCATTCCAGGACGTTGCGCTCGATGACCAGTGCGTCGGGATACTCTCCTTCGGCGGCGCGCTGCGCGGCGGGCCGGATATCGACGAGGACTGCACCGCTCTCGAGTTCGGCGGGCAGGTCCGCGGCGTCGACCCGCTGGAGGCTTTCGCGCGCGTTCAGCAGGAGGTCATTGATCGTCATCGGCACACCGCAAGGCTATCGGGATCATTCGGGTTCGTCGGTGAGTTCTGTGCGTGTGCGTCGCGATCTGCTCGCGTCGGTGACCTCGTAGAACGACATCGCCGTCAGGGGTGGCGAATAGGCATGCACGCTGAGGGTGGGGCCCGGTTCGTTCACCGAGCCGAGGCGGTGCGAGGTTGCGTGCGCCTGGTTGAGGCCGCGCAGCGGAGGTGCGCTGGCGTGATGCTGCACGTCGTGGACCCAACCGAGGGGAAACGACGCCTGGTCGCCCGCGGACAGGATGCGCAGTGCGAGGTCGTTGCCGGTCCAGCGGTACTCGCGTAGCGCGCCGGACAGCACGGTCAGTGCGCCGAGTGAGCCGGCATGGTCGTGCAGGTCCGTCGAGCGGTCGGGCGTCCAGCTGATCAGCCAGAGGTCGAGGTCGTCGTCGGATTCGAGGCGGGTCGACCAGCGCTCGACGGGGTCCCAGGACGGAGGCAGCAGGTGGTTATATCGACCGTCGAGAACGTCTGCGACGCCCTGATCGGTGATGCGCAGGAGGTCGGCGGGTCGAAGTCGTGTGGGAAGGGTGGCACTCGTCGGTCGTGTCGCGGCGCGGTGCACGGGATCGAGGGTCGAGGTCATGAGCACTCCGGAAGAAAGGTGGAGAGGGGTCGGGGATCGGCGGATGATCAGCGGCGTCGACAGTGCGCGATGGCCAATCCCACGCTGATCTGCTGGGCCCCGTTCCGGGCGATGATCAGACTCACCAGGACAGGATGCTCCCGACGTCTGCGCCGCGGGAGGGTTGGCGTCACGCTGAACGCAAATCGACGGCTGCCGTCGGGGAGGGAATCGAGTCGTCGAAACTGTGATCTTCGTCGTGCCGAGTTGCCCTGACCGGGAAAGATGTGGGCGATTGCACGGGGCGATGTGGGCTGTGGCATTGCCGGGCAGATAAGGTTGACGATGCGTGTGTGCTCGGCGCCTGTCTCGGGGGAGGTCGACGGTGCGCGCGTGCGACGCGATCAGCCCTCGCGTCGAGGTCTGCCGCCGTGTGAGCACACGCGGGCGCGAGCGGACACGTGAACGTGTGATGCGGAAAAGGAGAAAGTGGTGACGTACATCATCGCGGAGCCCTGTGTGGACGTGATGGACAAGGCCTGCGTCGAGGAGTGCCCTGTCGATTGCATCTACGAGGGTGGCCGCAGTCTGTACATCCAGCCGGATGAGTGCGTGGACTGTGGTGCCTGCGAACCGGTGTGTCCCGTGGAAGCGATCTTCTACGAGGACGACGTTCCCGACGAGTGGGAGCCCTACGTCAGCGCGAACGCCGACTTCTTCGACGACCTCGGTTCGCCGGGTGGCGCGAGCAAGGTCGGCAAGACCGACTTCGACCCGCCCTTCGTCAAAGAACTCCCGCCGATGAACGAGGGCGAGGACTGACTTGCGAACGGCCCGTCGGGCACGTGTGAGTGAGGCGCTACCCGATTTTCCCTGGGATTCGCTCGCCGAGGCCAAGGCGACTGCTGCCGCCCACGAGGACGGCATCGTCGACCTCTCTGTCGGCACGCCCGTCGATCCCGTCGACACGCTGATCCGTGAGGCGTTGGCGTCCGCGTCGGATTTCCCCGGCTATCCGACAACGATCGGTACGAAAGAGCTACGCGAGGCCGCAGCAGAGGCGCTCGCACGCCGGTACGGCGCATCGGATCTCGACGAATCGTCGATTCTCCCGGTCATCGGGACCAAAGAGGCCATCGCCGGGCTGACCTCCGCGCTCGGTATCGGCGTCGGCGACCACGTCGTGATCCCCGAGGTCGCCTACCCCACGTACGAAGTCAGCGCGCTGCTGGCGGGCGCGTCGGTGACACGAGCGGATTCGACGCTGCAGATCGGCCCGGTCATGGGCAGTTCGGCACCCGCGCTCATGTTCATCAACTCCCCGTCGAATCCGACGGGCCGCGTGCTGGGCGTCGACCATCTGCGCAAGGTGGTTGCATGGTGCCGCGAGCACGACACGATCCTCGCGTCCGACGAGTGCTACCTCGGACTGTCGTGGGACACCGAGGCGGTGTCGATTCTCGATCCGCGGGTCAGCGATGGCGACCACACCGGGCTACTCGCCATCCACTCCCTGTCGAAGATCTCCAACCTGGCGTCGTATCGCGCGGGCTTTTTCGCCGGTGACCGTGATCTGATCGCCGAACTCCTTGCCGTGCGCAAACATTCGGGCATGATCGTGCCGTTCCCGATCCAGGCCGCCATGACCGCTGCGCTCTCCGACGACACGCACGTCGAGGCGCAGCGCGCCCGCTACCAATTGCGCCGTTCGCGGTTGCTGCCCGCGGTGCGCGAGGCGGGTTTCCGCGTCGACGATTCGGAAGCCGGGCTGTACCTCTGGGCCACCCGGGGCGAGGGCTGCCGCGACACCGTTGCGTGGCTCGCCGAGCGCGGAATCCTGGCTGCCCCCGGAGACTTCTACGGACCGCTCGGGGTCAACCACGTGCGCTTCGCTCTGACCGCCACCGACGAGCGCATCGACGCCGCCGTGGCGCGGCTCACCGCCTGAGGGCCCCGTCCCGCCGACTGGGCGCTCTATCCCGCCGACTGTGCGTCGCCCACCCGGCGGCCCGCCACAAATGTGTGTTGAACGTAAAGATGTGGGTGCTGCAGCACCCACATCCTTCGATCTGACACACATTTACAACCCGACCCGACGCCGCGCCGCTGATTGAGCCGGCCCCGCCCGCTGATTGAGCCCGACGCCTCGCCGCTGATTGAGCCGGCCCCACCGCTGATTGAGCCCGACGCCTCGCCGCTGATTGAGCCGGCCGCGAGCGCAGCGAGCTGCCGAGTCGAAATCACACGCCCCCACGAAGGCGTCCGCGATGTCGACCCGGCAGCCCCCGAGTCAGTTGTTCTTGTGCAGCGCCTCGTTGAGCGCGATGCCGTCGCCCTTCCACGGCACAACCTCGACGGCGCCGGTGAGGCTGTTGCGGCGGAACAGCAGATTCGACTGTCCGGACAACTCGCGCGCCTTGATCGACGCGCCGTCGGGTCCGGTCACCTTGGTGCCGGCGGTCACGTACAGACCTGCTTCGATGACACAGTCGTCGCCGAGAGGAATGCCGCAGCCGGAGTTCGCGCCGAGCAGGCAGCGCTTGCCCAGCGAGATGATCTCTTTGCCGCCACCCGATAGCGTGCCCATCGTCGACGCTCCGCCACCGATGTCCGAACCATCGCCGACGACGACGCCCGCGGAGATCCGACCCTCGACCATCGACGACCCGAGCGTGCCCGCGTTGTAGTTCACGAATCCCTCGTGCATCACGGTGGTGCCGGGGGCGAGGTGTGCGCCGAGACGCACGCGATCGGCGTCGCCGATGCGGACTCCGCCGGGTGCGACGTAGTCGACCATCCGGGGGAACTTGTCGATGCTCAGTACGGTCACGTGTCCGCGAGCGCGAAGGCGTCGTCGAACCTTCTCGAATCCCTCCACCGGGCACGGGCCGAAGTTCGTCCAGACGACGTTCGACAGCAGACCGAAGATGCCCTCGAGATTCGCCTCGTGCGGCTCGATGAGTCGATGCGACAGCAGGTGCAGACGCAGGTACACGTCGTAGGCATCCGACGGGGCGACCGACAGATCAGCAATGGAGGTGCGCACCGCGACGATCTTGACGCCGCGTGCCTCATCGAGCCCGACCAGATCGTTCAGGTCTGTGGGAATGTCGTCGCCCTCGAGGATCTTGGTGTCGGCAAGATCGGGCGTTGCGAGTTCGGGGTCCGGGTACCAGACGTCGAGGACAACGCCGGGATCGGCGGACCCTCCGTTGGTCACGGTTGCGATGCCTGTTGCGTAAGCGCCATTCGTCGTCACGGGCAGGAGTTTACCGGCGACCTCCGCTCGGATTGGGGCAGGTCGCCGGGATCGACCCGAATCAGTGCTGGTGATACATGTGGTCGTACTCGGCGCGGTCGTGCTCGGTGTTCACCGGGAAGAACGCGCTGTGGTACATCTGTCGGCTCAGTGCGATCAGCACCGCCGCACCACCGGCGAACGCCGCCACCATGACCACCGCCCAGACGATGCCCGCGGTGGTTTCGCCCGTCGCCAACATGGTCAGCGAGATCGCCAGCGACAGGAAGCCCGCCAGCACGAGAACGAAGGCGACCACCCCCATCGGGTGATTGCCGTGTGACACGTGAGATCTGTGGAAAGCCGTCATGGCGCCATCTCCTCGATTCGACGACGCACTCAGCCTAGTGTTACCAAGGTCACATTTTGATGGTCGATGAGGGCAAGATACGACCGTCGACCAGGAAGCACAGCGAGGTCGACGCCCCGCCCAACTCGGGACCTCGACCTCGCTGACCACTATCGTGGCCGGGCGCTAGGCGGCCTGGTGGCGGTAAACCTCCAGGTAGTGCTGTTCCTCTTTCGGTGACGCATCGGGCAGCAGCGCGCTGTGATGAAGGCGTTGTGTCATCACCGAGACGATGCCGATCCCGATCGCCATTCCGATGACCGCCACGATCGCGGCGACCAGGGCGGCGGTTCCGTGCCCGAAGGCGAGCGCTGTCAGGGCCAGCGGTGCGGCGCCGAAACCGACCAGGAAGATCGCGAATCCGACGATGGCGGCTGGGTGCTGCGGGTTATCGGTGTGCGTGCGGCGGATGGACATCGGACATCATCTCCTCGACGAGTGGTCTACGTGTCCAATGTTCGACCTCGGTTGGCTTGGGGGAGAGGGTCTTTCGTCCCAACACGACAGGGCTTTGGGTCCGGTGGGCTGACACCCGAACCTGCGGTGGGCGACACTGGACGAATGACGGCATCAGCCCCACCCGTGGCAGTCGTTCACGCGTGGCGAGGTGCCGTCGACGTCGGCGAAGCGACAATCCTTCCCGACGGCTGTATGGACGTCATCTGGACCGGTGAGAGTCTGTTGTTCGCGGGCCCGGACACTCGTCCGAATGTTTTTGTCTCGCACCAACCGCGTGACATGGTCGGGCTTCGTTTCTTTCCCGGACATGCGCAGGGGCTGCTCGGTGTACCCGCCCGGGATCTCCGTGATCTGCGGGTCGACGCCGACGCCCTGTGGGAGCGACCGCGTGTCGAACGCTGGTGTGAGCTGTTGGAAGCCTCCGACGACAAGGTCGCCACGCTGACCGAGTTGTGCACCGCTGATCGGCACGCGGCCCCGCCGCTCTGGTCATGGCACCTCGTCGACATGCTGCATCGTCGGGTGCCGGTCGCCGAATGTGCAGCGGAACTGTCCGTCACCGAACGGACTCTGCATCGAATGTCGTTGCAGTACTTCGGGTATGGAGCGAAGACGTTGGCCAGGATTCTCCGCATGCGGCACGCGATGAGTGTGCTCGGCGACGACGAGCTGTCAGCGGTGGCATTTCGCACCGGATACGCCGACTACGCCCACATGTTCCGCGACTTCGTTGCGCTTGCGGGCGCGTCTCCGACAGCGTTCGTGCCAACGGAGGCCGACGTTGCTCAGCTCAGCGCGCAGTAGAGGTCAACCGGGTTGTCGTCGGGGTCGAGGATGACCGCGTAGCGCTGTCCCCACACCGCGTCGAACGGGGTGAGCAGCGATCGATAGCCGAGGTCGACAAGGCGGGTGTGCTCGGCGTCGACCGCTGCGGACGAAGAACATTCGAACGCGAGGGCGGCGCGATGGCCTCCCTCCGGCACGTACCAGTCGGGCATGAATGACAGCACGACGGCGCGGGTGTCGAACATGATCTGCATGCCTGCGACGGTGGCTTGTGCGTGTGGGGCGTTCGCGGCGTCGGGGTCGAACTCGAGTCCGAGTTGCGAATAGAACTCGACCGTCGCCGCCATGTCGGCGACGACGAACGAGATGGCGTTGAGAACGGGTCGTGGAGTGATGTCTTCGCTCATGGACGCGACACTATGCGACGGCCGCGGTCCGCACATGAACCTTTCGGACACGGTGGGTTTGTCAGGGTTGCAGCAACGCCTTGATCGCCCGTCGCTCGTCCATCGCGGCGTAGCCCTGCGCCACGTCGCTCAGTGGCAGTGTGAGGTCAAAGACCTTGCCCGGGTTGATGTCTCGACTCATGATGCGCGTGATGAGATCCGGGAGGAACCGACGGACGGGCGCCGGGCCGCCGTGGAGGTGGACGAGTTTGTAGAAGAGCTGGTCGCCGGGAATCTCCACTCCGTGTGCCACCCCGACGAAGCCGACGTGTCCGCCCGGCCGCGTCGAATCGATGGCCTGCGTCATCGACTGCTGCGTGCCGACTGCCTCGATCACCGAGTGTGCGCCGAGCCCGTTCGTCAGTTCCTTCACCGCCGCGACGCCCTCGTCGCCGCGTTCGGCGACGATATCGGTTGCCCCGAACTCCAGGGCCAGCTTCTGGCGCTGCTCATGCCTGCTCATCGCGATGATCCGCTCGGCGCCGAGTTGGGCAGAGGCGAGCACGGCCAACAGTCCGACGGCGCCGTCGCCGACCACGACGACGGTCTTGCCCGGCCCGACCTGGGCTGCGGTAGCACCGAACCAACCGGTCCCGAGGACGTCGGACGCACTGAGAAGGTCGGGCACGATCTCGTCGTCGGGAACCTCGGGTGTCGCGACCAGCGTGCCGTCGGCAAGCGGGACGCGGAGGTACTCGGCCTGCGCGCCGCGTACGGGCGCGCGGTGTACACAGCCGGTCTGGTATCCGGCCCGACAGATGTCGCAGGTGTTGTCGGATGCGAAGAACGAGCCGATCACGAACTGACCGGGCGCCACCCCGGTGACCGCGGACCCGACCTCTTCGACGACGCCGACGTATTCGTGTCCCATCGACACGGGGTGGGTGATCTCGTTGATGCCGCGATAGGTCCACAGATCCGACCCGCACACGCAGGTCGCCGACAGCCGGACGATCGCGTCGGTCGGTTCGATGATCGCGGGTCGATCGAGCTCTTCGAAGCGCACGTCGAATGGCGCGTGGATGACGGTTCCCAGCATGCGTTCCACCATGCCACCGGTGCTCGGCGACTGCTACCGGGCCGTCGACGCCGCCTCGTCGGCCAACACGATCTCGATCGCGGCCCCGAAGACGATCCGTGCGTGCAGTTCGAAGAGCGCGACGAAATCGACTGCATCGCCGTCGATCTCGCGTGCGACGAAGATACCGTCCGCGCCGGAGATGGCGTAGGTGGCGACCAGGTCGACCCCGCGGTCGCTCAACTCGGGCGCGGCGTCGCGAACAAGAGTGGCGAACTGGCCGTGGGTGATGGCGCGGGCATTGAGGTAGATCTCGCGGCCGCTCGGCTGCTTCTCCCGACGTTGGAGGGCGAGTTTGAGTCCGAGTCGGTGGAAGTCGGGACTTCGTGTCAGCGCACTCGCCACATGTCGTCCGATCTCCAGCGCCCGGACCCTCGCCTGATTGGTCGGTAGATCGATGGTCGTCACCCAGCGCTGGAAGCTGCGCTCGATGACCGCCGCGATCATCTCGTCTTTGTCGGCGAACTGCCAGTAGATCGATGTCGGCGGCAGCCCTGCGCGCTTGCTCACCTGGGCGATCGTGGTGCCGTCGTAGCCGAGCTCCGACGCGACTTCGGTTGCGGCATCGAGGATTCGCTCGCGCGATCCGGGCGAACGGCGACGCCCTGTCTGCGCGGTCGACGGTCGCTGGCGCGTCGACGGTGCAGACGGCTGTTCTGACGAGGAACTCACCAGGCCAGCCTACCCAGGACTCTGTGCATTCATGGACATCCACTATATGAAGAGCTACATTCTCTGTAGTGAAGCATACAGAGAATGCTTCTCGACCCCTCGAGGTAACCGATGACTCAGCCCAACATCGTCTTCGTCTTCACCGATCAAGAGCGGTACTTCGACTCGTGGCCACAGGGCATGGACCTGCCGGGACGAGAACGACTGCAGTCCGAGGGCGTCAGCTTCGAGAAGCACTACGCCCCGGCATCGATGTGCACGAGTTCGCGATCGGTGATGATCACCGGACTGCAGACTCCGGACACCAAGATGTTCGACAACTCCGACATGCGCTACGTGGCGCCGATGAGCTACGACATCCCGACCGTCGGCGACATGCTCCGGATGGGCGGCTACTACACCGCCTACAAGGGCAAGTGGCATCTCAACGCCGCGTTCGACGTCGAGAACCCCGAGCGCCTGTTCACCGCGGAAATGAACAACTACGGGTTCTCTGACTACATGTGGCCGGGTGACGTGGTGGGAAAGACGTTGGGTGGCTACAAGTTCGACGACGTCATCGGCGGAACCGCGCTCGCGTGGCTGCGCAACAGGGGCCGTCCCCTCACCGACGAGCAGCGACCGTGGGCATTGTTCGTGTCGCTGGTGAACCCGCACGACATCATGTACTTCAACACCGATCTTCCCGGCGAGCCGGTGCAGGACACCGGGCGTCTTCTCATGGAGGCGGCGCCCGCGCCCACCAACGTCCTCTACGAGAAGTCGTGGAACACAACACTTCCGTCGAGCCTCGGGCAGCGATTCGACGAGTCGGGCCGACCGGCAGCACACGGTGAGTTCGACCGCGCATGGGCGTATACGCTCGGTCATATCCCGCTGGAAGAGGAACGCTGGCAACGGCATTCGGACTTCTACCTCAACAGCATCCGATCTGTCGACCGCCAACTCGAACTCTTGCTCACCGAGCTCGACAACCTCGGTCTCGGCGACAACACGATCGTGGTCTTCACCTCCGATCACGGCGAAATGGGTGGTGCGCACGGACTCCGCGGCAAAGGGCCGTTCGCCTACGAGGAGTGCATTCATCTGCCGATGCACGTCCGCCACCCGGACGTCGCCGGTGGCCAGAGCATGAATGCGCTCACCGGTCATATCGATCTGGTGCCCAGCCTGTTGTCGATGGCAGGAATCTCATCGACCAACGCATCTGAGTTCGCCGGGCGTGACCTCCCCGGATGCGACTTCTCCGAGGCGCTATCGGACCCGGCGTCGGCCGAACTGCACAGCAGGCGCGATGCAATCCTTTACACCTACAGTGGGATCGCGACCAACGACGCCGAGACGATTCGTGCCGTCGTCGAACTCAAGGCGGCAGGCAAGGATCCGCAGGCGGAGTTGTTCGCATCGGGCTGGCAACCCGACTTCACCAAGCGCGGCAGTCTGCGCACGGTCTTCGACGGCCGGTACAAGTTCACCCGCTACTTCGCGCCGATTCAACGGCACGTTCCCGCCGACATCGACGAACTCTACGAGCACAACGACGTCGAACTCTACGATCTGCGCACCGATCCCGGCGAGATGAACAATCTCGGCGCCGTCAAGGGCCGCAACGACGACCTGGTCATGGCGATGAGCAACGCGCTCGAAGCCGCCATCGCACGCGAGATCGGCGTCGACGACGGTCGCGAGATGCCCGCGTTCGAGTCCGTGGAGTGGCATCTGGACACGATCGACCTCTGAGGCCGTCGCCTGTGCCATCCCGACGGTGCACAAGGGGCGATGGGTCGGCACACGCGCGATAAGTTGGAGAGGTGAGCACCACCGAGAACTCCGTTGCCGAACTCGACCTGCATGCCGACCCCGTCGAGTTGACCGCTGCACTCGTCGACATCGAGAGCGAGTCGCACAACGAATCGGCGATCGCCGACGCCGTCGAGAAGGCGCTCCGCGAACAGACGGTCGGGTTCGAGGTGCTCCGGCACGGCAATCGCGTTCTCGCGCGCACGAATCGCGGTAAGCCGAGCCGAGTCATCCTCGCTGGCCACCTCGACACCGTGCCTGTCGCGGGCAACCTGCCGAGCCGACGCACCGTCGACGATACCGAGGGCGACGTGCTGCACGGCTGCGGAACCGTCGACATGAAATCGGGCGACGCGGTCTTCCTCCATCTCGCCGCAACTCTCGACGATCCGTCGCACGATCTCACGCTCATCTTCTACGACTGCGAAGAGATCGCGGCCGAGTACAACGGGCTCGGATTCCTCGAACGCGAACTGCCCGAATGGCTTTCAGGCGACGTTGCGATTCTCGGTGAACCGACTGCCGGGCAGATCGAAGCCGGATGCCAGGGGACCCTGCGTGTTCGGCTCACCGCGTCGGGCACCCGTGCGCATTCGGCGCGATCGTGGATGGGCGACAACGCAATTCACAAACTCGCCGGAGTCCTCACCACGCTTGCGAACTATCAGCCGCGCTACGTCAACATCGACGGCTGTGAGTATCGCGAGGGGCTGTCGGCGGTCGGCATCGGCGGGGGAGTGGCGGGCAATGTGATACCCGACAGCGCCTGGGTGACCATCAACTTCCGGTTCGCCCCCGACCGCAGCGTCGACGACGCACTCGACCACGTTCGCGACGTGTTCGCCCACGATCTCGACACCGACATGATCACGCTCGAACTGACCGACGCCGCACCGGGCGCGCTGCCAGGACTCAGCCACCCCGCCGCAGCCGCGCTGGTCGACGCCGCTCACGGTCGGTTCCGTGCGAAGTACGGCTGGACCGACGTGTCGCGGTTCTCGGCTCTCGGAATCCCGGCCGTCAACCTCGGCCCGGGTGATCCGAACCTCGCGCACCGCGTCGACGAGCGCGTACCTGTCGCTCAGATCGCCGAGGTCACCGAACTCCTCAGGGCGTATCTGTCCTGACCGTGTCTGTGCTGAAGACCCCGGCGTCGAGCGCGGCGAGTGTCGCGTCGACCGCCACCCGTGCGTCGTGCTCGGTCGGCGTGCGGACGCCCGTGAGCATCAGGTAGTACAGCGGCGCCGACACGGATCGGATCACCGCAGACGTGTCGGTGTCGTCGGGGATGTCGCCTCGAACGATCGCGTCGTCGACGCAGCTCGCCCATTCACTCACCCGCGTGCGGTAGAACTCGGCGAGCGCGTCGCGCGTGCGGTCGTCACCGGTGGCCGCCGCGATGAGCGCGCCGAACAGCGGGCCCTGCCTCCGATCGCGCAGCGTGTCGACGACGAGCCGTGCGTTTGCCAGTAGGTCGTCGGCGAGATTGCCTGTGCGCGTGGCAGATACGGACTGTGTTGCCATCTCTCGCAGTAGATCGGCCACCAACGCCTCGGGTGTACCCCAACGTCGGTAGACCGTCGTCTTGCCGACACCCGCCGCAGCGGCAATCGCGCTGAGATCGATACTCGCGAAGCCCGCGTCGATGAGCGCGTCCTCGGTCGCGGTGAGGACCGCGGCCCGGACCGCCGCTGTGCGACCGCCCGGACGCGGTGGTGCTGTGCGACCTTCCGGACGCGGTGTCGTGGTGTCGACCATGAACTGAGCGTACCCACCGTCGACCCTTAACGGAACAGGGGTTCCGTTAAGGGGCAACATGCGCTACGTTCTTAACGGGAAACTGGTTCCGTTAAGGAGGAAATATGGAATATCGCACCGTGGGGAATTCCGGGCTCGTCGTCTCTGAGGTCGGGTTCGGGGCTGCGACGTTCGGCGGGGTCGGCGACTTCTTCGGCGCGTGGGGAAGTGTCGACGTCGACGAGGCGCGGGCGATGGTCGACGCGTGCCTCGACGCGGGCGTGACACTGTTCGACACCGCAGACGTCTACTCGGACGGGGCGTCGGAAGAGATCCTCGGCGCGGCGTTGAAGGGGCGACGCGACGATGTGATCGTGTCGACGAAGGCCGCACTGCCGACCGGAACGCGGCCGACCGACGCCGGAACGTCGCGATCACGCCTGATAGGTGCGGTCGATGCCGCGCTCCGACGACTCGACACCGATCGCATCGACCTCTTCCAACTCCATGCGTTCGACGCCCGCACGCCGATCGAGGAGACGGTCGACGCCCTCGACGACCTCGTGCGCGCGGGCAAGATCCGCTATGTCGGAGTGTCGAATTTCAGTGGGTGGCAACTGATGTCGTCGCTCGCGGTAGCCGAGCGTCGGGCGCGCGCCCGCTATGTCGCGCACCAGGTCTACTACTCACTCATCGGTCGCGACTACGAGTGGGAGCTGATGCCGCTCGGAGTGGCCGAGGGTGTCGGCGCGATCGTGTGGAGTCCACTCGGCTGGGGTCGGTTGACGGGCAAGCTGCGTCGTGGGGTCACGCCCTCCGGACCGTCTAGGTTGTCGGCGACCGCGGACGCGGGACCTCCCGTCGACGACGACCTGCTCTACGACGTCGTGGATGTGCTCGCCGACATCGCCGCCCAGACCGGTCGGAGCATTCCGCAGGTGGCACTCAACTGGTTGCTGCGTCGGCCGACCGTGTCGAGCGTGATCATCGGGGCGCGCACGCAGACGCAGCTGGCCGACAACCTCGGCAGCGTCGGCTGGTCACTCGACGACGCCCAGGTGGCCCGCCTCGACGCGGTCTCCGAACGCGAGGCGCCCTATCCCTACTTCCCGTACCGGCGGCAGGAGGGCTTCGCGCAACTGTCGCCGCCGCTGGTCTGACGGCGGTCGCGGATTCGTCGGCGCCGCATTCGACGCGACCATCGACGATCCGCACCTCATCTGTCACTCGACACCTTCGGCAGTGCAGAAGGTAGATCGTCACAGATGAGGTGCGGTCTGTAGGGCTGCCGGCTCTCGGACCCCGACGACGTCGATCCGCACCCGAAGGCTTGCTAGCGTGACCTGCATGTCATCCGTACCTGAAGACGCCTCGTCCGACGCTGTGCCGAGCACGCCGCAACGCGCCACCGACTCCGACGCGAGCGGCGACCTGACAGGCGCCGAGGTGGTGATCGACGAGGGTGCCTGCTACGTCGGGCCGATGCGGATCCGGCGAGATCTGCAGCGACCCGAGACCACCGACCGGCGGCTGCTGCAGTGGGTGGACCCCCGCGACCAGACGCTGCGCGCCGAACGCACCATGCGCGACTCGTGGCGGGTGCTGCGCATCCAATCCGAGTTCGTCGCGGGCTTCGACGCGATGAACGACGTCGCCGAGGCGGTGACGGTGTTCGGGTCGGCGCGCACCCGGGAGGGAACCCCCGAATACGACCTCGGCGTCCGGTTGGGCAAGGCGCTCGGGGAGGCGGGTTACGCGGTCATCACCGGGGGTGGACCAGGTGTCATGGAGGCGGCCAATCGCGGTGCCGCGCATACGGATTCGCGCTCCATCGGCCTGAACATCGAGCTGCCATTCGAGCAGCACCTCAACCCGTGGGTCGATCTCGGGATGAACTTCCGCTACTTCTTCGTCCGCAAGACGATGTTCGTCAAGTACGCGCAGGCATTTGTCTGTCTGCCCGGCGGGTTCGGGACGCTCGACGAACTCTTCGAGGCACTCACCCTGGTGCAGACCAAGAAGGTGGTGCGCTTCCCGATCGTGTTGCTCGGACGTGAGCACTGGGCGGGCCTCGTCGACTGGATGCGCGACCGTCTTCTCGCGGGCGGAATGATCTCCTCCGACGACCTCGACCTCTTCCACGTCGTCGACACCCCCGAGGAAGCGGTGCAGATCATCGTCGACGCGACTCCCACCCGATGACCGCGATCTGCGTGTACTGCGCGTCGGGTCCGGTCGACGCGCGCTACCTCGACCTCGCGGCAGAGCTCGGAACCGCGATCGGGGCCGCGGGACACACGCTGGTCTCGGGTGGTGGCAACGTGTCGATGATGGGGGCGGTCGCGTCGGCAACACGCGCGGCGGGCGGCACGACCGTCGGGATCATCCCGCGGGCGCTGATGGAGCGCGAGGTCGCCGACCTCGATGCCGACGAACTCGTCGTCACCGAGACCATGCGCCAGCGCAAGCAACTGATGGACGACCGCGCCGACGCATTCATCACGTTGCCGGGAGGGATAGGCACCCTCGAGGAGTTCTTCGAGACCTGGACCGGCGGCTACCTCGGAATGCACGACAAACCGGTCATCATCTGCGATCCATTCGGTTTCTACTCTCCGCTGCTCGACTGGCTGCAAGACTTGCACGGTCAGGGGTTCGTGTCGGAGCGGTCACTTGCGCGGCTAAAAGTGGCGGACACGGTGCCGGCCGCCCTCGCGTTTGCTACTGAACGGTAAGGTGTCGAAGAACACGTTTTGACGCGTGTTGGCACACGTAGCGGAGGGTGGAAATAGATGTCAGGTGACGCCACCAAGGTCGTCGGAATATCGGACGTGTTGAAGGGTGTCGCCAAGATGGCTCCCGACGCCGTCGGCATGATCAAGAACGCGCCGGGTCTGATCAGGCGCCCGCCCGATGCCAAGCGCACGATCGGCTCGATCTTCGCCAAGCGTGCGGCCGATCATCCGGAGCGTCCGTTCATCCGCTTCGAGGGCAAGACCATCACCTACGGCGAGGCCAACCGACATGTGAACAGGTTCGCCGGGGTGCTCCAAGAGGACGGGGTGACCAAGGGCGACGTCGTCGCGATCCTGTCGAAGAACTGCCCGACGGACCTGTTGCTCATGCTCGCGACGGTCAAACTCGGTGCGATCGCCGGAATGCTGAACTACAACCAGCGCGGCGACGTTCTCGAACACAGTGTGAAGCTGCTCGGCGCACGTGTCCTGGTCTTCGACCCCGACTGCAGCGAGGCCCTCGAGTCCATCGATGCCGACGCCCTGCCGACGCATGTCTACGACTTTGAGCAGTTCGAGAAGGAAGCCGACGGGAAACCGGAAACCAACCCCTCGGTCACTGCGGACCTGCCGGCCTCCACCGAGGCGTTCTACATCTTCACCTCGGGCACGACGGGCATGCCCAAGGCGAGCGTGATGAGCCACAACCGTTGGCTGGCAAGCCTTTCCGGAATCGGTGGGCTCGCCGTCCGCCTCAAGCACAGCGACACCATGTACGTTCCGCTGCCGCTCTATCACAACAACGCGCTGAGCGTTTCGCTCTCGTCTGTCCTCGCGGCGGGCGCCTGCATCGCGATCGGCAAGCACTTCTCGGCGTCGAAATTCTGGGACGACGTCATCCGCAATCGCGCCACGGCGTTCTGCTACATCGGGGAGCTCTGCAGGTACCTGCTCGCTCAGCCCGAGAAGCCGACCGACCGCGCACACGACGTCCGGCTCATCGTCGGCAACGGCATGCGCCCCGACATCTGGGACGAGTTCCAGCGACGCTTCGGGATCGAGCGCATCGTCGAGTTCTACGGCGCGAGCGAACTCAACCTGGTCTTCGTCAATGCCTTCAGTGTCGAGCGCACCGCCGGGTTCTGCCCACTGCCGTACGCGATCGTCGAGTACGACGACGAGGGCAAGCCTCAGCGCAACGCCGACGGCCGACTGACCAAGGTCAAGCGCGGCGGCATCGGATTGCTGATCTCCGGCATCAATGACCGCGTCCCGATCGACGGCTACACCGATCCCTCGGAGACCGAGAAGAAGATCGTCCGCGATGCCTTCAAGGATGGCGACGAGTGGTTCAACTCTGGCGACCTCGTCCGCGATCAGGGCTTCTTCCACATCGCCTTCGTCGATCGCCTCGGCGACACGTTCCGCTGGAAGGGCGAGAACGTTGCGACGACGCAGGTCGAGGCGGGACTCGACGGGTTCGGTCAGGTCGGCCAGTCCGTCGTGTTCGGGGTCGAGGTCTCCGGAGCCGACGGCAAGGCGGGCATGGGTGCGATCACCCTCCGCGACGGAGGTGAGCTCGACGGCAAGGAGCTCGCGGCACACCTCTACGACGCACTGCCGTCGTATGCGATCCCGCTGTTCGTGCGCGTCGTCGACCATCTCGAGGCGACGTCGACATTCAAGAACCGCAAGGTCGAACTCCGTGACGAGGGCTACACCGACACCGGCGACGATCCGCTCTACGTGCTCAAGGGCCGCTCGGAGGGCTACGTCGAGTACTACGACGGCTACGCCGACGACGTGGCGAATGCCAAGGTGCCCAAGAACTGAACACGCAGTGAACCGCCGGCGCAGGCGGTCGCCGCGGTCTGTGATCGGCGGCGATCGCTACGCTGGCTCCCATGAACGCGACCCTGTGCGGCAGGCCCGTGCCTGCCGATCGGGCCCTGGTGATGGCCATCGTCAATCGCACGCCCGATTCGTTCTACGACCGCGGATCGTCGTTCTCCGACGACGCGGCGAAGGCCCGCATTAGGCAGGTCGTCGCCGAGGGTGCCGACATCGTCGACATCGGTGGGGTGAAGGCGGGTCCCGGCGAGGAGGTCGACGCCGCGACCGAGACCGAGCGGGTCGTGCCGATGGTCGAGTGGATCCGTGAGCGCTACCCGGATCTGCTGATCAGTGTGGATACCTGGCGCGCGGAAGTGGCCGATCGGGCGTGCGCCGTGGGAGCCGACCTCATCAACGACACCTGGGCGGGTGCCGATCCCGATCTGGTGAAGGTCGCCGCGGCACGGCGTGCCGGGATCGTGTGTTCACACACCGGCGGCATGGAGGTCCGCACGCGTCCCCATCGCGTCGCCTACGGCGAGAAACCGACCGATGTGGTGGCAGAGGTGATCGCCCAGGTGACCCGGGCGGCCGAAGCGGCCGAAGCGCAGGGCGTGGCCCGCGACTCAATCGTTATCGACCCGACACACGACTTCGGCAAAAACACTCATCACGGGCTGCTCCTGTTACGCCACGTAAAAGATCTTGTTAATACAGGCTGGCCAGTGCTGATGGCACTGAGCAACAAGGATTTCGTGGGGGAGACTCTGGGTGTGGACCTCGACGAACGAGTGGAGGGGACACTGGCCGCGACAGCGTTGAGCGCCGCATCCGGAGCTCGGATCTTTCGCGTCCATGAGGTCGCCGCCACGCGTCGCGTGGTCGACATGGTCGCTGCAATAGCGGGAACACGGCCACCCGCCCGAACAGTCAGGGGACTCGCATGACCGAACAGGTACGTCGAACCCAAGCTCGCCACAGGGCGACCACTTCAAACAACCGCGACCGCACAGCCATGTGGCCGACCCCCGCCGACGCCATCGGCGAGGAACAGTCGTGGTCGAGTACGCACACGTGGGAACAGCCGGACTGGACCATTGAAGAACTCGTGGCTGCCAAACAGGGACGCACGGTGTCTGTCGTCCTGCCCGCGCTCAACGAGGAGGAGACCGTCGCCGATGTGATCGCGACGATCAGGCCTCTCGTCGGCACGCTCGTCGACGAACTCGTCGTCCTCGACTCCGGGTCCACCGACGCCACCGCGGAGCGAGCAATCGCCGCCGGTGCCCGGGTCATCACCCGCGAGGAGGCCGTACCGGAACTCGAGCCGGTGAAGGGCAAGGGAGAGGTGCTGTGGCGGTCCATCGCCGCGGTCACCGGCGACCTCATCGCCTTCGTCGACTCCGACCTCATCGACCCCGACCCGATGTTCGTGCCCAAGATGCTCGGACCGCTCCTGGTCAACCCGCAGATCCACCTCGTCAAGGGCTACTACCGGCGTCCACTGCGGACAGGAGCAACCCAGGACGCCAACGGTGGCGGGCGAGTCACCGAACTGGTGGCCCGGCCGCTGCTCGCATCGCAGAAACCCGAGCTGACCGCAGTGCTCCAGCCGCTGGGCGGCGAGTACGCGGGCACGCGGGAGTTGCTCTCGGCCGTTCCATTCGCGCCGGGGTACGGAGTCGAGATCGGACTGCTGATCGACACCTACGACCGCTATGGACTGCCCGGCATCGGCCAGGTGAATCTGGGTGTCCGCACACATCGCAACCGCCCGCTGATCGAGTTGGGCGTCATGAGCAGGCAGATCGTCGGCACGTTGATGCGACGATGCGGCATCGAGGACTCAGGGGCCGGGCTCACCCAGTTCACCGCGGAGCCGGACGGCACCTTCACCCCGCACACCACCGACCTCTATCTCGAGGATCGTCCGCCGATGAACACCGTTCGCGGCGCCGACGCGACGGCCGAGGAGATGGCCAGCTGATCTGAGCGTCGGCACGGCGGTCATAGACTTCTCTCCATGCAGACGCTGTTGCTCTACCTGCTGATCATGGTGGTGGTCGTGGCCGCCGTGTTCGCTGTCGTGTGGTTCGTGTTCGGTCGGGGAGAAGAATTGCCCCCGATCGACGACGACACAACCCTGACCCGCCTGCCCGCCGCGGGTATCGCAGGCGACGATGTGCGGTCCCTTGTCTTCGCTCAGACGGTGCGCGGCTACAAGCCGCGAGAGGTGGACTGGGCTCTCGAGCGGCTTGCCGCGGAAATCGACGAGCTGCGTGCAGTGGTGCTCACCCTGCAGGCGCGTGACGGCGCCGAACCGGTGTCGGCCGAGAGCGGGTCGGTCTACGACTCCACGCACGCTGACTCCACGCACGCTGACTCCACACACGCTGACTCCACGCACGCCGCGCGTGCCGGGGATTCGACGTCGCAGGACGAATTCGACTAGGCGTTTGCGCGTCCGTCGGTCGGGCCGATTCAGTGAACACGTATCATTGACACGGCAGCCGTGCGCTGTCGTCGAATCCACCACGGCGAGGAGAACTCTGAAGGGAGTTTGCGAAATGGCGGCGATGAAGCCACGTACTGGGGATGGACCCCTGGAAGCAGCCAAGGAGGGGCGTGGGATCGTTGTCCGCATTCCTATCGAGGGTGGCGGCCGTCTCGTCGTCGAACTGACCGCAGACGAAGCCGCGGCGCTCGGTGAAGAGCTGCGCGGGGTCACCGGCTGACTCAGGAGCCACGGGCGCAGCCAGGACGGGCGGGGTCCGTCGGCGACATCGCCGACGTCGCCGACCTGCTCCGCTGCCCGGTCTGCGGGGAGCCTCTCACCGTCGATGAACCCGGCAGGCGCCTGTTCTGCCCGCTCCGACACTCGTTCGACATCGCCAAGCAGGGGTACGTATCGCTGCTCGACGGTCGATCGGGTTCGCTCAAGTCCGACACCGCCGACATGGTGTCGGCACGCCTGCGCGTCCACGACGCAGGTGTTCTCGATCCCGTCGTGTACGCGGTCGCCCAGGCTGCCGCAGCAGCAGTTCCCAGAGTTCAGGTGCACACGGGTGCACCGGTGATCGTCGATCTCGGTGCCGGACCGGGACACTACCTCTCGGCCGCGCTCGACGGCGTCGAGCACTCTCGCGGCGTTGGTGTCGATCTCTCGAAATACTGTGCCCGCGCGTTGACGCGCAGGATTCCCGGCGCCGGTGCCGTCGTCGCCGACGTCTGGCGCGATCTCCCATTCGTCGACGACTGCGCCGACGTCGTGCTGTCGGTGTTCGCGCCGCGCAACGTCGACGAGACCGCGCGCATTCTGCGCCGCGGTGGGCGGTGGATCATCGTCACGCCGCAACCCGATCACCTCGACGAGCTGATCGAGCCGATGTCGATGCTGTCGGTCGCTGCCGACAAGTCCGACGCCGTCTCCGCCGCGGTCGGTGAGC
>NZ_BAFC01000097.1 GCF_000248055.1 Gordonia sputi NBRC 100414 | reverse complement strand
GCCGAAAGTAGGGGAAGGATTCTTTCCCCGACTTGTCGACGCTTCCCCGCGCAGCTTCCCGAGAAAAGGCACGAAACCCACGGAAGGGTTCTTTCCCCTACTTCCCGCGCCCCGCGAGGAGCAGCACCGACCGGCCCGACCGCGCCGGCAACACACCTCCTCGACGCTCCCCGCGCACCATCGAACTCCTTCCCCCACTCTCCGACGCTTCCCAGCGCGCATGCGGTGGTGACAACTCCCCGCAAACTCTATAGACTATTTTTAATAGACACCGTTCGAAGGAGTTCTCATGACCAGCACGCTGAGCGTCGAAGAAGAAGCCATCATCAAGACCGTTCGCGACTTCGTCGACAAGCAGGTCCGTCCGGTGGTGCGGGAGTTGGAGCACTCGAACACCTACCCCGAAGACCTCATCGAGCAGATGAAGGAGATGGGCATCTACGGGCTCGCCATCCCCGAGCCGTACGGCTTCGCCCAGGTCTCCATGCCCTGCTACGCGCGGGTGACCGAAGAACTCGCACGCGGCTGGATGAGTCTCGCGGGCGCGATGGGCGGGCATACCGTCGTCGCCAAGCTGCTGCTGACCTTCGGCACCGAGGAGCAGAAGGAGAAGTACCTGCCCCGTATGGCAACCGGCGAGATCCGCGCGACCATGGCGCTGACCGAACCGGGTGGTGGCTCCGACCTGCAGGCCATGCGCACCAGCGCCGTTCGCGACGGCGACGAGTACGTGATCAACGGCTCCAAGACGTGGATCTCCAACGCCCGTAAGTCCGATCTGGTCGCACTGCTCTGCAAGACCGACCCCAAGGCCCAACCCGCGCACACCGGTGTGTCGATCCTCCTCGTCGAGAAGGTGCCCGGTTTCGAGGTCTCCAAGGACCTGCCCAAACTCGGCTACAAGGGCGTCGAGAGCTGCGAGCTGAACTTCACCGACGCGCACGTGCCCGCCGACGCCGTACTCGGCGGCGTCGAAGGCAAGGGCTTCGCCCAGATGATGAAGGGCCTCGAGGTGGGACGCATCCAGGTCGCCGCGCGCGCCACCGGCGTCGCACGAGCCGCCTTCGACGACGCGCTGAGCTACGCGCAAGACCGCGAGAGCTTCGGGGTACCGATCTGGAAGCACCAGGCCGTCGGCAACATGCTCGCCACCACGGGAACAAAGCTCGCCGCGGCCCGCAGCCTGTTGTTCGATGCCGCCGACCGCGTCGGCACCGGGCAACGCGCCGACATGGAGGCCGGAATGGCCAAGCTCTTCTGCTCGGAGACCGCGATGGAGATCGCACTCGATGCGGTTCGCATCCACGGCGGCTACGGCTACTCCACCGAGTACGACGTCGAACGGTACTTCCGCGACGCGCCGCTGATGATCGTCGGCGAGGGCACCAACGAGATCCAGCAGAACGTCATCGCCAAGCAGCTCGTGAAGCGCGGCGGACTCGACATCTGATCTGATCACCACACCCGAATATCACCGCGGAGGTGAGAGCATGCTCCCCCTGTCCGGAGTGACGGTCCTGTCGCTCGAACACGCTGTCGCAGCACCGTTTGCGACTCGACAGCTCGCCGACCTCGGCGCCCGCGTGATCAAGGTGGAACGTCCGGGTACAGGCGACTTCGCCCGCGCCTATGACGAATCCGTCGACGGTCTCGCCAGCTACTTCGTGTGGCTCAACCGCTCCAAGGAGTCCATCGCACTCGACGTGAAATCGGAGTCGGGCGCAAAGATGTTGCACGAGTTGGCCGATCGCGCTGACGTGATCGTCCAGAACCTCGGGCCGGGCGCAGCGGAGCGGCTCGGTCTCGGCGCCGACGCGGTGCGGGCGCGCGATCCACGCAAGATCGTGCTCTCGATCACCGGGTGGGGCAGCACCGGTCCGTGGGCTGATCGCAAGGCGTATGACCTTCTGGTGCAATGTGAAACGGGCCTGGTATCGATGACCGGGACTCCCGACGACGTCGCCAAGGTCGGTGTCTCCGTCGCCGACATCGCCGCGGGGATGTACGGATTCTCCGGAGTGCTCGCGGCGCTCTATCAACGCCAGATCACCGGTGAGGGCGCCACCCTTGAGGTCTCACTGTTCGAGGCACTGAGTGAGTGGATGGGCCAGCCGGCGCACTTCACGCAGGGCGCGGGTCGCCAACCGGGACGCTTCGGCGCGGCGCACGCCACCATCTCGCCGTACGGCCCATACGCCGCCGCGGACGGGCACGTCTTCCTTCTCGCCATCCAGAACGAGCCGGAGTGGCAACGACTGTGCGAGAACGTCTTCGACGACGCCGCTCTCGCCGATGACCCGAGGTTCGCGTCGAACACGCTGCGCGTGGCCAACCGTGACGCCGTCGACGCCGCGGTGACCGAGCATTTCGGCCGCATTACGACCGACGAACTCACTGCTCGGCTCCAGCAGGCGAAGATCGCCTTCGGCGGCGTCAACACCGTCTCGGAGTTCCTCGACCATCCGGTGCTGGCGGGCCGTGACCGCTGGCGCAGCGTCGACACCGAGCGCGGACCGATACGAGCTCTGTTGCCGCCCATCGGATTCGGCGACGAAGCGCGGATGGACCCGGTTCCGGCACTCGGAGCCGACAGCATCACGATCGCCCGCGAGTTGGGCGCGACCGACGACGACATCGACGCGCTCCTCTCGTCGGGAGTGCTCGATACACCCACACAGAAGACCGGAACCGCACAGGGAGGCACCTCGTGACCGACACCGCGACCACCACGTTGAGCAGTTACGTCGAGAACTGGACGCCGCGGCCCGTCGTCGAGACCGACGGCCTCGATCCCGCTCAGGCGTCACGCTTGGCGGCGACCCTCGATCTGGACGACACCTTCGGCGCAGGTTCACCACTCCCGATGACCTGGCAGTGGATCTACTTCTCCGAGTGGCCCCCCACCGGTGAACTCGGCCCCGACGGCCATCCGACGGACGGCCACTTCCTGCCACCGATCCCCGACCGACGTCGTATGTTTGCCGGGTCGTCGATCCGCATCTCCGAGCCACTCCGCCTCGGTACACCCACACAGAAACGGACAAGCTTGCACGCGGTCACCGAAAAGCACGGCCGCACAGGCGACATGCTGTTCGTGACCGTACGGTCGGAGTACCTCCAGGACGATCGGACGGCACTCGTCGAGGATCAGGACTTGGTGTACCGCAGCGACTCCGGCTCGTCGCGCCCGTTTGAGCGCGAGGCCTCCGAGCTCGGCTCGACGGACGCGGCGTGGACCGCGGAGCCGACGCCCAGCGCGCCCCTGCTGTTCCGCTACTCGGCGCTCACGTCGAACGCACACCGCATCCACTACGACCAGCCGTACGTGACGCAGGTCGAAGGCTATCCCGATCTCGTGGTTCACGGCCCACTTCTCGCGACCTACCTGGCCGAGCTGGTGCGGTCAAGGTCGGGACAATCGTTGCGCAGCTTCGACTTCCGACTCCGCAAGCCCCTGTTTCTCGGCGACTCCTTCCGACTCGAGGGTCGACCCTCGGGCGGCGGTGATGACATCGAGCTCCAGATCATCAGTGGCGCCGACACGGTGCACGTCACCGGGCGGGGTGCGCTGCGATGAACGTCGATCTGCTCCGTGCCGCCCGGACCCTTCTGTTCGTTCCGGGAAATCGCCCCGATCGCTTCGCGAAAGCCGAGGCGGCGGGCGCCGATGTCGTCGTGATCGATCTCGAGGATGCGGTCGCTCCCGACGACAAGGATGCCGCGAGATCCGATGTCGCCCAGTGGTTGTCGTCCGAGCACGCCGCGGTTGTCCGGATCAACGGCGCAGACACGCAATGGTTCGATGATGACGTCGCCATGCTCGGCGCTGTGGGCATCAACCACGCAGCCGAGGCAGGAGCAATGATCGCCAAAGCCGAAGCGTCGGAAATCGTTTCGAGGGTCGCCACGGCGTCGAACGCACCGGTCATCCCGCTCATCGAAACCGCGGTCGGTGTGCTCAACGCGCCAGGTATCGCCGCGACACCCGGTGTCGCACGGATCGCGTTCGGCGCCATCGACTTCGCAGCCGAACTCGGCGTCGACCCCGACGACCGCGAGGCCCTACTCCACGCACGGTCGACGCTGGTGCTGGCGTCAGCGGCGGCACGGGTCGCATCGCCAGTTGACGGGGTCACGACGGCGCTACGCGACGCCGAGAAGCTCACCGACGACGTCGGATACGCCGCACGAATCGGTTTGCGCGGCAAGCTCTGCATTCATCCGAGCCAAGTCGCTGCGGTGCACGACCGACTCGCACCGACCGATGATGAGGTCGCGTGGGCACGGCGGATCGTCGACGCCACGCGTGCCGACGGATCGGCCGTCGCGGTCGACGGCCACATGGTCGATCCCCCCGTCGTCGCACGTGCGCAGCAGATCCTCGCCGCGGTCCGGTCATGACCAGCGGTGCTGTCAGAATGGTGCCCGTGCAGGAGTATCACGAAACAGCCCGTACCTCCGACGGCACCCGCCTGGCCGTACAGGTACGCGGGAGCGGACCGGTGTTGCTCCTCCTACCCGGTCAGTCCAACAACCATCACTGGTGGGACCGCACCCGCAACGACTTCGCGCGCCACCGCACCACCGTCACCTTCGACTACCGCGGCACGGGCGCAAGCGATTCCCCCGACGGCGACTACAGCACGCAGTTGTTCGCGCAGGATGCGCTCTCGGTGCTCGATGCGTTGTCGATCGGCCGATTCGACATCTACGGCACATCCATGGGCGGGCGCACCGCGCAGTGGATCGCCATCTCCGCACCGCATCGCGTCCGCAGACTCGTCCTCGGCTGCACCACTCCCGGGGGAAGCCATGCGCGAGAACGTGATCCGGAGGTCCGTCGCGCACTTGGCGGGTCCGGATGCCACGCAGGTCATGACCGACCTGATGTACACGCCCGAATGGCAAGCGGCCAACCCCGGGCCGTACACGGTTCTCGGTGACCCGACGATGACACCGCGTGCACGACGACAACACCTGCGCGCCAGCGACTCTCACGATGCGTGGGACCACCTGCCGGAGATCACCGCGCCAACCTTCATCCTCCACGGCTCCGACGACAGATTCGCACCGGTCGTCAACGCCGAGATTCTGGCGTCGGCCATACCCGACGCCAGGACACACGTCTTCGACGGCGCCCGGCACGCGTACTTCGACGAGTGTCGTGCAGAGGCCAGTCCGCTGGTGATGAATTTCCTCGACGACTCGGCGAGCTAGTCGTCGGCACGAAGGCGTTCGGCGAGTTCGACGAGAGCGTCTGTCGCCGAGAACAATTCAGACCTCCGACGCTCCGACATTGCGTCGATTCCCACTGCGAGCATGTCGACGTGTTCGCGCACCCGCTCCTGCATGTAGGCGGCACCCGAGTCGGTGATCGCGATGAGCGATGCCCGTCCGTCGGCTGGATCGGGACGACGCTCGACCATTCCCGAGCGTTCGAGCGAGCCGATGAGTGCGGTCATGGCGGGCTGGTTGACACCCTCGAGCGCGGCGAGACTCGTCGCGCGCCGCGGCCCCCAGCGCCACAAACTGAACAGCGTCGACGACCCGCCGATGCTCAGGTCCCTGGTTCTGCGTTCGAGCGCATCGGTCAACAGGTCGAACAGTCGGGTCGCGACCTCGACACTCGTCTCGCCCTCGCCCGCCATGCCCTCATCGTAGGCGGATTGCACAGAATCCGTAAGTCGTTGCCCGGGCCCCGGTCAGCCCGATGCCTTCCTCAGCGCCGCGCGGCGAGGAGGTGTCCCGCATTCCTGATGTGGTCGATCATCGCCACCCGTGCGGCCTCGCCGTCGCGAGCTCGCAACCCCGCGATGATCGCCCGATGATCGGCGGCCGACGCCTGCGGCCACCCGTCGACCGAGGCGAAGAACCGGCGCGGCGCGTAGTTGAGCGATCCCTTGATCATCCATGACAGCTTCGCGGAGTCGGCAGCCGAATAGATCGACCGGTGGAATTCATGGTTGAGTCGTTCCACCTCGTCGTAATCGGCTGTGTCAGCGGCATGTTCGAGATCGGCCTGGATCTTCTCGAGTGCGTCGAGATCGTCGTCGGACATCCGTGACGTCGCGCGCGCAGCCAATTCGCCTGCGAGGAGCGATTGCCCGACGAACACGTCCTCGATGTCGTTGGCGCTCAATGGCGCAACCATGAAACCGCGGCGCGGTTCGACGCGCAGCAGGCCTTCACTCTGCAGGGTGAGTAGTCCCTCACGCATCGGCGTCGCGGAGATGTCGAGTTCGGCTGCCATCGTCTCGGGGCGGATGAACTGTCCGGGCTCGAGTTGACCTGAGACGATCAGCTCGCGCACATGCTCGGCCGCCTCGTCGGACAGCCGAGGTCGTCGTCTCCGGGGACGTGCGGGAACCTCGGCACTCATGCCGAACAATATAGTCTATTGAGTTGGGCGCGGCGGTAACGTCGATGGGGTGCGTCTGACAACACTTCTCGCAACGGGTCTCGGTACCGCCGTAGCGGCAGCCGTCGGCAGCTTCGCATCTCGCTCGGCGCTGCAGTCGTGGTATCCGAAACTGAACAAGCCGTCGTACGTGCCACCCGATCTCGCGTTCCCGATCGTGTGGACGGCACTCTATGCCGACATCGCGGTGACATCGGCGATCAGCATCGACGATCTGAGTGAGCACGACGCCGCCGAGGCGAAGAAGTACATCGCAGCGCTCGGCACCAATCTGGCGCTCAACGCGGGCTGGAGCTGGCTGTTCTTCGGCGCGCACCGCCTCGGGGCGTCGGCGATCACCGCGTTGGCGCTGACGGCGAGCAGCGCCGACCTCGCGCGGCGTACGGCCAAGGTCTCACCCGCAGCGGGCGCCGCGCTGGCGCCGTATCCGCTGTGGTGCGGCTTCGCGACGAAGTTGTCGACGGACGTCTGGCGGCTCAATCGCGCGCAGCGTTGACAGCCCCGACGTCGCCGCTACCCGCGCAGTCGACCGGGGTCTTCGCGTCACTGTCGGTGCACAACTACCGCCTCTACTTCGGTGGCCAGGCCGTCTCGCTTGTCGGGACGTGGATGCAGGCCACGGCGCAGGCGTGGTTGGTGCTCACGCTCAGCGGGTCGTCGTCGATTCTCGGTCTGATCGTCGCGCTGCAGGCGTTGCCGATCCTGATCATCGGGCCGTATGCGGGGGTGGTCGCCGACCGCGTGGACCGGCGTCTGCTCATGATCTTTCTGCAGTCGATCATGGGTGTCCTCGCGCTGGTGCTGGCCATCCTCACGCTCGGCGGGTGGATCGCGGTGTGGCAGATCGCGATCCTCGCGCTACTCCTCGGACTCAACAACGCATTCGAGAATCCGGCGCGGCAGGCGTTCATCCATCAGATCGTCGGCGAATCACTGATCCGCAACGCGGTCACCCTCAACTCCGTCATGGTGAACGCCGCGCGAGCGATCGGGCCTGCGGTGGCAGGCGTGATCCTGGCCGCCGTCGGCGCCGGATGGTGCTTCGTCATCAACGCGACGAGTTTCGTCGCGGTGGTGGTCTCGCTGCTGGCGATGCGGACCACCGAGATCTCACACGAGATCCCCGTCCCCCGCGCCAAGGGACAGCTTCGCGAGGGACTGCGTTACGTCCGCAGCAAACCCATCCTGTGGGTGCCGCTGGTCATGATGGCGCTCGTCGGCACACTCGCGTATGAGTTCCAGGTGTCGCTTCCCGTTGCCGCCCGCGACGTCTTCGACGGCGGACCGCAGGCATTCGGGTTCATGACGTCGTCGATGGGAGTCGGCGCTGTCGTCGGCGGCCTCATCGTCGCCGCACGCGGCACCACGGGCCTGCGCACGCTGATCGTGACCGCAACCGGGTTCGGAATCACGATCGCGGTGACTGCGGCAGCACCCAGCCTGTGGCTGGCGATCGTCGCGCTGTTCTTCGTCGGCTGGCTCAGCGTGTCGTTCATGTCGACAGGCAATGCGACGCTCCAGCTCAACTCACGCCCCCAGATGCGGGGTCGGGTGATGGCGCTGTGGTCTGTCGCTTTCATGGGTTCGACGCCGATCGGCGGACCGTTGATCGGCGCGATCACGCAGGTGGCCGGGGCACGCACGGGACTCGCGGTCGGCGCGGCGTCGTGCTTCGTGGCAGCGGCGATCGGTCTCGTGGTGTGGCGGCGCACCCGCTGACCAGCAATTACCCGATTCGGCGCAAACCGGACGTCGATTAGGCCAGACAGCTGTCTCACAGCAAGAATCACAGGATCGGGGAGTACCGTTCCTCGATGCAACACACCATTTAGGGCGACTCAGGATCTACGGGCGCCGGGTTAACGGAGGGTGAGCAATCGTAAGCCAGCAGACGACGCCGCGACTGCCAGAACCCGAAGGTTCCCCCGAAAGCGACAAAGCAGACACGACGGTGCTGGCCGAAAAGCCGACGCTTACCGAGAAGCCGACGCTGACCGAGAAGCCCCGCCGCGACAAGCATCTGTATCAGATCGACCTGGTCCGGCTTGTGACGTTCGGAGGCGTGATCCTCGATCACGTCATGATCGGCATCACCGCCGCGACAAGTATTGCGGCAGGCTCCATCGAGGTCTTTCTTCGCTACACCCGGTACGGATTCTTCGCGCTCACCGGCTTCGTGCTGACCTACCAGTACCGCCACCGCAGTCTCGAGCCGATCAGCTTCTGGCGCCGTCGATTCAAGCTCATCGGGCTGCCCTTCGTGACGTGGACACTGTTCTACTGGCTGTACGGGCGATACCGTATCGGCGGCATGGAGACATTGAAAGGTATTGTCGCCGACCAACATTCGATGGTGACCGCAGCCAAGAGCATCGGCTACGACCTCATCACCGGCAACGCCATGTATCACCTGTACTTCTTGTCGGTGAGCATGCAGATCTACCTGTTCTTCCCGCTCATCCTCGCGATCCTCAAGCGCACGTGGGGTTTTCACCGTTACCAGTTGATCGTGAGCTTCGCGATCCAGGTGACGTTGATGTACCTCATGGTCCGTCCGCCGCTCGACATTTTCGCCGACGGCGTCGGCGGCGTGATCTGGACGCACCTGGTCATCACGATCTTCCCGTATCAGTTCTTCATCCTCGCGGGATGTGTCGCCGCCATGCACTACGAGGCGTTCCAGGCGTTCGTGATCCGTTGGCGCTGGGCACTTCTCGCGGCGTGTGTCGCGACGATCGGCGCCACGCTGGCGTACTACCTGCACATCACGTCGACCGGCACTTCCGTCGCACGCGCCACCAACGTGTTCCTGCCGCACAACGTCTACGCGTTCATCGCGATCATCATGATGCTGTATTGCCTCGGCACGATCTGGCAGCAGCGTCGAACACCGGGGTCGGTCCCCGACAAGATTCTCCGCACGGCGTCGGACAGATCGTTCGGTATCTACCTCGCGCATCCCCTTGCACTGAGTGCACTGCTGCCCACCATCGCGCCGGCGTCGTGGCCCGGTGTTCCGCGCGTGGTCTTTGCCTACGCGGCCACCGTTGCGGCAACCATCTTCGTGGTCGAAGTGCTTCGACGCAGCCCCATCAGTCTGATCACCACCGGTCGTAATCGCCTCGATTGGCGATCGCAGAATGTCGGCCGATCGCTGGCCGTCGCGGCGGTGGCGATCGTCGGCGGAGTGATCGCCTCAGAGGTGTTCGACGTCTGGGCCGGCTACCTCTTCGCCGCGACCGGAGCGCTGCTCGCCCTCTCGGAGTTGATCGTCGCGTGGCATCAGTGGCGCAACCGCGACGACGAGTTCACCGAACAGCCGGTCTAAAAAACCAGCGTGCACGAAAAAGCCCCGACGACATCGTCGGGGCTTTTTTACCGGTGTCTGATGAAAATCAGAGAGCGGTCACGTTGGTAGCCTGAAGTCCTTTGGCGCCCTGTTCGACGTCGAACTCGACGCGCTGCTGCTCCTCGAGGCTGCGGAAGCCGCTGCCCGTGATGGCGGAGTAGTGAACGAACACGTCCTGGCTCTGGTCATCGGGAGCAATGAAGCCGAAGCCCTTCTCGCCGTTGAACCATTTGACGGTGCCCTGAGTCATGCAATTTCTCTTCCTGTTTTGCTGAGCCGTCAGTTCGACGACCCGACTTCTAGTGTGTCACACATTGGGGCCTGTCCACGATCCGATGTCCACAAGGACACGAATCCCTCTGAGCGAATGACATTCCGCGGGGTGAATCGGCACATCACACCGAGACCGAGGGGGCGTTGATCGCGACCGTCTGCGATACAACGCCGCCGTGGCCGTCGTCGACCGTGATCACGAAGCTGTCAGGGGTGGTCGAGCCCGGAGTGTCGGGGCTATAGGTCCATGCGCCAGTCGTCGGATCGATGACCACCGCGCCGTGGGCCGGCTGACCACTGACCGAATAGGCCAGTGTGTCTCCGTCAGCGTCCGAGCCGTGCGCTGTTCCGGTCACGACGCCGGTTGGAATCACACTCACGGTGTCATCGGAGTTGGCGGTGTACAGACGCGTGCCGTCCGGGGTGAGCGCGACGTCGTACGGCTGCGCGCTCACCGCGTACGTCCCGAGGACCTGCTTGTAGGTCGGGCTCTGCGGATCGACGTCGATGACCGAGACGACTTGTGCATCTTGCTCGCTGACGTAGAGGAGCTTGCCGTCTGCGCTGACTGCAGCGCCGGTCGCCACAGGCGCGCCAATCGTGCCGATCACCTGTTGGTAGGTGCTGCTGGCGGGATCGATGTCGATGATTCGGACGACGCTACTTCCGGTCACGTAGAGACGTGTGTTGTCCGGACTGACCAGCACACCGGTCGGAGACTTGTCTGTCGGATAAGTCGCGATCACCGTCCCCTGTGTCGAGCCACCCGTGACGTCGATGGCAACGACACCGTCGCCGGTGGTCGCATACAACGTGTTGCCATCGGGGCTCATCGTCAGGTCGCCGAGCCCACCTGGCATGGCGATACTCGCAACAACGGTACCCTTGGTAGGACTCGCCGGATCGAGGTCGATCACGTTCACGTTGTTCGAGCTGTATTCGGCGACGTAGAGCGTCTTGCCGTCCGGCGTGGCGACCACCCCGCTCGCACTGTTCGCAGGCACCTCCACGATGACCTGGTTGTAGGTGGGGCTGGCGGGGTCGGCGTCGAGGATCACGGCTGTGTTCGCAAGCGTCTCGCCGACAAAGGCATATTTGCCGTCGGAGCTCACCGTCACCCCGTTGGGACAACTGCCCGAGGTGAGTTGAATCGTGCCGGCAGTCGGCGCGGTCGAGGTCACCGACAACGTCCGGGCTTGGTTCTCCGGGGTGATCGGCACGACGACCGAGGCAGTCTGACCCTCCGTTGTCGTCGCCGACAAGTAGTGCCAGTGAACAGGATTCGACGATGTGTCGTCGGATACCGAGACGGTGAACGAGTCGGTCGTCGCAGCGGTACTCGATGTGTCGCTGAGCGAATGGGCGTATGCGGGGTCGGGCGTGTAGGTATACGTGCCGTCCGGATTGATCACCACCGTGCCGTGTTCGGGTTGGGTGAGGACGGTGTAGGTCAGCACATCACCGTCGGGGTCGCTGGCGCCGATTGACCCGGTGACCACACCGGTCGACGCATCCACCAGCGGCGTCGAGGGCGACACCGTCGGATACGAATTGAAGAACCGACGATTGACCTGCTGCCACGCCGCCCACGCGAACACCAGTGCAGGCGCCGGCGCAGGGGCGCTTGGGTCATGCGCCACAAGCGGATTGAACCCCAGCACGCTGAACAGCGTCGCAATCAACTTCGTCGGCGCATTCACCACTCGCACCCCACCCGACGTCGTCACCGGCGCGGGACCCGAACCGACGACCACCTGCGTCGCAGACGCGTCGGCAGCGGTAACGGCCAACGGGTTCACGACCGACAGAGACGCCACGCGGGAAGTCTGGGTGCCGACGGCCGCCGCACTGTCCGGGTGCCGCTGCGTGGTGTGGCGCTGGGTGGAGAGTCGCTGCCTGGGGTGTCGCTGTCTGGGGTGTCGCCCGACGACGCCGCGGCCGGCGTTGAGGGTGCACCGGATGTCACTGTGGGAATCGACGGCGCAGACGGCGCTCCTGTCGGCTGGTCGACGTGTGAAGGTGTCGACGTGTCCGCGGGCGGATCGGTCTCGGTCGGCGTAGCGGGGGGCGCGGTGGGCTGCGACGTCGTCGACCCAGCGTCCGACGACCCAGGGCTTGTGGAACCAGGGCTTGTGGAACCAGGGCTAGTGGAACCAGGACTCGGCGAACCAGCATCCGAAGACGGTGTCTCCGCGGGCGCGGCCTGCGAGTGAGCGTCCGGTGGTGTGGCAGTCGGGCCCGACGAGCCGGTCGGCCCTTCGGTCGATGCAGAGGAGTCAGGGGGCGCGGCCTGTGCCACCGAGGCGATCGTGGCCTGCCCTCCCCACCACAACACAGCACCGATCCCCGCACCCGCCACCGCCGCCCGCACCCTTCGAGTCGAACCGCTGCATCTCGTCTGGGTCATCGTGTTGCCTCGGTCATCGTGTTGCCTCGGTCATTGCCACTCCTCAGTGATGGGGAAGCCTCGCGTCGGGTTGCGCGCAATCGACGCGCGGGCGGCGCGCGCCCGCACCCCAGACGATTCCAACTACTGCGATCACTGGAAAGCCCCATCATTTGGGGACACAATTTGCCGTATCGGAGGCGGCTATTTCGGCGGATTCCGACGCGGCATGGGAAGCCAGCCGTCCTCGACAGCTCTTTTGTAGAGGTCCGTCTTCGTCGGAGCGTCGCGATGCACCTCGCGGTATTTACTACGAATGCGCTCGATGTATTCGTTGACAGTGTCCGGAGAGAGCCCCATGACACGAGCGACGTGAGCCCGGAGCCGCCCGCTGCGTACAGTTCCAACACTTCTCTCAGTCGCGTGGGAAGGTCGACGAATTGCGGGTCCGAGTCGAGCGCCGCAGCCCAATCCATCGATACGACGGTCGACCCCGACGCTGCCGTACGGACAGCCGCGCACACCTCGGTCTTCGTCGCGTTCTTGCGGACGACGCCGAGAGTCCCTGCACCAGCCGCATCCCGGACCAGATACGGTTCGTCTCCCGAGGTGTAGACGAGTGTCGATACCCCCGCTTCCGACAACTCCGCGATATTGCCCGCGGGCGTCGACCCGTCACCGAGCCGGAGATCGAGGACGACAAGGTCGAGTGGAAGGCCCATGTCAGGAGAGTCGGATGTGAGCTGAGCCAGGAGGTCTCCGACGGTGTGCGCGCCGACCACCAGGTGCAGGTCATCTGTGTCCGCGAAGAAGCCCCGTAGGCCTTCGATCACCGAATCGTGATCGTCGATGACGCCAATTCGCCGCACCACGATGTGGCTTTCGGATTCTTCCGAATTCACCATGGGATAGTCCTTCTTCCAGAAAGTGGTCGGAATACTCTCTCTACAAGACAGCATGAGCGCTGAGGGGAATAATGCGGGCGGTGAACGCACGGCGATTCCCCCGACCATATCGGTCGGTGTCCGAGTCCCGTCGGATTGATGCGGGCCGACTGCCGAAGAATGCTGCGCTCCGATCGCCTACCCCGGACTTCGCTGCGTCTCGAACAGCTGTCTCCCGAGCCCTTCGCTACTACGGGTTGTTTGCTGGTGCGGCCTACTGCGTGTTCATTCCATTTCTGATTCCCGCAGTAGCGCAAGCACGCTCGATATCGGCGTGGTGGTGGACTCCGACGGCATTGATCTGTGCGGCACTCCCGGGCGTCCTCGTCGGAGTTCATTGCCTGATCTCGGCCAATCCGGTCCGGCTCCGACGGTGGGCCGCCCTCGGAGCCCTCGGTGTGCTCGTGGCGGAGTTCCTCTGGTGGCCTGCGTGGAACGGAACGCCGCTCGACGACGCCACGGTGTACTGGCTCGGGCCGTTCGTGGTGTTGGGCACGATCTGCGCGATGATCGCGTGGAAGCCCGCCCCGGCAGCTCTGTATCTGATCGTGTGCGCGGTCACCTTCAAAGTCACCGGCAATGTGGCACAAGGGGTTTCGTCTCCGGCAACGATGATCACCGACGCCGCGTGCAGTGCGGCATTCGCCATCGTGCCGTTCGCACTGGGCGTGTCCGGGCTGAGCATCGCGGCCACACTCGACCGCAACTCTGCCGCCGAAATCGCCCTCGCCGAGCAGACCGCTGCGACCCGTGCACGGTTGGCCCAACGCGCGCTCGCGCGGGCGATCACCCACGACGAGATCATGTCCACTCTGCTCGAGGCCTCGCGAGACCCGGAGTCGCCCGAACTCCCCTCTCGTGCAACCGCAACGCTGGTCGCACTGGATGACGCTCTGCGTGAGACAACATCGGGCCTCAACCCCGAACCCGCCGGGGTCGTGGGCAGGCTCAGCGAGGCCGCACAGCGCAACGATCCGGGCATGACCGTGAGCAGCGACGTACGCGCATCCGCCGGATCGACGTATCCGCAATCGGCCGTGGACGCGCTGGTGGGCGCAACCGCGGAGGCCGCTCGCAACTGCTTTCGACACGTTCCGCCCGAATGCACCCGGTTCTGCCGAATACTCGTGGAAGATCATGGGATCGAGGTCACCATCGGCGATGACGGACCCGGCTTCGACCGCTCGGCGGTGCCGCGTGAGCGGCTCGGACTCGCGATGTCGGTCGAAGAACGGTTGCGCCGGGTCGGCGGTGAGGCAACTGTCGACTCCGTTCCCGGCAGGGGCACCACCTTGGCTCTAGGCTGGCGCAGACCGGCCGAGCCCGTCCCCGTCGACGACCCCGACCCCCTCCGGCTGCGCTCATCCACCGCTCGGGTGCTCGCTTCGACGATCATCGTCGTCCTTGCTGTGTCTGCGGCCCTCAATCCGGGTTCCGTTCCCTGGTGGGCCCCGGTGGCGATCATCGCCATGATGGCGGTCGCGGTCGCGTTCCTGGTCGGCGGTGCAGCAGACCTGCTGCGACCGCTGCCAGGGCTCTTCGTCGCCGCGGTGCCCGCGCTCATGTGCGCCACCTACCTGCTCACGCTCGCCGACACCACGCAAACGATCCCGCTGTGGGTCACCGGCCCTCCGGCGCTGATGGCGGCGTTGCTCGCGATGAGGGGACGCCCGACCGCTGCGATTCTCGGCTTCGCCGTTGCCTTGGCCGTTTCGGGTCTGTGGTCGTACCGCGACGGGCAACGCACTTCCCGGGATTCTGCTGATCGGCCCGTCCGGCGGCTTCGTCGCGATCGGCATCGTGTTCGCGCGGGTCAATCGGACGCTGGCGCGAGATCTGACAGACAGTCGACGACGCACCGCGGATGCTGCGGGCAATGTCGCCGCGACGCGTGCGGCGGCCCAGGAACGCGCTCGACAACTCGAACCGGTGACCGCGCTCGCCCGGCCACTCCTGCTGCGACTCTGCAGCGGCGAATACATCGACGACGCAACCCGAACCGAATGCGGTCTCACCGAGGCGCGACTACGAGATCTGTTGCGTTCCAGGGCATTGTGCACTCCGGACATCAACGCCGCGGTCGACGCTGCCCGACGTCGGGGTGTCACGGTCAGCCTGCTCGACGACCGCGGACTCGACCGCCCCGACAGTGACGCCCCGGATCCCCTCGACAAGTCGACGCGCGACCTGATCATCGACACGCTCCGCCGAGCCGCGGACGGTGCGGTCCGGATACGTGCGCTGCCGCAACACCGAACATTTGCTGTCAGCGTGGTCGCCGAGGCCGACGACCGATGCGAGTGGATCGGAGTCGACACCGACGGCCGCGTTCGCACGACAGTCACCGAGATGGGTGTTACCGACCTGGGATTCATAGAATCACCGAGGTGACGGAAAGTCCTTCTCGGTGACCGTCGTGGGCGGAGGCGTCCACCCCTGTCGGGATGTCCCCTGTCGGGATGTCCCCTGTCGTCGAAATGTCACAGTCGGATGCAGACGCTGCCGAGATCGCGGCCCCCTCCCCAGAGCACCCGAACTCGGCAGACAACAGCGCCGGCAACAGTCACATGAACCTGCACCCACGAGATCTCCATCCACGATGACATCGCACGACGATGACGGATTGGCCCCGACCTGACCCCGGAGATACCGGGGCCATGAAGAAACCCTAGAGCGACCCCATCATCCGCACATGCCCCAACTTTCTGGGCCATCGACTCTCTGGGCCATCGACTCTCAGGGCAATCGACTTTCAGGGGACGGGACGTCAGTCAGGCGACCGGACCGCCGAGAGATGCGACGACGAGGTCGGCGACGCCCGCCTTGCCACGCGTCGTCGGGTGATACGGAATCGGCGGAGCGAACCCCCGCAGCCACGGCTCCGCAGAGCACACGGTGTGGTCGGCCCCGGCGACGGACGCCTGGACCAGGTCGACGCCGGTCTCGTGTGCCGCCAGCGCCGTGGCGCCCGCGAGCCTGTCGAAGATACGCACCGTCTGCGCGACCTGTTCAGGCGTGAGTGGCAGCAGATCGCACGCCGCCTCGCCTGCGACGGTGAGTGGCGGATAGTCGACGATGACCACTCGCGCACGTGGGGCACGCAGCTTGATCTCGAGGACCGTCTGGATCAACTTGCGCTGAACCTTCGCGTAGTCGGCGTCCGTGGGCTCTGCGGCAATCCGATGCCCGGTGTGACAACTCCTGGCGGCAGGCCCCAACGCCTTGTCGACGCCGCTCGCGACGTTGTTGCAGCTCATCGCGAGTAGTCGGCCGATGTAGTCGATGTCGTTTCCGCCGCTGGTGACGGTCACGAGTGCGGTGTTGCGGGTGACGGCGTCGATCTGCTTGTGCGCGAGGAATCGTTGCGGCTTGTCGACGATGTTCTCTGTCGTCGCGCCCGAACACGTCACGTCGACCAACCGCAGGCGCATCGCCCTGGCCACCCGATTGGGGTAATTGTCCGGGCTACGGAAGCAGACGTTCAGTCGCGTCGGTACGGCGTCGGGGCCTGCGGCATACGAACTTCCGAGTGCCACGTACGCGGGTGGCGTCTCAGCGGAGGCGCGGACGGCAGGCTTGATCGTCGGCCCCTGGGACGTGCTGTCTCCGCCGCCGACACCTGGCACGACCACTGCGGCAGCAGCGAGAAGCGCACCCGCGGCAATACCCACACGGCGGAACAGGCGTCGAGACACGACTGCGATCTTCCCATACTCCTCGCGCAGACCACCGCGACCACACCCGTCGACCGTCATGACGGAGGGCACACTCGAGGCGACGGGACCCTTCTCAGCTGTTACGGAACTCCGGCTTGCGCTTGGCCACGAATGCCGCCATACCCTCGGTCTGGTCGTCGGTGGCGAACGTCGAGTAGAACAAGCCGCGTTCGGCGCGCACGCCCTCGGTCAGCGTGGTCTCGAAAGCACGGTTCACCGCCTCCTTGGCGAGTCCCGCAGCGATCGACGACGTGCCCGCGATCGTCGCGGCGACCTCTTTCGCGGTCGCGAGGCATTCGGCGGCGGGGACGACACGGGAGACGAGTCCCGCGCGCTCGGCCTCGTCGACCTTCATCTGGCGACCCGTGAGGATCAGATCCATCGCCTTGGCCTTGCCGACGGCGCGCGTCAGGCGTTGCGAACCGCCGATACCGGGGATGACGCCCAGGGTGATCTCCGGTTGCCCGAACACCGCGTTGTCGCCTGCGATGAGGATGTCGCAGAGCATCGCGAGTTCGCAGCCACCGCCGAGTGCATAGCCGGTCACCGCGGCGATGGTCGGGGTGCGCAGCCGCGACAGGTTGTCCCAGGCACCGAAGAACGACTCGCTGACCACTTCACTGAAGGTCTTGTCGGCCATTTCCTTGATGTCGGCGCCTGCCGCGAAGGCACGCTCGGAACCGGTGATGACGATGGCGCCGATCCCCGGGTCAGCGTCGAATTGCTCTGCCGCAGACACGACTTCGTTCATCAGCGTGGTGTTCAGCGCGTTGAGCGCTTTCGGTCGGTTCAGTGTGATCACACCGACTCCGTCGGCACTGGTGACGATGATCGTCTCGTGGTCAGACATTCGATTCCTCCTGGACCGTTGTGGTGTCGAGCGAAAGTTCATACCGTGCGGGCAGCGGGGCGAACACGGCGTCGAGCGTCGCTGCCGCCGACGCATGATCCGAGGTCCACGCCGGGGCGCGATCCTTGTCGATCACCTGGGCGCGAATCCCTTCAGCCATGTCGGAGTGCTGCAGGAAGCGCAGGGAGACACGGTATTCACGACGCAGCGCCGCTGCGAGGTCAGAGTCCCTGTGGCGCAGCGCGTACAGGGTTGCGGCCAGGGAGGCAGGACTCTTCGATGCAATTCGATCCGCGGCGCGATCGGCCGACTCGACGCCGACTGCTCGGCACCTCTCGATGATCTCCGACACGGTGTCGGCCGCGAAAGCCTCACGTATCCAGTCTCTTTCGGAGTCCAGCGCCGATGCCGGCGGCGTCACTGCGTACCGAGCCACCGCGGCGTCGACGCCATCGGAGACGATCGCGTCGCGGAAGGCGTCGAGATTCTCGGCCGGGACGTAGTGATCGGCGAGGCCCATGACGATCGCGTCGGCACCGGACAGCGTTCCGCCGGTCAGCGCCGCGAAGGTGCCGAGTTCGTCTGGCACACCGGAAAGGAGAAATGTCCCGCCGACGTCGGGAACGAAGCCGATACCGACCTCCGGCATGCCCAGACGAGTCCTATCGGTCACGACGCGTGTGTTGCCATGCGCGGAAATCCCGACACCGCCGCCCATCACGATCCCGTCCATGATCGCGACATACGGCTTGGGATAGGTCGAGATGTCGAGGTTGAGGCGGTATTCGTCTGCCCAGAAGCGCCCCGACGGGCTTTCCGCGGCCGCGGCATCATCTCCGCCACCCGACGAGAGCTTCGACGCGTCGCGATGGATGGCCGCGATGTCGCCTCCCACACAGAGTCCACGTTCACCCGCACCTGCGACGACGACGGCCTCGATGGCAGGGTCGTTCGCCCACGCGCGAAGCGCGTCGTGCATCGCGAGCGCCATCGAATGGTCGAGCGCATTGATCGACGCGGGCCGATTGAGCGTTACCTGCCCGATCCGTCCGACCACATCGATGAGAACCGTCGGCTGATCCGTCATGGGTGCCACTCCTCGCTGTCTCGCCTACCTTCTCCCAAATAGTTGCACATCCTAGTATTCGGGTGCCAGTCGCCTGCGGCTACGGGACGCGGTGTCCGGCGGCAAGGAAGAGTTCGTACCACTCCGGACGGGTCAGCTGGATGTCGGAACCCTGCGATGCTGCGACGACGCGTGCGGGGGTGGTGGCGCCGAGCACCACCTGCATCTGGGCGGGATGTCGCGTGATCCAGGCCGTGGCGATCGAGATCGGTGCGACGTCGTACTTGTCTGCGAGCGCATCGATCACGGCATTGAGTTCCGGGTAGCGGTCGGAACCGAGGAAGACTCCGTCGAAGAATGTCGCCTGGAACGGCGACCAGGCCTGCACGGTGATGTCGTTGAGTCGGCAGTAGTCGAGGACGCCTCCGCCGTCGAGGGTCTGCGCCTGCTCCTCGCCCGCCATGTTCGCGGCAACACCCTGCGCGATGATCGGTGCGTGGGTTATCGACAGTTGTAGCTGATTGGCGACGATCGGTTGTGTCACAGACTTTTTCAGCAGTTCGATCTGGCGTGGCGTGTGATTGGAGACCCCGAAGTGGCGCACCTTGCCCGCCTGCGCAAGGTCGTCGAAGGCGCGCGCCACCTCGTCGGGCTCGACGAGGGCGTCGGGTCGATGCAGGAGCAGGATGTCGAGGTGGTCGGTGTCGAGTGCCTGCAATGATCCGTCGACGGCCCCGACGATGTGGTCGTACGAGAAGTCGTAGTAGGGGCCGTCTTTGACGATGCCCGCCTTCGACTGGATCGTGATCTGCTCACGCTCCGATGACGAGAACCGCAGGGCCTCCGCGAACCGTTGTTCACATCCGTGCGCGGGCGCTGTGCCGTAGATGTCGGCGTGGTCGAAGAAGTCGATGCCCGCGTCGCGGGCCGCTGCGACGAGCTCGCGGATCTCGTCGTCGGAGCGATCCTGGATACGCATCATCCCGAGGACGACGTTGGGCACGGTGACATCAGTGGCGCCGAGCGCGATTCGTTTCATCCCGCCGATGGTAGGCGCCACCGAGTCAGCGGCTGCGTGTGCGCACTAGGTGTGATGTCAACTAGGCGCCGTAGCTGGCGTCGACGTATCCGTCGCCGTTGGTGTCGTAATTGGCGGTTTCGACGTAGCCGTCACCGGTCGTGTCGGTGTACTGCGTGTCGACGTAGCCGTCGCCATTGGTGTCGTAGTTCTCGACATCGGCGTAACCGTCACCGGTCGTGTCGGCGTACTGCGTGTCGACGTACCCATCGCCATTGGTGTCGTTGTCCTGCACGTCTGCGTAGCCGTCACCGTTGGTGTCGGTGTACCGCACGTCGGCGTAGCCGTCGCCGTTGGTGTCCTGGAGTTCGACGTCGGCGTAACCGTCACCGTTGGTGTCGGTGAGCTGAACGTCCACGTAGCCGTCGCCGTTGGTGTCGTAGCTTGCAGTCGCCATGATCATGGTCCTTTCGAGGAGTGGATCTCCGGTGGTCGTCAACGCTTTCTGCGTTGTCATTACATTGGATGCGGCCACAGCACCGACATGTTCCCCGCATCGAGATTTTTTTTCGACGACTCAACCTATAGACACGTGCACGTCAGCCCTGATCGGTCATCTGCAGTGCTCGTCGAGAATGGTGTGCAGCACCTCTTCGGCGGCGATCAGCTCACGCCATCGCTCGGTGCCGCGTGGCGCCGTGGCCGTCGTGGTGAACACCACCGCACGGCTGCCGACAATCTCCACCGCCAGTCCGGTTCGCGAAATCGCTTGTGCGCGACGGCCTATCTCGGTCCATCGTGAGTCGACGAGCAACGAATCGACGGCGGCCTCGTCGCAATCCCGTGACACTCGCACCGCCATGCCGGTGCCCTTCGACGACACCTTGCGCGACCCCGGCGACCCGAACCGGCCGGCCAGCCGGTGATTGCCGTACGGCACCAGCCGCCATCCGATCTCGACATGCGGCAACGCAACACGTGTGTGATCGGGAGCCGCGCGACCAACGACGTCGTACACCGGCTGGTCGTACTCGTCGTTGAACACCTCGAGGTGTGAGGCCAGCACACCGACGGGACTCTCGATCGCCCATGCCTGCCACCGGGCGTGACGTCGCCGGAGATCGTGGACATCGACGCCGGCGTGGGTCGGTGGCTGGATGGCCGAGAGATCCACCGACGTGGCCGTGGCCCATCCGAGTTGCGCTCCGACCTCATACAGCGCGGTCGGCGCATTGGGCCCACGTCGAAACATCCCGATGTCCTTTCGGCACGCTCTGCCCCTTCGGCAGACGCTGCCCTTCTGACAGACGCTGCGGCAACTATCCGAGAGGATAAAGCGCAGGGGCGCAACAGCTATTACTGTTGCGCCCCTGCACTTGTCGATCTATTGACTTGTCGGTCCTTCGACTCAGGCGTCGCTCTTGCCCTCGCCTGCCTTCGTCAGCTCGACGGGAGCGTCGGGCAGCTCGCGAGGCTTCTCCGAGCCGACGAAGGTGAACTTCGCGTCCTCGCCTTCGCCTTCGCCATCCCAGTTCTCGACGTCGATCAGCACGATCTGGCCCGGCTCGACCTCGCCGAACAGGATCTTCTCCGAGAGCTGATCCTCGATCTCACGCTGGATGGTGCGACGCAGCGGGCGCGCACCGAGCACCGGATCGAACCCACGCTTGGCCAGCAGCGACTTGGCCTTGTCCGTGACCTCGATCGCCATGTCCTTGTTGCGCAGTGCGGTCTCGACGCGTGCCAGCATCAGGTCGACCATCTGGATGATCTCGTCCTGGGTGAGCTGGTGGAACACGACGATGTCGTCGATGCGGTTGAGGAACTCTGGCCGGAAGTGCTTCTTGAGCTCGTCGTTGACCTTCTGCTTCATCCGCTCGTACTGCGAGCCGTCGGAGCCGGTCTTCGAGAACCCGAGGCCGACTGCCTTCGAGATGTCGGAGGTACCGAGGTTCGAGGTGAAGATCAGCACCGTGTTCTTGAAGTCGACGGTGCGACCCTGGCCGTCGGTGAGACGTCCGTCCTCGAGGACCTGCAACAGGGTGTTGTAGATCTCCGAGTGGGCCTTCTCGATCTCGTCGAACAGAACCACCGAGAACGGCTTGCGGCGCACCTTCTCGGTGAGCTGGCCGCCCTCTTCGTAGCCGACGTATCCGGGAGGCGCACCGAACAGGCGCGACGCGGTGAAGCGGTCGTGGAACTCGCCCATGTCGATCTGGATCAGTGCGTCGTCCTCGCCGAACAGGAAGTTGGCGAGCGCCTTGGACAGCTCGGTCTTACCGACACCGGACGGGCCGGCGAAGATGAACGAGCCCGACGGGCGCTTCGGGTCCTTCAACCCGGCGCGGGTACGACGGATCGCCTTCGACACGGCCTTGACCGCGTCTTCCTGACCGATGATCCGCTTGTGCAGCTCCTCCTCCATGCGGAGCAGACGGGTGGTCTCCTCCTCGGTGAGCTTGAACACCGGGATGCCGGTCCAGTTACCGAGAACCTCGGCGATCTGCTCGTCGTTGACCTCGGCCACGACGTCCATATCGCCACTGCGCCACTGCTTTTCACGCTCGGCACGCTCGTTGACGAGTTGCTTCTCCTTGTCGCGCAGGCTCGCGGCCTTCTCGAAGTCCTGCGCGTCGATCGCGCTTTCCTTCTCCTTGCGCGCGTCGGCGATGCGCTCGTCGAACTCACGCAGGTCTGGCGGCGCGGTCATCCGGCGGATGCGCATGCGCGCGCCCGCCTCGTCGATGAGGTCGATCGCCTTGTCGGGCAGGAAGCGGTCGTTGATGTACCGATCGGCCAGGGTTGCCGCAGCGACGAGAGCTCCGTCGGTGATGGACACGCGGTGGTGCGTCTCGTAGCGGTCGCGCAGACCCTTGAGGATCTCGATGGTGTGCTCCACCGACGGCTCGCCGACCTGCACCGGCTGGAAGCGACGCTCGAGTGCGGCGTCCTTCTCGATGTACTTGCGGTACTCGTCGAGCGTGGTGGCGCCGATCGTCTGCAGCTCGCCACGGGCCAGCTTCGGCTTGAGGATGCTCGCCGCGTCGATCGCGCCCTCGGCGGCACCCGCACCGACCAGCGTGTGCAGCTCGTCGATGAACAGGATGATGTCGCCGCGGGTGTTGATCTCCTTGAGCACCTTCTTGAGGCGCTCCTCGAAGTCGCCGCGGTAACGGCTGCCTGCGACAAGCGAACCGAGGTCGAGCGTGTAGAGCTGCTTGTCCTTGAGCGTCTCGGGCACCTGGCCGTTGACGATGGCCTGCGCGAGACCCTCGACGACGGCGGTCTTGCCGACGCCGGGCTCGCCGATCAGAACAGGATTGTTCTTGGTGCGGCGGCTGAGCACCTGCATGACCCGCTCGATCTCTTTCTCGCGCCCGATGACGGGGTCGAGTTTGCCCTCGGCGGCGGCCGCGGTCAGGTTTCTGCCGAACTGGTCGAGGACCAGGGAGGTCGACGGAGTGCCTGCCTCGCTGGAACGACCGCCGGTGCCCGCCTCCTGCGGCTCCTTGCCCTGGTAGCCGGACAGGAGCTGGATGACCTGCTGGCGGACCCGGTTGAGGTCGGCGCCGAGCTTGACCAGGACCTGCGCGGCAACGCCCTCGCCCTCGCGGATGAGGCCGAGCAGGATGTGCTCGGTGCCGATGTAGTTGTGGCCGAGCTGCAGCGCTTCACGCAGCGACAACTCGAGGACCTTCTTGGCACGCGGCGTGAACGGGATGTGCCCCGACGGCGCCTGCTGACCCTGGCCGATGATCTCCTCGACCTGGCTGCGGACGCCCTCGAGGGAGATCCCCAACGACTCCAGTGCCTTGGCGGCAACGCCCTCACCCTCGTGGATCAGCCCCAGGAGGATGTGCTCGGTGCCGATGTAGTTGTGGTTGAGCATCCGCGCCTCTTCTTGGGCCAGAACCACAACCCGGCGTGCGCGGTCGGTGAACCGTTCGAACATTGTTCTCCCTCACATTGCTAGCGCCCCGGCCGTCGATGTCTTCAAGCCTCTTGGCGACAACTGCGGTGGTGTCGATATACGACGACCAGCCTGGCTTCCACTGTAGTGGTCAACAGGAGTGCACCTGCACTTAACGTCTGCACAGGTCGCAACGAAAACAGGTGTCGGCGGGGATCTGACAGCTACAACTCCGCAGGACACGGGCATGTTCCGGCAAATGGTGACGTGGGCTACGCCGAGAGCGAACGAGGTTCTGTGGATTACCGGACCGGCTCATAACGGAGCACGACGATGTCGGTGTCGAGCTCGGATCGCTCGACGAGACGCAGGTCGACGTGCTGCGAGATCCCTTCGAAGATCCGTGGGCCGTGGCCGACGATCCTCGGATGGACGATGAACTCGTAGGAGTCGATGAGGTCGAGCTCGGCGAGGGCGAGCGGCAGCGTGACGCCTCCGGTGGCCAGCCCGTTGCCGGGTTGGGCCTTGAGCTCGCGGACCGTCGACTCGAGGTCGTCGCGACGGATCAGTTCTGCGTTCCAGTCGACGCTGGTGAGCGAGTCGGAGACGACATACTTCGGCGCGCGGTCGATGACGTGGGCGAAGGGCACCATCCACTCGGGCCTGCCGTCGGGCATCTCGTCGTTTCTGGCGACCTCTCGCCATCCGGCTTCCATCATCTCGTAGATCACCCGGCCGAAGAGCAGCGCGTCGGCGTCGGCGAGCAGCTGTGCCGAGTGCCGATGCATCGCCTCGGTCGGGGTCACGGCCGTGTGGTCGACACAGCCGTCGATCGTGATGTTGATGGAATACCGCAGTGGGCGCATGGGGGAAGGGTACGAGTCCGCCGACGTCGAGCCCGACATCATTGCTCGCCTCGTTGCGCAAGTGCAATCACGTTGCCCGAGGGGTCGGTGAACCAGGCGATGTCGGGTCCGACACCGTTGCCGTGCACGATGCCGCGCTCGTCATGCTCAAAGCCGTCGTAGCGCAGGAACTCGACGCCGCGCGCGGTCAGGTCGTCGATGCTCTTGGCCAGGTCGGACACCGGGATGTTGAGCACGGTGAAGGTCGCGGGTTGGTGATCGGGCTTCGGATAGGCGAGGACAGTGGTACCGCGGTTGATGCGGATACCCAGAATGTCGTTGTCCCCCATGGGGAATCGCAAGACTCGCATGCCGAGTACGTCACGATAGAACTGCCCGGTCGTTGCGGTGTCGCGAACCGCGAAGCCGGAGTACGGCGACGTCGGATAACTCATCTGCGCCTCGTGCTCGTCGGAGAGCGATACGAGTTGCAGCCAGTTGCCGTCGGGGTCCTCGACCGTCGCGAACTGGTTGCCGTCGCGGTTTTCGAGCGGGCTGATCCAGGTGGCGCCGAGGGCGTCGAGGCGTGCGGCCGTCGCGGCTGCATCGTCGACCTCGACGTTGAGCAGCGTGCGCGCTCCCTGCGGGTTGCGCCCCGAGACGTCGTCGCGCTTGTCGAACATCAGGTAGAAGCCGTCGAGCTCGACGATTGTGTAGCCCGGTCCGTCAGGACCGCCCGGTGCCGACATCGGTTCGGCTTCGAATGCGGTCGCGTACCAGCGCGCGAGCTGCTGCGGATCGTCGGAGGACAGGAGCATGGAGGAAATGGTTGCGGTTGCCATGTAGGTGCTGACCGGCCCGCAGTCGAAAACTCATCGGAGTTGCGTGGGACAGCGGGGTGCAAAAATGCCCCCGTGGATCCCACGCAACTCAGATCCCCGGACGCAACCTGGCCGAGGTGGTGTCCCATCGATGAATGACTCCTGCTAACGACTGCCCCGACGCCGACCGATCACCTCAACAGCGGGCCGATCGCACGGCCGGCGGCCAGCGTCCACTGGTTCCCCGAGCGGAAGGCACCCCTCATGCACTCATTCGCCACCCGAACCCGGCTTTCCCTCCGAACGCGACGTCTCATCGTCCTCGCACTGACCCTCGCGGGCCTGGTCGCGGGAACGCTGGGGGCGACCACGCTCGGCTCGGGCTCCGCGTCGGCCGCACCGCCGTACGGCAGCGGCCACGGCCTCTGTTTCGACATCAATTCCCCGCTGGCGAAGTCGTCGCTCTCGAAGATCGGGCGTGACTCCAACGGTGGCGGCTGGTCGCCGTACCGCGCGAGCAACAATCCGTTGAGGAACGGGTGCAACCTCGACTGGATGTTGGTCAACGGCAACGGAATCGGCGATGCGACGTATCAATCGCGCGTCCTGCTGTTCAAGCACGGTCGATTCATCGGAACCGTCGATCCGAGGCCGTACGGCTACACCTGGGTGGCGAAGTACACCAAGAACTCGGTGACGGTCCGCTACCGCTGGCTCAAGCAGTCGGACCCGTTGTGCTGCGCCAGCGGCGGACCGACGTTCGTCACGGCGTACACCGTCGGCACCCACATCGTCCGCATCGGACAATTCCCGCCGCGCCCCTGAAAACCCCCAGACCGCCCGACCCGACCACCGCCCCGCTGCGTTCGCGCTGCGGGGCGGTGTGCTGTGCGAAGAAAGTTCTCCCAACGACCGTCGGGTTTCGGTGGCGGCGAACGATGATGATGGTGTGAGCGGCGAACACACCGGCCCCGAGGCCATACTCGAGGTCTACGACGAGGCGCTACCCGCTGTCTACGGGTACGTCTTTCGACGCTGCTCGGATCGGCGGATCGCCGAAGACGTGACCTCGGAGACGTTCCTGGCCGCGATGGACACGATGCGCCGCGACCGGACTGCCTCGCCGAGTGTCAGCTGGTTGATCGGCGTCGCGCGGCACAAGCTCGCCGATCACTGGCGGCGGGCGCAGCGCACACCCGAACCCGTCGACGACCTCCCCGAACTCGCCGACGACGAGTGGGATGCACACCTCGACCGCATGGTCGCGCACGCGACGCTGACGCAACTCTCACCGATCAACCGCTCGGTGTTGACGTTGCGCTACGTCGACGACCTCACGGTCGCCGACTGTGCGCACATCCTCGGTCGTACGGTCGGCGCCACCGAGGCGCTGCTCACCAGGGCCAAGCGAGCATTCCGCGAGGCCTATCCGCTCAACCAGTCCGCGAAGGGGTGATCGCATGAACGCCGATGACGCGAACACGACGTCGCATGACCCACTCAGCGTCCTGAGCGCCGCCACGACGCCGGGCTGGAACGAACCCCTCGCTCCCGCACACGATTTCGCCGAAGCACTGCGCAGGCGACTCGAGCGCGGAGTGTCTCTACCCGAAGGAGTCGACATGGACACCGCCCAACTCGAACACGAACTGACCGCCACCGAGGCCGACGCGGCCGCACCGCAGGTGCTCGTCGAACGCCCGGGTGCGCTGCCCTATCTCACCGTGCGCGACGCGCGCTCGGCGCTCGACTGGTACGTCGAACGCCTCGGCGCCACCGTGCGTGGTGAGCCGATCCTCATGGACGACAACACGATCGGACATGCCGAACTCGAGGTCGGGGGTGGAGTGATCTACCTGGCCGAGGAGTTCCCCGACATGGGGTTGCGTGGACCGCAGCCCGGAGCGGTATCGGTCAGCCTCATGCTGGCCGTCGACGACACCGACGAGGCTCTGCGTCGTACCGCGGCGGGCGGAGCCGCAGTGACCCGAGAACCCTACGAGGCGTACGGAACTCGCACCGCGACCATCGTCGACCCCTTCGGGCACCGATGGATGCTGACCGGTCCGACGCTCGCGGCGCGGGCGTCGACGAGCGAGCCGCCTGCCGCGCGAATCCTTCAGGGCGACATCGGTTTCATCTCTGTCAACACCCACGACGCCGCCCGCGCCCGCGCGTTCTACGGCGCGGTCCTCGGTTGGGAGTTCGACGACGAGCTACGCATGGTGACCACCACGAGTCACCCCACCGCGGTGGTGGAAACGTCTGGGCCGCAGACGATCTTCTGCGCCTACGCGGTCGACGACCTCGACGCCGCGCGGCGTCGAATCGAAGCAGCGGGCGGGACGACACGCGACGACCGGCACGGCCTCGACTGCGTCGACGATCAGGGCGTCGAGTTCGCGGTGTACGTCGCAGCCCCCGACGAACCGCGCGCGGCTCAGCATCCGCGCGGCGTCGGCGAGATGTCATACCTGACGGTGCACACCCGCGACAGCGCACGGTTGCGCGAGTTCTACGGGACCGCGCTGGGCTGGACGTTCACGCCAGGACGCATCGCCGACGGCTGGGAGGTCGACGACGCGCACCCGCAGATCGGGATTGCGGGCGGAGCGGATTCCGACGTTGCGGTCCCGATGTGGAACGTCGACGACGTCGACGCCGCAGTCGAGCGGGTCCGCGCAGCGGGAGGCGCGGTGATCTCCGAGCCCGACCGCGCGGCGTACGGAGTCGTGGCACTGTGCGCCGACGACCAGGGAGCGCAGTTCTACCTCGGTCAGCTCTTCTGAGGCGACCAACCGGACAGTTGCGTGGGACCCACGGGTACAAAAATGCCCCCGTAGGTCCCACGCAACTTTTTCGTCAGCGGCTGTCGTAGCGCTCGCGCGCCTGCTCGACGTCGGGTAGGTGTCCCTCGACCAGTTCGATGACACCCACCAGGCGAGTGGCCACCTCACGCCCCAGATCGGTCAGGGAGTACTCCACCTTCGGCGGGATCGATTGCAGCACAGTGCGGTTGACGAATCCGTCGCGCTCCAGCGTCTGCAGCGTCACCGAGAGCATCCGCTCGCTGACACCCTGCACCCGACGCCGCAGGGCACTGAACCGCAGGTCGCCGTCGTAGAGGGCCCCGAGCGCGAGCAGGCCCCAGCGACTCGTCACGTCCTGCAGCACTTCGCGCGATCCGCAATCCCGCGCGAACACGTCGGCTTCTAGCGCCGGATCTTCTAGCTGCGAGTCTTCTGAAGCGGGATCGATGTCGGAGTCACGCGCCGAGCGGTCTTCTGCCCTGGTCATGGTCTCAGTGTACTGCACATTACAGCCAGCGCTTCCAGAAGCTGTTGCACTATACGAAAAGTAAGTGCACGATGAGATGGACAGCTTGATCCACCAGAACACCAGGAGATCACATGACCACCTACGCAATCACCGGAGCAACGGGCCAGCTCGGCGGACTCGCCGCCGAGAGCTTGCGCGCCGCAGGCGTCGACGTCGCCGACATCGTGGCGATCGTGCGCGACGAGAAGAAGGCGAGCACGCTGTCGAACGCGGGAGTGAACGTCCGCGTCGCCGACTACGAATCCCCCGAGACACTGCGCGCGGCACTTGCAGGCGTCGACCGCCTGCTGCTGGTGTCCGGCAGCGAGGTGGGTCGTCGAATCCCGCAGCACCGCAACGTGATCGACGCAGCCAAGGAAGCCGGGGTCGGACTGATCGCCTACACCTCCATCCTGCGCGCCGACACCAGCACGTTGGCGCTCGCCGAGGAACATCAGGCCACCGAGCAACTGCTCACCGAGAGCGGAATCCCCACCGTGCTCCTGCGCAACGGTTGGTATTGGGAGAACTACCTCGCGGGCGCGTCGGCCGCGATCGACTCGGGAAACCTCTACGGCAGCGCAGGCGACGGCAAGGTGGCGGGCGCGGCGCGTTCGGACTACGCAGACGCAGCGGCGTCGGCCCTGATCAACGCCAAGGGTGGCGAGATCTACGAGCTCGCGGGTTCGGAACATCTGACGCTCAGCGACATCGCCGCAACGCTGGCGAAGGTGAGCGGCCGTCATGTGCACTACCAGGACCTCCCCGAGTCCGACTTCGCAGCAGCTTTGACCAGCAACGGTGTCCCCGAGGCCTTCGCGAAGGTCCTCGCGGACTCGGATGCGGGCATCGCGCGCGGTGAGCTCGACTCCGATTCCACCGACCTCGAGACCCTCGCAGGCCACCCCTCGACGCCGCTCGCCGACGTGATCAGCGGCGCACTTTCCGCGACTGGCGCCTGACTCGGGAGAGCGTGACCTCACGCGGAGCCGGTCGACCGGTGGGCACACAACGCGACCGTGATTGACTGTTGCCCATGTCTGCCCGCTCCGCTGTGAGGCGCGTTGCGCAACGCATGCCGTTTGGTATCGGCACGGTCACCCTGGTGTTGATCGCACTGCTCGTCGCGACCGTCGGGATCGTGTTGTCCATCGGAACCCCCACGGTGGCACGGACGTACGAGAATGCCCAGCTCCGCGGATACACGCATCAGCCAGAGGTCGCGTGGACGGCGTCGGCGGAGACGCTGCCCGGCTACAACCAGACCGGCAGTATCGAGGTCGCCGACACCAGCGGTGACCAGTGGTTGCTCTCGTATCCGCGCGGCATCGGACGCGCCTATGAACTCGTCGATCGCCACAGCGGGCGCGCACTGTGGTCGCAGCCCGTCGTCGCGGGGCTCGGTTCGTGTGCGTTCGACGCCACGGGGAACGTCGGGTGCGCCATCAAGCTCGGTAATCAACCGGACGGCTTCTATCTTGTCGACGATTCGGGCAGCGTCGGTGCGCAGTCGGCACTCGACGACACCGCGCAGGTGGTCGGGGTCGGCGCGAACTTCGTGCGCATCGATCAGGCGGGTTATGAGGTCTCGATGCGCACCGCGACGGGCAAGCGGGTCTGGGGTCGCACCTTCGCGTCGGCGGCGCACGCGACCTTCGACCACGACATGCTCATCATCTCGACCGCCGACGGCAGCCGATTCGTCGTCGATTCGCGCGGCAAGGACTCGCTGCGCTGCCGTCAGTGCGACATCCTGACGTACTCGACGGGTCTCGCCGTCATTCGCCGCGACGGGGATCAGCAGTCCGTCGACACCTACGCCGTGGTCGGCGGCACCCCGACCCGACGGCCGACATCACAGTCCGCCGAAGCCCAGGTGCTCGATGGGCCGTCGACCCTTCCTGTGCTCACGACGGTCGGCGACGCCTCCATGCAGGCGACGCAGGGCTTCTACCAGGTACGTGACCCGGCGCGCGGGGATGCGCTCTGGCAGATCACCGACCCGAACCTGTCGAAATCCAACACCCGACCGTGCGGATCGATGGTCGCCTTCGCGCGAATGGACCGCTCTCGAGTGATCTACCGACTCGACGACGGCGAGCGCCTGGGGACCCTTCCCGTGCCGAGCATCGACGATCCCGACACCAACCTCGACCTGTTGAACTGTGTCGGCTCGTCCGGCGATCATCTGGCGTTCGGCAGCAGCGGCCAACTGACCGCATTCGACGTCCCCGCGGGCAAGGTCGCCTGGACCCGCCCGATCCTCGGGCGAGCAGCCGACGTGGACGGCTACATCGTGCTCACCGAGGGCACCTCGCTGTCGGTGTTGCGACCCAACTAGGGGTTTCACGCAGGGCCGAAATCCTTGCATCGACAAGGGTCCAAAGCCCCTGTGTGCCAGACGTCACACTCGACGAAACATCCCCGTAACGACCAGCAACGTCGCAGCCGGCATTCAGTGACAACTCAGTTTTCGATAACGCTGCGATAACGGTAAGGACACGTCCGCATGTACGGTCTCTTTCGGCACATCCACCGACGTACGTGCGAGGTTCAGTTTTGGGTAAGCATTCGAAGCCGCGGCAGACCATTCTGCCGCACGCGTTCACCAAGTCGCGGGCACCGCTGATCGGGGCCGCGTTGATCCCCGTCGTCGGAGCCCTGACTGTTGCCGCGGGAGCCAATGCCGACCAGGGCGCTCTGGGCGCCCCCACATCGAGCCCGACCCACCACACCCAGTCCGCTGCCGCTCCGAGCGCGCAGAAGGACGCTGAGGCGTCGAAGAAGGCACCCGCACCCGCGCAGCCGGTCGTCGCGACCCAGAAGGTGACCGCGACGCCGCCGCCTCCCCCACCACTTCCTGCCAGCGTCACCGACGGCGCCGTCCCGCAGGTCGCCTTCGAGGCGTACCGCCACGCCGCCGACACCATGGCCCACGACCAGCCGACCTGCGGTATCCCGTGGACGCTCATCGCCGGGATGGGCAAGGTGGAATCGCACCACGCCAACGAGGGTGACGCCACACCCGACGGCACGCTGAAGAATCCGATCTTCGGACCTGTCCTCGACGGTTCGCTCGCAGGCAATCAGGTCATCACCGACACCGACGGTGGACGCCTCGACGGCGACTCCGTGCACGACCGCGCCGTCGGACCGATGCAGTTCATCCCCGCCACGTGGGAGAAGTATGGCGCCGACGGCAACGGCGACGGCAAGATCGACCCGCAGAACCTCTTCGACGCCGCGCTGACGACCGCGCGGTACCTGTGCGACGGCCACCTCGACATGCGCAACCAGGCGTCCGAGGCGACAGCTGTTCTGCGGTATAACAACTCGATGGACTACGTGAACAACGTCCTCGGCTTCGCGCGTAGCTACTGATCGCGCGCACCGACCGTCCGCCGGAGCGTGAGGGGTGGCCCCGGCGGGTTGGATTTGGCCGGCGGGATTAGGCCACCGAACTCAGAAACGCCTGCAGCGCAGCGGAATACATCGGAACGTCGGCGGCGCCCATCAGTTCACGTGCGCTGTGCATGGCCAGTTGCGGAGCGCCGACGTCGATGGTGAGCAGTCCCGTCCGCGTCGCCGTGATCGGTCCGATCGTCGAGCCGCACGGCAGGTCGGCGCGGTGGATGTAGCGCTGCATCGGCACACCGGCGGTGTCGCAGGCGAGAGCGAATATGGCCTCCCCCAACGCATCCGATGCATACCGCAGATTCTGATTGACCTTGAGGACCGGTCCGCCGTTGATCGCGATCCGGTGCGTCGGCTCGTGCCGGTCCGGGTAGTTCGGGTGGGTGGCGTGCGCCATGTCGCCCGAGACGCACACGCTCGACGCCATGGCGCGTAGATAATCGTCGCGAGAACCACCCTGCGACAGCACGATTCGCTCCAACGTCGTCGCCAAGAAGTCCGACGCCGCGCCGCGCTCCGACCCGCTGCCCACCTCTTCGTGGTCGAACAGTGCGAGCACTCTCGTGTGGATCGTGGGCTCGCCGTCGAGCAGCGCGTGCAGTCCCGCGTAGCAGGTGCCCTGGTTGTCGAGCCTTGGGGCGCTGAGCAATTCGTCTTCGGGTCCGATCAGCCTCGAGGGCGTGACGTCGTGCGTCATCAACTCCCATCCGAGCAGTGCGTCGGCGTCGATACCCGCGTACTCGGCAACCCACTGCAGGATCGGGGTCGCGGCGTCGACGCCCCAGATCGCGTCGACGTGTCGCTGGGGGTTCAGTGTGACGCCCTTGCGGTCCTCGGAGAGGTGAATCGCCAACTGGGGCACGCGAAGTACCGGCTCGGTGACGTTGACCAGCACACTGCTGACACCACTGTCCGCGCGGTAAGCCAGGCGACCCGAGAGTCCGAGGTCGCGATCGAGCCACGAGTTGAGCCACGCGCCGCCGTAGGGTTCGAGCGCAACCGTTGCCAGCCCGGCTGATTCACGGTCGGGGTTCTGCTTCAGCCGCAGATTGGGGCTGTCGGTGTGGCCGCCGACGATCCGGAAACCGTCGCCGTCGCCGAGATCCCACGCGATGATCGACCCACCACGAATGACATAGAACCGACGGCCCGCGTCGTCGACAAAGCCCTCGAAGGCATCGCTCTCCTCCGTCGACCAGTCCTGATCCTCGAAAAGGCGTTGGAATCCCGCGGATTCGAGTTCGGCGGCGACCGTCGCGCACACGTGGAAAGGTGACGGCGAGGCGTCGATGAACTCACCGAGCCCCTCGGCTGTGGCGGACGTTGCCAGCGACGGGGTGGGCATCGGGATCAGGCGTTGGCGAGTACGGCGTCGATCGCGGAGTAGAACAAGCCGAGGCCGTCGTCGCTGGGGCCGGTCAGCGCTTCGGTCGCATGCTCGGGGTGCGGCATGAGTCCGACGATGCGTCCGTTGGGGCTGGAGATGCCCGCGATGTCGAGGACGGAGCCGTTGGGATTGCTTCCGGCGTAAGTGAATACGACGAGGCCCTCACCCTTGAGTTCTTCGAGCTTACGTTCCGGCGCGACGTAGCGACCCTCGCCCGACTTCAGCGGGATGAGGATCTCGGCGCCTGCGTCGAACCGCGACGTCCATGCCGTCGTGTTGTTCTCGACCTTGAGCCACTGGTCCTGGCAGATGAAGTGCAGACCCTCGTTGCGGGTGAGCGCGCCGGGCAGCAGTCCTGCCTCGCACAGGATCTGAAAACCGTTGCAGATCCCCAGAACCGGCATTCCGCGCTCGGCCGCCTCGATCACCGCGCCCATCACGGGAGCGAACTTGGCGATCGCGCCCGCACGCAGATAGTCGCCGTAGGAAAAGCCGCCGGGAACGATCACGGCGTCGACCCCCTTGAGGTCGGCGTCGCCGTGCCAGAGTTCGACGGCCTCGGCGCCCGCGATGCGCACCGCACGCGATGCGTCGACGTCGTCGAGGGTTCCGGGGAAGGTGATGACACCGATACGTGCAGTCATGTGGTCCTACTCGACTCGATCTCGTGCCGTCAGTCGGCGATGCGGGAGACGGTGAAGTTCTCGATCACCGTGTTGGTGAGCAGTTCTTCTGCGATGCGGCCCAGGGTCACGTCGTCGACCGAGTCGTCGACCTCGAGCTCGAACCGCTTGCCCTGCCGCACCTCGGAGACGCCGTCGAATCCGAGCCGACCGAGGGCTCCGACGATGGCCTGCCCCTGCGGATCGAGGATTTCGGCCTTGGGCATCACGTCGACCACCACTCGTGCCATCGGCTAGCGCTCCTCTTCTCACGTGACATCCGCTCGACGAGACGCCGACGGATTTTCGACGGCTCTCACCTTACCGTTCAACCCGCAACCTGCACTCTCCGGTCGCGGTTTGCCGGTTCTGGATTGACCTGGCGTGCAGTTGGCCCGGTCGTGGAGTCGACCCGGTCAGAGCACCGCTTCGATGGCCTCGATCACGACGGGGTCGGTCGGCTCGGTGCGCGGGCGGATGCGAGTGGTCACGTGGCCGTCGGCGTCGACGACGAACTTCTCGAAGTTCCACTGCACGTCGCCTGCCTCGCCGCTGGCGTCTTCGGTCTTGGTGAGCTCGGCGTACAGCGGATGCCGGTCGTCGCCGTTGACGTCGGTCTTCTCCAGCAGCGGGAAGGTCACGCCGTAGGTGGTCGAGCAGAAGGTGGCGATCTCCTCGGCACTGCCCGGCTCCTGGCCCATGAACTGGTTGCAGGGCACGCCGACGACGGTCAGTCCGCGGTCGGCGTACTTCTCGGCGACCTCCTCGAGGCCCGCGTACTGCGGCGTGAGGCCGCACTTGCTCGCGACGTTGACCACGAGCAGCGGCCCGGAGAAGTCCGCGAGACTCAGCGCCGAACCGTCGAGCGCGGTGACCGGGATGTTCTTGATGTTGGTTTCCGACATGGATTCGAGCGTAGTCACGCAGGCCGACACGTAGACGCCTATGCCACAGATCACATTCGGCGCAGATCCTGGTTACATCTCACATACATTTGCGTTGGTGAGATAGTTGCAGGGGCGTTAGTGTTTCACAGTGTCCGCTCCCGCTCCGCTCCAGAACGACGCCGCATGTGATGCGCTCAGCAGTTTTCTGGAGCGACTCTCCTGCCTCGGTACAGCCGAGGCGATGGATACTCTCGCGGCGTCGGAGCTGACGTTCACGCAGTTCCGCGCACTGTTCGTCGTATCGATGCACGACGCCCCGATGCCCGTCCACGAGATCGCCGAGTGCGTCGACCTCTCGATTGCGACCGCGGGTCGCACCGTCGACCGACTCGTGCAGGCGGGTTTGGTCGATCGTCGCGAGGATCCGGGCGATCGTCGGGTCAAGCTCGTGACGCTGACCGACCAGGGCCGCGAGACCGTCGAAAAACAGTTGGACATCAAGCGAGACCTCGTCGGACGATTCATCGATGGACTGCCCGATGAATTCCGGGCCGCGCTGACGTCTGCACTACGGAACATCGTCGACGCCGACGTCGACTACTTCACGCTCGACCGCGAGTCCTCGAGGACCCGCACTGCGACACCGTCCACCTCCGAACCGAAAGATCCCTCATGACGAGTTCCTCTGCCGGCGCGCACGCGCACGCCGGCCCTCCGGACACCAAGCTCGATCGCCATGTGCTGATCGTCGCCGGTGTGGTCGTGCTCGGCGCGATCATGTCGATCCTCGACGTCACCGTGGTCTCGGTCGCGCAGCCGACCTTCCAGAACGAGTTCAACACCGACGCCGCAGGCGCCGCGTGGACGATGACCGGCTACACGTTGGCGCTCGCCGCCGTGATTCCGCTATCGAGTTGGGCCGCAGCACGTTTCGGCACCAAGAACGTGTACATGGCGTCGCTCGTCCTGTTCACGATCGGATCGGCGCTGTGCGCGTTGGCCAGCAACATCGGCATGCTCGTGCTGTTCCGCGTGATCCAGGGACTCGGCGGCGGCCTGCTCATGCCGATCGGCATGATGATCCTCACCAAGGCAGCAGGTCCCGAGCGCGTCGGTTCGGTCATGGCTGTACTCGGTATCCCCATGCTGCTCGGCCCCATCGCGGGACCGATCCTCGGCGGCCTGCTCATCGAAAAGGCGAGCTGGCACTGGGTGTTCCTCATCAACGTGCCCATCGGCATTGTCGCGCTTGTCTATTCGTGGTTCGCTCTGCGCAACGACGACGAGAAGTCGAAGCCGAAGATCGACATCGTGGGCCTGCTGTTGCTCTCCCCCGGCCTCGCGTTGTTCCTCTACGGCATCTCGTCGAGCACGGAGGCAGGCACCTTCATCGACGCCAAGGTCCTGACGACGTCGATCATCGGTCTGATCCTAATCGTCGGATTCGTCTGGCACGCACTGCATACCGACCACCCGCTCCTCGACCTGCGACTGTTCAAGAACAAGGTGCTCGCCATCGCGGTGATCACCATGACGTTCTTCATGATCGCCTTCTTCGGCGCGGCGCTGCTCTACCCGCAGTACTTCATCGGCGTGCGCGGCGAGAGCACGCTCGCGGCGGGTCTGCTGCTGGCACCGCAGGGTATCGGCGCCATGATCACCATGCCCATCGCGGGCAAGATGACCGACAAGATCGGCCCCGGCAAGTTCGTTCTCGGCGGCATCGTCCTGATGGCGATCGGTATGGGCACCTTCGTGTTCCTCGGCGCCGACACTCCGTACTGGCTGCTCTGCGGCGCGCTGTTCGTCCAGGGCCTCGGCATGGGTATGACGATGATGCCGATCATGTCGGCAGCACTGGCGACCCTGAACAACAAGCAGGTCCCGGACGGCTCGACGCTGATGAACGTCGTTCAGCAGACGGCATCGTCGATCGGTACCGCCGTGATCTCGGTGATTCTCGCAACCAACCTCAAGACGCATCTGGAGGCTGGTCTGGCCATGGGCTTCAATGCCGCACCGGAGAAGTACGACGGACTGGTGAAGGCAGGCCAGGCACCGGCAGAACCGCCACACCAGTGGTTCTCCTGGACCGCGGAAGCGTTCGGTGCGACGTTCATCGTCGCGCTCGTCCTCATCGTCGTGACCTTGATCCCGGCGTTCTTCCTGCCGCGCAAGAAGATCGCGTCGCCGCTCGTCGAAGAGGATATGGACCGCGCGCCGATCATCATGCACTGACCTGATCGGCTGGTCACAAAGAGATTGCCCCTGGTTGCGGAGATCGCAACCAGGGGCAATTCTTCTTCAGTCGGCTACTTCGTCAGTGCGCCGGTCTGCTGGAGAATCCAGGCCAGTTCGAATGCAACCTCTTCCCACTGCTTGTAACGACCGCTGACGCCGCCGTGGCCGGCCGACATCTCCGTCTTCAGCAGGATCGGAGCGTCGGAGGTGCTCAACGCCTGAAGCTTCGCAACCCACTTCGCCGCTTCGGTGTACATCACGCGGGTGTCGTTGAGTGACGTCTCAGCCAGGATCGACGGATACGGCTGCGCGGTGACGTTCTCGTAGGGCGAGTACGACTTCATGTACTCGTAGACGTCCGCGTCGTGCAGCGGATCGCCCCACTCGTCCCATTCGATGACCGTCAGCGGCAACGACGGGTCGAGGATCGAGTTCAGCGCATCGACGAACGGCACCGACGCCAGGATGCCGTTGAACAACTCGGGCGCGAGGTTGGCGACCGCACCCATCAACAGTCCGCCTGCCGAACCGCCCTCTGCGACCATCAGTTTCGGTGTTGTCCAGCCCTTGTCGACCAGGTACCGCGCCGAATCGACGAAGTCGGTGAAGGTGTTCTTCTTGGTGAGCGTCTTGCCGTTCTCATACCAATGACGGCCCATCTCGCCACCGCCACGCACGTGTGCGAGCACGAACACGACGCCGCGGTCGAGCATCGACAACCGTGACACCGAGAAGCCCGGGTCGAAACTGGCCTCGTACGAGCCGTAGCCGTAGAGCAGCAACGGTGCGGGCGACGGATTCCCACTGTCGTCCACGCCGACGCCCTTGCGTCGGACGATCGACAGCGGGATCTGCGTTCCGTCTGCGGCCGTTGCCCATTCGCGCGACTGCTCGTACTCGTCGGGGTCGTAGCCGCCGAGAACCGGCTGCCGCTTGAGTAGCGTGCGTTCACCGGTTTCGACGTCGAGCTCGAACAGTTCTGCGGGCTCGATGAAGCTGCCGTACCCGAAACGCAGACGGGGCGTTGCCCATTCGCGGTTGCCCGCGAGTCCCAGCGAGAACAACTCCTGCGCGACTGCGACTTCGATGAAGTCCTCCGCCACCGGCATCCCGTCGATCCGACGGAGATCCGCGATCGAGACCCGCGGCAGCGCGTCGGCGCGATACGACAGGACGAGGTAGTCGCGGAAGGCGTCGATGTCCTCGATGCGGACGCCGCGGCAGTGGCCGATGAATTCGGTTCGGGCAGAGGGGTCGTCGACGGGCGCGATGTCGATCGCGAAGTCCTCGGCCTTCTCGCCGTCGCGAATGTCGTTGTGCACGATCAAGAAGTAATCGCGACCGGAGATCTCGGCGTGCTCCACCGAGTATTCGACGCCCTCGACGCGCGGTGCGACACTGCGGAATTCACCCGTCGGATCGGCGGCGTCGAGCACGAAGCACTCGGACGTGATCTTCGATCCCGTCACGATCATCAGGTACTTGTCGCTGCGCGTGGAACCCATGCCGACCCAGTACCGCTCGTCGGGCTCGTGGAACACCTTGACGTCGTCGGTGCCCGCACCGATGTCGTGGCGCCACACCGTATCCGGACGCCACGCGGCGTCGACCGTCTGATAGAACACGTGCTTGGCGTCGAGCGACCACGACGCCCCGCCCGCGGTGTCGGTGATGACGTCGGGAAGCAGGTCGCCGGTCTCGAGGTTCTTGAACCGCAACGTGTATCGCTCGTCACCGACGACATCGGTGCTGTATGCGAGCCACTTGCCGTCGTGGCTGATGGCGAGCGCCCCGAGGCTGAAGAACTCGTGTCCCTCGGCTTCGACGTTGGCGTCGAGCAGGATCTCTTCGCCAGGCAGCGGGGCGTCGTCGGAGACCTCGGGTGGTGTCCAGTTGTCGACATCGACGATGGGGCAACGACATTGGATGCCGTACTGCTTGCCCTCCTGCGTGCGGCCGTAGTACCAGTAGCCGCCGCGTCGGCCAGGCACCGACATGTCGGTTTCCTTGGTGCGCGACTTGATCTCGCCGAAGATGGTGGCGCGCAGGTCTGCGAGCTGCGCCGTATTCGCCTCCGTGTAGGCATTCTCGGCTTCGAGGAAGGCGATCACCTCGGCGTCGTCCTTGTCGCGCAGCCACTCGTACTCGTCGACGAAGGTGTCGCCGTGGTGGGTGCGCTCGGTACGAACCTTCTTCGCGACCGGCGGTACCGCCGTGTCGGATGCGATCGGGGTGGCAGCGTTGCCGGGTTGTGCGTCGGTCACAGGTCTCCTATGCGTGGTCGGGCCAGTCGTCGAACGACTTCTGCGAAATCAGTTCGTAGGCTTCGATATAACGTGCGCGGGTCCGCTCGACGACGTCGGCGGGCAGGCTGGGTGGTGGATTGTCGGACGATCGGTCCCAACCCGACGCCGCCGAGGTCAGCCAGTTGCGGACGATCTGCTTGTCGAAGCTGGGTTGGACATGTCCCGGCGTGTACGAGGCGGCGTCCCAGTACCGGGACGAGTCGGGGGTCAACACCTCGTCGGCAAGGACGAGCGAGCCGTCGGGGGTTTGCCCGAACTCGAACTTGGTGTCGGCCAATATGATTCCGCGATCCGCGGCGAGATCGGCTGCCCTGCCGTAGATGTCGAGCGTCGCGCTACGCAGGGAGTCGGCGAGCTCGGCTCCGACGACATCTGCCGCTTGCTCAAAGGTGATGTTCTCGTCGTGATCACCCTGCTCCGCCTTGGTCGCGGGAGTGAAGATCGGCTGCGGCAGCTTGTCGGCCTCGCGCAGACCCGACGGGAGCACGACGCCGCACACCGCGCCGGTCTTGTTGTAGTCGATGAGACCGGACCCGGTGAGATAGCCGCGGGCGACGCATTCGACGGGCACCATGGGCAGCTTGTGCACCACCATCGAACGGCCGACGAGTTCGGCGGGTATGCGCTCGTCGTCGGGGCCACCGGCGAGATGGTTGGGCACGCCGAGCGCGTCGAACCAGAAGAAGCTCATCGCGGTGAGGATGCGGCCCTTGTCGGGTATCTCGGGCGAGAGCACGAAGTCGTACGCCGAGATGCGGTCGCTGGCGACCATGAGAAGGGTGTCGGAATCGATCTGATAGATCTCGCGCACCTTGCCCGAGGCCACAAAGGTGTACGAATCGAGAGCTGGACGCATGCTTCGACCTTAGATGCTGCGCCTGCGCGGAGACATGTTCGGGTTGGTGGCCGAGACATCGGACCCCCGGCACATCATGTGGGACCGTAGGCAGATGACCTCTCCCGCGATCACCATCACCTACTGCACGCAGTGCAACTGGCTGCTGCGGGCGAGCTGGATGGCGTCGGAGCTGCTGAGCACCTTCGGCACCGACCTCGGCTCGGTCACCCTGGTCCCCGGCACCGGCGGCATCTTCCGCATCGACGTTGACGGGACGCAGCTGTGGGAACGCAAGGCCGACGGCGGGTTCCCCGACGCCGCCGAACTCAAGCGCCGCCTGCGCGACACCGCGCTGCCCGACTGGCAACTCGGGCACTCCGAGAAGAAGTGAGTGGTTTCGACAAGCTCAACCAGCGGGGTACAGCTCAACCAGCGGGGTGCAGCTCAACTAGCGACTAGAGGATGGGGGCGGGCACGTAGTTGGCGGCCTCGGGGTTGTCGGCGATGAGCTTCTCGGCGGCGGCGATGACGTCGGCGACCTGGCGGCCTGCGGCTCCGACGAACGCCTCCTTGTCGTCGAGTAGCGCGTCGAGCTGAGCGCGGTCGAGGGGGATGCGGTCGTCGGCGGCGAGGCGATCGAGCAGGTCGGGCTCGCGACCTTCCTCACGCATCGCAAGCGCAACCGCGACGGCGTTCCCCTTGATGGCCTCGTACGCGGTCTCGCGCCCCACGCCCGCCCGCACCGACGCCATCAACACCTTGGTGGTCGCCAGGAACGGCAGGTAGCGGGCCAATTCCTTCTCGATGACCGCGGGGTATGCGCCGAACTCGGCGAGCACGGTCAGGAAGGTCTCCAGCATGCCGTCGATGGCGAAGAAGGCGTCGGGCAGCGCGACGCGTCGGACGACCGAGCAGAACACGTCGCCCTCGTTCCACTGCGCGCCTGCGAGTTCGGCAGCCATCGAGCCATAACCGCGCAGCACCACCTGCAGGCCGTTGACACGCTCACAGCTGCGCGTGTTCATCTTGTGCGGCATCGCCGACGACCCGACCTGACCCGGCTGGAAGCCCTCGGTGACCAGCTCGTGGCCCGCCATCAGCCGGATCGTGTGCGCCAACGACGACGGCCCCGCACCCACCTGCACCAGCGCAGACACGACGTCGTGATCGAGCGAGCGCGGGTAGATCTGGCCGACAGATGTCAGCGATCGCGCGAATCCGAGATGCCCGGCGACACGCGTTTCGAGTTCGGCGAGCTTCGACGCGTCGCCGCCCAACAGGTCGAGCATGTCCTGGCTGGTACCCATCGGACCCTTGACGCCACGCAGCGGATAGCGGTCGATGGTTTCGTCGACGCGCTGCAACGCGATCATGAGCTCGTCGGCAGCGGAGGCGAACCTCTTGCCCAGCGTGGTGGCCTGCGCGGCGACGTTGTGACTGCGTCCGGCCATCACCGTCGAGCTGTACTGCGCAGCATGCTCGACGAGTCGTGCGAGCACCGTGATGCCGTGCGCGTACACGTGACGCAGCGACTGCAGGATCTGCAACTGCTCGACGTTCTCGGTGAGGTCGCGGCTCGTCATGCCCTTGTGGATCTGCTCGTGCCCGGCGAGCGCGTTGAACTCTTCGATACGCGCCTTCACGTCGTGGCGGGTGACGCGCTCACGTTCGGCGATCGACGCGAGGTCGATCTGGTCGATGACGGCCTCGTAGTCGGCGACCGCACCGGCGGGGACGTCGATCCCCAGATCCTGCTGCGCCTTCAGAACGGCCAGCCACAGGCGGCGTTCGAGCGCGATCTTGTTGGTCGCCGACCAGATCTCGGCGAGGTCAGCAGACGCATATCGACTGGCCAGAACATTGGTGATGGCAGGTTTCGACACGCCAACAGTCTAGTCGTGCGGTCGGCAGTCGCCGTCCACGGGCGTATGGCCGCGCACCGGCCACGGGCACCGGCTCAGATCGCGATGCACGTCCCACCGGAGCCGTAGCCCTGATGCACCCGTGCCAGCGTCAGCTTCGACCGCACATTGTTCTGTTTCGTGTAGAGGTATCTGTCGCCGATCCGCCGCGGAATCCACTTCACCGTGGCCTGTCCACCCGCGGGCTCGGCGCTCCCGATGAGCCGTGGCGTGTAGCCCTTCCTGCCCTCCCAGAACGTGACCGTCCCGCGCGAGTTCACCAGTCCCGTCAGCCAATACGTGCATCCGGTTCCGTAGACCACCGATGAGAACGGAACTCCCGGATCGGGCGCCTGGACCGGGTCGGCCGACGCCGCACCCTGCGCCGACAACGCTCCGACGAGTACGCCGACCGCGACGACGACGGTCGCCACAACCCGACCGATCACGCGGTGCCACGCTGCGGCAGTCTGCCGATCCGTCACTGTGAATCCTCCAATCGCGGGGCCAGTACGTCGACGACCTCACCGAGCGCATCGCGCGTCGCGTCGACCGGCGACGATCCATTACCGAGTGCACCGAGAACGGCCCCGTCTTCGATGGCGATGAGATTCTCGATGTGCGCCGCCCGCGCCAACCGTCCCGATCTGTCGAGCACGACGAGGTGTGTCGAGGCGAGCGTCGCACGTCGCGCGGCCACGACGTCGTAGAGCCGTGGGTATCTCGGTGTGAGCGCGATCATCTCGTAGCGGGCCGCCAGCTCGTCGTGCGGGGTGTCCTCGCCGACGAAGACATCGGCGAGGATCTCCGCGGTCGCGTGCCCTCCTCGACGACGCCGCGCAACCGCTTCGCCCCGATCGACGATCGCCTGTTCGTCGGCCCGCGAGACGAACGCCGCGGCCTCGGCCATCAGGTCTTCGAGTGAGCCGAAGTAGTACGTGGTCGACGCGAGTGGCAATTGCGCACGATCGGCAACTGCTCGGTGACGCACGGCGTCGAAGCCGCCTTCCAGCAACAACTCTCCGGCAGCCGCGATGAGACGCGACCGCCTGCGCTCTCCCTTGGGAGTAGTCGCCGCCGTCATGGCCCCCATGCTGCCAAGCGATCTCACTACGCGGTTGGCTTTCGCAAATCTCGACCTCGTGATCACACGCGTTGGCCACACATTGCGTATCAGGTGAAGTAGTGCCCATCGGCGAGGTCGCTGAGCAGACCCGGGAACTCCGGCTCCCAGCCGAGCAGTTCACGCGTCAGCGTCGACGACGTCGGATTGTCAACGCCGACGAAGCCTGCGAGATAACCGAATACGTCAGCAGCCCTGTCCGCGGGAACCGACACCACCGGGACGTCGAGTCCCCGCCCGATGGCCGCGGCGATCTCCCGGAACGGCACACCCTCATCGGCTACCGCGTGCAGCCGGGTGCCCGCCGGCGCGGATTCGAGCGCACGGCGATAGACACGCGCCGCGTCGCGGGTGTGCACCGCGGGCCACCGGTTGTGTCCGTCACCCAGGTATCCCGACGAGCCCGCGGTACGCGCGAATCCGATCAATCCGGGGACGAAGCCGTGGCGGTCGAGGTCGGAGTGCACGGTCGGAGGTAGCCGCACCACCGACGACCGCACATCGTCGTCGGCGAGTCCGATCACGAAGTTCTCGGAGTCGATCCGGTACCCCGAAGGAAACGCATCCTCCTCGGTGCCGGGGCGTCCGGTGATGCCGAAAGCGGCCAAGAGAAGTGTTCCGGATGTACCCACCAGGGGTTTGCCGGTGCCGCGCACGGCGTCGCCGATGGCCGTGAGAGCCGCGAGGTCGGAGTCTGCGGCGCCTGCCATGTCGCCGACCTGCATGAGGTCGTGACGGAAGGCGAGGTGGATGACACCGTCGGAGTCCGACGCGGCGGCACTCAAGACATCGAGGTCGTCGAGTCCACCACGGACGACCTCCGCCCCGCGGTCGGCCACCAGCGCGGCCGCGTCGTCAGAGCGAGCAAGTCCGACGACGCTGTGGCCTGCCGCAATGAGCTCAGGTATGAGTGCGGACCCGATATGTCCCGACGCACCGGTGAGAAAAACGCGCATGACAAGCCTCTTCGTTGTGATGACATGATCTGACATCACTCACGGTACGCCTGATGTCAGATTCTGTCATCGCGCTATCCTGGCCGGATGGGTCGATGGCCGAAAGGATCGCGGGAGCGGATGCAGACTGCCGCGATCGAGTTGTTCCTCGAGAAGGGTTTCGACGAGACCTCGGTCGCCGACATCACCGAGCGTGCCGACGTCACCGAGCGGACCTTCTATCGGCACTTCGGGGACAAACGCGAGGTGCTGTTCGACCGCGAGCGCACCCTCGAGCGGGCGACGATCGAAGCGGTCTCCGATACTCCCGCGGGCGTTGGTCCGCTCGACGCCGCAGCCCACGCTCTCGCAGCGGCGAGCAGCCGGTTCTTCGTCGACAGGCTCGACCACGCTCGAACCCGGCAGCGAATCATCGACGCGACTCCCGAGCTACACGAACGGGAACTACTCAAGATGACCGCGCTCGCAGACGCACTGACCGTGGCACTGGAAACCCGCGGCCACGGCCCCGTGCGCGCACGGCTGGCGTCCGACATGGCGATTGCGGCATTCACCGCGGCGTTCGACCGCTGGCTCGCAGACGGCAGCGATGCGGAACTCGGCACACTCGTCCTCGACACAGTCGGCGAGTTGCGAAGCGTGGCAGGCGAATCCACCGTTCAGCGGCCGTAACAGCGTTGCGCAGTGCACCGTCGAGTATGGTGGTCCACGATTACTTGGATACCCCCAGGGGTATAGTGAAAGGCATACCCAGCCACCCGAGGAGGCGCACATGGTCGGCGACGACGAAGCAATCACCGTCGTACTCAACAGATTGCGCCGTGCGCACGGGCAGCTCGCGGGCGTGATCTCGATGATCGAGCAGGGCCGCGACTGCAAGGACGTCGTCACGCAGCTCGCCGCGGTCTCGCGTGCACTCGATCGCGCCGGGTTCAAGATCGTCGCCACGGGCCTGCGTGAATGCCTCACGGGCGACGAGGCGACGACGGAACCCATGACCGAAGAGCAGCTCGAGAAGCTCTTCCTCGCCCTGGCCTGAGATCAGCAACACAGAAAGGAAGCGCCATGCAACTCGGCTACTCCACCACCCTCACCACCGACTTCGACGACGCCGTCGCCCGCACTCGCGAGGCACTGGGCGAGCAGGGATTCGGGGTGCTGACCGAGATCGACGTCACCGCGACGTTGAAGAAGAAGCTCGACGAAGACATCGAGCCGTACCTGATCCTCGGTGCGTGTAATCCCGGTCTCGCACATCGCGCGCTCGGCGTCGAACGGCAGATCGGTCTGCTGCTGCCGTGCAATGTGGTCGTCCGGGCAAATCCCGAGGTCACGGGCGAGGTGATCGTCGAAGCGATGAACCCCGACATCATGGTCGCGGTCGCCGATGCACCGGGGCTGCCCGACGTGGCCGCCGAGGCGTCGACGAAACTGAAGGCGGCGATCGCCGCAATCTAGCCGGTGCCCACTATCCTGTGAACTCGATGAGCACCGATCACCCGGCCACCGAGCGAACCTCGCGCGCCGACACCGCCTCCGACGCACCGTCGGCGCAGCCCAACCGCCGGGCTGTTCTCGCGTCCGCACTGGGCGTCTCAGCTATCGGAGCCCTGTCTGCGTTGTCGCTGTCGGCGTGCTCGCGGTCGGATGCGGTGACGGTCGACGAGCGTCGAGCGGCGGCCCCTCGTTCGGCCGACGACGAGCTGCCCGTCGAGACCTCGCCCGCGCCGATCGCCGAGGGCCCGAAGCTGATCACCGGGAGCTTCGTCTCCGCCAAGATGGGTGGTCGGCCGACGCGTTGGGCGGTCGCACGTCCCTCGGGTGTGACCGGGACGCTTCCCGTCGTGGTGGTCCTGCACGCGTTGAACACCAACGAGCAGTCGATCTTCACCAGCAAGCTCAGCATCCAGACCGTGCTGCAGGAGTACGTCGACGCGGGCAATGCACCGTTTGCGATTGCCGCTGTCGACGGCGCGCGCAACTACTGGCATGCGCGCGTCGACGGAACCGATGGCGGCGCAATGGTTCTCGACGAGTTCATCCCGATGCTGGCGAGCAACCCCGAACTCGACCTGTCCACCGAGCGACTCGGACTTTTCGGCTGGTCGATGGGCGGTTACGGGGCGCTGCGCCTCGGAGCGCTGCTCGGCGCACCTCGCGTGGCCGCGATCGCGGTGAGTTCGCCTGCGCTGTGGGCAGATCCGAACAATTTTCCGCAGCGGGCCTTCGACAGCTTCGACGACTATCAGCGCAACTCGCTGTTCGGCCAGCAGCGCGCGTTCGACAAGATCCCCCTACTGATCACCATCGGGTCGAGCGATCAGTTCTTCACCTACACACGCCAGTGGGCGGCGGGCCTGCACCCACCCGCAGCATTCGGCACGGCGGCGGGTGGACACACAAATCGCTACTGGCGCAGCGTTCTTCCCGATCAGGTGGCGTTCCTCGGGCGCGAACTGGCCCGTTAGAGCACCGGTGAGATCAGATACTGATCTCACCTTCGAGCGCGGCCCTGCCGATGTCGGTGCGATGATGCGAGCCCGGCAGCTTGATCGCGTCGATTCGCTCGTACGCCTGGGCGCGCGCCTCGGCGAGGTCGGCACCCACACCGAGCACCCCGAGTACCCGACCTCCCGCCGAGACCACCGCACCCGAAGCGTCGATTGCCGTCCCCGCGTGCAGCACGCCCTCGCCGCCTGCGCCGATGATCACGTCGCCCGTGCGTGGCTTGCCGGGATAGTTCTCCGCTGCGACCACCACAATGACCGCCGCGCCGTCTTCCCACTCCAGTGGGGGCAGATCGGCCAGGGTGCCGGTTGCCGTCGCGTTGAGCGCTTGTCCCAGAGGCGATTTCAGCAGTGCGAGCACCGCCTGGGTCTCGGGATCGCCAAAGCGGCAATTGAATTCGACGACGGCCGGTCCGTCGTTGCCGATCGCGAGTCCGGCATAGAGCAATCCGGAGAACGGCGTGCCGCGTCGAACCAACTCTGCGGCAACAGGTTTGACCACGTCGTCGACGATCTGCGTGGTCATCTCGTCGGGTAGCCACGGCAGCGGCGTGTAGGCACCCATGCCACCGGTGTTGGGTCCGGTGTCGTTGTCGCCGACGCGCTTATGGTCCTGTGCGGGGATCAGCGGTACCACGGTCTCGCCGTCGACCAGGCAGAACAGCGAGACCTCCGGCCCGTCGAGGAAGCTCTCGAGCAGGACCGGGTGGCCGATCTCGAGGCATTCGGCCGCGTGGCTGCGCGCGGCCGCGCGGTCGGTGGTCACGACGACGCCCTTGCCCGCGGCCAAACCGTCGTCCTTGACCACCCAGGTCGGGCCGAAGCGATCAAGAGCGGCGTCGAGTTTGGCAGGGTTGTCGACGACCTCGCTGTGCGCGGTACGGACCCCGGCCGCGGCCATGACGTCTTTGGCGAAGGCCTTCGATCCCTCGATCTGTGCCGCTCGTGCACCGGGGCCGAACGTCGCGAACCCGGCGTCACGCAGCGCGTCGGCCACACCGAGAACCAGCGGCACCTCGGGGCCGATGACGACGAGATCGGCGTCGAGCTGACGCGCGAGGGCCAGCACACCGTCGGACGACACGACGTCGACGGCGTGATTGGTGGCGATCGACGCAGTCCCCGCGTTGCCGGGCGCGACGTGCAGTTCGGTGACCGACGGATCGCGGGACAGGCCGAGGAGCAGGGCGTGTTCACGGCCGCCCGAGCCGATGACTAGTACGCGCACGCCCACGACTCTAGTGGTTGCAGTGCCCGCGAAGCAGCACAGGTGGGGCGGCGTCGACGCGGCCGAGCAACGTCACGACACCACGACGTCGAGTCCCATGTCGACGAGCGCTTGCGCGCGCCGCGGCACGCGAAACGCCTCGTCGACGATCACGATGAAGACCGGCGCCAACGCGACCACCACGACGGAGATCGTCAGCGAGACCCCGGCGAAGGCCATCCACACCCCGGCGACGAGTAGCGCAACGGCCCCGACCGCGCACAGCAGCGAGACCGGGTCGAATTTCACCAGGTAGTCGTACATGCCGAGAACAGACAGACAGTAGATACCCAATGGCACCGCGACGCATGCCACGACGGCACCCGCGCTGATCTTCGCCTCGTGCTCGGTCCAGAGTGCTGCCACCTCGAGGCCTGCTCCGGTTGCCGCGGCCGACATGAAGATCACGGTGTGTCCATAGCCCCACTGAAAGCACTTGCTCTGGTTGAGATGCAGCGCGTCGCCGACCGGGACGGTGAAATAGATCCACCACATCGCGAAGATCATGACCATCGCGGAGAGGCCGAAGACCGCCGACTCGGTCGTCCAACCCTCTTCCTCGACCACCGCCTGCAAGATCGCCACGGTGCCGACGACACCTTCGCCGAGGGTGACGATGGTCAGTGCCGAATAGCGCTCGGCGATGTGATGTGGATGCCACGGCGTCGAGGTGAAACGCGTCTCCGCCACGTACGGCCCGAGATATTCGACGAACGCGCACACTGCGATCGCGATGATCGTCGGCCACAGCGACAGGTCGACGATCGCGACGATCACCCACAGGATCTGAGCGATGAGGATCATCAACGCATAGGTCAGACAGGTCTTGCGGTATCGCGGACTCTGCGACGCCGCGCGCAGCCACTGGGTGACCAACCCCAGACGCATGACCACGTACCCGATGACGACGACGCGGATGTCGACGTGCTGGTTGTTGTCGATCGAGCTGAACACCGGCGCGACCCCCAACGCGAGGATCGCGACGCCGACCATCTGCACCAGCACCATGACACGGAAGAACCAGTCGTCGGTGTCGAATGCGGAGGCGAACCAACTGAAGTTGATCCACGCCCAGATCGCGGCGAACGTGCACAGGACGTATCCGAAGAAGGCGGTGCGCCAGTGACCTTCCGCGAGGTAGTGGGCCACCTGCGTACCCGGCACCGAGAAGATCACCACGAAAACGAGGTCGAAGAACAACTCGAGGTTGGTCGCCGAGCGTCGTTCCTCGTGCGGGTCCCGGCCCGTCATCCGACTCAGTCGATGTCCGATCGTCAATGCCACGATCAGAACCTTAACGTCGAGGGGCGTCGACGTCAGGTCACTCAAACCAGACCGGAGCAATCGCAACGCCTGGTTGTCTATTCACTCCCGCCTTTCGAGTTCCCGACGTCGACGCCGGGCGACTACTTGGGAGCGGTCAGGTCGTACACCGTCACACCGTCGACCGTCTTCGCGGTGAAGTTCTGCTCCACCCACGTGGTGATCTGACTCGACGGCCTGCTGCTGTCCGAACCCCCACCGAATCCGCCACCACCGAATCCACCGCCACCGATGAAGTAGTGGATCTTCTTCTGCTCCACCAGCTTCTGGAACTGTGCGAGCGTCGGCGACGGATCGGTGCCGTTGAAGCCGCCGATCGGCATCACCGAGTAGCCCGATTCGAGCTGGTAGCCCGACGCGGTGTTCGATCCGACCGCCGCGGCGACCCACGTGTACTTCTCGGCGTCGGATTTCAACAGCGCGAGCATCTCGGCGCTTGGCTTCGATCCCATCAGCAGACCGCCACCCGGCCCACCCATTCCGCCACGCATTCCCGCGTACCCGGCGCCCGCGGCCATGCCGGGCGGCATACCCATGCTCTGGCCTTGACCTTGGCCCATGCCGTGACCTTGGCCATGGCCTTGCCCGCCCATACCCGGGCCGCCGAATCCGCCCTGGCTGCCTCCACGCTGTCCGCCGAATCCGGCTCCGCCGCCGCGCATTCCGCCCGGTCCGCCGCGCATTCCGGGACCGAATCCGCCCTCGACCCGCGGTCCGGCGCTGATGATCGAGCCCTGCTTGGCCGTGGTGATGGTGTCGACGGTGTAGGCGAACGGGCCTGCGAGTGCGGCGATCACCGACATCGCGATCGCGAGCGCACCGAGGTAGGCGCGTTGCGCGAACAACATCGCAGCACCCCCGACGATCCCGAGGAACAGCACCACGTAGCGCAGCCACGGCACGAAGTCCGACGACCGCGCGAGGAGTGCGAAGCCCCAGATCGCAGCAATCCACACTGCGGCGGCAAGCACACACCGGACCCACACCTTGTCGCGTGCACGCCAGGCCACCGCGGCGCCACCGGCGAGCACGGCGGCGACGGCCGGCGCGAGGGCAGCGGTGTAGTAGCTAAGGAAGATGCCCGCCATGAAGCTGAACACGGCCATCGTCACGAGCAGCCAGAGCCCCCACACGACGAGGTAGGCGCGTCGCGTGTCGGTGCGCTTGGCCCGACCGATGATGATCAGCGCAGCGATACCGAGCACCAGTGCCGACGGAATCAGCCAGGCGATCTGACCACCCTGCTCGGGCTGGAACATTCGCAGTAGTCCGGGCTGTCCCCACATGCCACCGCGGCCACCGGGCGCGCCCGGTCCCGCGAAATCGGCACCCATTCCGCCGGGCCCCGCTGCCGAACCACCGTAGGAACCGCGTCCCATGCCCGGCCCGACGCTACCGGTCTCGTTGCCACTGAGGCGTCCGAAACCGTTGTAGCCCAACGTCAATTCCATCACGGAGTTGTTCTGTGATCCGCCGATCCACGGTCGCGACGACACCGGCCACAGCGCGACGGCGAGCAGCCACCAACCCGCGCTGACAATCATCGCACCGAGTGCGGCGAAGCAGTGCGCGAGGCGCCTGCCCCACCCGCCGGGACCGAATGCGAAGTAGGTGATCGCAAGTCCCGGCACGATCAGCATCACCTGCAACTGCTTGGTGAGGAAGCCGAACCCGACGAACACGCCGACCAGGATCATCCACCGAAGCCGGCCTGTCTCAACGGCTTTCAGACACGCCCAGACCGCGGCGATCATCAACAGGATGAGCAGCGCCTCGGGATTGTTGAACCGGAACATCATCGCGGCGACAGGGGTGAGCGCCAACGTCGCACCGGCGAGGATGCCTGCCCAGTGCCCGAAGTACCTGCGCGTCATCCAGTAGAGCAATGCCACCGAAGCCACGCCCATCAAGGCGTTGGGCACCAGGATCGCCCACGAGTTCAATCCGAAGATCCGCACCGACAGCGCCGGAATCCACAGCGACGCAGGCGGTTTGTCGACCGTGATCGAGTTCGCCATATCCGACGACCCGAAGAACCATGCCTTCCACGACTGCGACCCGGCCTGGATCGCCGCGGAGTAGAACGAGTTGGCCCAACCGTTCGCCGAGAGGTTCCAGAGGTTGATGATCGTCGTCGCGATCAGTAGGACGGCGAGCGATCCGCGCTCCCAGAGCGTCGTGCGTACCGTCGAACCGGCCGTGGTGTCGACAGGCGCACGGCCCCGGGAGTCCGGGGCCGTCGCCGATTCTGCTGTGGTGGTCATCGTCTCGATTCTTGCTCGGTGGAGCGGCTGGCCCCGGTGCGTTTGACCCCGGTGTGTCTGACCTCAGTGTGACCGGCCTCGTGAATGCGGTGGGACGTCATTCCGTTGCCTCTGCGGTGCGTCGCAGGTGAGCACGGAACACCCACCGCAATCCGACGAAGCGGGTCGCCGTGGCGACCAGATTGGCGACGATCAGCACGACGAGTTCGACATGCTTCGACGCTCCCGGCGCGTAGGCGTGCAGCCCTGCGAGTGCCCCCGCGGTGACCGCCCAGCCGAACAGGAACACGCCGAACCCGAAGAGCTGATGTTTGAGAGCATCCTCGCGGCCGTGCACACCGAAGCTGAACTTGCGGTTGGCCGCGGTGTTGAGCACCGCGGTCACCGCGAGTGCGACGAAGTTGGAGACCTGCGCACCGAGGATCGAGTGCAGCAGCAGGTAGAGCACCGTATACGCGGCCGTCGACGCCACCCCGACGACGCAGAACCGGACGAGCTGACCGACCATGCCCGGCGGCACACCCGCGATGTCGGGACCGGCCGCGCGCTCACGGCCGACCGTCGAACGCAGTTCGGCGATGGGCAGTCGGCCCCGGGCCAGCGCGTAGCCCACGCGGGCGCAGCCCTTGAGATCGTCGACCGCGGTGGACACGATGTCGACGGTGCTGTTCGGGTCGTCGACCCAATCGACGGGGACCTCGGCGATCCGCAGCCCGATTCGCTCACCGAGCACGAGCAGTTCGGTGTCGAAGAACCAGCCCGTGTCCTCGACGTAGGGCAACACCTGACGGGCGATGTCGGTGCGCATCGCCTTGAAGCCGCACTGGGCGTCGGAGAACTTGGCGCGCATCGTCGTACGAAGAATGAGATTGTATGAGCGCGAGACGAATTCGCGTTTGGTGCCACGTACCACGCGTGAGCCGCGGGATAGTCGGGAGCCGATCGAGATGTCGGAGTGCCCGGACTCCAGCGGCGCGATGAGTGGCATCAGCGCGTTGAGGTCGGTGGACAGATCCACATCGCAGTAGGCGACGATCCGTGCGTCGCTGCGTGTCCACACTGTCTTGAGTGCCCTACCGCGACCCTTCTCGTCGAGGTGCGCCACCCGGATGTCGCCGAGTTCACCCGCGAGTTCCGCTGCGATCGCGACGGTCGCGTCGGTGCTCGCGTTGTCGGCGACGGTGATGCGCGCAGTGAACGGGACGTGTGCGCGCAGGTGGTCGTGGAGGCGGCGCAGGCACCGCGCGATGTCGTTCTCTTCGTTGTAGACCGGCACGACGATGTCGAGTACCGGAGCGGTGACCGATGTGTCGGCGACGATCGTCACGGGTGCCGCGGCCTGCGGGAGGGCTTCTGTCGTCATGAGTACAGATTCGGGTGCCAAACTGCAGCAACTCTGCGTCGAACCTGCCAGCTTCCTGTGAGCGTCTGGCCTGCGAAAAGAACCTCGTCGGTGGACGTCACTAGATTGGCGGGCATGACGGGAACATCGGTAGGACTGTCCGACGACGACCAAGCCGTCGCCGACGCGGTCATCACCAGCCTCGCGGGCGACGGCGCGCGCCTGCGCGACGACCAGCTCAGCGCGGTGGTCGGGTTGGTCGGGAGTTCGGGGGCCGGGAGCGAAGCGAGCGGGCCGCGCGTACTCGTGGTGCAGGCGACGGGGTGGGGAAAGTCGGCGGTGTATTGGACTGCGACGGCGATCCTGCGGTCTCACCGGCGGGGTCCGACGTTGATCGTGTCGCCACTGTTGTCGCTGATGCGCGATCAGGTGTCGGCGGCAGAGCGCGCGGGACTGCGGGCGGCGACGCTCAATTCGTCGAACGTCGACGACTGGTCGGCGATCGAGGCGTCGTTGCGCTCCGGCGAGCTCGACGTTCTGCTCGTCTCGCCGGAACGTCTCGCCAATCCGGGATTCGGAAGGCGTGTGCTCGACGCGCTGTCGGGCGAACTGGGCCTGCTCGTCATCGACGAGGCGCACGCGATCTCCGACTGGGGTCACGATTTTCGCCCCGACTACCGCCGGGTCTCCGATGTCCTGCAGTCGCTCAACCCGCAGACTCCTGTCCTCGCGACCACGGCCACGGCGAACAGTCGGGTCACCGACGACGTCGCCGCGCAACTCAGCGCAGGCGGCGAGCAGTCCGAGACGCTGGTGCTGCGCGGTCCGCTCGCGCGAAAATCGTTGCACCTGAACGTGATCGACGGACTGTCACCGATCGGGCGGTATGGATGGGTCGCACAGCACCTGCCGGAACTCCCCGGTTCAGGCATCGTGTACGTGCTCACCGTCGCCGACGCCGAGCGCCTCGTCGACGCGATTCGCGCGATACACGGCGATTCGCTGGCCGTCGAGGCATACACCGGGCAGCTCGACGCCGACCGCAGGCACCATCTCGAAGACGCCCTGCTGCGCAACGAGGTCAAGGCGCTCGTCGCGACGTCTGCGCTCGGAATGGGTTACGACAAGCCAGATCTCGGGTTCGTGGTGCATGTCGGATCGCCGCCGTCGCCGGTGTCGTACTACCAGCAGGTCGGGCGTGCGGGCCGCGCACTCGACGACGCCGTCGTGATGCTGTTGGCGTCGGCCACCGACAACTCGGTGTGGGACTACTTCGCGACCGCCACCATCCCTGATCCGGTGAAGATGGAGTCCGTGCTCTCGGCGTTGCGCGAGGCCGACGGGCCGATGTCGGTGCCTGCCCTGGAGGCGGCGACCGGGCAGCGTCGAGGTCGAATCGAGTTGATGCTCAAGCAGCTTGCGGTCGACGGCGCCACCGAACGCGGGCCGGACGGATGGTCGGCGACGAGTACGCCGTGGACGTTCGACGCCGCCCACTACGACGGCGTCGTCGCGGTTCGACGTCGCGAAGCCGACATCATGCGCAGCTACATCGCAGGCCGACAATGTCTGATGCAGTTGCTCACCGAGTCGCTCGACGACCCGCAGGCGCAACCGTGCGGACGTTGCTCCGTGTGCACGGGAGCTCTGACCCCGCCGCTGACCGCCGACGTCGATCCCGCCATCGTGCGGGCGATCACCGGCGACCTCCGACGTTCCGCGCAGATTCTCGAACCACGAAAGATGTGGCCAGGTGGCGATTTCGGACGTCGCGGCCGCATCGCCGCCGACCTCGCCGCCGAACCGGGACGAGTGCTGGCACACGCCGACGCCCCGGAGTGGACCGACCTCCTCACCGCCGCTCGCGCCGCCGATCCGCAGGCACTGGCCGACCTCGGCGACGCCGCCGTGGCGACACTGTCGTCGTGGGTGCGGCAGTCGGGAGTGCGACCCGACATCATCATGTCGCTGCGCCTGACCGGCACCAACCTGGCCGATCAACTCGCCGAACATTTACGCGTCGTCGGCAAGCGGCCGGGCGGACATCTACCGGTGCGACAGGGCAACCCACCCGATCGCGACGCACCCGGCGCCGTCGAGGCCGCCTACTGGCGCGACCACCTCGGCGAACCGCCCCCGGAGGTCGCGGGTCAGAACGTGCTGCTCGTCGTCGACGAGTCGCGGTCGGGGTGGGCGATCACACTCGCCGCCGCCACACTGCGTGAGGCTGGCGCCACCGCGGTCATGCCGCTGCTGATCCACCGGAGCGTCTGACCGGCCGGCCGGTGCCGACCGGGCGCTCGAGACTGCCGACTGGGCGCTCGAGACTGCCGACTGGGCGCTCGAGAGTGTCGAGTGTGCGCTCGAGACTGCCGACTGGGCGCTCGAGACTGCCGAGCGGGCGCTCGAGAGTGTCGAGTGTGCGCTGCGGACGCTCAGTCGGCGACGTACTCGCCGTAGCCGGTGGCCCGGAGCGCGGCGCGGATCTTCTCCGCGTCGGCGTCGAGTTCCTCGGGCGTGATGTCTTTGCGAGCCTTGCTGAGGTCGAACGTCTCCATGCTCTTGGCGGGGAACACATGGAGGTGGACGTGCGGGATCTCGAGCCCGGCGATGAGCAGACCCATGCGCGGAGCGTCGAACGCGGCTTTGACTGCGCGGCCGACCTGCTGCGCGACGTCGGCCAGATGAGTGAACGACGCCGTGTCCATCTGCTCCCAGTGATCGACCTCCTTGCGCGGCACGACCAGGACGTGGCCCTCGGTCACCGGCTCGATGGTGAGGAATGCGACCGCCTGGCCGTCCTTCCACACGAATCGACCGGGCAGTTCTCCGTTGATGATCTTGGTGAATACCGATGCCATGAGGACAGTCTATGGCGGTCGGGCGGCAATCCTGCGGGTGTTGTCGGCAATCCTGCGGGTGTTGTCGGGGATCGGGTCGTGTTGCCTGCGATCTTGTCGGTGGGCCGTGACATTCTTTTCCTGTGAGTCGTCGAGAGTTCACCGACGCCGCGCCCCCGACGCAGTCTGCATCGTCGTCCGGGACGCGGCCGGTCGGTTCCGCAGAGGTGGTGGCGCGCGCGCAGCGCTTCCCCCGCTTGCGGTACATGGGCTCCAAGTACCGGCTCGTGCCGCACCTCGAGCGGACGTTTGCCGAGATTGGCGGAACCACCGCTGTCGACGCGTTCTCCGGGTCGGGCGTGGTGTCGTATCTGCTGAAAGCTCAGGGCTTCTCCGTTGCGAGCAACGACTTTCTGAACTTTCCGAGCATCATCGCCCGCGCGACGGTCGCGAATTCGTCGGTGCGCCTCGAGCCCGAGTTGATCGACGAGATCTGCGGACCGCCCCTCGACGACCGCGACTTCATCCGCAGCACGTTCGACGGCCTCTACTTCGACGCCGCCGACCGCGCCTTCCTCGATTCCGCGTGGTCACACATAGCGCGGCTGCGTGGGTACCGCCGCGACCTCGCCATCTCCGCCCTCGTCCTCTCCGCAGCACGTAAGCAGCCACGCGGCGTCTTCACGTTCACCGACTCCACCCGCTACGCCGACGGCCGCCGCGACCTGCGCATGTCGCTGCGCGACCACTTCCGGCTGCGCGCGGCGTCGGAGTACAACTCGACGGTCTTCAGCAACGGACGCAAACATCGCAGCAGTTGCGGCGACGTCTTCGAGCTCGACGTCACACCGCTGTTCGACGCCGCACCCGACCTCGTCTACCTCGACCCTCCCTACGCACCGCCCACCGACGACAACGACTACATCAAGCGCTACCACTTTCTCGAAGGCCTCTCGGTCTACTGGGAGGGCATGAGCATCATGGAGAACACCAAGACCAAGAAGTTGCCGAAGCGGTTCACCCCGTTCGCCTACAAGCGAACCATCGACGACGCTCTGGTCCGCACATTCGAGCACTTCGAGGACGCAGGCGCGATCGTGCTGTCCTATTCGTCGAACGCCCTGCCCGGCGCCGACCGCATCGTCGACCTGTTGGGCAAGGTCAAGCCGTCGGTCGAGGTCATCGCGATCGACCACAGGTACAGCTTCGGCACCCACGCCGCCGCGACCCGTCGCGACGTGAGCGAGTACCTGTTCATCGGTCGAGACTGAAAATCATTGAAATACAACATCTTTGACACACGCAGGGATCGACGACGATGAGTGACGCGGGAGAGTTCGACGACTATTTGTCGACGCTGGGTCGGCTGACCGCTCATGTCGACCCGACGGCGTCGACCCCGGATGCGGAGAAGATCGTCGACGCCGTCGAGACGCTGACCGAGGTACTCGACACCGACCTCACGGGACTCGCCGTCTGGGCGCGCGATCATGCCGATGAAGACAGCATCCTGCGGCTGGCCGTCGGCCTCTCGCAGGAGAAGTTGCGCAACAACCTGCGGCACGAGTTCGGGACGTCGTCGTGGCAGAAGGTTGCGCGCACACAGCCGTACGAGCTGGTCAGTTGGATGGACCGGGAGTTCGACCTGGTCCGAATGCTGCGAGTGCAGATGGCACGGACGTACACGTTTGCCGACATCCTCGTCGCGCGGTCGGGTACGCGCGCGACGGCCACACGTGCGGGAGCGTCGGGCAGACACATCGAGGACGAGATCGAGGCGATCGCCCGCGATCTCGGACTCCCCTACGTGACCCGCTCCCGATTTTCCGGACGAGGCGGGCGCGACGCCCCCGCCGACCTGATCGTCGGACACGAGGGAGCCGCCGACATCGTCGTCGCCGCAAAGGGTTTCGACTCGACCGGCAGCAAGCTGACCGACGCCGTGCGCGAGATCGAGGAGATGGCCGAAGTTCGGCTTCCGCGCCAGGTGGTTCTGGCGGTCATCGACGGAATCGGCTGGAAGTCGCGGCAGTCCGACCTCCGCCGCATCCACCAGCTATGGGCCGACCGCCAGATCGACGGGATGTACACGCTCGCAACGCTCGACACATTCCGCGACGACCTCGCCGAGTTCGCGCGGCTGCACCGGCTCGTCTGACGCACAGTCGGCAGTCTCGAGCGCACAGTCGACGGTCCCGAGCGCACAGTCGGCAGTCTCGAGCGCACAGTCGGCAGTCCCGAGCGCACAGTCGACACGCTCGAGCGCCCAGTCGACGGTCCGGAACGCCCAGTCGAGGCGCGGCTCAGGCCGCGAGCCGGGGTAGGCGCACCCAGAAGCGTGCGCCCTGGCCGGGTGTCGACTCGACGCCGACGCGGCCGCCGTGAGCACCGACGAGAGCTGCCACGATCGAGAGGCCCAGTCCGCTGCCGCCGCCTTCACCGCGGTAGCGCGAGGAGTCGCCGCGGTAGAACCGCTCGAATACGTGCTCGAGTTCGCCGGCTTCGAGGCCCTGACCGGTGTCGGCGACGCTGATCACCACGTCGTCGACGGGCGTGCCGTTGCTCTGAGTGCCGGAGCGGTCGACGGCGACTCCGACGGTGATCGACGCGTCCTTCGGTGTGTGGACCACCGCGTTGTTCACCAGATTGCGGATCACCTGCATCAGGCGCGGCGAGTCGCCCATGACCATCGGTGGCTCGTCGGACTCGCCGATCTCGAGCCGGATACTCCGCTCGGGTGCCGCGACGCGGGCCGACTGCACGGCGTCGGCGGCGAGCGACAACACGTCGACCGGCTCGGAGTTCAGCGGCCGGTGTGCGTCGAGACGTGCGAGCACCAGCAGATCCTCGACGAGCAGAGCCATTCGGCCTGCCTCGTCGTCGATGCGTGCAAGTGCGTCTCCGGTGTCGGGGAGCGCGCCGCTGCGCGACAACTCGGCGAACCCCTTGATGGAAGTCAGCGGTGTGCGTAGTTCGTGGGAGGCGTCGGCAACGAAACGTCGCATCTTCTCCTCGGATGCGCGCGCCTGTTCTTCGGAGGCCCTGGCCTGCTGCTCGGATGCGGCGGTCTTGGCGAACGCGTGCTGAATCTGGCCGAGCATGGTGTTCAGCGACGACGACAGGCTGCCGACCTCGGTGTTCGGCGCGGCGGACGGTACACGCATGTTGAGGTTGCCCGCCGCGATCGCATGCGCGGTCTCCTCGACGCGACGCAACGGCCGCAGCGAGGAGCGGACGAGTAGGTAGCTCAGCACCCCGATGACGAGGACGATCGCCGCGCCGATCCCGAACTCGAGCCACTGCAGACGCGAGATGGTCTTGTTCACATCCGTCAGCGGGAGCGCGACGATCGACTGCCCCTCCGGACTCGAACGCTTGATCACCCGCCACTGCGGCCCGTTGCCGTCCGCGGAGTTGACCGTCACCGGCCCGTAGTCACCTTGGGGCAGCCCGGAGATCGCGGGCTGGTCGTCGAAGTCATTGCTGAAGATCACCGTCCCGTTCGTCAGCGTGTTCTCCACGAAGTAGGCCGACGGCGGCCTGCGCGGCCCAGGCGGAGGACCGGGCAGGTCGCTGACGTGTGTGCGCGGCTTGGCCCAGGTGTCGACGGCCGAGACGAGGCCGGAGTCGGTGCGCGACATCAGGTCGCTCTTCATCGCCGACGTCACGGCGATCCCGGACACCAGCAGGCCGATGGCCATCAGCAGAACGGTCAGCGCAACCAACGAGATGCGCAGCGGTACACCGCGTTTCGCGCGGCTGACGACCGCAGCGGACAGTCCGCCCACAGACTCGGCGTCCCGCGGAGCGGAGCGTGCCGCTGCAGAGTGCGGGTGCGTTGCCACCATCAGGTACGCGGCTCTCGCATCACATATCCGACGCCGCGCAGCGTATGGATGAGCGGCTTCTCGCCGAAGTCGAGTTTGCGACGCAGGTACGAGACATACGATTCGACGACGTTCACCTCACCACCGAAGTCGTAGTTCCACACGTGGTCGAGAATACGAGGCTTCGACAGCACCGTGCCCGCGTTCACCATGAAGTAGCGGAGCAACGTGAACTCCGTCGGCGACAGCGAGACCAGCTTGCCCGCCTTCCAGACCTCGTGTGTCTCGTCGTCGAGTTCGATGTCAGCGAACGTGACCCGCGACGCCTCTTTTGCCCGCGCGTCGAATCCGCTGCGTCGCAACAACACCTGCAAGCGTGCGACGACTTCTTCAAGGCTGAACGGCTTGGTGACGTAGTCGTCTCCGCCGATCGTCAGGCCGTTGATCTTGTCCTCGACGCTGTCGCGCGCCGACAGGAACAGTGCGGGGGCGTCGACGCCGTCGGCACGCAACCGGCGCAGCAGGCCGAATCCGTCCATGCCGGGCATCATCACGTCGAGGATGAGCACGTCGGGTTTGTAGGTTCGGCACCTGTCGATGGCCTCGGGGCCACCGGCGGCGACCTCGACGTCGTACCCTTGGAATTTCAACGAAACCGAGAGCAGCTCGCGGATATTGGTCTCGTCGTCGACGACGAGCACTCGCGGCCCGGTTCCGGTGCCTTTGCTGATCAACTGGTGTGTTCCCTGACCCATCTCGTTCACAGATACACCTTCCCCCAGGATTCTGCCATCGATCTGGAGACAGGCTGGCAGTTCCCTGTGAGCGATGACCTGCACGTTCAGGCGCATCCACCCCGCGCCCGAGCGCCGAGCGGCCTGAGCTTTCGCCTACGCCTCGCCGTAGAGGCGCGCGATATCGGCCGAACCGGCCCACCCCGAGTACGTCGGGCGTTGCGGCCAGCCGTCGGGCACGTCCTGCCACTCCTCCTGCCTGCCCCACGGCAGGATGTCGAGGAGCGAGAAGCTATGACCGAGTTGCTCGGTGCCGCGACCGGCGGTGTGCCAGGTACGGAAGACCCGTTGCCCATCGCGGAGGAAGACGTTGACGGCGAAGCCCTCGCCGGGTGCCGCGTCGAACTCTGCGCCGAAGGTCGTGCCCGCCGCCGAGTACCAGTCCATCTGGTTACCGACCCGCCCGCTTGTAGTCCAGCGCCTCGTCGATCGGTCCGTTGGTGACGATCACGAAACGCGCATCGTAGTTGTCCAGGAAGTCCAGCCGGGTGAACTGCGAGGTGTACCCGGTGCAACCGCCGCATTGAAAGGTGGCACCGTCGGTCCACATGTGGTTGTAGACGATCAACTGCGAGCGACCGTTGAAGATGTCCGAGAGCGCGATCGGCCCGTCCGGACCGGTGAGCGTGTGATCGGTGACCTCGACCATCGGCATTCGACGACGCTGTGCCGCGATCGCATCGAGTTCGCGAGTTGCCGCCTTCTCACGGGTGCGCAGGTCGTCGAGCTCGCGACGCCAGGTGTCGGCATCGACGACGGGTGGGAGTGCTTCAGACATGGGTTCCCCTGTTCTCGAATTTCAGCCGAGTTCGGCCGAGCAGAAGTCCGGTCACAGAGACCGACCACCGCGGCCGGGAAAACTCATCGTCACGCCCACACACGAACCCGAATGTCCATGGGGTACGTACACAACTGTGACGTCAGCGGGGCGCCGCGACAATTATTGTCGTGGCCTCGCGCTGACGACCGGATTGTGTACGCAGTTTGTCGCGCTCGGGCCTCCTCGCTGCATTCACACCCCGGCATTCACACCCCCGAGGACTCCATCGCCTCGATGCCGAGAATCAGCGCCGACAACCCGAAGTCGCGAGCGGCATCGGCGTTTTCGGCGGCCCCGGTCGCTTGCCCCGCGGCCGTGCCGATACGGGATGCCAGCGGATAACGCTCGTCGACACCGAGTTTCGCGAGCTGCGCGCCCTCCCGCTCCCACCACTGCTCGGGGGTCTCTTCTCGCCTCTCCGCGATCGCATGATGCAGCGAACGAGCCGACGCCCGAACGAAGTTCAGTACCAGTTGCAGCGCAGCATCTTTCGCCGCGTCGCTGAGCTCGAGAGACTCGACGGCGCCGAGTTCACGCTCGTACTTGCCGAGGGTTCCCGGTCCGAGAATCGCGCGTTCGGACTCGACGTCGACCAGCCACGGGTGGCGGTCGAACAAGCTCAGGTTGTCGGCCGCGACCTGTCGTAGTCGCGACTGCCATGTTCCGGTCAACTCAGAATGCGTCATGTCTGCACGACACTGGTCGACCATGAGCTCGACGAGCTGCTCGCGATTGTCGACGTAGGAGTACAGCGACATCACCGGTGCTCCCAGCTCCTGCGCGACGTCGCGAAGGGTGAATCGCGACCCGATTCGGTCGGCAACCACGATCGCCGAGTCGACGACAGCGTCTGCGGTGAATCGCGGCGGCCTTCCCTGCCGCGCAGGCAATGGGACCACCTTGCGCCAGAGCAGTTCGATGGTGCTCACCAGTGCATCTCCCGTTCCTTGACTTTTCGTACACTATACGGATACTGGATCTCGTACCCCATACGAGAAAGGCCCTCATGCCCGTCACAGCGACCGCGATCTCCCTCAACGTGCCCAACCCACAGGCGTCGGCCGACTTCCTATCCCGCCACGTCGGCTACACCGTCGCCATGCAGGCCGACGGCTTCATCTCGCTCGCCGCACCGGACGACGCCCCCGCGGGCACACCGAACGTCATCTTCCTCAAGACCGGTCTGGGGACCTTCAAGCCCGCCCATCGCGCAGGGAGCGCGGGAGATGGACTGCTCCTGGCATTCGTGGTCGACGACGTCGACGGCGTGTTCAGCACCGTCCGCGATGCGGGCGCGCAGGTGGTGACCGAACCCGAGACCGAACCCTGGGGCGAGCGCTACTTCCAGACCGAGGACCCGAACGGCATCATCGTGCAGTTCGTCGAGTGGGTGTAGTTCGAGAGCACCCACCCCGTCGTGGTCAGCGGCCCGCAGTTTTCATCGAGGCGCCCCACGCATGAACGGCGCCGGGTATGCGGGCCGCGGGTTCACGTGACCGAGCCATTCGGCCAGTGTGTCCGCCCGCGATGTCAAAGCTCGCGTCGCGGCGCGCGGAAGCCGCTCGAAGGGGTGGATCTGCACCGATCCGTCCGGCCGGCGCGACCAACCTCCGACGATCCGACCGTCCCACCACGCGGTTTGCCCGCCGTTGCCATTGGAATCGAAGACGTGCGCGCCGTGCTCACCGAGATAGAAGGCGCGCTGCTTGTGACCCATCGTCGTCGGGTCGAGCTCGGGGAGCAGCACCGCCTGCGGCTCGACTGCGCCAACTTGTTCGGTGTCGTCGGCGTGCACGTAGCCGACCGATCCGTCGTCGAGCTTGACCTCGACGACGTCGAGCTGCGTAAGCGCTTGACGCACAGCGGTTTTGGTACTGCCGAGCCACCAGACGAGGTCGGTTTCGGTGCCGGGACCGAAGGCCCGCAGCCACCGGTCGATCATTTTGACGTGGCCGGTCGCGACGGCGGGTGGATCGAGGGGTTCTTCGAGCCACTGCTCCATCCCGACCCACAGCGGTTTGGACCGATGCCAGGGAGCGTCATTGGGGCCGCGGACGATGTCGCCTGCCGCGCTCATCATGTTCAGCACTCGCGGTGCCATGGGAATCGTTCCGCCCCACGACTTTCCCGTACCGACAGTCACGCGACCCTCGAGTTCTGGTAGCGCGTCGCGCAGTTGGGCAGTGCTGCGCGGAACGCCGTCGGACTCCAACCGCGCCACCGCCGCCCGCGCCGAGTCAATCCAGCCGTCAGGGTCGGGAAAGTCGCTGCTGCGCCGCAGGTCTCGCAGCATGTTGGTACGCTCCGACGCCGCGACGCGCGGGCCGACAGCGCCGACGGCGTCGCGCAGGGTCTCTCTCGGCAACACGAACATGGTGCGGCGCATGGCAAGTTGTCGAACCAGGCTGCGGTCGTCGTAGAGCGCGGCGTCGAGGTCGGCGGGCACGAAGTCGGGCATCCGCGCCCACGTCGACAGGTAGACCGTCGACCAGGTGGTTGCGTGTAGCCCGACCATCGACTCGGCAACGTCGACGGGCGTCGCGGCCGCGGAGTCGTCGGCGAGTCGGTGCCTGCGCATCAGGCGCGCGCGACGCTCGGCGTCGGAGATGTGTGGCTGGAGCGCAGAGCTCATCGAGCCGCGATCACGCGGGAAGTGCAGCGACAGCGTCGATTTCGACGACCTGCTCGTCGTACGGCAGCACCGTGACGCCGACCATCATGGCCGGCGGAACCGACTCGCCGAGTTCTGCGACGACGGCCTCCCACGCGACGGCGAGGTCGGCTTGCAGATGCTCGGCGACATAGATCGTCAGCTTGGCGAGATCGGCAGGTGTCGCGCCGCGCTCGGCCAGCAGTGCCGACAGGTTCTGCAGGCACCGACGCGTCTGCCCGACAACGTCGTTGGCCGCGACGACGACCCCCTCTTCGTCGAGCGGCGAGATTCCCGCGGTGAACAGCAGCGGCCCCGCGCTCACCGTAGCGCTGTAGGGGAATCCGCCGTCGTGCAGAACCGACGAGCCGTTGAGCGTGATTCGGGTCATGCTCCGATCGTATGCCCCTCGCTGATCGAGCGCCCCTACCGCTGATCGAGCGCTCCCCACCGCTGATCGAGCTACCCCCGCTGATCGAGCCCCCACCGCTGATCGAGCTACCACCGCTGATCGAGCTTGTCGAGATCACCCCGCGCTGATCGAGCCCCCACCGCTGATCGA
>NZ_BAFC01000098.1 GCF_000248055.1 Gordonia sputi NBRC 100414 | reverse complement strand
TACGCATCGCGCGGCGATGGGTCGGGCAGGGCTTGCAGCGGTGCGCGATCGGACCTGGCCCGCGATCTGCGAGCAACTGGTTGGGCACTACCGCGCGGCGATCGCAGGACAGAGCGGACTGACCGATTCGGAGCTGTTGGCCGGGTAGTAGCGTGGTCGGCATGGCCATCACCGACCGCGCAGGTCTCGACAAGGCGCCTGCCGAGGTCGCCGCGATGTTCGACGGCGTCGCGAAGCGCTACGACATCACGAATACCGTGCTCTCCTTCGCGCAGGATCGTCGGTGGCGCAAGGCGACACGCAAAGCATTGGCGCTGGGCCCGTCGGACGTGGTGCTCGATCTCGCGGCGGGGACCGCTGTCTCGACCGTCGAGCTGGGGGAGTCGGGAGCGACGTGCATCGCCGCCGATTTCTCGCTGGGCATGTTGAAGGCGGGCGCCGACCGTGACGTTCCCAAGGTTGCGGCCGACGCGCTGGCGTTGCCGTTTGCGGACGGATCGTTCGACGCCGCGACGATCTCGTTCGGGCTGCGGAATGTGCAGGAGGTCCCACTCGCGCTGGCCGAGCTGAGCCGTGTGCTGAAACCCGGTGGGCGACTTGCGATCTGCGAGTTCTCGACCCCGACCTTCGGGCCTTTCCGCACCGTGTACATGGAGTACCTGATGAAGGCGCTGCCCGCGGTGGCGACCAAGGTGTCGAGCAATCCGGCGGCGTATGTGTATCTGGCAGAGTCGATTCGGGCGTGGCCCGACCAGTTCGGCCTCGGCGACCTGATCCGCGACGCGGGGTTCACCGACGTGCGCTGGCAGAACCTGACCGGCGGGATCGCCGCGGTGCACACTGGCCGCAAGGCCTAGGGCGGCCGGGTGCGTACACAATCGTGACGTGAGCGGGGCGCCGAGGAGATTATTGTCTTGGCGTCGCGCTGACGACCGAGTTGTGTACGCACGCTGCGGGCGATCTCGACAAGCTCGATCATCGGGGTGGGACTCAATAGGCGGGCCGGGCCCGACTGTGAATCAGCAGCCTCGCTGGTCGAGCGGGCGCGAGCGCAGCGAGCACCCAGGTCGAGACCACTGGGCCCGGCGGGTGATCTCGACAAGCTCGATCAGCGGCGGGGCTCGATCGGCGGGCCGGGGCCGTGGGGCGGCCGGGCGCAACTCTTGAGGGACGTGGGGCTGGCTGGGAGAGCCTGACCGGCGGGATCGCCGCGGTGCACACGGGCCGCAAGGCTTAGC
>NZ_BAFC01000099.1 GCF_000248055.1 Gordonia sputi NBRC 100414 | reverse complement strand
ATAGTGTTGCCCGCTGCACCGTCGAGCGATTGATGAAAGCCGATGGGCTGCAAGGGATAGCGAGACTCAAGACACGCAAGACCACGCGCAGCGAGGGAGCTGAAACACCCCGGCCGGCTGACCGGGTCAACCGTCAGTTCACCGCGGCGGCACCGAACGCGTTGTGGGTGGCGGACCTGACCTACATCCGCACCCACTCGGGCTGGGTGTACGCGGCGTTCGTCCTGGACGTGTTCTCGCGGATGGTCGTCGGCTGGCAGGTCTCGACCACCATGCACACCGACCTCGCCCTCGACGCCCTGAACATGGGATTGTGGGCACGGTCGCGTGCCGGCCACGACGTGGCCGGGCTGATCCACCACTCCGACCGCGGAGTGCAATACCGAGCCATCCGCTACACCGAACGACTGGCCGAAGCCGAAGCGGTGACATCTGTTGGCTCCAAAGGGGATTCATACGACAACGCGATGGCTGAGGCGTTCAACTCGCTGTTCAAAGCCGAATGCATCCGTAACCCCGTGATGCGCCCGCGAGGCGGCTGGGCAGGTGTGGGCGAGGTCGAGATCGCCGTCGCTGAGTACGTCGAATGGTTCAACCACCGCCGCCTGCACGGCGAGATCGGACACGTCCCACCCGTCGAGTACGAGAGCGCCTACTGGTCGACCCACACCGTCACCAGCTACCGTGAGAACCCGGTCCCCGCAAACGCTGGAACCAACTAACCGAGCCTCCAGCAAACCCGGGGCGATTCAC
>NZ_BAFC01000100.1 GCF_000248055.1 Gordonia sputi NBRC 100414 | reverse complement strand
CCTGGTGCACGGATAGGTGACAGGGTTAGTCACGCGGCCTGAGGGGCCTCGTGGTTGATGATGGTCTCGAATTCAATGGGGGTCAATCTGCCGAGGCGGTCCTGTCGTCTGCGGCGGTGGTAGGTCCGTTCGATCCAGTGCACGATGGCGGCCCGGAGCTCGTCTCTGGTGGCCCAGGATCGACGGTCGAGGACGTTGTTCTGTAGCAGCGAGAAGAAGCTCTCCATCGCCGCGTTGTCACCACACGCACCGACCCTGCCCATCGACCCGAGCATGCCGTGCCGGGTGATGGCCTTCTGCATCTTCTTCGAACGAAATTGAGACCCTCTATCGCTGTGCAGAACGCAGCCGACCACGTCCCCTCGCCTGGCGACAGCGCTGTTCAGGGCGGCCACGGCCAGGCGGGACTTCATTCTCGAGTCGATCGAGTACCCGACGATCCGGCCCGAGTAGACGTCCTTGATCGCGCACAGGTACAGCTTGCCCTCGGCCGTCCAGTGCTCGGTGATGTCGGTCAGCCACAGCTCGTTGGGGCCGGGCGCGGTGAAGTCTCTCTTGACGAGATCGTCGTGTACAGGCGGGCCGGCCTTGCGGTGCTTGCCGCGGCCTCTCTTGCTGATGGTGCTGGTCCAGCCGCCGGCGGAGCAGATCCGCCACGCCGTCCGCCGGCACATCTTCTCGCCTGCGGCTTCGGCCTCGTCGGCGAGGTAGCGGTAGCCGAACTCCGGGTCTTCGCGGTGGGCGTCGAACAGGGCGTTGGCCCGGTACGCCTCGGCGAGCTCGGCGTCGGTGATCGGGTTCTTGCGCCACCGGTAGTAGGGCTGGCGAGCGATCTTGAGTACCCGACACGCCACCGCGACGGGGATGCCGTCAGCGGCCAGCTCACTCACGAGCGGGTACCACCTTTTCCCGGCAGATTCGCTTGGGACAGGTACGCCGCCGCCCGGCGTAAGACCTCGTTCTCCTGTTCAAGCAGGCGCACACGCCGCTTGGCCTCGCGCAGCTCACGCGATTCGGCCGACGTGGTGCCGGGCTTGATCCCGGCCTCCACGTCGGCCTTGCGGATCCAGTTGTTCAGGGTCATCGGGTGGATACCGAAGTCGGCAGCGATCTGTTCGAGAGTCACACCGTCTTCACGGTTCTGGGCGACGCGGACAACGTCGTCGCGGAACTCCTGGGGATAGGGCTTGGGCACAGCTGGCATCCTTCCAGGCCGCCCGGCAGGGCAAGCCAGATCAGATGTCACCTACTCGTGCA
>NZ_BAFC01000101.1 GCF_000248055.1 Gordonia sputi NBRC 100414 | reverse complement strand
GCTGGTTGAGCAGGCCGCGAGCGCAGCGAGCTGCCGTGTCGAAACCACGGTGCGCCTGTGTTGGTGGGCTGGGTCGGTGATCTCGACAAGCTCGATCAGCGGGGGTTGGCTCGATCGGCGGGTGATCTCGACAGGCTCGATCAGCGGTTGGGGCTCGATCGGCGGGTGATCTCGACAGGCTCGATCAGCGGACCGGGCTCGATCGGCGGGTGATCTCGACAAGCTCGATCAGCGGGGGTGGGCTCGATCGGCGGGTGATCTCGACAAGCTCGATCAGCGTTCGGGCTCGATCAGCGGGCGGGCTGCTCGATCGGCGGCGGGCGCGCGTGAGGCATTCTCGATCAGCGGTGCGGCCCTGAAGTAGGCTGTAGCGCGATGACCATCGTCTATTTCGTGATCGCAGCCGTGGCGCTGGCCGGTGCGGCGGCGCTGCTGTGGCTCGACCGCAAGCGTTCCAGCGGCACCCGCCACCAGCGTGCCGTGTGGGGTGATGCCCACGACTTCTCCTACCGTGCCTCAGATACCAAGCTACGCAAGGTGTTCCACCGCGCGACGATGAACGTTCCGGACAGTGTCGGAGTTCAGGATGTCGCATACGGAGTTTATGGCGGCGCCGAGGCCGTCGTCTTCGACCTCGACGACACGGCGACCGTCATCGCGGTCCGCCGCAATGCGCCGTCGAACGTGATCGTCGACCTACGCCACGAGGATGTGCTCGCGCCCGCGGAGGACGACGTCGAACTGCTCGGTGCGATGGGGCCGCGTGTCATGTTCTCCAACGACCTCGACGTCGCGCGACGGGTGTGTGACCGGAGGATGGTCGCGCTGGCCAACAACGCGCCGTCGTACGTCGAGGTGCTGTGGGACGAAGGCAACTGGGCGCTCGGTTCCATGCCGTTGACCGATGATGCGACCAAGCTCGACACGGGGCTCGAAGTGGTTCGACGCTTCGCTGACCTGCTGCGTGTGCTGCCGCCGGTGCAGGACCCGCAGGATCCGCCGGACCCGCGTGATCCGCACGGGCCGACGCGCGAAGAGTTCGCCGACGAGAAGACCGAGTCGATGCGCGACAAGGAGCGTCGGGCGCGCATTCAGGCGCAGGAGACGGCAGCTCCCGCGCCGCGCCGTCAACCTCCACCGCAGAATCAGCCACCCCAGGGTCAGCAGCCGCAAGCCCAGCCACCGCAGGGTGAGGCCGGGGCCAGGCGGGCTGCGTCGCCGACGACCGGTCGCGGCATGACCCCGATGCCGGTCCGACGATCGCGCACTGCACAGCCGTCCGAGACGGACGAGCGCCCCAATCGGCATCATCGTCGTGACTGAGCGTTTGACGCAGCTTTCGGGACACACGCAGCCATCGAGACATCCGACCGCGACGCACGAGCAGGAAGACTGAGCCGACTGTGACCTCCTCAACGCCCTCCGCATCCGCGACCCCCGAGGTGGACGGCGAGGCCCGCGCGGCGCTCGCGCGACTCGTCGCCGAACTGTCGGTGGTGCACGGCAAGGTGACGTTGTCGTCGGGACGTGAAGCCGACTACTACGTCGACCTGCGACGCGCCACGCTGCATCACGAGGCGTCGCCGTTGATCGGCAAGCTCATGCGGCAGCTCACCGCCGACTGGGGATACCAGGCGGTCGGCGGACTGACCTTGGGTGCCGACCCGGTTGCGACCGCGATCATGCACGCCCCGGGACGTCCCATCGACGCATTCGTGGTGCGCAAGGCCGCCAAGGCACACGGCATGCAGCGTCAGGTGGAGGGCCCCGACATCGAAGGCAAAGCGGTGCTGATCGTCGAGGACACCAGCACCACGGGTAATTCGCCTGCAACCGCTGTGGCGGCGGCGCGTGAGGCCGGAGCGGTCGTGGTGGGTGTCGCGACCGTCGTCGACCGTGCTACCGGAGCTGACGACGTGATCACGAAACTCGGTGTGCCGTACCGATCTCTGCTCGGCCTCGCCGACATCGGGCTTGCCTGAGGCGATGTCGACCGGCGGCACGTCGCCTGAGGGAACTGGTGCACCCGACGGATCGGACGTACCCGGACCCACCGAATGGCAGGCGAGACCCGCCGTCGGAGTGGGACCGTGGGACGTCGAACGGGATGGTCCGTTACCCGACGATCCGCGCTACGACCCGGAGTTGCTCGCCGAGGGCGACACCCGGAATGTCGTTGATGCATACCGGTATTGGCGTCGTGAGGCGATCGTCGACGACATCGATGCACGCCGACACCCGTTTCATGTGGCCATCGAGAACTTCGCGCACGACGCCAACATCGGGACCGTGGTGCGGACCGCGAACGCGTTTGCCGCGTCGGCGGTGCACATCGTCGGACGACGCCGCTGGAATCGTCGCGGAGCAATGGTGACAGACCGCTATCAGCATCTGCAGCACCATGATTCAGTGTCGGAGCTGATGACCTGGGCGCGCGAGAACGGTCTCGCAGTGGTCGCCGTCGACAACACTCCTGGCTCGGTACCGCTCGAAACCGCCGATCTCCCACGCGAATGCGTACTGCTCTTCGGTCAGGAGGGGCCAGGCGTCAGTGACGACGCGCAAGCGCAGGCGGATCTGACGGTGTCGATCGCGCAGTTCGGATCGACGCGAAGCATCAATGCGGGGGTGGCCGCCGGGATCGCGATGCACGCATGGATTCGGCAGCACGCCGACCTTGACGACGCGTGGTGACGCTCGGCGTCAGACGTTGTCGGGGGAGTGCGGATCGGCTGCAGCCGTCGCCTCGGAGGTCGCGACAGCATCGGTGGCAACCTTTTTCGCGGCGCGACGTCGGCGATACCACTCGATGAGCATCGGAGCGATCGACAGGATCACGATCAGGATGAAGATCGGCTCGATGAGCTTCTGCACCACCTCGAACCGGCCGAGCCAGTAGCCGAGCAGAACGATGCCGGCGCCCCAGACGATGGCTCCGATCACGTTGTAGAGCGCGAACACCGACCACCTCATGCGCGCGGCACCGGCGACGATCGGCGCGATGGTGCGCACGATGGGCACGAAGCGGGCCAGGAAGATGGTGATCGGGCCGTGCTTCTCGAAGAACTCCTGCGCCTCGATCAGGTAGCGCTCCTTGAGGAACCGGGCGTCGGGTTTGAACATCTCGGTCCCGATGAACCGGCCGATCCAATACCCCACCTGACCACCGAGGATCGCGGCGATCGGCACGAAGACCAACAGCTGCCACAGCGACGCGAACTGGTCGATGCCGTCCTTACCGCCTGCCGCGACCACCATGCCCGCGACGAACAGCAACGAGTCACCGGGGAGGACCGGGAACAGCACACCCGACTCGATGAAGACGACGAGTAGCAGCCCCCAGAACGCCCAGGCGCCGAACCAGCTCAGCACGTTGATGGGGTCGAGGATGCCGGGGAGAGCGACCACGGTGGTCGTATGGGCAAGCGCGGTGTCGATCACGGGTCACCAGGCTACTTGGCGAAGCTGTGCGAGAGCCAATGAGTGGCTGTCAGGGGGCCGAAGGGCCTCCTGCGGTGTCGGATTTGCGCTGCGCGGCGGCGTCGAATGCGCGCGCTACGCGGCGGCGGCAAATAGCGCTACGCGGCGTCGACCTTCTCTTCGACGACGGGTTGGCGGGAGCGTCGCCAGCGCTTGACGACCTCGGAGATGATCGGGAGCACCGAGACGAACACGATCAGCAGGAAGATCACGTCGACGTTGTCGCGAATGAACGAGATCTGGCCGAGGAAGTAGCCCAGGAGCGTCACGCCTGCACCCCAGACGACGGCGCCGATCGCGTTGTAGGCGAGGAACGTCGAGTAGCGCATCTTCGCAGCTCCGGCGACCAGTGGTGCGTAGGTGCGCACGATCGGCACGAAGCGCGCCAGGAAGATGGTGATGGGTCCGTGCTTCTCGAAGAAGTCATGCGCCTCGACGATGTAGGACTGCTTCAAGATGCGCGCGTCCGGCTTGAACAGGGAGTATCCGAGTCTGTTGCCGATGAGATAGCCGACCTGATCGCCGAGGAACGCCGCGATCGGAATGGTGACCAGGAGCACCCAGAGTGGCGCGAACGGCTCGATGTCGGCCGACTTCGCGGCCACGATCAGCCCCGCGGTGAACAACAGTGAGTCGCCCGGGAGTAGCGGGAAGAGCAGTCCTGACTCGATGAAGACCACCAACAGCAGTCCGGCGAGAATCCACGTGCCGAACGAGTTCAGCAGGTTGACCGGATCGAGGAAGCCGGGGAGCAGGGCGAGGTCGGTCGTTGCAGCGAGAGCAGGGGCTGTGGCGTCGAAAACAGAGGCGGTCACGGCTCCGAGGGTAGCGGAATCGGACAAAACACCCCATTCGCGTGTTGTCAGGCGTCGAACCGGAGGCTTCGCCCCAGGTGAGAGCGTCTTGCACACGCTGGAGTGGCACTTGCCATACTGAGAGGGACTCAACAGAGCTCGAAGTGTGAGATCCCACCCGGTTGGAGGACGTGACATGCCCATTGCAACCCCAGAGCAGTACGCCGAGATGTTCGCGAAGGCGAAGGAGGGTGGCTACGCATTTCCCGCGATCAACTGCACCTCGTCGTCGACGATCAACGCGGCCATCAAGGGTTTTGCCGATGCCGGGAGTGACGGCATCATCCAGTTCTCCACCGGTGGGGCGGAGTTCGGCTCGGGCCTCGGCGTCAAGGACATGGTGACCGGTGCGGTTGCGCTCGCCGAGTTCGCGCACGTGGTGGCAGCCAAGTACGACGTGACGATCGCGCTGCACACTGACCACTGTCCCAAGGACAAGCTCGACACCTACGTGCGTCCGCTGCTCGCCATCTCTCAGGAGCGCGTCGACGCCGGAAAGAATCCGCTGTTCCAGTCGCATATGTGGGACGGCAGCGCTGTGCCGATCGACGAGAACCTCGAGATCGCGCAGGAACTGCTCGTCAAGGCGGCTGCGGCGAAGATCATCCTCGAGGTCGAGATCGGCGTCGTCGGTGGTGAAGAAGACGGTGTCGAGGCGGAGATCAACGACAAGCTCTACACCTCGGCCGAGGACTTCGAGAAGACCGTCGACGCGCTCGGCGCAGGTGAGAAGGGCAAGTACCTGCTCGCCGCCACCTTCGGCAACGTGCACGGCGTCTACAAGCCGGGCAACGTGAAGCTGCGCCCCGACGTGCTCAAGCTGGGCCAGGACGTCGCGAGCAAGAAGCTCGGTCTGCCTGAGGGCTCCAAGCCGTTCGACTTCGTGTTCCACGGCGGATCGGGCTCGCTCAAGAGCGAGATCGAGGAAGCGCTCACGTACGGCGTCGTCAAGATGAACGTCGACACCGACACCCAGTACGCCTACACCCGACCGATCGCCGGGCACATGTTCAGCAACTACGACGGCGTGCTGAAGGTCGACGGCGAGGTCGGCAACAAGAAGGCCTACGACCCGCGCGTCTGGTCGAAGAAGGCTGAGACCAACATGTCCGAGCGCGTTGTCGAGGCATGCGACGACCTGAAGTCGAACGGCAAGTCGATCAGCGCCTGACGTTTCACGCCTGAACTTCGCACGCAGACCACCGCGCGCCCCCTCTCGGTTCGGGAGGGGGCGCGCGGTGCTTGTGTCGGAATGGCGGGAAAAGGGCGTGCTGGGTCGCGAGTTGCGGTTGCCCAGAGGCGCGGTATCCGAGCGCCTGGGCAACCGCAACAACGGGGCCTACGCGCTCAGTGCGCTCAGGACCAGATCAACCCGATGGCGACGGTCAAGGCCAACGCGGCCATGGCGATCGCCGCGCAGATCACTGCGGGGTCGGCTCGACGTTGCACCCGGACCCGCTGAGAGTGGACGCTCCGGGGAGCGGGGCGTCGTACAGGGACGTCGAGTTGCTTCGGATGGCCGAACGGTGTGGCGCCCGGCGCGTCGGCTGCCGGGACATAGGAGCGTCGCGCTGGTCGGGGCGTAACCCGCAGCGGCTGGGTCGTCGGACGGTGGACCGGCGCATGCCCACCCGGCACCCACCCTGTGCCGGGAATGTCGTCGCGTAGGGGACCTGGCGCCCTGCGACCGGTCACCGCGGCGTGCAGACCTTCCAGTCGCTGCCATCCTTCTGGAGATTGATGGTGACGGTCTGAGGCTCGTTGGGGTTGCTGGTTTGGTAGGCAGTCACCTCGACGACCGCCTTTGCCCCGTCGTCGGTCACCTTCGACGCCTTGATGTCTCCGGTGCGGACCAACTCGTTGCGCGCCTTCTGTGCCGAGTAGATCTTCTGGAAATCAGCGTCGGAGATGTTGGTGTAGAACTGATTCTCCTGACCGCACGTCACTGAGCGCAGCGTCGAGAGGTCGCCGTTGTAGAGGGCGGTGGAGAACTTCGACGCTGCGTCGGCAGCCTGGTCGGCTGCAGGCTTGGCGCGCGATGCGATAACGCCCCACACAACTCCCACGACGACCAGCGCCAGGACGACGAGCGCGCCGACCGTCAGCAGCAGACGACGGCTGGAGCCTTCCTTGCTCTTCGCAGTGGTCGTCGTCGACGTTCCGGCAGGTGGAATCACCTGTGGCTGGTGCGGCGTGGTCGACCAACCGGTCGACGTCGTGGGACGAGCCGTCGACGTTTGCGCAGTCTTCGCTGTGGACCCTGCTGCTGCAGCCGCTCCGACCGCGGCAGCTCCTGCGGCAGCCGCGCCACCGGCAACTGCGGCGCCCTTGCCGATGTTCACCTTGTCGGTGGTGCCCGTGTCGTCGGTGGTGGCTGTGTCTGTAGTGGCGCTGTCTGTCGGGGCGTCGGGCTTCTGTGCCTTCAGCGCGACGGTCTGCGCCTCGCCGTCGATGTGGCCTTCATCGTCAGCGGGTTCTTCGTCGGTGAGTTCCTCGTCGACAGACTCTTCGTCAACGCCCTCTTCATCGACAGAAGCGCTGTCGTCTTCTGTGGCTTCCGCGTCGGCCGACTCGTCGCTGTCGGTGCTCTCGGCGTCGGTTTCGGCCTCGGCCTGGGTCTCAGCCTCGGTCGCGGGCTCAGCCTCGGTCGCGGTCGATGTGTCGTCGACGTCGGCGGGTTCGACCTCGTCTTCGGCGCCTGTCTCGTCGTCGACGTCCGCGGCGTCGGACTCCGAAGTGGCTTCAGGCTCGGAAGTGGCGTCAGACTCGGAAGTAGTTGCAGCCGTAGGTGTTTCGTCGACGGGTTCGTCGTCGACGCTCAGGTCGCCCGCGTCCGTGGTCGCTTCGAAGGCTTCGAGGCGAGCTTCGGCGTCTTCCTTCTCGTGCTCGGTCTCGGCGGCGTCGACGGCTTCGGGATCGGCGGCATCGAGCTTCGCTTCGGACTCCGCCTCGGCACGGTCGGCAGCGATGGCGTCTGCGGTGTCGTCGGCGTCTTCGATCTCGGCGGCAGACGACTCGTCAGCGGCAGGGAACTCCGTGGCGTCGTCGGTTGCCTCGTCGCCCGCTTCCTCGTCCCCGACTGTATCTTCTGCTGCCTTCTCGTCGGTGTCGGTGTCGGTGTCGGTGTCGTCCGTATCGTGCGCCGCTACGGCAGCCGCGCCTGCGACTCCCGCTGCGACCGCGCCCGCCGCCGCGATCTTCCCCGCGTTGCCCTGACCGGCCTCTTCCGCGCTTTCTGTCTTCTCGGCGCCGCCGGCCTCTTCTGCCCTGTCTGTTTCCTCTGCGCTGTCTGTTTCCTCTGCGCTGTCCGTTTTCGCGGCACTGTCGGTCTCTTCGGTGCTGCCGGGCTCTTGAGTGCTGGCGGCGGACTCCTCAGCGGAGTCGGTGCCCGTGATGTCGACGTCGTCGAGGTCGGGCATGTCGCTGGTATCCGGCAGGTCGTCGCGCTTGATCACCGTGGTGTCGGTGGCGCTCGGCGACGCCGTGCCGGCAACCTTCACGACCGCGGGCTTGTGACCCTTGTCGTCCGAACCCTTGTCGTCCGAACTCGCGGCGTCGGAACTGTCGGTGTCAGTTGCTTCGGCTGCTTTGGCGTCGTCGGCCTCGGTGCCGCCCGCGAGGGGATCGATGTCGTCGAGGTCGTCGAGCGTGCTGGGATCGGGAAGCTGATCCCGCGAGATCACCTTTGTCGCGGAGTCGATGCCTCGACCTCCACGGGGCTTCGGGCCACTCGGGCGTGAATCCGTCCCCTGTGCGCCGCCGGCGCCCACCTCATCGACCTGAGACTTGTCCACAGATGATCCCGATTCCCCCGTTTGTGTATCCGTGACTGTTGTTGCCTCGGCGCCCGCCGATTCCTTCTTGCCCGCAGTCTCGCTCTTGCCCGCTGTCTCGCTGCGCGTCGACGTCCTCGCAGTGGACGCGGCCGGTGCTGAGTTCTTGGTCGGCGACGAGTAGATCCGGCTCGACGTCCCCTCCAGACGTTCGGCGGCCTTCTTGCGTATCACCGAGAAGGCTTTGGTGACAGCCGATTTCCGATCACCGGATTGAGGCATCGTCGATCACCATTCCTTCCTCGAGCAAGTGGATTCTGCCGCGCATCGCGGCGTCGTGGTCGTGCAGCGACCAAGTGCGCCATTCACCCTAGCGAATCGTCGTTGTCACGGGCATCCGGGCAGGGGATGAGCATCTGCGCAGACTACTACCGCCGGGCAGATGTCGCGGGGGCGTCGAGCGGCCGTGCCCCGACCGGCTCGGCGGGTCGACCGAAGCGGACACGGTGTCGTGGCTCGATGCTTGAATAGGGGTGTGACTTCCTTTGGAGACTTGCTGGGCCCGCAACCGACACTCCTCCCAGGAGACGACGAGGCCGAATCGGATCTGCTCAACGGCGCATCGCCCGCTGCTGTAGCCGCCGAACATCCCACGGCGTCGATCGCCTGGGCATATCTGGCGGAAGGTGCGTTGACTGCGGGTGGTGTCGGAGCCGACGGTGAGCCCGCAGGTGAACAAACGCCTGACGTCGACGCCGTGATCGCCGCCTACGCCTACGCGCGCACCGGGTACCACCGCGGGCTCGACCAACTGCGCCGCAACGGGTGGAAGGGATTCGGACCCGTTCCGTGGTCGCATGAGGGCAACCAGGGCTTCCTGCGCTGCGTCGGCGCGTTGGCCAGAGCTGCTCGAGTCGTCGGTGAGCGCGACGAGTACCTGCGCTGCCTCGACCTCCTGAACGAAAGCGACCCGACCGCGGCAGAACAACTCGGCCTGGTGTGACCGCAACGCTGCGTGCACGGGTCAGCGCCAGGGTCAACGCGCTCCCGCGCCCCCTGCGCACCCGCATTCGGCGGCTGTACCTTTCTCTGCAACCGATCGTGCAATGCTCGATCGCGGCGGGTCTGGCGTGGTGGATCGCTCTCGACCTACTGCATCACTCACGTCCGTTCTTTGCGCCGATCGCGGCTGTCATCTCGCTGGGGCTGTCACTCGGTCAGCGGTGGCGGCGCGCCGTCGAACTGGTCGTCGGCGTCTCCATCGGAATCCTGATCGGCGATCTGCTGATCTCGCGGATCGGCTCGGGGACCTGGCAGATCATGGTCGTCGTCGCACTCGCGATGGCGACAGCGGTGTTCCTCGACGACGGCCCGCTGATCCCGATGCAGGCGGCGTCGTCGGCCGTGCTGGTCGCGACGCTCCTGCCGCCTGGTCAGGCGGGCGGCTACTACCGCGCGTTCGACGCGCTGATCGGCGGACTTGTCGGCATCACCGTCGGCGCGCTACTTCCAACGAACCCGGCGGCGCGTGGGCGGCGTGATGCGGCCGGGATTCTGGCGACGATGCGCGACGCCGCGAAGACCCTCGCGGCGGGACTGCGTGTGGGCGACCCCGACGTGGTGTTCTCGGCGCTTGAGAGCGCGCGCGGAACACAGGCCGCGATCAACACGATGCGCTCGGACATGGGTGGCGGCAAAGAGATCAGCACCATCTCGCCGCTGTACTGGCGGCAGCGAATACGACTCCAGCGAATCGCCGCGACAGCGGACCCCATCGACAACGGGGTGCGCAACTTCCGGATCGTCGCACGGCGCGCGCTCGGGATGACGCAGCGCGGCGAGAAGCTCCGCCCCGAACTGATCGAGATCATCGACGACCTCGGCGACGCGTTCGAGACGCTGCGTCGAATGATGCTCGCCGACCCCGGCGAATCGCCCGACCCCGCCGACGCCGCGCGGGTACTGCGCACGATCGCGCGCAAGGCTCGCGCGGAGCTCGTCGCCGAGAGTGACATGAGTGAGACCGCGCTGCTGGCAGAGATACGTTCGCTGCTGATCGACCTGCTGATGGTGTGTGGTCTTCGACGCTCCTCCGCGCAGGCGACGCTGCGCTGAGCGTCAGGCCTTGCCGTCGATCGCGCGCTGCCCCAGAGCGAAGATCGGCACCGACACCGCGACGCAGCCGATCGCGCCGTCGACCCCGATCAGTGCGCTCGCCCCGGCCGCGGCGACGACGATGAGACAGACGCCGAGCGCGATGCGCGGGACCAGCCGAAGGCGGCGTCGTGCTTTCGGCGACATCCAGCGTCCCCACACGCCACCGATCACCGCGAGCGCGACAACGCCGAGCAGTACGCCTGCGGCGGGACCCGCGAATGCGGCGCCCCAGTGATAGCCGACGGCCACCGCCGCGGACCAGAGTGCGACCTCGACAGCGAAGACCAGCGCTCCCCAGGTGTAATCGCGCATGCCGGACAGTGGGCGAACTTCGACGCCGTGCTGTCCAGCACTTTCGAGAGCGGTGCTCTTGTTCATGCTTTGAGTGTGCGCCTGTGTGACTGAAAAACAAGAGCAGTGATCTCGTTTCGCCTGAAACGGCCTAGAAGTAGAGATTTAGGCGACCCTAATCCTTGTCATATATGCGAAAACATGCATATATTGGCGAGACCATGGGTCACTCGCATACACACACGCACTCACACGGCGCCGGCGCCGGCGCCGCGACGTCGAATCGGCGGATCTGGCCGATGGCCATCGCCGTGGTGATGATCGGGACGTACTTCGTCGTCGAGCTCAGCGTCGGAATCGCAGTCAACTCGCTGGCCTTGATCGCCGACGCCGGGCACATGCTGACCGACGTCGTCGCACTGTTGATGGGTCTTGTCGCTCTGTTGCTCGCGCGCCACGGATCGACGACGGCCGAGCGGAGCTTCGGGTGGCACCGCGCCGAGGTCTTCACCGCGGTGGCCAATGCGGTGCTGCTGATCGGTGTTGCCGTCTTCGTGTTGTACGAGGCGATTCGACGCATCGGCTCTGATCCGGAAGTGCCCGGGCTGACGCTCATCGTGGTGGCGTTGGTCGGCCTGGCCGTCAACGTCGCGATGATGCTGCTGCTGCGTGCCGACTCCAAGGAGTCGATCGCGGTGCGCGGCGCGTACATGGAGGTATTGGCCGACGCCGTCGGAAGCGTCGGCGTGTTGGTCGCGGGCATCGTGACGATGACAACAGGTTGGGGCTATGCCGATATCGTGGTCGCGGTCCTGATCGCGATCTGGGTGGTACCCCGCGCGGTGCGTCTGGCCCGCGATGCCCTGCGCATTCTCAACCAGCAGGCACCCGACCACATCGACGTCGACGCTCTCGAGCACGAGCTCGCCGCTATCCCCGAGGTCCACGACGTCCACGACCTGCACGTCTGGTCACTGACCACCGGAATGGACGTCGCGACAGTGCATCTGGCGAGCAACTGTCCCAACGACGAGGTGCTCCCGCAGGCGCGCGCCGTGCTGGCCCGTCACGGCCTCACCCACGCCACGATTCAGGTCGATCCGGACCAAGCGGGCAAACGCTGCCGCGACGATATGGGCTGGTAACGCGACACACTCGATCGCGTCGCCCGTACGCCACCTTGGTGGGCTATCTTCACAGCCGTGAGACGTCGGGGGTTCATGACCTTCTTGGCTGCAGGGTTAGTCACTGCACTCGGGGGATGCGCGACAGCGCGTGTCGATGCGACGGCGCCGACGGCGTTGCCGTCGACCAACCCGATGTCGCCGACTCCGAAACCGGTTGCGCAGACACAGGTTCCGCAGGTGCCACCACCCGACGTCGCGCGCAAGGTTCCGATCCCCGCGGGAACACTGACCGGATTGCCCGGTACGGGAAGACATCTCGCGCTGACCGTCGACGACGGCGCTAGTTCCGAGGTCGTCGGAGCGTACATCCGATTCGCGCGCGACACCGGCGCCCGGTTCACCTTCTTCGTCACCGGCGGCTTCGACTCCTGGACCGACCACAAAGCCGAGCTACGGCCGCTCGTCGAATCCGGTCAGATCCAACTCGGCAACCACACGTGGACCCACGCCGATCTCACGTCGTTGTCGACCGAGGGCGTCGCCGATGAGCTGTCGCGGTGTAAGCGATTCCTGCGCAACATATTCGGCGTCGACGGCACTCCGTTCTTTCGCCCGCCGTACGGCTACCACAACGAGACGGTCGACGCCGTGGCCGCCGACCTCGGATACACGACACCCGTGCTGTGGTTCGGGTCGCTCTCGGACTCGGGATTGATCACCGAGCGCTACCTGGTGCAGTGTGCGCGGCAGTACTTCCATCCGCAGACCGTGATCATCGGCCACGCCAACCATCCGCCGGTGACCCACGTGTATCCGACGCTGGTGGAGATCATCCGCGAGCGTCGACTCAACATGGTCACGCTCGACGACTACTTCGTCACGCGCAGGGCGTGAATTGCGGAGCGGCCCTCCGGGGCTGCCAGAACATCAAGTCCGTCGGTAGATCACGTCCGCCAGAACATGAAGACGTTCCAGCCCTGGATCGCGAGATTCGATGGCACGCCGGACAATTCGAACAGCCAGCGGATGAGGTCGAAGAAGGCGGCGTTCAGTTGGGGAATGAACAGTAGCGCGAACACGATCAGGAATCCGTAGGGTGCGATCTTGGCGGCGTTCGCGCGTGCCTGCTGCGACAGGTACGGCTCGATGGCGTTGTAGCCGTCGAAACCCGGCATCGGAATCAGGTTCAGCACGGCCGCGGTGATCTGCAAGAAGGCGAGCATCGCCAGTGCCGCCCACAGATTGATGCCGTCGACGGCGAGAATCATCCCCGACATCAGGCCCGAGTGGAGGGGGATGTAGGCGTCGGGTGCCGCGATCCGGATGACGAGCAACAGGATCGCCGCGAGCAGGATGTTCATCGCGGGCCCTGCGAGTGAAACCAGCGTCTTCTGGCGGTTGGTCATGCCGCGTTCGTCGAGATATACAGCGCCGCCGGGGAATCCGATACCGCCGAGCAGGATGATCAACAGCGGTAGGCCGAGTGACAGCCCCGGATGCGTGTAGCGCATCGGATTGAGCGTGAGGTAGCCGCGCAGTTCGGCATTGCGATCGCCGAACCGGAACGCTGTGACGGCGTGGCCGAATTCGTGCAGGCACAGTGAGATGACCCAGCCGGCGAGCACCAACAGCAGGGTGCCGCCGATCGACGTCGCGTTGCGGCCGGGGTCCGAGACCGCGCACATCCAGCCACCGAGCACGGCGACGGCGATGAACGCGAAGAACAACCAGCCCGGTCGTATCGCGCGGGCGATCTCGCCGGGACGGGGATGCTTCGGCCGATCTGCGGCCCATGCATTCTCTGTCATGAGTGCACCGTCATGGGTGGACCAGCTTCCAGTCGATATGATGGCGGTAGAACGTCGACCGCTTCACGGTCCGCTCGGTCAGCACACCTTCACGCTCGACGACGAGATTGCTTCCGCCGGTCTGCGCCGCGCGCCCGACGTGCCAGGCGCCCGGCCGGAGCGGACGTTCGACGCGCGCGCGTACGCCCGGTGCCTCACGGGTCGGTTCGATCCGCACGCCGCGTACCGAACCGGTGAACAGTCGGGCGTCGTCGACGTAGCTCTCGCCGTGCAGCTTTGCGCCCTCGGCGCCGAGGTGACGTGCGCTGCCGACGAGGACGGTGGCGGCGTCGTCGCGGATCAGTGGTAGGGCGTGAGCGTCGCCGTCGCGGGCGAGGTCGACGCTCGCCTGTCCGTGCGGTAGGCCGTAGCGCCGGGTTGCCGGGGTGGCGTAGCTCGGCGTGTAGGCGACCTCGACGTCGAGTCGTTCGGAGATCATCAGGATCGCCACCACCTCGGCGAGCAGCACGTCGGGGTATGCGCAGTCGCCGGGTTCGACGATCAGCCGGCTCGGTGCGTCGGAAAGCGCGCCTTCGACGACTCGCCGTACCGCCTTGCGGGTCGGTGGCGACTGCCGGGCGTCGTCGACGATCACCGTCCCCGAAAAAACGGCTTCAGACGAGATAACTGCATGGGACACGCCGACGAGCGTAGTCGGGCCGCAACGTCGATGTCGGGGCGTCGGCCAAGGGTTCTGCCCGGTCAGCAAGTAGGGTAGGTCCGTTACGGCGCGTTCCGCATGCGCGCGGCTAAGGAGTAGGGGACATGGCAGCGATCGTGCTTATCGGCGCCCAATGGGGCGACGAGGGCAAGGGCAAGGCGACCGATCTACTCGGCGAGAAGCTGCAGTGGGTCGTCCGCTACCAGGGCGGCAACAACGCGGGTCACACCGTCGTTCTCCCGAATGGTGAGACGTTCGCCCTGCACCTGATCCCCTCGGGCATCCTCACGCCGGGCGTCAACAACGTCATCGGCAACGGCGTCGTCGTCGACCCCGGGGTTCTGCTCACCGAGCTGAGCGGCCTCGAGGACCGCGACGTCGACACCACCGGCCTGATGATCTCGGCCGACGCGCACCTGCTGATGCCCTATCACGTGGCGATCGACAAGGTCACCGAGCGGTTCCTCGGAAACAAGAAGATCGGCACGACGGGCCGCGGCATCGGGCCCTGCTACCAAGACAAGATCGCGCGCGTCGGCGTGCGTGCGGCCGACGTCCTCGACGAGAAGATCTTCGCGCAGAAGGTCGAGGCCGCGCTCGAACTCAAGAACCAGATCCTGGTCAAGATCTACAACCGTCGCGCACTCGAACCCGCGCAGGTCGTCGACGAGGTCCTCACCCAGGCCGAGGGCTTCAAGCATCGCATCGCCAATACGCAGCTCCTGCTGAACCAGGCGCTCGAACGTGGCGAGACGGTGCTGCTCGAGGGCTCGCAGGGCACGCTGCTCGACGTCGACCACGGCACGTATCCCTACGTGACGTCGTCGAATCCGACGGCAGGCGGCGCCGCTGTCGGGTCGGGTATCGGACCGAACAAGATCACCACGGTGCTCGGCATTTTGAAGGCCTACACCACGCGCGTCGGCTCGGGTCCGTTCCCGACCGAGTTGTTCGACGAGTGGGGCGAGTACCTCGCGAAGACCGGCGGCGAGGTCGGTGTGACCACCGGCCGCGCCCGCCGTTGCGGTTGGTTCGACGCCGTGATCGCCCGCTACGCGACGCGCATCAACGGCATCACCGACTACTTCCTGACCAAGCTCGACGTGCTCTCCAGCCTCGACCGCGTCCCGATCTGCGTGGCCTATGAGGTCGACGGCGAGCGCGTCGACGAGATGCCGATGACCCAGACCGGCTTCCATCACGCCAAGCCGGTCTACGAGTACATGCCCGGCTGGTGGGAGGACATCTCACAGTGCAAGACGTTCGACGACCTGCCGAAGACCGCCCAGGACTACGTGTTGCGGCTCGAGGAGCTCTCGGGTGCGCACATCTCGTGCATCGGCGTCGGCCCCGGCCGTGACCAGACGATCGTCCGTCGGGCCATCATCTGACGAGCGCGGGTGAGCAGAAGAGCCGGACTGTGCGGAATCCGTCACCAACGGACGCGGGTTTCGCCGAAAAGTGAACTGCTTGAGTGAGAATGTTGCGGATTCCGCAACGTAAGCGCCCTAGAATTGTCGATTCACTCAGCGCGCGACCTCGTCGACTACTACATTCGTAGATGAAGTCGGCCGAGCGGCCGTGCGTGCAGACGAGGAGAATCGCAATGAGCTTGTACCAAGTCGTCGACCCCGCGACCGGCGACGTCGTCAAGGAGTACCCGACCGCCACCGATGAGCAGGTCGAGGCGGCGATCACCGCGGCGTCGGATGCGTTCACGACGTGGTCGAAGAACTCGACGGTCGCCGAGCGGGCCGCACTGATCCGACGCGTCGGCGAACTGCACACCGAGCGCAAGGACGAGCTGGCCAAGATCATCGTCCGCGAGATGGGCAAGCCGTACGACCAGTCCGTCGGCGAGGTCGAGTTCAGCGCCGCGATCTACGAGTACTACGCCGACAATGCCGAGAAGTTCCTCGCAGACGAGCCGATCGCGCTGCTCGAGGGCGAGGGGTCGGCGTTCATTCGACGCAGCGCTGTCGGTGTGCTGCTCGGCATCATGCCGTGGAACTACCCCTACTATCAGGTCGCGCGTTTCGCCGGTCCAAACCTGGTGCTGGGCAACACAATTGTGCTCAAACACGCCCCGCAGTGCCCCGAATCGGCTGCCGCTCTGCAACAGATCTTCCTCGACGCCGGGTACCCGGCCGGCGCGTACGTGAACGTCTACGCCACCAATGAGCAGATCGCCGAGGCGATCGCCGACCCGCGTGTGCAGGGGGTCTCGCTGACCGGATCGGAGCGCGCAGGTGCTGCCGTCGCAGAGGTCGCGGGTCGCAACCTGAAGAAGGTCGTCCTCGAACTCGGCGGGTCGGATCCGTTCATCCTGCTGTCCACCGACGACCTCGACGCAACGGTGTCGGCCGCGATCGACGGACGATTCGAGAACACCGGACAGGCGTGCAACGCCGCGAAGCGCTTCATCGTCGACGAGAGCGTCTACGACGACTTCATCGTCAAGTTCACCGAGAAGGTCAAGGCCGCAGGGGAGGGGCTGGCTCCGCTCTCGTCGGTTGCTGCCGCCGAGCGTCTCGAGGAGCAGGTGAACTCGGTGGTTGCCACCGGTGCGAGCCTCGAATCGGCAGGAGAACGCAAGGGTGCCTACTTCCCGCCCGGCGTGCTGACCGGCGTCGACCCCGACTCGATCGTCGCCAAGCAGGAGCTGTTCGGCCCGATCGCGACCGTCTACAAGGTCTCGGGTGAAGACGCCGCCGTCGCACTGGCCAACGACACTCCCTTCGGTCTGGGGTCGTACGTCTTCACCACCGATGCCGACCAGGCGCTACGCGTCGCCGACAAGATCGAGGCCGGGATGGTCTTCGTCAACGCCGTCGGCGCCGAGGGGGCGGAGTTGCCGTTCGGTGGCGTGAAGCGTTCGGGCTTCGGTCGCGAACTCGGACGTTTCGGCATCGACGAGTTCGTCAACAAGAAGATGATCCGGATCAGCTGACTCGCTGCCTGTGACACAGTAGGTGGATGATCCGCGGCAGGGGGGAACGCGACTACGGCTCGGTCCTGCTCGGGTCGGCGAGCGACGGTCCGACCAAACGGCGCGTTCGTATCCAGACGATCCTCACCGGGTCCATCGTCCTCTCCAATTTCGTCGGTGCTGTCGTCACCATCTCGCTGTCGTCCGTCGGCATCCCCGAACCGTCGACGTTCGCGCCGGAGATGTGGTGGATCAACTACATCGCGGTGCCGATCTACGTGGCGCTCGCGTTCGTCATCGGAATCGGTTGGGGTACCTACACCATCACCCGCGACCTGCGGTGGGCGATTCGACGACAGCCACCGACCAAGTCCGACGCACGCCGGACGAGGCGCGTCGCGGGCAGGCTGCTGCGACTACAGGCCGCGCTCTGGCTCGGAGCGGTCGTGATGTTCACCATCATGTACGGGATCCAGAGCCCGATGCTCATCCCGAAGATGTTCTTCGTCATCGGGTTGTCGGGTGCCGTGGTCGTCGGTGTCACGTACCTGTTGATCGAGCTCGCGCTGCGACCGGTATCCGCGGATCTGATCAGTGCGGGTTACCGACGTCGCAAGCGTTCGGGCGTGCTGTCTCGCGCGGTGGTCGCGTGGATCGTCGGGTCGGCGACGCCCATCGTCGGCATCCTGCTTCTGGTGTCATTCGGGGCGTTCCGCAAGGACACCAGCAAGCTCGACCTCTTCGTCGGAGTCTTCGTGCTCGCGGTGATCTCACTCGGTACCGGACTACTCCTGACGTGGCTGACCACGACGAGTGTCACCGGTCCGCTGCGGAGTGTCCGCAACGGGATGAACAAGGTGTAGGCGGGCAATGTCGACGTCGACCTCGTCGTCTACGACGGCACCGAACTCGGCGACCTGCAGGTGGGCTTCAACTCGATGGTCAGTGGCCTGCGTGAGCGCGAGCGGATGCGAGATCTGTTCGGCCGCCACGTGGGTCGTGAGGTGGCCGAAGCGGCGTTGAGCTCCGACCCCGCACTCGGCGGAACCGAACGCACGGTCGCGGCTCTGTTCGTCGACGTGATCGGTTCGACGACGCTGGCCGCGCAACGATCTCCGACGGAGGTGGTCGAGATCTTGAACCGCTTCTTCGCGGTGATCGTGCGGGCCGTCGAGCAACAGCGCGGACTGGTCAACAAGTTCGAGGGCGACGCCGTGCTCGCCATCTTCGGGGCACCGATCGACCTCGACGACGCCGCGGGCGCCGCGCTGTGTACCGCCCGCGAGATCGCTCGGGAACTCGAGCGTCGGGTACCAGAACTCTCCGCGGGCATCGGCGTCGGATTCGGGCCTGCGGTCGCCGGCAACGTCGGGGCGATCGAGCGCTTCGAGTACACGATCATCGGCGACCCGGTCAACGAGAGCGCCCGACTTTCCGAACTCGCCAAGCGAGATCCACGTCGTCCGTTGGCATCCGGGCGAACCGTCGACGTCGCGAACCCACAGGAAGCGGCGCACTGGGAGGAGCAGGAGACGACGTCGCTGCGCGGACGCACCGAGGAGACGCGCGTCTACGCCGCGGTGGTCGACGACTGACCGTTACGCCTCGCGGTCGTTGGTGCCCTCGGCGAAGTCGAGACGACGCAGCGCGGTACGCAGCACCTCGTCGTCGATGTGCCCGGCGTCGCGCTCGTCGATGAAGACCTTTCGTTGGATCGCAAGCATCTTGCTGCGCATGCGGTTTCCGGCTGCCGTCGGACTCTCGCCGATGTCCTCGGGGCCGCGCCCGAGCTCTTCCCATGCCGTATTGCGTTGTGTGGTAATCCATTTGCGCAGCATCGCCACCTGGAGATGTCGCGGGTCGTGATCGCCGATGTCTGATGCCATCGTGTCGAGGTAGGCCTCGGCCTCCCGTGATGCCCGATCCTGTGCTGCTGCGTATGCGAGCCGGTCGGTCGCGTCGTCGTTGTCGCAGACACCGAGACGTCGGATCACCCACGGCAGGCTGACACCCTGGATCAGCAGGGTGCCGACGACCACCACGAAGGTCAGGAACAGAATCTCCGCGCGGGCGGGGAACGGTTCGCCCGACTCCGTTGTCAGGGGGATGGAGAACGCCGCGGCCAGAGAGACGACGCCGCGCATGCCCGACCACCCGACGACGAACAGCCACGACGGTTTGGGCGGAGGTTCTCGTCGTCGAACTCCCGGCAGCAGTCGGGACGCATACGTGAACAGGTACACCCATGCGAAGCGCACAAGGATCGTGGCGATCAGGACCATTGCGGCGTCGAATGCGATGTGGAGCCAGGATTGCCCTGCGAGTCCGCGAATGAGATCGGGCAACTGCAGGCCGATCAGCAGGAAGACGAACGCCTCGAGGAGTGCGTCGATCGATTTGCGGACGGCTTCGTCCTGAAGTCGTGTCGCGTAGCCGACGCGCACCGACCGCTGCCCGATGAACAGCCCCGCGACGACGACGGCGATCACGCCGGAGGTGTGCAGTTCCTCCGCGACGAAGTAGGTCGCGAACGGCACCATGAGCCCGATGGCCGTCTCGATCGTCGGGTCGCTCAGCCAGTCGCGGACGCGAAACACGAGGTAGCCGATCAGCAGGCCGATGACGACACCTCCGATCGCCGCGAGCAGGAACGTCTCGATGCCGTCCCACACCGACGTCGTCGCACCGACCGCGGCAGCGAGTGCCACCCGGAGTGCGGTGAGCGCTGTCGCGTCGTTGAGCAGACTCTCGCCGCCGAGAAGGGTCATGATCCGCCGCGGAAGCCCGACCCTGCGCCCGATCGCCTGGGCAGAGACCGCATCGGGCGGCGCGACGATGGCACCGAGGACCAGCGCGGCGGCCAGCGGCAGATGCGGCACCGACGCGTACGCCACAAGGCCGACGACCACCGCGGTGGCGAGCGGAAGACCGATGGCCAGCATGCCGATGGCACGACGATTCGCGCGGATCTCCTGGTAAGAGCTGTCCTGCGCCGCGGAGTAGAGCAGTGGCGGCAGAATGACGAACAGGACGAAATCGGGGTCGAGTTCGGCCGCCGACAGGCCCGGTATCCACCCGATCGCCAGCCCGGCGAGGACCAGAACCAGGGGCGCCGACAGGTTGTAGTGCCGTGACAGCGCCGCGATCACCACCGACAGCACCCCGACCAGCAGAAGAGAAGCGCTCACTGCGCAAACCTAGCCCGAGTTCGAGACTTTGACGCGATCATCAAGTCGCCGGGTGTCCCCGGCGATGGCGTCGGGGATAATAGGTGGCATGCGTTTGTTCGGTCGATCACGTACCCGTGCCGGTGACCCCCGTGGCGAATCCGGGGGCGTCGAGGCCAGATGTCCGGAGCTCGCGGAGATCGGAATCGACGCGGCAGCCGACCCAGGTCCCGCCCACGGCGACATCAGCGTCTGCGAAGACTGCATGCAACTCGGCGAGCAGCACTGGGCCCATCTGCGTATCTGCCTCGAGTGCGGCCACGTCGGTTGCTGTGATTCGAGCCCGCGTCAGCACGCGACCGCCCATTTCCACGACGTCGGCCACCCCGTCATGCGGTCGGCCGAACCGGGCGAGCGCTGGCGCTGGTGCTACATCCACGAGGTCATGGGTTGACCACGGACTGATGTGTTGAGGCGGCGGTCGGGTGCGCGGGGATGAGTTCGAGTGAATGAGTACCGGGGAGATGGGGCGCGTCGGCGCAAATCCGGCACGTAAGATTGCTCCCATGACCTCGATCAACGGGAGTAGCGCGGACGACCACGCCACCGGCGCGGCGACACCTGATGTGTCGCCCGCGCAGCCGACCGTGGGGCCGCCCGACATCATCGGCACGCCACTGTCGCCGACCGCCACAAGGGTGATGGTGCTCGGCGCCGGAGAACTCGGCAAAGAGCTGATCATCGGCTTCCAGCGATTGGGCGTCGAGGTGATCGCTGTCGACCGCTACCCGGGTGCGCCCGGGCAGCAGGTCGCGCATCACGCCGAGGTGATAGATATGACCGACGGCGATGCGCTGATCGGCCTCGTCGAGAAGTACTCGCCCGCATACGTCGTCCCCGAGATCGAAGCCATCGCCACCGACGCCTTGGCGACCATCGAGCGCCGCGGACTCGCAGAGGTCATCCCCACCGCTTCCGCGGTGATGGCCACGATGAACCGCGAGGGAATTCGACGCCTCGCCGACGAAGAACTGGGCCTGCCCACGTCGCCGTATCTGTTCGCCGGTTCGCACGACGAGCTGACGATTGCCGCCGAACAGGTCGGATACCCGTGCGTGGTGAAGCCGGTGATGTCGTCGTCGGGCAAAGGACAGACCGTGGTTCGCGGTCCGGAGGACATCGACAAGGCGTGGGGGACCGCGACGACCGGCGGACGAGTTGCCGGTGAGCGTGTCATCGTCGAGGGTTTCATCGAGTTCGACTACGAGATCACCCTGCTCACGGTGCGGGCGATCGACCCCGCGACCGGCCGACTGGTGACGCACTTCTGTGCGCCGATCGGGCATCGTCAGGTCAACGGCGACTACGTCGAGAGCTGGCAGCCGCACGAGATGAGTGCCTTCGCGCTGGGTGCCGCGACGTCGATCGCCGCACGTATCGCAACGGCGATGGGCGACGGAAACCTCGGTGGCCGTGGCATTTTCGGCGTCGAACTGTTCGTCAAGGGCGACGACGTGTACTTCTCCGAGGTCTCTCCACGCCCGCACGACACCGGACTCGTCACCATGGCGACGCAGCGACTCTCGGAGTTCGAGATGCATGCCAGAGCGATCCTGGGCCTGCCGGTCGACGTGACGCTCGCGTCGCCGGGGGCGTCGGCCGTCATCTACGGCCAGCTCGACGAGAAGGGGATCGGGTTCGAGTACGTCGCGCAGGCACTTGCGTTGCCCGAGACCGACATTCGACTCTTCGGCAAGCCCGAGAGTTTCCGCCGCCGCAGGATGGGCGTGGTCACCGCAACCGCCGACGACGTCGCCACCGCCCGTGAACGTGCCGTTCGGGCCGCGTCGATCGTCACGCCCGTTCCCGGCAGGCCTGCTCGACGCGGCGTCGTGGTGCCGCTTCGTGCTCCCGGCCCGCCCGCGGCGCCGATACCTCCTGTGGGGCAACGTCCTCAGCCCGCCGCGCAGCGTCCGCCGTCGGCACAGGAGCGCCCGCAGGCAGCAGGGCAGCGCCCTCCGGCTGCACAGCAACGTCCCGCGGCAGAACAACGTCCGCCCGCGCCGGAACAGCGGCCCGCGGCGGGGGCGCAGCGTCCGCCTGTGGCCGGACAGCGACCGCAGCAGCCCGCGCCTCGCCCGGTGCGCCAACCCGCGCCGCACTCCGCCACGCCGAATGGTCGGCCGGTGACGCCAGGTCGGTCGTCGAACTAGCTCGAACGTTCAGTTCGAACTCTCAGATCGAGAGTTCCCCGGCCGACGAGCCGACTTCGGTTCGCGCACTGCGGGTTCCGATCGGAATGATCAGTGGGTCGCCGTACACGGGGTCGGTGATGACCCGCGCGTTCAGTCCGAACGCGTCGTCGAGTAGTTCTTCTGTGATGACCTCGTTGGGGGTGCCCTGCGCCACGATCTTTCCGGCCGTCATCACAAACAGCGAATCGCTGTAGCGGGCAGCGAGATTCAGATCGTGTAGCACCATGACGACGGTTTTGTCGTGTTCGGTGCGCAGCGAGTACACGAGGTCGAGTACCTCGACGGAGTGCGCGAGGTCGAGGTAGGTTGTCGGCTCGTCGAGCAGGAGAAGGTCGGTGCCCTGCGCGAGCGTCATCGCGATCCACACGCGCTGGCGCTGACCGCCGGACAACGCGTCGATGTGCCGATCGGCCAGGTCCGTCGTCCCGGTCATTTCCAACGCCGACGCCACTGCGGCCTCGTCGTCGGGAGATGCCTGCTGGTACCACTTCTGGTGTGGGAACCGTCCGCGGCCGACGAGGTCGGCGACGGTGAGTCCCTCTGGCGCCACGGGATTCTGGGGGAGTATCCCGAGCTTGCGTGCGACCTCTTTGGGCTTGGTGTGGTTGATGTCGGCACCGTCGAGAAGCACGACGCCCTCGCGCGGGTGCAGCAGGCGCGACATGGCACGCAGCAGCGTCGACTTGCCGCATCCGTTGGGGCCGATGATCGTCGTGACCGCGGCGTCGGGGATCTCGACGTCGAGACCCTCGATGACGACGCGATCGTCGTAGCCGACGCTGAGTCCTTGGCCGACGAGTCTGCTCATACTGTCGCCTTCCGTGACATCGAGACCATGAGATAGATGAGGAACGGTCCGCCCACCGCCGCGGTGACGATGCCAACCGGAAGTCCACTGGGAAGTACCGTGCGGCACAACAGATCACCGGCGAGCACAAGAATCGCTCCGATCACCCCGGCCAGCAGCGGTGTGGGAACCGGTGTCCTGGCCAGCCGCATCCCGATCTGCGGTGCGAGCAGGGCGATGAATGCGATGGGACCCGCTGCCGATACCGCCATCGCGGTCAATCCGACAGCGACGAGCAGCACCGTGGTCGACACCGCGGTGGTGCGAACCCCGAGTCCGCGCGCCATGTCCTGGCCGAGCGACAGCGCGTCGATCTGGCGGGACATCATCGCGATCACGACGATGCCGACGACGACTGCGATCGCGACGGGCCACACACTCGACCAGGTGGATTGCGACACCGACCCGACGAGCCAGACCTGTGCGCGGGCAACATCTTTGATGTCGGCGCGGGTGAGGAGGAACGACGTCAGGGCCTGCAGCAGCCAGGTCACGCCGACGCCGATCAGCACGAGTCGGAGCGGGTTGATGCCGTGGTTGGCCTTGCGTCCCGGCCACGCGAGGATGTACATGACGATCGCCGTCACGACACCGCCGATGAGGGCGGCAGCGGGGACTCCGATGTCGGCAAGCCATGCGCCCCAACCGTTTGCGAAGGCAATGGCGGCCACGGCGGCAGCGCTCGACCCGGCCGTGATACCCAGAATGTCAGGCGTGGCAAGGGGATTGCGCGCAATCAACTGGCTCAGTGCGCCTGCAGCGCCCAACGCGAAACCGACCAAGACCGAGACCAGAGCGCGGGGAAGGGAATCCGAGAGCACGACGACGTTCTCGATGCGCGTGCCGCCACCGAGCAGAATGCGCGCGACGTCGAGCGGCGTCAGTGGATAGTCACTGACACCGACACTCAACAGGAACAGCAGCAGCATCAGTGCGAGTCCGGTGAGTGTCACCGCGACCATGCGGGGACGCACCACCCACGACGACGGACCGATGTGGACGACGAGACGTCGGCGTTCGAGCGTCGGAGTGGCCGTGGTCTGGGGTGTGGTCTCGGTCGTCATACGTTCGTCAGCTTCTGTCGGCGGACCATGGCAATCAGGAACGGTGCCCCGACCATCGCGAGGACGACGCCGACCTGGACCTCGCCCGGGCGGGCGATGACTCGTCCGATGACGTCGCAGACCAGCATGAGTGTCGCTCCGATGAGCGCCGAGTAGGGGATGATCCAGCGGTAGTCGGGCCCGGTGAACGCGCGGGCGATGTGCGGTACGACGAGCCCGAGGAACACGATGGGCCCACAGGCGGCGGTCGCTGCCCCGACCAGCAGTGTGATCGCTGCGATACCGACCGCTCGGATCACCAGCACGCGTGAGCCGAGCGCCGTCGTCATCTCATCGCCGAGGCTCAGGATGTTGAGGAAGAATCCGCTCGCCAGCGCGAGGACCAACCCGGCGATGACGAAGGGCAGTGCCGCCCAGAAGATGTCGATGCCGCGCCCGGACGTCGAGCCGACACTCCAGAACCGCCAGGCGTCGAGCGACGCCGTATCGGAGAGGACCACGGCAGACGTGATCGCCGTGAGCATCGCCGAGAGTCCGGTGCCCGCGAGGATCAGCGTGACCGGGCCGGTACCGGTCAGTGCCGAGACGCCGAAGACCGCGCACGACGCGACGATCGCGCCGAGAAGGCCGAATCCCATGAACGCCATCGGCGAGGAGATACCGAGCACGTAGACCCCGCACACCACAGCGCACGCGGCACCGGCGTTGACGCCGAGCATGCCGGGATCGGCGATGGGGTTACGGGTGTGTCCCTGCGTGATCGCACCCGCGGCGCCGATCGCCAGACCACAGAGCAAGCCGAGCACGGTTCGCGGGATTCGCAGATCCCACACGATGCCCGCGACGTCGTCGGGCATGCTGACCGATGGCGCGCGCAGGTGGATGATCGAGTTCCAGATCTGACTGACGCCTGAGGTGAACGCATCCCAGGTTTGCGCAGGTGGGACGTTGCGCGTGCCGATGATCACCGACGCGATGACCGCCGCGGTGAGGACCGCAACGATCACCAACAAGCCGGATATTCGACGCACGAAGGGCAACCTTACCTGAGTTGGAATGTCCGGTTCCGGGCCGAGGGTTCATGTCGCGGCGCGACGCGGGGCCGATGTCACGGAGTGATTGCCAAACGGGCAAGATGTTCAGCGCCGGTAACAAGTTCCTGTGAGTTTCCGATAAGCATGATCAGACGGGACGAACCGTCGGGGGTGAACGTCCACAGTCGCACCCCCGGTGCGTCGACAGCTCGCAGGTCGGTACACGCACGACGACACACGTGAATCAGGAAGGTCATACGACATGAAGAAGTCTGTGAAGCGCGCCATCGCCGCGGTCGCTGCCGCCAGCGGTATCGCCGCCGGCTCTGTCGCTGCTGCGACACCCGCCCAAGCTGCCGGTCCCGGCGATCTCGCCCTCTTCGGCGGAGTCAACTGCTACTTCAAGGGCTGGGGTCCCACCTGGGACAACCTTCCCGGCTGGCGCATGCACCGCTGGATGGGCGTGAAGAACATCGGCGGATCGACCATGACCAACGTGAACGTCACCGAGTTCGGTGGGCCGACGAAGAAGACCGCGATCAAGGGTCAGCCCGCAGGTGTGCTCAAGCCGGGCCAGTTCTACATGGCATCGGAGACCACCTGGCGTAGCTGCTTCCCGTCGTCGATCTCCGGGTACACCATCGGAGCCCAGACGGAGAACATTCTCAACAACGCGGGCTTCTGGTGGAACGTCGACCAGCAGAAGGGCGAGAACGGAACCGCCCCGAACACGCAGAAGGTCGCGCCGTCGAACAACAACGCGGGCAACCAGGCTGCTCCGGCCGCCGCAGTCGAGGCCGCACAGAACTGATACACCCCGATCGCCTGGCGATCGGTTCCCTCTCACACAAAGAACGCCGACCGGAATCCGGTCGGCGTTCTTTTGTGCCGTGTGTCAGGTGCGCTGTGCGTCAGGCCTTCTGAACCTTGTGCGGTTCGGATGCGGCGATCATGTCCTCGCGCTCGACGACCTTCACGCGCTCGCGGCCCTCAGCGGCGCCGAGGGCGCGCTCGTGCTCGTCGAGGCGGTACCAGCCGTCCCACGTGGTGAACGGGATGTTCTTGGACTCGAGCAGCTCGATGATCGCGTCTTCCGACGGGTTGGCGGGGTCGAGCAGTGCGCCGTTACCCATGTCTTCGATGATGCACTCGACGGTCTCGTTGGCGTCGCCCTTGGTGTGACCGATGAGGCCGACCGGGCCACGCTTGATCCACCCGGTTGCATAGAGGCCGGTGAGGTGGGAGCCGTCGTCGTAGATGCGTCCTGCCTCATTGGGGATGACGCCTGCCTGCGAGTCGAACGGGATGTGGGGCAGGTTGTCCGACAGGTAGCCGACGGCGCGGTAGACCGCGGTGACGTCCCAGTCGGTGTGCTTGCCGGTCGGCTTGACGTTGCCGGTGCCGTCGAGCTGGGTGCGCTCGGTGCGCAGGCCGACGACCTCGCCGTTCTCGCCGAGGATCTCGATCGGGCTCTCGAAGAAGTGCAGGAAGAGCTTGTGGATCGCGCCTTCCTTGGGCTCACGCATCGCGTAGTTCTCGATGATCGTCGCGACCTGGTCGGTGATCTTGGAACCGCGACGGGCGACGGCCGAGCCCTCGTCGTAGTCGATGTCCTCGGGGCTGACGACGACCTCGATGTTGGGCGAGTGGTCGAGCTCCTTGAGCTCGAGCGGCGTGAACTTCGCCTGTGCGGGGCCGCGGCGTCCGAACACATGGACCTCGATGGCCTTGTTGGACTTGAGGCCCTCGTAGACGTTGGCGGGGATTTCGGTGGGGAGCAGTTCGTCGCCGGTCTTGGCCAGCACGCGCGCGACGTCGAGTGCGACGTTGCCGACGCCGATGACGGCGACCTTCTCCTGCTCGAGCGGCCACTCGCGCGGGAAGTCGGGATGTCCGTCGTACCAGGCGACGAACTGTGCCGCGCCGTAGCTGCGGTCGAGGTCGATGCCGGGGATGTCGAGTGCGCGGTCGTCGGTGGCGCCGGTCGAGAAGACCACGGCGTCGTAGTGCGACTTGAGCTCGTCGAGCGTGATGTCGGTGCCGTAGTCGATGTTGCCGAGCAGACGGACCTGCGGCTTGTCGAGGACCTTGTGCAGCGCGGTGATGATGCCCTTGATGCGCGGGTGGTCGGGGGCGACGCCGTAGCGGATCAGGCCGAACGGCGCGGGCATGCGCTCGTACAGATCGATGCTGACGCCGCGATCCTTGGCGGTGTCGGACTTCATCAAGGCATCGGCGGCGTAGATGCCGGCGGGGCCGGCTCCGACGATGGCAACCCGCAGCGGGCGGCTCTGATCAGTCATAGAGTGTCGTCTACCTCGTGCTCAGGGGTTTCTCGACGCGCCAGGTATGTCGCTGGAGTGCGGTGGAGCGTCGACGCTTATCCCCTCTACGGTAGGCGCTGGGCACCGCTAACCAAAATCATCTGTGAGGGTTACCTCAGTAGTCTCGCTAACTCGTCGGACGCTTACTTGCCGCTTCGGCGATGGGCGCAACGGCCTTGTCGGCGACCCACGGGACCGTCAGAACCGTCGGCACCGACATCGCGCTTCCGACCTGCTGATCGAGATAGACGGTTCGGCCCTGCGTCACGAACGCCTGGCGGTTCCACGTCGGATCGGCCTTGAGCTTGGCATTCGCGCCCGACCAGTCCACTGTGACGACCACGTCCGCCGCATCGAGCATGTCGAGCCTCTCGGCCGAGATCGAACCATAGAAGCCGCTGGTGATCGTCGGTTTGAGTGACTCGGGGAAGCTGAGTCCGTAGTCGGCGAGCATCTGCGCACGCCCGTCACCCGGCCCGTAGATGGAGACACCACCGTCCGTCGACCCGGTGACCACGACACCCGTCTTGCCCTTGAGCTCCGGATGTTGGGCAACCAGATCGGCGACGTGCTTCTTTGACTCGGCGATCTTCTTCGACGCCGCGTCGGGAAGTCCGACGGCCTTACCGATCTCGGTGGTCTGGACGCCCCACGGCACCTGCCAATCCTGGTATCGCGCGGGCCGCACGATGGTCGGCACTGCCTTGCTCAGGGTGTCGTACTGCTCGCGGGTGGGTGCCGCGCCGACCGCGGTCACCAGCTGCGGGTTGGTCGAGAGCGCTTTGGCGATCTGCGCACCGAACTCCGCCGACACGTTGGGCAGGATCACCGGCTTGGCGTCGCCGAGGAGTTCGGCATTCCACGGGGCGCTGCGCTGTGTGGGATCGGCGAACGGCGCGATCGTTGTCGGAGTGATCCCGAGGGCCAGCAGCGTATCGCCGTCGCCGACCCCCATCGCGGCGACGCGAGTGGGCTGGGTGGAGATGGTCGTCGAACCGTATTTGTGCTCGATGGTGACCGGCAGCGCGCCGGGTTCGGCCGCCGGAGCCGACGACCTGGCAGCGTCGCCGTTCTCGTCGGGGGCCGAGCAGCCGACGAGAACCAGAGTCGACGCCGCGATGGTCGCGAACACGGCGAGCAGTGGGCGGACGTGTCGTGAATGGGGCACGGGGTGGTCCTCTCGTAGGTGGCGCTCTTAGGGTCACCTTACGAGATGTGGTGCCGCAGATGTCCGGATCGGGGGTAGCGCGGGCCTGATTCGACGACAACTACACTGCCTGGCATGGCCAGCGGTGCATCCGACAGCAAAAACCCCGATAGTGACCTCGACGCCGACGACCAGCGCCCACGCACCTGGAAAGACGCGTGGCCCTTCTGGATTGCGCTGGTCATCGTGGTGGTGGCGATTCTCGCCGTCGTGTTGTCCAACATGCTGCGTCCGGCGGAGGAACGCGCAAGCGATTCCGGTCAGGTTCAGTTCGCGATCAACGACAACTACACCGCGCGCAACAACGTCGACTACGGCAAGTTCAAGCAGTCGACGTGTGCCGCCGACACGTCGTCGAGCTCATTCATCTCCGAGCAGGAGTTCGTGAGTCAGAACCGGACCTCGGTCGAGTCGAAGGGCCGCATCGTGATTCCGGAGATCACCGACGTGACGGTCAACGGCGACCGCGCGACGGCCCGCGTGCACTGGCACTTCGACAAGACGCCCGACGACAAGCAGACCACGAGCGTCGTCGTGGTGAAGGACGACGGCACGTGGAAGCTCTGCAAGAGCTGACGGTTTACTGGTAGGTGCAGCAGTCACTCGTAGGTGTAGAAGCCCTCGCCGGTCTTGCGGCCGAGCTTGCCGTCGTCGACGTAGCGCTCGAGCAGTTCGCGTGGACCGGTCGGCAGGTTCGGATTCTCTGCGGCGTAATGGTTTTCGATGTCGAGCACGACGTCGAGTCCCACGCTGTCCATCATGGCGAACGGGCCGGTTGGCATGTGCCAGTTGATCTTGAACATCTCGTCGATGTCGTGTGGCGTCGACACGCCCTCGGCGACGACTTCGAGTGACTCACGCTTGATGGCCGCCCAGATGCGGTTGAAGATGAATCCCGTGCTCTCCCTGCGTGCTTCGAACGGGTGGATGCCGAACTCGGGTAGCACGACGAGAAGCGAGTCGAGGACGTCGCGGGCGGTCTCGCCGTCGGACATGAGGTCGACGGCGTTCGACATCGGCGGCATGTAGAAGTGCATGTTGCACATGCGTTCTGGGTTCCGCACGTTCTCGATCATCGTCGACGATGCGTACGACGACGAGTTGGTCGCGAAGATCGCGTCATCGTCTGCGGCCGCGTCGATCTCGCCCCACAGCGGGATCTTGATGTCGAGGCGCTCGGGCACGGCCTCGACGACCAGCCACGCGCCAGCAACCGCATCAGCGAGGGTTGATGCCGGGATCACCTTTCCCGCAACGCCTTTGCCGATGATCTTCAGCGTCTCGTCGATGGTGTCATCGACGTACTGGGCGGCTGCCTCACGTTGGTCGGCGCTCTGGTCGAAGATCCGCACCTCGCCGCCTCGAGTGGAGAACATAAGGGCGATTCGACGCCCGAGGGTGCCTGCCCCGACGACGGCCACCGGCCGTGCGTCGACGTCGTCGAGTGACTTCGCGTAGTTGCTCATCGCGTGTGCTTCTTTCGAGAGATATTGCGGGGGTGGATATTTGGCTTCTTCGGAGCCCTGGTGTTTTTAGGGCCCGGTGTTCTCAGAGCCCGGCTATGCCCGTGAACGACGAGTCGGGCAGATGGACGATCTCGCGTACGGCGTGGTCGCCACCGATCTCGACAGACCGGATCGAGCCACCGAGATCGCTGACGTAGACCAACCCGGCGTCGGTATCGACGGCCAGGCCGATCGCCTCGTCGAAGCCGTGGGCGAGAATCTCCGGGGTGGCACCTGCGTGACCCTTGTCGGGTATCGCCGCCCGGTTGAGCGTGTTGCCGTCGGGCGCTGCTCCGCGATCCGTCCAGAAGACGGTGTTGGTGTCGAGGTCGAGGTGGAGGTCGATCGGTTCGGGCAGGTCGTGCCACAGCACTTCGATATCCGTTCGGGTGGAGGCGGTTTCGCCCTCCGGGAGGTCGAGGCCCGCGCGCAAGATCTTCCCGCGTCCGCCCTTGCTCGGGCCCTTCTGCGTCCAGTAGAGGAACCCGCCGACCGGGTCCGCCGCGACTCCGACGCATTCCTGTGTCCAGGTGTCGTCTCGGGTGTTGTGGACCAGCGGGGTCAGGCCGGTGCCGTCGGTGGCAACGCGATAGACCGTCGTACCCTCGCGGTCGCAGAAGTAGAGAAGGCCGGCGTCGAAGTCAGCGGTGAGCTGCTTGCCGGTGGTGATGGTGCCGTCGGGAACCAGCTGGGTCTGTCCGGAGCCGTCGAGGGCGCAGTTGCGCACCGATCCGTTCGGAGCGCTGAAATCCCATTCATCGTCGGGGGAGGTCCCGGCTGTCACTGCTACGCGGGTTGGCTTGCCCATCGTCGTCCAGTAGATGCGGTCGGGCGTGGTCACGATCCCGTCCGGCAGGTAGCCCGTCTGATCGGTCACGGTCTCGACGGTGCCGTCGGTCGCGTCGACCCGCAGGATGGAGTGCTTGCGGCCGTTGAGAACGTACAGATGCTCGAACATGGTGCCTCCCGATTCGCCGGCGAACAGAGCTCGTTTATCTCCACGCTAGGAGCGTTGTGGCCGGAAGGGAACGACCAGTTCGGACGCTCCGGTATTGCCTGAACGGAAATACCAAGCGCGATCTGGAGTGTTGGATATTTCCATGGATGTCATGCACCTGCGTTTCTTCCTCGCCGTGGCACGTGAGCTGAACTTCACCAGGGCTGCGGAGTCGCTCCACATGTCCGCGCCTCCGCTGAGTAAACGGATCAAGGCACTGGAGTCCGAGCTCGGCGTCCGCCTCTTCGACAGGTCGACGCATCACACCGCGCTCACCGATGCAGGTAGGGCGCTGATTCCGCTTGCCGAGCGGGTCGTCGCAGATCTCGACGCACTACCGTCCGCCGTGCGCGCGACCCACCACACGGACCTGCGTCTTGCCGTGCCGGATGAGCTCACACACGAGCAGCGTCGACGTATCTCGGCGGTCGCCGATCAGGTGGAGGAGACCCATCGGGTGATCATCTCCCAGATGCCGTCGCTGGAAATGCCGGAGCAACTTCTCGGCGGCGAGATCGATCTCGCGATCTCGCATCTTCCCGAACACCATCCTGACCTTGTGGGTACGCTGCTCGCGACGTCGAGAGTGGTGGCCGTCGTCGACGCGTCGAGATTCGCGGGGGTCGACGCGATCACGACGGCTGACCTGCGGGGAATGACACTGGTATCCGGGCCGAGACACTGGGATCTGCGGTACGGGCCGTGCACGCGGCTCCTGCGCGATCTCGGTGTGCTCGTCGACGCGGCGCACCGCTACTCGACCATCACCGGCATGGCATTGATGCTCCGCGGCGGTGACCGATTCACCTTGGTTCCGGAAGGGACGGAATCGATGCGCGCCATAGATCGCAGCGAGTTCACGCTTCTGCCCATCTCCGATCTCGCGATGCCCATGGACACGTGGGCAATCCGGCGCGCCGACGGCCACGACCTCGACGCCGTCGTTGCGGCGCTTGCGGCGGAGTGAATGTTCCTGTCAGTTCGGCGTACCGAGCGCAGGGCAATCGAATCCGTTGGAGTGCGGGCTCCAACTGTAGGAGAAGCTGTTGTCTGCTGTGTTGGTCGAGCCGTTGGGCTGCCATGAATCTCCGCTGAACACGAAGTAGTTCTCCTCGCGCCTCCCGCCACCGGGGACGGGAATGCCCTCGCGGGTTGCGGCGCTGAGATCGACGAAGGCGATCTCGCCGGGCTGCTTGCACTTGACGAATTGCTGTTTGCCGTGCGACGAGCTGAGATACCAGATGCCCGGTGTGCGCTGAGCACCCTGCTGGTTGGGGTCGGGTGGCTGCGGAAGGGCAACGAGTTTGCTTCCATCCCAACTGATCACGGCGAACTTCTCAGGGGCCCCCTGGCCCATGGCGAGGTGGAGGGCGATATCGGCGCCCTGCGCACGGCTCATCGCGAAGGCGCCGCGAAAGATCTCGGTGGGGGCCGTGTACGGCACGCCACTGACGTCTTCGGTGAGGCGAAATACGTTGCCATTGATCGCCGCGAGAGTGGTGACGTGCGAAGGTCCGAATGCTACTTGGGGACTTGGTGAATCGGACGCGTAGGCGATCGCGACCTCATCGGCCTGGCCGTCGCCGTCGACATCGACCTTGCGCACCACCTCACAGGTGCCCGAGACTCCATTACACGGATTGACATACGCCTTCGGTGCGGCCGCCGGGGTGTCGGTGCCCGTGCTGGCATCTCCCGAGATCTGTCTATCGCACGACGTGGTGAGCAGGACGAGAGCGGCGACCCCCGAGACAACCAGGGCACGCCACGGCGACTTGGCGAGTAAGGCTACCGATCGCATGGTTCTCCTTATCCGAATCTGACATAGATGACCTTGGATATCGCCACGTCTCGGAGCGATTCGCCGCTGGCGCCACCGACTTTCGCGGTCCAGCCGGTCGAGGACTGCGCCACGGGATAGGAATTCTTGTCCGAGAAGACGTACGACGTGGGACGCAGGGGATTGTCGCCGCAGTTGTATGTGGCGACAGCATCGGGGCGCGCGCTATTGCCCGGTGCGACGCCGCGCGACGCCACGTAGACGCAGCGGGTGCCGTCGGCGAGTTCGAGACCGAAGGGGATGTGATTCGCTGGTGGTTTGGGGTCGCTTGCCGGTGGCTGTGATGGAGTGATGATGAATTCCGTCGTGCTGAACGGATCTGTCACGCAGAGCAGGCTGTGGCCGTCAAATGAGGGTGCACACAGGCCCTGATCCATACCGGAAGAGCCCGAGCACCACGATATTCCAGCCTCGGCGGCACCCGGTACGGGGTTGATCGTGCAGGCGTAGTAGCCACCAGAGTTGTGCCTGGCGTCCTTGAGCCACCCGGGAGTGGTGTTGCCGGACTTGGTGAACGGTCTGATGATCTCACTTGCCGGTGCTGACGATGTGGCGGAAGAGCGTGGCGCACAGCCACAGACGACGATCCTCGTGATGGTCGACGCGTCGTCGGCGCCCTGTGAGGTGATGCGGTATCCGGTTGTGGTGTCCGGTTCGGCCACGAATGTCGAGTTCCGGGTTCCGTCTGAATTCGACGACGTAGCAACGGGATTGCCGTAGAAATGTTTGGCCTCGCCGAGTGCGCCGCCCACGCGGACGCCGTCGATGGTCCGGGCATTTCCTTGCGGGCGAATTTCGACAAGCGTGCCGGTCGCGTCGAATACCCACTCGCAGTCCTGCCACACGATGATGGTCTGATTGCCGGTGCGTCGACCGCCGAGTGGAAAGTCGGAGTGTGACTGTCGGATCTCTTGTAAGCCGTTGCCGATTGCGATGCCGCGCAACGATCCTCCGTTGATCGCCGACGACGCCGCCGCCTGATTCTGCGTTGCCAAGAGGCGAGCCTGTAGCTGGGCTGCGTTCGCGGCTTGGACGAACAATCCGCCTCCTGCCGCTGCGACACAACGCAGTTGATCCGAAGCCTCGCCCGATGTCTTGAAACCGATCGTCGAGATCTGGAGGTCGGGATGCTGAGCAACCAACGAACGGGCTACCGGGCAGGGCGGTTGCCCGCATGTGTCCTCCCCGTCCGAGACGAGCACGATGGCGGCTGGTCCGGTGGGGGGAAGTGTGGTCGCAGCTTGGGTGAGCGATGCCGCGATGGGCGTGAACCCCCGCGGAGTAATGGAGTCGACGGCCTGGTGCACAAGATTCTTGTCGAGGGTTGCCAGCGGCACGAGGGTGCGGATGTCGCGGCAACCCGCGGTGTACTCGCTCGCTGATGTTCCTGTGCCTGTTCCGTACGCGATCAGGGCGAGCTGTGAATCGTTGGGCAGGGAGTCGACAAGTGAGTTCGCTGCCGTCTTGGCCGCATCAATGCGTGGTCCCGGAGCGTCTGAGGTGAGCATTGAATCGGACGCATCAACGATCAGTGCGGTGGGCGGGATCTCGCCGACCGACGCGGACGACGCGGACTTCGTGTCTCCGGAGCTCGTGTCTCCGGACTTCGACGGAGTTCCCGTCGTGCTGCACGCGGCGACCGCCGCGCACATGACGACAGATAGGAACAGAACGCCCCACGTGCCACGCATGCTCCCTCTTCCCGCCGGGCCTGCCAGCGGCGGCCAACTACCGCGGGACAGTAGCCCAAGCTGCGGTGATGACGAATCGATCGGCGGGGCGAGAAGGGGATTTGGCTCGATCAGACGACAAGAATTGGTGCGGACGGCCGACACCGAGATGCCAGAGAGCGCTCGGGGCGCGAGGCACGCCCACCTCGCGCGCGAGTACCCTGACTATTCGACGATTCCCCCACAGTGGAAGGTGTGCAGGGCATGACCTATGCAGGCGATCTGACTCCCCAGCAGGCCTGGGAGAGGCTGGAGACCGACCCCAACACGGTTCTGGTCGACTGTCGCACCACGGCGGAATGGGCCTTCGTCGGCGTTCCCGACCTGGAAGTCATCGAGAAGAACGCCGTCTTCGTCGAGTGGAACACCTTCCCCAACGGGTCGCCCAACCAGGCATTCATCGCGGAACTGCGCGATGCGGGTATTCGGGACGACAACGAAGTGATCTTCCTGTGCCGCTCGGGTCATCGCTCGATCGGAGCCGCGGAGGCCGCGACTGCAGCGGGAATCACCAAGGCGTACAACGTTCTCGACGGATTCGAGGGTGGGCTCGACGAGAACGACCACCGCGGCGCCGTCGGGTGGCGTGCGTCGAATCTTCCGTGGAGGCAGTCGTGAGTCACGAACTGCCAGAGGGCGTTTCCTTCGACACCCTCGCCGTCCGCGGTGGCCTGGCTCGCTCCGGCTTCTTCGAAACCTCCGAGGCGCTCTATCTCACCAGTGGCTACGTCTACGACTCCGCAGAAGCGGCCGAGCGCGCATTCACCGGCGAGGACGAGCGATTCGTCTACTCCCGCTACGGAAATCCGACGACAGCCATGTTCGAGGAACGCCTACGCCTGCTCGACGGCGCCGAGGCGTGCTTCGCGACGGCGAGCGGTATGGCCGCGGTATTCGTGGCGCTCGGCGCGCTGCTGAAGGCGGGCGATCGGCTCGTCGCGGCCCGCAGCCTGTTCGGTTCGTGCTTCGTCGTGTGCAACGAGATCCTGCCGCGCTGGGGCGTTGAAACGGTTTTCGTCGACGGGGAGGATCTCGACCAGTGGGAGCAGGCGCTGTCGACGCCTACCGACGCCGTGTTCTTCGAGACGCCGTCGAATCCGATGCAGACGCTCGTCGACGTCGCCAAGGTGTCTGAGCTTGCTCATGCTGCGGGCGCAAAAGTGGTGTTGGACAACGTTTTCGCCACACCGCTGCTGCAACGCGGGTTCGACCTCGGCGCCGACGTGATCGTTTACTCGGGTACCAAGCACATCGACGGCCAGGGCCGCGTGATGGGTGGTGCGGTGTTGGGCACCAAGGAATTCATCGACGGTCCCGTGCAAACCCTGATGCGTCACACCGGTCCCGCGCTGAGTCCGTTCAACGCGTGGACACTGCTCAAGGGACTCGAGACCATGCGCCTGCGCGTCGACGCGTCGGTGGCGTCGGCGTTGCGGATCGCCGAGTTCCTCGAGGCCGACCCGCGTGTGCGGTGGACCAAGTACCCGTTCATCACCTCGCATCCGCAGTACGACCTCGCAACCAAGCAGATGTCGGGCGGCGGCACCGTCGTGACGTTCGAACTCAACGACCGCGACGGCGTCGACGGCAAGAAGCGTGCGTTCGAGGTGCTCAACGCGTTGCAGGTCATCGACATCTCGAACAATCTCGGCGACTCCAAGTCGCTCATCACCCACCCCGCCACGACGACGCATCGCGCGATGGGCCCCGACGGTCGGGCGGCGATCGGACTCAGCGATGCGGTGGTGCGGCTCTCGGTGGGGCTCGAGGGCGTCGACGACCTGCTCGGCGATCTGGATCAGGCGCTCGGCTGACTCGCCGAACGTAGGTCGCGCAGTACCTCCCGAACCATGCGCACCGACGCGTCGTCGAGGACGTTGCCGAACTCGATGACGCGTACCCGCTGAGCCAGTCTGTCGGCGAGTTCTGCTGTCTCGCTGGGGATCACGACGACGTCGAGTCCTGCGAGCTCGTCGTCGGACGTTCCGTCGAGCATCGTGACGTCTGTGATGCCCGCGGCTGACAGTGAATCCCTTACGCTCGCAGCCTGTTCGGCGGTGTTGTACCAGAGTCCGACCTTCTGTTCGGGCGGGACGTCGGCGATCTGCATGAGTGTGCGGATGTGCGGTGCGACGACGATGGCCACCACCTCGGCACGATCATTCAGCAGCTCGCGAACCTGCGCGAGATGGAAGAACGTGGTGAGCACCAGGTCGGCAGGGATGGCGTCGGGGTCGAAGTGGTCGAGTACGAGAGGGGTGACCCGAATGCCGAGCTTCTCGGTGAGTTCGTCAGCGAAGTAGTCGGCGCGGTCGTCGTTGCACTCGACGAAGTACACGCGAGGTGAATCGGACTGCGTGACAGCGAGATTCAGTGCGAGCTCACCGATCTCGGCGGGGGAGAGTCCGAGCTGGAGGCACTCGTCGACCGCGCGTTGCAGTGTCTCGCGAGCGGTATCGCGTGCTTCGGACCGCGGCTGCGTCGACGTCGCGGCAAGCACGACCATCCCGCCGCGGCCCCGCGATTCCACCAGTCCGGCCGCGCGCAGGTCGCCGTAGGCCCGCGCGACGGTGTTCCGGTTGATGCCGAGGTTGTCGGCGAGCATCCGGGAACCGGGTAGGCGGTCGCCGGCGCCGAGTTGTCCCATCTCGATCATGAAGGTCAACTGCGTGACGATCTGCCGGTAAATGGGCATGTCAGAGTGCTCGCTGACGCTGATCGGCGGCTGAGGTCCCATCGGGGTCGTGTGCTCCTGAAAGATGAATGTCCTAACTGACTATGCCATAGTTGGATGATCCGCACGACCGATCTTGAGGACGACCATGACAGACGACGCCTTCTGGGATGCCGCCCAGCGACACCTGACCCGCTACATTCCCGCGTTCACACCGCGCATCATCGAGCGCGCCTCGGGGTCGTACGTCTACGACTCCGACGGCAACGCCATCCTCGACTTCACGTCGGGTCAGATGAGCGCCGTGCTGGGCCATTCGCACCCCGCGATCGTCGAAGCGGTATCGAATTCGGTTGCCACGCTTGACCATTTGTTCAGCGGCATGCTCAGCAGGCCCGTCGTCGACTTTGCTTCACGGCTGTCGACGACGCTGCCCGACAACCTCACGCGCACAGTGCTGTTGACCACGGGGGCCGAGTCCAACGAGGCGGCGATCAAGATGGCCAAGCTCGCCACGGGACGCTACGAGATCGTCTCGTTCGACCGGTCGTGGCACGGAATGACTTCTGGCGCAGCGGCCGCCACGTTCTCGGCGGGTCGACGCGGCTACGGCCCCACGCTGCCCGGCAACTTCACGCTTCCCACTCCGAACGCCTACCGATCGCCGTTCCGCAACGCCGACGGGTCCTACGACTGGGAAGCCGAACTGGAGGTACGGATTCGCGGCCGTCGACACGCAGTCGAACGGCTCGCTCGCCGCGTGCATCGTCGAACCGATCTTGTCGTCGGGTGGCATCATCGAACTGCCCGAGGGCTATCTCGCGCGGTTGCGACAGATGTGCGACGACCGCGGCATGTTGTTGATCCTCGACGAGGCGCAGACCGGGCTCGGCCGCACCGGCACGATGTACGCATTCGAGCGCGACGGGGTTGCTCCGGACATTCTCACGCTGTCGAAGACTCTCGGCGCAGGCCTACCCGTCGCGGCCGTTGTGACGAGCGCAGAGATCGAAGACCGTTGCGCGGAGCGAGGATTCCTCTTCTACACCACGCACGCATCCGACCCGCTCGCCGCGACCGTCGCCCTCACGGTGCTCGACGTGATCGAACGGGAGGGACTCGTCGAGCGTGCCGCCAAGCTCGGAGATGTTCTGCGCGAGAGGCTGATCGGGCTGCGCGACGACGTCGAGGTGGTCGGCGACGTCCGCGGCCGCGGGCTGCTGCAGGGCGTCGAGCTCGTGACCGACAAGGCGTCGCGCACACCCGCGGATGCGTTGGGCGCCAAGGTGACTGCCGCCTGCCTCGAGCGCGGACTGCACATGAACATCGTTCAGCTCCCGGGCATGGGCGGCATCTTCCGCATCGCCCCGCCGCTGACGATCAGCGACGACGAACTGCACCACGGCCTCGACATCCTGACCGACTCGCTCGCGGCGTCGCTCTGAGGGCTGCGGTTTTCGCCCGGGCGCTGGGCCGCCGGGCTGTCGGACTGACCCGTTGGGCCCCGCCGCGCAGAATCTAGGGGAAGGGACTCTTCCTCGGCTTTTGTGCCTTTCCCCGCGTTGCAACCGGGGGAAGGCTCAGGAACCCGGGGAAACGATCTTTCCCCTAGTTTCGGCGTCGGGCGTGGGGCCGGCTGCCGAGCTGGTGGTTGGGCGCCGGGCCGACGTGCAGAATCTAAGGGGAAGGGATTCTTCCTCGGCTTTTGTGCCTTTCCCCGCGTTGCAACCGGGGGAAGGCTCAGGAACCCGGGGAAACGATCCTTCCCCTACTTTCCGCGCGGGCGTGGAGGCGTCTGGGCGTGGGGCTGCGGCGTCGACGTGATCCGAGCGCTTCGACGCTGGGCGGCCGTGCAGGTTCTAGGGGAAGGGATTCTTCCTCGGCTTTTGTGCCTTTCCCCGCGTTGCAACCGGGGGAAGGCTCAGGAACCCGGGGAAACGATCTTTCCCCTACTTTCCGCGCGGGGGTCGGCCGGGCACAACGCCCACGGCCTCGGCGTCAACCGAGCTCGGCGACGCCCAGCGCCCGCAGGACGGTCGCGAGCTTCGCCGACGTCTCGTCGAGCTCCGCCTGCGGCTCTGACCCGGCGACGATGCCGCCGCCGGCCCAGGTGCGGACGTGACGGCGGTCGTCGGACAGTTCGAGCGAACGGATCGTCACCATCCACTCGCCGTCGCCGGCGGCGCCCGACCATCCGACGGCGCCCGCGTAGAATCCACGACGCTCCTCGTGGGTCGAGATAAATTGTGCTGCAACGTCTCCCGGTGTTCCACACACTGCAGGGGTCGGGCTCAACAACAGCGCGAGGTCGAGGGCGGTGATCGTCGGGTCGGTCAGCACACCGCGAATCGGTGTCGCCAGATGCCACATCTCGCCGGTCGAGACGAGCGACGGCTGATCGGACACGTCGAGTTCGCGACAGATCGGCTCGAGCGCATCACGAAGATGCTCGACGACGAATGCGTGCTCGGCCCGGTCCTTCGTCGAAGCCAGCAGTGCGCGCCCGGCGGCGTGATCGACGTCGGGGTCTGCTGATCGCGCCGCCGATCCGGCATAGGGACGGCACGTCACCTCCAGACCTTGCTTGCGCAGCAACACTTCTGGGCTCGCTCCGAGGAGCCATCGGGCTCGCGGGTCGGTGTGCTCGTCGACGCTGAGGTCGACGAGAAACGCAGAGTGCTCGGCGTTTCCGTACGCCAGTGCCTCGAGAAGTCGATCCGGGTCGACGGGCGGTTCGACGTCGAATTCGACGGCGCGGGCGAGCACGACCTTCGACAACGCCCCCGCGTCGATCTCGTCGATGGCACGTGCGACCCGGTCCCGATGCGTCGCGGCGTCGGGAATCAGCGTGACGTGCTCGGCGTGGGCGGGTTCGGGTGCTTTCCCCATGATCGCAGAACCGCTGTGCGTGATGGTCTCGGGAACCAGCAGCGCGGCGTCGTCGGCCGAGGTGAACCCGATCGCCCCCGTGATGGCGCCGATGCGCCCGGAACGCAACGCCTCGGCGGCCTCGGTGGCATCGGTGAATCCCGCTGATGCGCCGCGCGCACGAACCGTGCCGTGCGGCCTGGACAGGACGAATACCTCCGAAGCTGGCATGGATTCACGCTACCGGTTGCGTGGAAGTGCAACCGCGTACAGGCCGATCAGGCTGGCGCACAGAATCTGGGTCACTAACACGCTCGGTGATCGCGCCCTCGGCCGCCTTTCGTCCACGCTGAGCGAAAGTTGACAGCTCAGCGTCGTGTCGGTGATCCTGGGAACAGGTCATGAGTGCCAGCGACAAGCCCCGGCTAGCTGGTCGGCAACCCTCCTCCGCGGTGGGGTGCTCCGGGTGACGACCTGGCCGTGCCCAGGGTGGGTACGGCAAGCGTGGATTCCAAGGAGACTATTCGATGACTGCTGTCGTCACCCGTTCGCACACCGATTTCTCACAGGTCAAGGCTATTTCGACTGCGCAGAGCCCGACTATCGCCCCACTTGCAGAGGTTGTCGGCGCCGCCGAATGCGCGCCGCTTTCCGACGGTACGACGGTGCGCTACGCCAACTTCGACTACGCCGCCAGCGCCCCGGCGCTCACCGCGGTGGCGCGCGCCGTTGCCGACTCGCTGAGCACCTACGCCAGCGTGCACCGCGGCGCCGGACACCTGTCGCAGGTCACGACGCGCCGCTACGAGGAGTGCCGCGAGACGGTTCGACGCTTCGTCCGCGGTCGCGCCGACGACGCCGTCGTGTTCACCCGCAACACCACCGACGCGATCAACCTCGCGGCGCATGTGACGCCCGGCGACGTCGTCGTTCTCGACATCGAGCACCATGCGAACCTGCTCCCGTGGGTCGAACGCAAGGACAAGTGGACCCGCATCGTCGAAGTTGCTTCGACCATCGACGACACCCTTGCCGCCGTCGAGCGTGAACTGGCAGCCAAGCCCGCCGCGCTACTGGCGGTGACCGCGGCGTCGAACGTGACCGGCGAGGTCCTCCCGATCTCGCGACTCGCATCGATCGCGCACCGGCACGGAGCCCGAATCCTCGTCGACGCAGCGCAACTCGTCGCTCATCGCCCGGTGTCGATCGTCAGTCACGGCATCGACTACCTCGTCTTCTCGGGGCACAAGCTCTACGCGCCGTTCGGTGCAGGTGTGCTGATCGGACGCACCGACTGGCTCGACGCCGCGCAGCCGTATCTGGCAGGCGGAGGCGCCACGGCAGATGTCGACGTCGAGGCGGGCTGCGCGTCGGTGTCGTGGCATACGGGCGCCGCGCGTCACGAAGCGGGATCTCCTAATGTGTTGGGCGCCATCGCGATTGCTGCCGCGTGCGACGCGATCGCCGATCTCGGACACGAGTGGATCGGCGCACACGAGGCGTACCTGTGCGCACAACTCGACGCCGGACTCGCCGAGATCGACGGCGTCACCCCGTTGCGTGTTTTCGACGACGGCCTCGAGCGCGTCGGCATCGCAGGCTTCACAGTCGACGGCCACACCCCGCGCGAGGTCGCGGAGTACCTGAGCTCCGAACACGGCATCGGCGTGCGCGACGGAAAGTTCTGCGCGCACCCGCTTCTCGACCGACTCGGCCATCCCGACGGTGCCGTGCGCGCGAGCTTCGGGCTCGGCAGCTCGTCCGACGACGTCGACCGCCTGCTCCACGCGTTGCGCTGCCTGAGCGATCGCAGCGCCGACGCCCCCGACATCCACCACCGAAAGGCACACTCGTGACGATCCAATCGAGTTCTCCGACAGACATTCTCGCCGACCAGCTCCTCGCTGCCGACACCGGCGTCATCACCATCGGCCGCCCGGCGCTGCGGGTTGCGATTGTCGGCGACGCCGCTGCGACGGAACTGCCCATCGTCGTACGACGTTCGACGCTGCGCGACGCTCAGCGGACCCGCTCGCTACTGCGGGCCGGCACCCGTGACACCGCGAACTTCTCGGTCGCATTGGCTGTCGAGGTTGCGATCGCACCGCATCCGGGGTCGGCGCGTGCGTCCGTCGCCTCGGTGCCGGTTGCGGGTGATTCCGCAGAAACCGTGCGTTACGTCGGCACCCCACACGGCCTGGCCACACTGATCCGCGACATCTACGCGGCCGAGGTCGCCGACGCCGTGCTCATCGTGCCGATCGACGGCTCGGCCACCGAGCACCGCGTGCGCGCAGAGGTGCTGCCGCAGTTCGAGTCTCGCCGGGCTGCGTGATCTCGACAGGCTCGATCAGCGGGTAAGACCCTCGGTCGGCGGGTCGGGCTCGGTCGGCGTGATCTCGACAGGCTCGATCAGCGGGTTGGGCTCGGTCGGCGTGATCTCGACAAGCTCGATCAGCGGGTAAAGCCCCGAGCAGCGGGTTGGGCTCGATCAGCGGGGTACGGCGTAGGCGCGGGCCAGGTCGAGTCGCTGCCACGACTGCGCGCCGGGTTTTTGGTCGTCGAGTGGGTACCCGGCGGGATATGCGGTGCGTCGAAGTAGATCGGCGGCCTGCGCGCGGGTGAGTCGGGGATGTGCGTGCAGCACCAGGTCGACGGCTGTGGGCGGTACGACAAATGCTGCACTCGGCGAGCCGATGCGCGAGAGTCCGTAGGACATGCGCGCGTCGTAGTCGGCCAGTGCGCCGGGTGTGCTGCGATACGGAGTATCGCGCGCAATGCACGTCGAAAGTGCTGCACGGCAACGCCATTCGAGTTCTGCGCGAAGCTCCTGTCCGGCGGCGACGATCAGCGGCCGGAACCTGGGGTCGGCGTACCTGTCGGCGACGGCGGCGTCGGCAACCATCCGTCCCGCGATCACGTCGAGCGGATAGTGCACTCCCAGCACCACGCGGTTGTAGCCGGCCTCGCTACCGCGCGCAAGAAACTGTGGTGCGAGTTCGGGAATCATCAGTGCCAGGAGCCCGGTGCGGATCATTGCCGACGCGGTGTGTCCGGACGGGTACGACGAGCCGCTGGACTGCACGTCGCTCTTGGACCTGCCGGGCCGGTTATACACCGTGATGCGGTCGGGTTCGGCCACATACGGACGGTCGTTGTCAGAGAGGGCCTTCTCGATCGCCGTGGACGCAGCGATGCCTTGACCCCGGGCGAACAATGTGTCGAGCAGAGCTGAGACCTTGGGCAGTCGTTTGTCCGCAAGGGCCTGACGGAAATCTCTACCGAGGTTGGCGCCGAACGCATCCGACATTGTGTAGAGCTGGTTCTGCGACAAGCCGTCAATCGCGTAGCCGTCGTCAAGTGCCCGCTTCTGACGTGCCGGATCGTTCTTCGCCGACTGATTGATCGCTGCGGTCTTGTCCGAGTTCTCGGCGATCGTGTCGGGGTGGTTCTTGCGAATGTCGGTGAAGCTCGAGATCACGGGCCAATAGATGACGTCAGAGCCGTGGACGTCGGACTGGTACACCGTCGCGATCGCACCCGCGGGGAACGGCGTCGGGTTGGGTCGAGTCGGCGCTGCGACGGCCGTGGGTACCTGTGCGCCGAGGAGTGCGCAGGCGGTCAGAGCGGTGGCCGCGACGACGCGCCTGAGCGATCTGACGGGAATGTGGATCGATGACATCGAGTGTTTCCTCACTTGCCCAGATAGACGGTCTTGTCGGCGCCTGGGTAGGGCTTGCCTTCATCGGTGGTGCGGCACAACGCTTTTGTAGCACCCTGTGCGCTCGCAAGAGCCCATTCGGGTGTTGCTTTGAAAGTTCGGAGATCGTTGACGGCACGGCCCCCGTTGAACACAGCGTTGACCGAGACATCCGACAACGGGATGTGGTGACTGAGTTCGCCGCCGGCACTGAGGTTCTGCAGCACTCCGGCCGCGTAGGTCAGGCCAGGACCGCCGATGATGGGCAGACCCGCCACCTTTTCGAATACGCCGATCAGCTCGTCCTTGGTCTTCGGGACGAAGGCGTTGCTGAGGTACACCTTGTGTAGGTTGGCGCGGACGGTCTTGACGCTCGCCGCAAACGACGCCCGTTGCGATTTCGGTAGCGTCGACTCATGCGTCGCGCCGACGTAGGCGACGGCCTCGTCCAGGCTCAGGCCTGCCAGCGGGCGACAGTCGCCACTCGACGGACTCAACGACTTCGCGAAGGTGGTCAGCTCAGGACTGACGTTCACGGCGAAGGCGTCCTTGACCGTTTCCCGTCGGACCGGTGTGGTGCCGTCTCCGGCCGCCAGACAGGTGCTGTCTGCCTTGTCTCCAAGGGCTTTTCCGCCCTTCTCGGCCGCGGTCCCCGGCAGCGCGGCGACCGATTTGACGATCTTTCCCGCGATGGATCCGATGATGCTGCTGACGATCGGCACACCGACGGCACCCGAGACGGCCTTCGACGCCACCTCGCCGAGGATGGTCGCGATGTTGTCGAGGACGATCGCGTCGTTGGCCTCGATCCCCACGAGAACGGTCTCGACTGCGTCGTTGAGCGTGATCGAGGACAGCCGGTAGCCGTCGCGATAGGTGCCGTTCTTGATCGACAACACCTGTTGAACCAGCGCATTGGCACCGTGGGTGGCCTGCACACCTTGACCGGGGCTCACTTCCGACCCGCGCTGAGTGACCACCAGGGTGCTGACGGTGCTGTTGTGCAGTTGCGTGGAGAATCGACCGGCGGCGCTGTCGATCGACGGCGCGGCGCCGGGTGCTCGGGCGTCGAGCGACTTGGCAACGATCGGTACGAGTTCACCGAGCGTTAGTGTGCTACCCGACCTGCATTCGGTGGGGAACGGCGCCGACGGCTGCCCGAGGGGCGCCGCATGCGCGGACGTCGCACCGACGGTAACCGTGGCCGCCACGGCACACGCCGTCAGTCCCGCAGCGAGGGCGAGTGTGCGTCGTGGAGCCACGGCGGAGTGGTCAGAATGCATGGGAGTCCAATCATTGCGAGAAAATCGGGGCCGTTCAGTGGGTGCCGTCGGATAATAAGGACGTCAAAAAGCTCAGGCGCGCAATAGTTTCGGCTGTCCGGCGCGCGTGTACCAGCTGAAGGCGGGGTGCACCGACGACGCCGGGTTCATCACGTCTTTGACGTAGAACCAGTTCATTTGCGCGCGTGACTTGTTGATTTCCATCACTCCGAAACCGTGTGTGGTGAGCTCGACGTCCTTGATCCAGGGGTTCGCGGTTTTGATGGCTTCCTGGGCGACGTCGAGGGCCGTCGCAACCGGAGCAGCGAGTGCCCTGTTGATGGCGATGCTGTCGTAGCCGCTGGCCGCGGTGATGCTGGGCGGGGTGAATTCGCACGCGACCACGCGCCCGCTCGCATCCTTGCCGTAGTGGGGCGCGCTGAGGGGGATCTCGCTGGCCCACGAGCTGTGGATGTCGCCGGTGACCAGCACGACGCTCTTCTTGCCCGCCTTGTCGATCGCGTGCAGCAGTGCGCGGCGTTCGGCCTGATATCCGTCCCACTGGTCGTTGTTGATCGTGATTCCGTCGGCGGGCAGGCCGATCTGCTTGTGGAGCCAGTCGGCGACTCGCGGGTCGGTGGTCTCGGGAATCACCAGCGGAACCATCATCACCTCGTTGCCGATCACCTGCCAGCTCGCTGACGACGTGGTGATCGAGGTCTCGAGCCACGTGTATTGCGTCTTGCCGGTGAGGCTCTGGTTGGGATCGTCGACCTTGAGGTAGGACTGCTTGTCGCGGTAGGAGCGTAGGTCCGGGATGATCAGCTCGGCGAGCTGGCCGAAGCGGAACCGACGGTAGAGGTGTTCGCCGTTGTCAATCGAATTGGGGCGCACCGGCATCCACTCGAAGTACGCCTTGTCCGACGCACGTTTGCGAGCGCTCCAGCTGCCCTGGGTGAGAGTCTTGTGGTTCTCTGCGCCGTCCCGATAGGAGTTGTCGGCCGATTCGTGGTCATCCCAGATGCAGATGAACGGGTGAGTGGCATGCGCGCGGGCGAGATCGGGATCCTGGCGGTACTTGCCCTGCCGGATGCGGTAGTCGTCGACGGTGACGGTCGCGTGGACCGGCGCGGTGGCGCGGACTGTCTCGTTGTACGCGCCGGGATATCCGCCGGTCTCGTATTCGTAGGTGTAGTCGCCGAGGTGTAGCACGAAGTCGAGGTCATCCCGTTGCGCCATGGCACGGTAGGAGATGAAGTGGCCTGCTTCGTAATTCGCGCACGAACACACCGCGAACCGCAGCTTGTCGATATCGGCCGACAGCGCCGGAGCGGTCTTGGTGCGCCCCGTCGGTGACACGGTGCCCGCCAGTGGGCCGTCGGCGATGGTGAAGCGATAGAAGTACCGCGTCGACGGTGACAGGCCCGCGGCGTCGACCTTGACGGTGTGGTCGCGATCAACGGAGGTGGAGAAGATGCCCGACGACACGATGCGCGTGAATCCGGGGTCAACGGACACCTGCCACCGGACGTTGGTCGGTTGGCCGAATCCCGATCCGGGTGTTGCCCGCGGCTCAGGAGTCACCCGGGTCCACAGGATGACCCGATCAGGCAGCGGATCGCCGGAGGCCACCGAGTGAAGGAAGGCCTGATGACGCGGTGCGGCAACCGCTTCGGATACACCGGCTGCGAGCGCGGCTGCCGTGCCGGCTGCGGCTGAGGCGGTCTGCATGAATCGCCGGCGCGACATCGGCGGGACGGGCGAGGTGTCCGAATCGGGCAGACTGTGAGGTTCGTGGGTCACGAAGAGTTAGCGAAGCCCTCCTCGGTGTCCAACAGGCGAACGGCAGGCTAATAGATCCTCGTGAGACGCGTATGTGAATGCCCACTCAGTTTGTCCTGCAGCGAGTTGCCGGACGGGCGCGCGACTATGTGGTTGTGACCACACGGTCGCGTGGCCGTGCCGCCGCTCGCTGACCTCGGTGTGCCGTACTTGCCTCGACGACGAGTCGCTGGAGATGGTGCGTACGTCGACGGCCCGCACGGCTTGGCCACGCCGAGGCGCAGAGATGTTGCCGCAGTTCGAGTTTCGGCGGGTGGGGTGATCTCGACAAGCTCGATCAGCGGCGTGGGGCTCGACCGGCGGGTGGGGTGATCTCGACAAGCTCGATCAGCGGGTCGGGCTCGACCGGCGGGTGGGGTGATCTCGACAAGCTCGATCAGCGGGTTGCGCTCGATCAGCGGTTTGGGCTCGATCAGCGGCGCGGACTCGATCAGTGGCGCGGGCTCGGTCGGCGGGCGATCTCGCTCAGGCCTCGCCGCGCTCCCACTGCTCGATCAGGCCCGCTTGCGATTCCTCGGTGAGCAACCCGTAGAGCTTGAACCGTGCCATGCCGCCGTCGGGGAAGATGTCCATGCGCGCTTCGGTCATCGGCCGGTCGAGATCGATGACGAAGCGGTGGCGGGTGTCGGGCTGAAGTTCGGTGCGCGGCAACACGTCGAACCATTCGCCGTTCTCGCCGTCTCTGCCGCGAACCGTCGCTGCTCCCGGCGCATTGCCGATGAAGTAGCTGGTGTCGAGTTCGACGAGACTCACCCTGCCCTGCCCGGCGAGGCGCACCTGCACCCAGTCGTTGCCCGAGTCGCGACGGCGGCTGGTCTCCCAACCCTCGCCCATGTGCCGCGCGCGACCGGGCATCAGGAGGTTGTTCGGCGAGCTGTAGAACATGTTCGAGCATGCGGTGATCAATCCGCCGTTCTCGAGCGCGGCGAGGTCGAAGTGCCCGTAGCGGAAGAAGTGCGGGTTCGGCACGCCCCGGCCGTGGACGCGGAAACGTGCGACACCGCCATCGGGGTGCATGGTGAGCCGGACGTGCGTGAACCGGTCCTTCGCGTCGACCTTGAACGGATTGCGTGTGTCGCCGTCGACCTGGGTCTTCTCGACGATCGTCGTCCACTCGGCGTCGTCGACGAGCTGTTGTGCCGATACGACGCCTTCGACCGCGGTCGCCTCGACCGAGATCTCGGGCGGATAGTTGCCCTTGAACCACGACGTGTCGACGACGACGCCGTAGATCACTCCGGGCGCGCCGAGGCGAATGATCGCCTGGTCGACTCCGTCGCGGCGTCGGCGTCGCGTCTCCCAGCCGTCGTAGACCTGGCCCTTGTGCCCGAACGTCGCGGGGCGGTACTCGGCCGGACCGGTCTTAATCAGGTTCTGGACCTCCGCGAACAGATCGTCGTTGGTCCACACGACCGCGCCGCCGAGATCGCGCAATGCGAGGTCGGGCATCGAGGTGAAGTGGGGGCGGCTACCTGACGGTGGTGGAGGCTGAGGAGTCACGAATGTCCATGGTAGTGGGCTGTTTGCGTACCGCAGAACTCGAGCGCATACTTGCGCTCGACATTTGCTTGCAACATGCAACTACTTGCAATAGGCAACATCTGTCGGCTTTGTCCGTTAGGTAGTAAAAGGCGGTGACCGTGCTCAAACCGGAGTCGATCGACCAGCTCTTCGATTCACTCAGCCGATATCTGCGTGTTCGCGATCGCGCGGTCCACACCACGTTCCGCACGAAGGACGGAGAGTTCGAGACCGCAGCGTTTCGCGGGCTGTTCCACCTCGACCGTGCACCCATGCGGTCAAGTGAACTCGCCGCAGCGCTCAACGCCGATCCGTCCACTGTGTCGCGACACGTCGCGCAACTCGTCGACCTCGACCTCGTGCGTCGCGAAGCCGACCCGGACGACGGACGCGCGACGCTCCTCGTGATCACCGACGCAGGACGTCGACGTGTCGAGGGCATGCGAGCGATGCGTCGTGAAGCATTCGAGTCCGCAATGACGGACTGGACCCAAGACGAACTGTCGACGCTGGTGGTGCTGTTCGACCGCTTCGTCGACGCCGCGGAGCAGCTCATCGTGCCCGCGGGCGAACATTCCGGGAAAGGAACGAGATGACAGACAAGACGCAGGTGTCCACCGCGTCGGACGACGTTGCGGGCGCCGGTCTGACCCACCGGCAGATCCTCACGATCCTGGCAGGCCTGATGCTGGGAATGTTCCTCGCTGCGCTCGACCAGACCATCGTGTCGACGGCGATCCGCACCATCGCCGACGACCTGCACGGCTACGACATGCAGGCCTGGGTGACCACCGCCTACCTCGTGACGTCGACCATCGTCACGCCGCTCTACGGCAAGCTCTCCGACCTCTACGGCCGCAAACCCTTTTTCCTGCTTGCCATTTCGATCTTCGTCGTCGGATCGCTGCTGTGCTCGCTCGCGACGTCGATGTACGAGCTCGCGGCGTTCCGCGCTCTGCAGGGGCTCGGTGCCGGTGGTCTGTTCACCCTGGCGCTGACGACGATCGGCGACATCGTCCCACCGCGTGAGCGCGCGAAATACCAGGGCTACTTCCTCGCGGTCTTCGGCACGTCGAGTGTGCTCGGTCCGGTACTCGGTGGCTTCTTCGCCGGTCAGTCGACGATCCTCTGGGTGTCGGGGTGGCGCTGGGTCTTTCTGGTGAATGTGCCGATCGGGATCATCGCGCTGATCGTCGTCGCGAAGGTGCTGAACTACGACCAACAAAAGGGTCGCGGTGGCCGTACCGACTACTGGGGTGCTTTCGCGCTCGCCGTCGGTATCGCGCCGTTGCTGATCGTGGCCGAGCAGGGCCGCGAATGGGGCTGGTTCTCGGGTTGGGCATGGCTCTGTTACGGCGTCGGAGCCTTCGGCATCGCGCTGTTCGTCTGGATCGAACACAAGATGGGCGACGACGCGCTGATCCCGTTGCGCGTCTTCAAGAATCGGGTGTTCGCGCAGGGCATCGTGATCTCGATGGTCGTCGGTGCGGTGATGTTCGGCGGGATCTCGATGCTGCCCCAGTACTTCCAGGTGCTGCGCGGCTCGAGCCCGATGGTCGCCGGCCTGCAGATGCTGCCGATGGTCCTCGGTTTGATGATGGGCTCGATCGCGTCGGGTCAGATGATCTCGCGCACAGGCAGATACAAGGTGTTCACGATCGTGGGCGCGGTACTCATCACCGTTGCCACGTTCCTGCTGCACCTGGTGAGCACGTCGACGCCGGTGTGGACCGTCATGCTCATGGCGTTCCTGCTCGGCTTCGGGCTCGGCAACCTGATGCAGCCGATCACGCTCGCGATGCAGAACATCTTGCCGCCCAAGGACATGGGCCTCTCGACCGGCACCGCTACCTTCTTCCGTCAGATCGGCGCGACTCTCGGTGTGGCCGTGTTCTTCTCGCTGCTGTTCAGCATGATGGGACCGAACATCAAGGACGAGATGGTCGCTGCGGCGCAGACTCCCGAGTACCGCGCCGCCGTCGTGCGGGCCGCGGGCAGTGATGATCCGCAGGTCAGTGAGTTCGCGAAGGGTCTGATCGCGGCGTCGCAGAATCCCGGGGGAGCGTCGGGGTCGTCGGACGCGGTGATGAGCGATACGTCGATCATCGAGAAGTTGCCCGCCGAACTGGGCGATCCGATCAAGGAGGGCTTCGCGAACTCGATGGACACGGTGTTCCTGACGGTGTCGATCGTCTCGCTGCTGGCGATCATCGGCACGGTGACGTGGAAGGAGCTCCCGCTTCGCCGCGGGCAGCCGACCGCCGAACCTGCCGCCGCCGAGTAGGGCGGAAGGGTAGGACCCAAAAAAGTCCACCTCATCTGTGCCGGTTCACCTTCGGCAGTGCCGAAGGTGTCGCGCAGCAGATGAGGTGGACTTTTCAGTATGTAGCGGCAGGGGCGTCGATCAGTGCCCCGGGAAGCGCTCGACGGCGGCCTGGGCCACCTTCTCCGCCTCGTCCTTGCCGACCCAACCGCCCGGTGTGACCGACTTGCCGGGCTCGAGATCCTTGTAGTGCTCGAAGAAGTGCGAGATCGCGTTCAGCTCGAACTCCGACACGTCGCCGACGTCCTGGATGTGATCCCAGCGCACGTCCTTGGCAGGCACGCACAGCAGCTTGTCGTCGCCACCTGCCTCGTCGGTCATCGTGTACATCGCGACCACGCGAGCCTTGACCACGACGCCCGGGTACACCGACTCGGGCAGCAGGACCAGCGCGTCGAGCGGGTCGCCGTCTTCGCCGAGTGTGTTGTCGATGTAGCCGTAGTCGGCGGGGTAGCCGAATGCGGTGTAGAGATAGCGGTCGAGGAAGACCTTTCCGCTCTCGTGGTCGACCTCGTACTTGTTGCGACTTCCCTTGGGGATCTCGATGGTCACATCGAATTCCACGGTTCCTCCTTGATCGTGGCGCCTCGGGCGGGATCGGTGCGCCGTCGGCGGGTGTCGACAGCCGCGGTCCGGCTGTGCGAATCGCCTCAACGATACTGTGGGGCGTCGGAAGAGATGGGTCGAGACCGGAGGTCGAGTGGGCGCGAGGAATCAGGACGGTCGGTTGGGCGGTCGACGTCGCGCGGTTGTGTGGACCTTGGTGTCGGTGGTCGTGCTGGCGTTGATCGCCTCGAGTGTGCTGTTCGTGGCGTTGCGCATGAACAAGTCCGACGACCTGCCCGCAGGTGTGCCGCCACGGCCTGCGCCGATCGCCGCGACACCTGCGATCAACGCTGTGTCGGCCACGGCCCCGCAGCCGACGGCAGACGGCGTCACAAAACAGATCGCCGCAGCGGCCCGCGCGCCCCAGCTCGGCGAGTTCACCGGCCAGGTCAGCGACTCGCTGACCGGCGCGATCCTGTGGTCCAAGAGTCCGAGCACCCCACGAGTGCCGGCATCAAACACCAAGATCCTGACCGCTGCTGCCGCGCTGCTCGGACTGCCGCACGATGCGCGCCTGACGACGACCGTCGTGGTGGGTACCGACGGTCAGGTGATCATCAAGGGGGCGGGCGATCCGACGCTGTCGGCCCAGTCGAAGCGGTCGCAGACGTTCTACACCGATCCGGGTCGGATCAGCGATCTTGCCGAGCAAGTCCGTAAGTCGGGGGTCTCGGTCACGTCCGTGGCCGTCGACACCAGCGCGTACACCGGTCCGACGATGGACAGCAGTTGGAGCCGCGCCGACATCAAGGGCGGCGACATCGCTCCGATCGAGGCGCTGATGACCGACGGCGCGCGCACGGATCGACTCAACGAATACTCGCCGCGCGTCGACAACCCGGCGATCACCGCGGGAGAGCAACTTGCCGAGGCGCTCGACGTCGACGCCCCGGTTACGAATGTCACCGCTCCCGCCGGTGCGCGGACCATCGCGACTGTCCGCTCGGCTCCACTGGTCACCAGGGTCAACGACATGCTCCGCTACTCCGACAATGTGCTCGCCGAAGCGCTCGGCGTCGAACTGTCCGTCGCACGCGGCGGGCCCGCGACACTCGCGGGCGGTACGTCGGCGGTCAAGCAGACGCTCGCCGACAACAAGTTCGACGTCTCGAACGTGACGCTGCGCGATACGTCGGGGCTGTCGTACCGCAACCTGGTACCCGCCGCGCTCCTCGACAAGCTGATGGCAGCGGCGAGCGGACCCACCGGCAGCGACCAGACGATCGACTCCAAGATCCGCCCGATGCTCGACGGACTGCCGGTTGCCGGCGGCACCGGAACACTCGCCGACCGATTCACCGTCGGCGAGAACCCCGGCGCAGGTTGGGTGCGTGCGAAGACCGGAACATTGACCGGCGTCAGTTCGTTGACCGGCATAGTTCAGACGGTCGACGGTCGGGTGCTGTCGTTCGCGTTGATCTCGGGAGGCACCTCTCCCGCGGACGCGCGGCCGGCCCTCGACAACGTCGCGGGCAAGTTGAGGGAGTGCGGGTGCCGATGACCGAGCCGACCGACGACGTGGGAAGTGGTCTCGACAAGCTCGACCAGCGGGCGGAGGCCGACCAGCGGGGTGAGCTCGACCAGCGGGGTGAGCTCGACCAGCGGGCGGAGGCCGACCAGCGGGATGAGCGCGGCGAGTCGATCGGCGCGCGCATCGATTGGTCGCTTGCCGCGACGGTCGGAAAACGGCTGGTGCGCCCTGGACCGAAGGTCACCGAGTACACGCTCGACGCCGCGCAGGCCGAACTGGCCGACGCCGCGGTGCGCGCGGAGGGGCCGGTGCGCGAGGTCACCGGACTCGCCGACGGGCTGCGCGTTCCGAGTGCGCTCGTGGTCGATCGGCGCGGTTGGGTCGACGCCGCGTCGCAATCGATGCGATCGATGCTCGACGGTGACGGCGACGAGTCCGGTGGCGGACTGTCGGGGAAGGTCGGCGGCCTGCAGGCAGGTGGTCTCCTCGCGTTTCTCGCCGGCGCCATCCTCGGGCAGTACGACCCGTTCACGCCGAGTGGCTCGGATTCGAGCGGGCCCCAGAATCCCGGCGTGCTCATGCTGGTGACGCCGAACATCATTGCGGTGGAGCGCAGTCTGCGCGTCGTGCCGTCGGATTTCCGTCTGTGGGTGTGTCTGCACGAGGTGACCCACCGCGTGCAGTTCTCCGCAAACCCCTGGCTGCGTCAGTACATGCTCGACAACATCGCAGTACTGACCTCCGATGCGGGCGAATCGGTGACAGATGTTGTTGCACGGATCAATTCGGCTGTACGAGGTGGTGCCAAGCGGGAAAAGGGCGTCATCGGTGTGATGCAGATGTTGCAGACGCCCGAGCAATACGAGGCGTTCACGCGCATGATGATGCTCGGCACCCTCCTCGAGGGGCATGCCGACCACGTGATGGATGCCGTTGGCCCAGCGCAGGTTCCGACCGTCGAGCAGATCCGCGCATCGTTCGACAAACGACGCACAGCACCGCGAAATCCCGTGCAGCGCATCATCAGAGCGTTGATCGGTATGGATGCCAAACTGGCGCAATACATTCGGGGTAAGGCCTTCGTCGACGAGGTCGTCGGGACCGTCGGTATGGAGCGTTTCAACACCATCTGGACCAATGCGGAGACGCTGCCCCGACCGGACGAGATCGACGAGCCGTCGCGATGGATTGCACGCGTGCTGTGACCCGCGCGGTCGCAGATTTCGCGACCGCTCACCTGCCCGGGCGCACTGAGGTGTGCGTCGGGTTGTCCGGCGGGCCGGACTCGTTGGCGCTCACCGCCGGAGCGCTCCGCGCGGGGCTGACGGTTCGCGCGCTCATCGTCGACCATGCACTACAGCCCGGCTCGGATGCGGTTGCGGCCAATGCGGCGCGGACTGCAACGGGACTTGGTGCGTCTGCGGAGATCCTGCGGGTGAGCGTCGGCACAGCCGGTGGCATGGAGGCCGCTGCGCGTGAAGCCCGGTACGCGGCACTCGACGCCGCTCGCGACGGAATGCCCGTGCTGCTGGCCCACACCATGGACGACCAGGCCGAGACGGTATTGCTCGGCCTCGGGAGGGGGTCGGGCGCGCGATCGCTCGCGGGTATGCGTGCGTGGCGTGAGCCGTGGGGTCGGCCGCTGCTGGGTGTTCGTCGTTCGCAGACCGTCGGCGCATGCACCGAGCTGGCGTTGCCCGCGCACGCCGACCCCCACAACCGCGACCCGCGATTCACACGCGTTCGGTTGCGAGCCGAGGTGATCCCGTTGCTCGACGACGTCCTGCACGGCGGGGTCGTCGAGGCGCTGGCGCGCACCGCCACTGCGCTGCAGGCCGACGTCGATGCTCTCGACGACGTTGCGGATGAGATCTACTCGACGTCGTCGCGGATCGGCGAGCACGCCGAACTCGACGTCGCGTCGGTCGCCGACCTTCCCGACGCGGTGCGGACCAGGGTCGTGCGGCGCTGGCTGCGGGAGGTCGGTGCGACAGAACCCACGACGCGGGTGATCGAGGCCGTCGATGAGCTACTCCGGGGCGTTCGGCCTGGCCAGGTGGCGATCGGCGGAACGCCAGATCACCGGCTGGCGGTCGAACGGACAGCCGATGGGATGAGGGTGACGCGTCTTCCGCGATGACCCGGCCAGCGAATCGTGGCCGGGTCATCGCGGAAGGATCGCACCAGTTGATCTAGACGGGTGAGTTGATCGTCTGGAAGTACTGGATTGCCGAGAGGATCAGCGTCCCACCCCCGCCGAGGATGATTCCGACGATCGAGCCGAGCGTCGCACCGATCTCTATGCCCGGGAAGATGCACCCGATTCCTGCGGCAACGGCTCCGATCGCGCACCCGATCGCGCCCCCGATAATTGCGCCGACGGTGAGTCCGACCAGAGAAGAAATGGTCATTCCGGCCGACAACTGGCCGTTGAATCGCGTCAACGCCTCGTCGTCGCGTTGTTGCTTTGTCTGCTTCGTCTGCTTCTGTGGTGTTGCCTTGGCGGCGACGGCGCGCATCGCGTTCACATGTACCGGATCGACGAGATGTGCACGCAGTTTGTCTTTGGACGGGACCAATGTCGCGGATGTCGGAGTCACTTGCGCGTCGATGGGGAATTCGAGATATTCGTCCCGATACCACAAAGCCATGCGGAAAAGGGACTTTCCCGCGCCATTCTTGATGACCAGGTCAGAGCCCTCGCGGGCTATCGTTCCGTCTGCCACGGAGATGCTCAGCGAACTTGGCCGGCCGGAGAGTCGGTAGTGCACCGAGTCCGACGACGGCGCAGCGTGGGCGGTCGCGTGCAGCAGGGGGATCGCGAGCGCTGCGGCGGCGAAGATTGCAATCGCACGTATCAAATACTCTGTCGGCGCGTATATTTCGCTAAGCGAAGGTGCTAGTCGAGAGGGTGGCTGGGTGTGGTGTCGCCGCTGTTGGTTCATTGTCGTCCTCGTCCTTGATCCGACGTTGAGTCTGCTTGTCATCGGCGATTACGCCGTCGTGTGATTCTCAGAAATGCCGAGCTTCGTGTTGTGTGATGCCGATCACGGTGAGGCTCAAGAATAGATAGTGACTTCTTTTCTCGGAGCGCGGGCTGAACGCGAACCGTGGGTGACGCATGTTTCGATCCGTTATTCTCTTGTAATAGATTTGTCCTGTTATCGGACGACATTTTCTGTAGGTGGCAATCGCGTGCAGGCGCAGTAGATGGCACCGCGGGCTTCGCCCGGTTCGGCGGACGTGTCAAGCTGGTATCCGTGCATTCCGAGATCGAGATCGAGCACCACTACGGCGACGACATCGAAGCAGTCCTCATTACGGAGGAACAGATCAAGGCGCGGACCGCGGAGCTGGCCCAGTCGGTGGTGCAGCGCTACACGGACCTGCAGGACGATCTGGTCCTGATCGGCGTCCTGAAGGGCGCGATCATGTTCATGACCGATTTCGCCCGCGCACTGCCGATCCCGTCGCAGATGGAGTTCATGGCTGTGTCGAGCTACGGGTCGGCGACGTCGTCGTCGGGCGTGGTGCGCATCCTCAAGGATCTCGATCGCGATATCGCGGGCCGTGACGTGCTCATCGTCGAGGACATCATCGACTCGGGTCTGACGCTGTCGTGGCTGATGAAGAACCTCGCCACCCGCCAGCCGCGGTCGCTGGCGGTGTGCACGCTGCTGCGCAAGCCGGAGGCCGTCCGTTCGCCCGTCGACGTCGCCGATGTCGGCTTCGACATCCCGAACGAGTTCGTCGTCGGCTATGGCCTCGACTATGCCGAGCGCTACCGCGACCTCCCCTTCATCGGTCGCCTGCGCGCCTCGGTCTACGAGAACTAGCACCCAGGACCCTGTTTGCGCGCGCTGCGATGCAGGAGGAGCCGGCGAGGAGCGCAGCGACGGGGCCGGTGACGACGAGAAGAGTGGCGCTGAGGGCGCAAACAGCGCGCGGGCGGAGCCCGTGCAGAAGGCTCTGTTTGCGCGCGCTGCGATGCAGGAGGAGCCGGCGAGGAGCGGAGCGACGTTGCCGAGCCCGCACGCAGACAAACCCTGTTTGCGCGCGCCGCGATGCAGGAGGAGGCGGCGAGGAGCGGAGCGACGTTGCCGGTGACGACGAAGAGTGGCGCTGAGGGCGCAAACAGCGCGCGGGCGGAGCCCGTGCAGACAAACCCTGTTTGCGCGCGCCGCGATGCAGGAGGGCCGGCGAGGAGCGTAGCGACGTTGCCGGTGACGACGAAGAGTGGCGCTGAGGGCGCAAACAGCGCGTGGCGAAGCCACGCAGACAAACAGGGAACGGTTTCACCTGCGTGATCGTTGACCGGTAGCCTCAATGTGTACGACCGAACCCTTGGGTGGCGTTCACATCGTTCACGAACCGATGGGAAGGACAGTGGTAACGGCGCCGGGCGGCCCAACACGTGGCCTGGACCTCCACCAATGCGCATGAACCGAAAGACAGTCTTCCGTAACCTCGCGATACTCGCGGTGCTTGTGCTCGCCCTGTGGGGCTGGAGCGCGATGCGCGATGGCGATCGCGGCTACACCGGGGTCGACACCTCTGTCGCGTTGACACAGCTCAACACCAAGAACACCAAGTTCGTCCAGATCGATGATCGCGAACAGCAGTTGCGGATCGAGACCAAGGATGCAATCAAGGTCGACGGCAAGGACGTCACGAAGATCTCGACCAAGTACCCGGCTTCGGCGGGTGAGCAGGTCTTCGACTCGGTCAAGTCGACCGGGGCCGGCTACCAGACCAACGTGACGCAGCAGTCGGTGTTCTGGCAGATCATGATCTTCCTGCTGCCGATGCTGCTCTTGTTCGGGCTCTTCTTCTTCGTCATGAACCGCATGCAGGGTGGCGGCAAGGGCGGCGTGATGGGCTTCGGCAAGTCCAAGGCCAAGCAGTTGTCCAAGGACATGCCCAAGACCACCTTCGCCGACGTCGCGGGTGCCGACGAGGCCGTCGAAGAGTTGTACGAGATCAAGGACTTCCTGCAGAACCCGGCGCGCTACCAGGCGCTCGGCGCCAAGATTCCCCGCGGCGTGCTGCTCTACGGTCCGCCCGGTACCGGTAAGACCCTGCTGGCGCGGGCAGTCGCTGGCGAGGCGGGCGTGCCGTTCTTCACCATTTCCGGTTCTGACTTCGTCGAGATGTTCGTCGGTGTCGGTGCGTCGCGTGTGCGCGATCTGTTCGAGCAGGCCAAGAACAACAGCCCGTGCATCATCTTCGTCGACGAGATCGACGCCGTCGGCCGTCAGCGTGGTGCCGGTCTCGGCGGTGGTCACGACGAGCGCGAGCAGACGTTGAACCAGTTGCTCGTGGAGATGGACGGCTTCGGCGACCGCTCGGGCGTGATCCTGATCGCAGCGACCAACCGTCCCGACATCCTCGACCCTGCGCTGCTGCGTCCGGGACGTTTCGACCGGCAGATCCCCGTCGGCAACCCCGACATCGCCGGTCGTCGGGCAATCCTCAAGGTGCATGCCAAGGGCAAGCCCATCGCAGAAGACGCCGACCTCGACGGTTTGGCCAAGCGCACGCCAGGAATGTCGGGCGCCGACCTCGCCAACGTCGTCAACGAGGCCGCACTGCTCGCCGCACGCGAGAACAAGACGGTCATCACGGCGGAGATGCTCGAGGAGGCGGTCGACCGTGTCATCGGCGGACCGCGTCGCAAGAGCCGGATCATCAGCGAACACGAGAAGAAGGTTGTCGCGTACCACGAAAGTGGTCACACGCTCGCCGCGTGGGCGATGCCCGATCTCGACCCGATCTACAAGGTGACGATCCTCGCGCGTGGACGAACGGGCGGTCACGCGCTCGCCGTGCCCGAGCAGGACAAAGACCTGATGACGCGCTCGGAGATGATCGCTCGTCTGGTGATGGCCATGGGCGGACGCGCATCGGAGGAATTGGTCTTCCACGAGCCGACGACCGGCGCGTCGTCGGACATCGACCAGGCGACCAAGATCGCACGCGCGATGGTCACCGAATACGGCATGAGCGCCAAGCTCGGCGCTGTGCGCTACGGGCAGGAGCAGGGCGATCCGTTCCTCGGCCGCAGCATGGGCGCGCAGAGTGACTACTCCGCCGAGGTCGCGAGCGAAATCGACGACGAGGTGCGCCGACTGATCGAGGCCGCGCACACCGAGGCGTGGGCGATTCTGTCCGAGTACCGCGACACCCTCGACGTGCTCGCCAGCGAACTCCTTGAGAAGGAGACGCTGACCCGCAAGGATCTCGAGAGCATCCTTTCCGACGTCGAGAAGCGTCCGCGAATCACGACGTTCAACGAGTTCGGCGAGCGCACCCCGAGCGACAAGCCCCCGGTGAAGACCCCCGGCGAGAGGGCCATCGAACGTGGCGAGCCGTGGCCTCCGCCTCCGCCGGAGCCGGTGCGCGAACCCGTCGGTGCCGGAAGTGCACCGGGCTCGCCGTCCGGTTACCCCGGTGGGCAGCAGCCCTACTACGGAACGCCTCAAGGTCCGGGTTCCTATCCAGGTCAGAGCTACGGGCAGCCCTACCCGCAGCAGCCCTACCCGCAGGGCCCGCAGGGCGGCGGAACCCGACCCGACTACGGCGCCCCGCGTGACTGGTCGGCGCCGGGTTGGCCGCCCCAGTCGCAGGGAGATCCGCAGTCGCACGGGTATCCGCAGACGCAGGGATATCCGCAGAACGGAAACCCGAACGGCGCCAACGGAAATCAGCCCAACGGGTATGGCTATGGCAACGGCTCGTACGGCGGTCAGAACGGTGCGGGCCACAACGGTGGGCAGCATCGTGATGACTCCGGCGACAGCGGTTCACACGGGGAGAATCGTTCACACGGGGACAATCGTTCACACGGAGACGGAGCCTGAGGGTCGGATCGATGACAATCAGCGAGGGTCACGACATCGCGACTCACGACGGCGCGTCGCGCGAACTATCGACCGGAGAGGGGCGCTTCTTCGACCAGGAGCGCGCCGAAGCTGCCGTCCGGGAGTTGCTGATCGCGGTCGGCGAAGACCCCGACCGCGAGGGGCTGCGACGCACGCCGACCCGCGTGGCCAACGCGTACCGCGAGATGTTCGCCGGGCTCTACACCGACCCGTCGGAGGTACTCGCGACCATCTTCGACGAGGACCACGACGAGTTGGTGCTGGTCAAAGACATCCCGATGTACTCGACGTGCGAGCACCACCTCGTGTCGTTCCACGGTGTCGCCCATGTCGGCTACATTCCCGGCCCATCGGGCCAGGTGACCGGACTGTCGAAGTTGGCGCGCGTCGTCGACCTCTACGCCAAGCGTCCGCAGGTGCAGGAGCGATTGACCAGCCAGATCGCCGATGCTCTGGTGGAGCGGCTCAATCCACGTGGCGTGATCGTGGTGATCGAAGCCGAACACCTGTGCATGGCGATGCGCGGCATCCGCAAGCCGGGCGCTCGCACGACGACGTCCGCGGTGCGCGGCATCTTCAAGACCAGCGCCGTTTCGCGCGGCGAGGCACTCGACCTCATCACCCGGTGACCGCTCACCCGGTCGCCGTCGACACGGCCGATGACGCGCGCACAAAGGTGATGGGCGTCGTCAACGTCACCGCCGACTCATTCTCCGACGGTGGTCGCTACCTCGACGCCGAGCGCGCCGTCGAACACGGTTTTCGTCTGCTCGCCGGCGGCGCCGACATCATCGACGTCGGGGGCGAATCGACCCGCCCGGGTGCGGTACGCGTCGACGAGTCCGTCGAGATCAAGCGGGTGGTTCCGGTGATCGCCGCACTCGCTGCCGAGGGTGCACAGGTCTCGGTCGACACGATGCGCGCAGGCGTGGCGTCGGCCGCCATCGAGGCCGGGGCGACGATCGTCAACGACGTGTCGGGGGGTCGCGCCGATCCGGGCATGGCAGCGCTTCTCGCCGACGCCGGACTGCCCTGGATTCTGATGCACTGGCGTCCCGCGGCAGCCGAATCGGATGCCGGTCGACGATTCACGCACCGGGTCGACGACACGGGCGGGTACCGCGACGTGGTCGCAGAGGTCAGTCGTGAGCTCCTCGGCCAGGTCGACGCCGCTGTCGACGTCGGGGTCGATCCCGACAACATCATCCTCGATCCCGGGCTGGGATTCGCCAAGACAGCACAACACAATTGGGCGCTGCTCAACGCGTTGCCGACGCTGGTCGATCTCGGTTTTCCGGTGCTCGTCGGGGCGTCGCGCAAGCGTTTCCTCGGCACGCTGCTCGCCGCCGACGGCCACGATCGTGAACCGGAGGGACGCGAGATCGCGACGGCGTCGATCAGCGCGCTCGCCGCGGTGCAGGGCGCGTGGGGAGTTCGGGTCCACGACGTCGCGGCCAACCGGGATGCGGTGACCGTCGCCGCGGCGTGGCGTTCGGGTGGGCGTGACCGGCATACCGTCCGGCGGGAGCATCGAGATGGCTGACCGCATCGAACTGCGCGGACTGCGGGTGCGCGGCAACCACGGCGTCTTCGACCACGAACGCCGCGACGGGCAGGACTTCATCATCGACGTCACGCTGTGGGCCGACTTGCGGGCCGCCGCGGCGTCGGACGATCTGGCCGACACCATCGACTACGGGTCGCTCGCACAGCAGGTCCACGACGTCGTCGCCGGTGACCCCCGCAATCTGATCGAGGCTGTCGGCGGGGAGATCGCCGAGAAGGTCATGCTCGACGACCGCATTCACGCGTGCGAAGTGGTGGTGCACAAGCCGTCCGCGCCGATCCCGCTGGATTTCGCCGACGTCGCCGTCGTGACCCGACGCTCCCGCAAATCGGCGGGTGGTGCGAGATGACGCGCGCCGTGTTGTCCGCCGGTACCAATCTCGGCGACCGAGTGGCCCGGCTCGGTGAGGTTGTCGACGCATTCGCCGACAACCTCGTCGCGGCGTCGAGCATCTATTCGACGGCCCCGTGGGGCGGCGTCGAACAACCCGACTTCTACAACATCACGCTCATCGTCGACGCCCCGATCTCTGCGCGTGACTGGTTGGAGCGTGGCTTCGAACTCGAGCGCGCTGCTGACCGGACCCGAGACATCCGTTGGGGCCCAAGAACTCTCGACGTCGACGTGATCTGTGCGACCGACGCCGACGGGCAGCCGATCATCAGTGACGACGACGTGCTGACGCTGCCGCATCCGCGAGCCGCCGACCGTGCCTTCGTGCTCGTGCCGTGGCTGGAGATCGAACCCGACGCGACGCTGTGGACGCCCGACGGTGTCCGGTCGGTGGTCGACCTGGTCGCGGCACTACCCGCGAGTGAACGCGCAGGCGTGCACCGACTGTACGTGCGCCCGGGAGGTTCGCAGCCGGGCCGACCCGGGAGTGAGGTGGCGCGGTGACAACCCCGCAGCCGTCGACGCCACCGGAGTCCGACGAACCCGGCCTTGGTCCGACCCGGCCACGTGATCTGCTGATCATTGCGGTCTTTGTCGCGGTGATCTCGTGGATTCTGGTGCGCTACAACTACTCGGCACTGCCCCCGCTGCCGCTGCTGGCGGGAATCGTCCTCTACGTGCTCGCCGCGATCGAGACGGCGATGGCATTCGTGGTGCGCGCACGTGTCGCCGACCGTCAGGTGGGTCGTGCACGCGGGCAGCTGCACCCGCTGACCGCAGCGCGTGTCCTCGCACTGGCCAAGGCGTCGGCGATCCTGGGTGCCGTGGCCGTCGGCGTATGGGTGGGGATGCTGGTGTTCCTGTGGAGTCAGCACGGCGTGAATGCTGCCGAGCATGACAGACCCGGTGCGATCGTCGGCGCCTTCGGCGGGCTCGTGCTCGTCGTCGCGGCGCTGTGGCTCGAGTACTGCTGCCGGGCACCCGACGACCCGACCGACCAGCCGACGCAGCCGCGGGCAGACGGTCATCCCGGGCCCGCGTGACCCCCTCTGTGATGGGATTTTATGAGGCCAATCGTGACTCTCCGCACCAGCCTGGCGGTCGCGCGGGCCGTCAGAGGGTAAGTTCACGATCATGACGACCTCGACTGGCCGTGCCGCCGACACACGCCGCTCCGGTCGCGTCGGGCAGTGGTTGGTGGGTCTCCTGATCGTGCTGGCCGTGGTGGCCAGCGTGTTGATGCTCTTCGCCGATCAGATCTCGGTGCTCGGATCGCTGGCGGTGATCGCGGCGCTGTGGGCCGCTGTGATCGCGGCGATCCTTGTCACTCGCTACCGCAGACAGGCCGAAAGCGCCGAGAGCAAGAGCCGCGATCTGCGACTGGTGTACGAGTTGCAACTCGAGCGCGAGATCGCCGCGCGCAGGCAGTACGAGCTCGACGTCGAATCGACGATCCGCAAGGAGATCAGCGACGAGGCCGGTGTCGAGCTGGCAGAACTCAAGGCGCAGGTACTCGCTCTGCGGTCGAGCCTGGAGATGCTGCTGGGCGAGTCGCTACCCGACCAGCGAGCGGCGCTTCCCAGCGAGAAGCTGCGCGAGCTGGCCTCGGGTCTCGGCGGTCTCGGAGCGCAGCCGGGTCACTCCGATCCCCAGGCCGGCGGCTACGGCAGCGGGGCGGGCTACCCGGGCGGCTACGGCCAGACCGACTACACCGCTCACGACGACGGCGCTGTTGCCGCCCGCGATTTCGAGCAGACCGCCCCGGGCGCCGAGCATCGACGACGCGACTCCCGCCCGTTCGACGCTCCGCGACGCTTCGGGTCTGATGTCGATCCCAACGAGATGACGGAAGTGCTTCCGGTCATTCCGGGTGACGCCCCCATCTCCGGCCGCATCGCCACCGAGGTTCCGCTCGACGACATCCGCGCCGACGAAGTCGCCGTCGAAGCCGTCGAGGACGTAGCCGTCGAGGACGTCCGCGCCGAAGAAGTCGAGGCACGGGCCGTCGACGAGACGCTTGTGGCGCAACCCGTTCAAGAGTTCGGGGTTGAAGAGGTGGTCGTCGACGTCGTCGACGAACAGCCGCGCGCGCCCTACACGTCGGGATTCGACGAGACGCCTCCGCCCGCAGAACCGACCTCGGCGTCGCCGTTCTCCGGCGGATTCTATGTCCCCACTGCGGAGACGGCCCCTGCTGCCGAGACCGTCGAGGCGCCGGAGCACGACACCCAGGCGGCCGACGCGGCAACCTCACCCGCACCGGAGTCCGGAGACACCGACACCCCCGATGCCACCGACACCACGGCGGGGCGTCACGAGACCGGCGACGACGGTGCGCGTGCCGGCTACAGCGGTGGCCGACGACGCCGTGAGGAAGACGACGACCACGACGCCGCGCACACAGCGGGGCTGCCGGTCGCGGAGCTGCTCAATCAGCTTCGCCAGACTTCCGGCGGTAGCGGCGGCGGACGTCGCCGTCGCGAAGACTGACTTCTCACAGCCCGGCACCCTTCTGACCGGTCCTCTCGGGTGACCCGTCTCACAGGCATTGGCCCGACGATGCGTCGAGCGCCTAGCATTGCGGTGCACGTCCGGTACCCACGCTGCAGTTGGGACTGGAACGATCTGGGAGGACACCGGTGACCTCACCGAACGGCGATCCCGCCGTGTCGAGTAAGCCACCCCGCGACGCGGGGCGAGCAGGCCATTCCGGATCTTTCTCCGCCGAATTCGCAGGCGTGAGCAATCTGCCGACACCCGCGCGCCTGACCATCGGCATCATTTCGGCGGGACGTGTCGGAACCGCACTCGGCGAGGCACTCGAACGCGCAGGCCACGTGGTCGGAGCGGTTGTGGCGCGGTCGCCGCACTCTCGACGCCGCGCCGCGCAGCGCCTTCCCGAATCGCAGATCCTCGACCTTCCCGACGTCGTCGCACGCTCGGAGCTCCTGATCATCGCGGTACCCGACGACCGCATCTCCGACGTCGTCGCCGAGATCGTGGACAGCGGGCGGCTGCGTCCTCGGACGCTCGTCGTACACACAGCGGGCGCGCACGGCGTCGACATCCTGGCGCCCCTCACCGCGCTCGGGGCGCTTCCGCTCGCCATTCATCCCGCGATGACGTTCGTCGGAACCGACGACGACACCGCCCGGCTGCCGCAGGCGTGCTTTGGCGTCACCGCTGCCGACGAGGTGGGTCTCGCGATAGCGTCGGCCCTTGTGCTCGAGATGGGCGGTGAGCCCGTCCGGATCGCCGAGGCCGACCGCACGCTCTATCACGCCGCACTCGCGCACGGTGCTAATCATCTCGTCGCACTCGTCAGCGATGCGGTCGTGGCGATGAACGCGGCCATCGAGGGCGGCGCGGGGGAGTCCGGTCGGGACGCGGCGACCGTCGACGGATCCTCGGAACGGTTGGCCGAACGCATCCTCGCGCCGCTTCTCACCGCGGCCCTCCACAATGTGCTCGATCTCGGCCCCGCCGCGTTGACAGGGCCCGTCGCCCGAGGCGACGCGCAGGCCGTCGCAGACCACCTCGACGCTCTCCGCGCACTACCCGGCGGCCATCGACCGGATGCGATCGCCGAGGCGTATCGCATCCTTGCGCGTCGGGCAGCCGCGTACACCGACGCACCCGCACCGCTCCTCGACGTATTGGAGCAGTGAGTGAACCCGAACAGATGCCGACAGATGTTGTGATGCACGGCCTTTCGAGCTGTGTAGGAGGAGAACGATGACCGCGCCGCTGAGTCCAGACGCCTACGCCCGAGGTGAACTGACGGTGCATCGCGACCCCGCCACACTGCACCGGGTCAGTCAGGCGCTGCGTCGCGCGGGTAAGCGCGTGGCGTTGGTACCGACGATGGGTGCGCTGCACGCGGGTCACCTGCAGTTGATCGACGCCGCCAAGAGCGTCGGCAACGTGGTGGTCATCGTCTCGATCTTCGTCAACCCACTGCAGTTCGGCGAGAACGAAGATCTCGACGCCTACCCGCGGACGTTCGACGACGACATCGAGCTGTTGCGTTCCGCCGGTGTGGAATTGGTGTTTGCACCGACCGTCGACGACATGTACCCCCTGGGGCCGCGGACCACGATCGTGCCGGGGCCGGCAGGCGACATCCTCGACGGTGCCGTGCGCCCGGGACACTTCGCGGGAATGCTGACCGTGGTGTGCAAACTCCTCAACATCGCGGCTCCGCACGCCGCGTTCTTCGGGGAGAAGGACTACCAGCAGTTGGTCTTGATCGCACAGATGGTGGCCGACCTGAACCTCGACGTCGATATCGTCGGGGTGCCGACGGTGCGCGAGGCCGACGGTTTGGCGTTGTCGTCGCGTAATCGCTACCTGACACCGGAGCAGCGTGAAATCGCCACCACGCTGTCTGCTGCGCTCACCGCCGGCGCGCACGCCGCCCCCGGCGGCAAGGACGCGATTCTCGCTGCCGCACAGGCGGTTCTGGCGACGTCGCCGGACATCGAACTCGACTACCTCGCGCTGCGCGACCGCGCCCTCGGCGAAGCGCCCGACAAGGGCGACGGACGGCTGCTGGTCGCCGCCCGCCTCGGCGCGGCGCGCCTGATCGACAACGTCGGCGTGTCGATCGGCATCGAACCCGAGGACATCGGGAACCCCGATGCGTACTGACCCGCACCGCCCCGCGCTGATCGAGCGCCGCTCCTCGCCGGTCGAGCTTGTCGAGATCACTCCCGCGCCGATCGAGCGCCACCACTCGCTGATCGAGCGCGGCTCCCCGCTGATCGAGCTTGTCGAGATCACCCAACCAGCGGCGGAGGGTGGTCTCGACTCGGGTGCTCGCTTCGCTCGCGCCCGCTCGACCAGCGGGCCAAGGATGCGCCGCCCCTCGCCGATCGTGCGCCGCTCCTCGCTGATCGTGCGCCGCTCTCCGCTGATCGAGCTGGTCGAGATCACTCCCGCGCCGATCGTGCGCCAACCCCCGCTGATCGAGCACCGCCCTCCGCTGATCGAGCTTGTCGAGATCACTCCCGCGCCGATCGTGCGCCAACCCCCGCTGATCGAGCTTGTCGAGATCACGCCCCCACAGACTCTGCAGCCCGCCCGCAATGCACGCCAACACAGAGGAATGACAGCATGTTTCGCACCATGATGACGTCGAAGATCCATCGGGCGACCGTCACTCAGGCCGATCTGCACTACGTCGGGTCGGTGACCATCGACGCCGACCTGCTCGACGCCGCGGACCTACTCGAAGGTGAACAGGTCACCATCGTCGACATCACCAACGGCGCCCGTCTCGAGACCTACGCGATCGCGGGCGACCGCGGTACCGGCGTCATCGGGATCAACGGCGCGGCAGCGCATCTCGTTCATCCCGGCGATCTGGTGATCATCATCGCCTACGGCATCCTCGACGAAGCGGAGGTGCGTGCATACAGCCCGCACGTGGTTTTCGTCGACGAGGCCAACCGCGTCGTCGAGAACGGTACAGATCCCGCGCACGCGTCAGAGGGTTCGGGACTCCTCGACCCGCGCCACCCTGAAACTGGCTCGGCGCGAACCGACTTCGCCGATTCGACGGTGTAGGTCGTCGATGCTGCTCGTTGTCGAGGTCGGGAACACGAACATCCATCTCGGGGTGTTCGCGGGGTCGGGTGAACACGCCACTCTCGTGCGGGACTGGCGGATTCACACCGACCCGCACCTGACCGCCGACGAACTCGCGATGGCGATCCGCGGGCTACTCGGCGACGACATCGAGCAGATCACCGGCGTGGCAGCGTTGTCGACGGTGCCGGCGTTGCTGCGAGAACTGCGCGTCATGGTCTCGCGCTACTGCGACGGCGTCCATCACGTTCTCCTCGAACCGGGTGTCCGCACCGGGGTCCCGCTGCTCGTCGACAATCCCAAAGAGGTCGGCACCGATCGTGTCGCCAATTGTCTTGCCGCGCAGCATATCTACGGCGGACCGTGCATCGTCGTCGCATTCGGCACGGCGACAGTTGTCGACGCGGTGTCGGCGAAGGGCGAGTTCCTCGGCGGCGCCATCGCGCCGGGAGTGAACCTCGGCGTCGAGGCGCTCGCCGAGCACACGGTGACCGTGCGCCGCGTCGAACTCATGCCCCCGCGCAGCGTGTTGGGCAAGAACACTGTCGAAGCGCTGCAGTCAGGCATCCTGTACGGATTCGCCGGGCAGGTCGACGGGCTCGTCGACAGGGTGCGCGACACCGTCGCCGGCTTCGACGGCCGGGATCTGACGGTTGTGGCCACCGGGTCGCTGGCGCCGCTGATCTACCCGGAGAGCCGCACGCTCACCACCCACCACTCGTATCTGACCCTCGAGGGGCTACGCCTGGTGTCCGAGCGGGCCAAACAGCAGGGCCGTGGGCGCGGGACCCGCTGACCTGGCACGCCCAGCGCGGCGTCGAACGTCTTTTTGCGCACCGCGAGCACGAAACTCCCGCAGACCTGGCCCGTAGCCGTGCACTGTGGCAAACTTGTCGCCGTGATCAAGAGCTGTCAGGAGTGTTGTCAGGGCTGAGTCCGCTTCATGCGGCCGCCCTTCGTCGATGCCCCCGCTCGTTTCGATCACCACCGAGGTATCTCTCATGACTGCCCCGTCGCTCATCAATGCATCGCTGGTCAACGCACCGGTCCAGGTCCACGCCTTCGCGCAGGCACCCGTCACACAGGCCGTCCCCGACGTTCCGCTCTCGCTTCAGCCCACGGCCTACCGTGACGCCATCGCCGCCGGAGCAGTGCCGGTCGACATCCGCAGTCACCGCAAGCGCCGACTCAACGGTGCGCTGCTCGGGGCGCTGGCCGTCGACGCCGCTGAGGTGCTCGACCTGCTGACTCCCGGCTCACCGACCTCGCTGCGCACCGCAACCGCCGATCGGCGCTGGGTCCTCGTGAGCGACGACGGCCACGAGGCGGAGTGGCTCGCCTGGCACCTGCAGGCACGCGGCGTCAGTGGCACTGTCTTCGTCGTCGGCGGATTCCGCGGCCTGCGCCGCGACGGCATCAACGGCCAGATCAGCGCGGGCGAACTGGCAGTCTTCTCCGCGCACTGACATCCACCAGCACGGCGATTTTCCCCGATCCCACCCCGGCCGATAGTCTTCGAGGTGTGAGCGAACCCCTGACCTCCGCGAATAAGGCTGCAACGACAACGGCTGGCGACAACGACGACCAGACGCCCGAGCAACTGCGTATCCGTCGGGAGAAGCGCGACCGCATCCTCGACGAGGGACGCGAGGCCTACCCGGTGTCGATCGGCCGCACGCACAGCCTCGCCGAGATCCGCGAGGCACACCCCGACCTCGAGGCGGGCACCGAGACTGGCACGATCGTCGGCGTCGCCGGGCGCGTGATCTTCCTGCGCAACAAGGGCAAGCTGTGCTTTGCCACGCTGCAGGAGGGCGACGGTACCCAGCTCCAGGCCATGATCAGCTTCAACGGGGTCGGCGAGGAGTCGCTCGCGCGATGGAAGTCCGACGTCGACCTCGGCGACATCGTCTACGTCCACGGTGAGGTCATCAGCTCGCGTACCGGCGAACTGTCGGTGATGGCCGATGAGTGGGCGATGGCGTCGAAGTCGTTGCGTCCGTTGCCGGTTGCGCACAAGGAGATGAACGAGGAGACGCGCGTCCGTCAGCGCTACGTCGACCTCATCATGCGTCCGGAAGCGCGTGAGACTGCGCGGACCCGTATCTCGGTGATCGCCGAGCTGCGCAAGGCACTCGTCACCCGAGGATTCCTCGAGGTCGAGACCCCGATGCTGCAGACGCTGCACGGCGGCGCGGCGGCACGGCCGTTCGTGACGCACTCCAACGCCTTCGACATCGACCTTTACCTGCGTATCGCGCCGGAACTGTTCCTCAAGCGCGCGGTGGTCGGCGGAATCGAGCGCGTCTTCGAGATCAACCGCAACTTCCGCAACGAGGGCGCCGACTCCACCCATTCGCCCGAATTCGCGATGCTCGAGACCTACCAGGCCTACGGCACCTACGACGACGCCGCGACGATGACCCGCGAGATCATCCAGGAGGTGGCACTCGGCGCGATCGGCACGCTCATGCCGGAAATGCCGGACGGCACCACCTACGACCTCTCCGGCGAGTGGACCTCGTTGGAGATGTACCCGTCGCTCTCGGAGGCGCTCGGCCAGGAGATCGTTCCCGACGGCGGCCCGGAACATCCCGGGACCAGCGTCGACGAGCTGCTCGCCATCGCCGCCCGCGTCGGCCTCGAGGTGCCCAAGGACAAGGGTTACGGTCACGGGAAGCTCGTCGAGGAACTGTGGGAGCACATGGTCGGTGAGAAGCTCTCGCAGCCCGTCTTCGTGCGCGATTTCCCCGTCGAGACGTCGCCGCTGGTTCGCGCACACCGCAGCGTGCCGGGCGTCGTCGAGAAGTGGGACCTCTACGTCCGCGGCTTCGAGCTGGCCACCGGCTACTCCGAACTCGTCGATCCGGTCATCCAGCGTGAGCGCTTTGTCGACCAGGCACGCCTCGCTGCTGCCGGCGACGACGAAGCCATGCGACTCGACGAAGAGTTCCTCGCCGCCATGGAGTACGGCATGCCCCCGACGGCGGGCACCGGCATGGGCATCGATCGCCTGCTGATGGCGCTCACCGGCCTGGGCATCCGCGAAACGATCCTGTTCCCACTGGTCAAGCCGCTGCGCGACTGAGGCTTGGTCGAGGCGCGGGCCTCAGCCGCGATCAGCGCCCAGCCCGCTCGCTGCGACGACCGATTCGACGCCGCCCGACGCCTCAACGCGCCGCCAGCGCTCATCGGGCAGTTCGAGCGTCGCACTCTGCCTGCGCGCGACCGAGGCGTCGGCGTCGGAGGCGTCGAGTCCGCGGTGCTCGATGCGTGAAATGCGCTCGGCCTCAGGTAGTTCCAGCCAGATGCCGGTGAAGTCGACGCCCGCGCACTCGGTGACGTCGGCTATTGCGGTCGACTGACTGCTTCGACCGAACACGGCGTCGGCGATGACGCTCATTCCGCCGCGCACGTCTGCTTCGGCGAGGCGGAACAGCTCGGTGTACACCGCGGCGCGAGCCGTGTCGGTGTAGGCCGATCGCGGTAGCTTGTCCGCGATGCCCACTCCCGCAAGACGTTTGCGCAACACGTCCGTGCGCAGGATGCGAGCGCCAGGCGCTGGATCGAGGCTGCCTCCGACCGCCCGCGCTATCGTCGACTTCCCGGTACCGGAACCGCCGCCGATCGCGACGAGCCGCGGCCGCGCAGACTCGGTGAAACCCAGTGCAAGCGCGAGGTATTCGTGCGCGCGGTCGACGTCGTGCTCGGCTGCCGCGACGTGTGCACGCACCGTGGCGCGTACCGCGAGCAGTACCGGCAGTAAGCAGAATCCATTCTCGTCGTCGATAGAACCATCGAACGTCGCATGATCGAAGTAGGTGTTGACGACGACGTTGGCTTCGTGACGCAGTCCGCGTGCCCACAGGTCCATCACGAGGAACGCGAGATCGTAGAGGACGTCGGTCGTGGCGAGCTCCGCGTCGAACTCCAAGCAGTCGAACGGAATCGGCTCGCCGTCGACGATCGCGACGTTCCCGAGATGCAGATCGCCGTGACAGTGGCGAACGCGCCCGCCGCGTGCCCGATCGTCGAGAAGGTCGCGATGCTCGGTGATGAGGGTGGTGATCCTGTCGGTCAGTTCTTGTGCCACAACGGGTTCGATGATGTCCGGGAACGCCGCCATGCTCGCGAGGTTTCCGTCGACGACGTCCTGCAATCGTTGCGCCCCACGGGCATCCGCACTGATCTCGGATCCCCGATGCAGTTCGACGACGCGCATCGCGAGGCGCTGCAGCAGGTCGTCGTCGAGGCCGCCCGGATGTGCGTGGGTGACCATCAGCGCATCGTCGTCGAAGCGTGTCATCTCCAAGACGTGGTCGACGACCTCGCCCGCGCCTTCGAACGAGAGCGAACCGTCCGCGGTGCGTCGGATCGCGTGTACCGCGATGTAGAGACCGGGAGCGAAGCGTCGATTGAGCCGGAGTTCGGCGTCGAGAGCTGCTCGACGCCGCTCCGGCGTGCTGAAGTCGAAGTAGCGCAACCGAACCGGCCGTTTGAGCTTCCACGCACGATCACCGTTGAGCACGATCACCGCGCCGTGCGTGACGATGCTTCTGGTCGACGAGTCCGGATCGAGGGCACCGACCTGTGCCAGCATGTCCTCGGCTTGCGTCGCGTCTGTCATGAGTCCGTACCGGATTCGGCGACGGTGCGACGGTATTCGCCCGGCGGTAGGCCGAGGGTCTGGCGGAAGTCGGCCGAGAAGTGCGCCTGATCGGTGTATGCGAGGTCGGCGGCGACGTCGGCGAGGGTGATCGTCGGGTCGTCGCGCAGTCGTTCCGCGGCCTCCTGCAATCGGTATCGACGGATGACCGCCAACGGGGAGAGGCCGATGTGGCGGTCGGCGATGCGCTGCAGTGTGCGTACAGACATCGACATCTCGCGTGCGAGGTCGTCGACGCGGACGATGCTGCGAGCCGCTGCGATGAGGTCCTGCATCTCGTTCGCGAGCAGCGCCGAGTCCTGGGGTGGCGTCAAGTGTTCACGCAGCCACGACGCGAAGCGTGATGCGGCGTCGGAGACATCGGGTTCCTTGACAGTCATTGCCACAGAGATCGATTCGAACAGATCGGGCGCACGGAACGGTTGCGCGGTATCGCGCAGTGGTCGTGGCGAGACGTCGAGCGCGGCAGCGCCCGCCGGTCGCAGCAATGCCCCGACGGCCCAGCCGGAGCCGGTCAGATCGCGGTGCGTGCGCTGAGTCGACGGCCCGACGATCAGCACACCATCAGCTTCGACGACGAGGTTGCATGCGGGAAACGGCAGAATGTTCTGCCGCGACGTCCGGCCGGGCGCGAGGTTCCACTGGGGTATCCAGAACCACGCGACCATCGACGAGAGGTCGTCGGGCGCGACGACGCGATCGAAGGTGGGCAGGCGAGCGGGGTAGAGCACCCCGCGGGTGTCTGGAGCGTCGGTGGCCGGGGCGCCCATGTCTGGTGTATCAGTGTCTGTTACACGGGAGTCTGGGGCGCCGGAGGGGTCGGCTCCGCTGACGGGCATGAGTCAATGATAGTCGTCGCGAATCTACAAGCCGCGCAGCGCGCACGATCCCTACCGTGAAACGTATGACAACACAGCAGAACACCACCACCGAACCGACGACGGGCGTCACCGGCGAACACACCACCGACGGCATCCCGCACGGCCTGACGAGTCTCACGCCGTTCATCGCCGTGTCGAATGCCAAGCAGGCAATCGAGTTCTACACCAGTGTCTTCGGGGCACGATTGGTCGATGCCACGGAGTTCGACGGCGTGGTCGTGCACGCCGACATCGACTTCGGCACCGGCCACCTGCAACTCGGCGAGCCCAACGAGGAGTACGGCCTGATCGCCGCGCCCGATGGGCCTGCGGCATGCTACTCGTTGGGCTTTTACTGCCCCAGCGCCGACGAGGTGGTGGCCAAGGCCGAAGCCGCCGGCGCGACGGTCCGTGAGCCCCTCACGACCTTCGTCTCGGGCGACCGGTTCGCGTCGATCCTCGATCCGTTCGGGGTGCGCTGGTCGGTGATGACTCGCGTCGAGGATCTCTCCGAAGAGCAGAGCGCCCAACGTGTCGCCGAATGGGCTGCGTCGCAGTCCGATTCGTGAGCGAGCTGGAGTTCAGCGCAGTTCGCGTTTGAGTATCTTGCCCGACGCGTTGCGGGGAAACGCGTCGACGAACACCACGGATCGGGGAACCTTGAAGTTCGCGAGATGTGTTCGCGCATAGGAGAGTACATCGTTCTCGGTGAGGTGGGCAGCGTCGTGGATCGTCACGTAGGCGCGGCCGACCTCGCCGAGTCGGTCGTCGGGAACTCCGATCACAGCGGTTTCGGTGACTCCGTCGAGGCGTGCGAGCGTCTGTTCGACCTCGGCGGGGTACACGTTGAACCCTCCGCAGATGAACATGTCCTTGAGCCGGTCGGTGATCCGGAGGTTCCCGCGCTCGTCGATCACGCCGACGTCGCCGGTGTGTAACCACCCGTCGGCGTCGATGGTCGCTTCGGTCGCCGCGGGATCGTCGAGGTAGCCGCGCATGACCATCGCGCCACGGGTGAGCACCTCACCCTGGTCCGACAGCGCGATCTCCATGCCGTCGAAGGCTCTGCCGCACGTTGTCGCGACCGTGACGTCGTCGTCATCGGGGGTGCACGTGGTGATGAAGCCGCTGGATTCGGTTTGGCCGTAGGCGGTGATCACCGTGTCGACGCCGAGGTCGCGTTGGATACGCTCGATCAGCACCACCGGCACGATGGCCGCGCCGGTCACCACCAGGCGAAGCGACGACAGGTCGTGGTCTGCGCGCGCGGGGTCGTCGAGGATGGTCTGGAAGATGGTCGGCGCTCCCGGAAAGACTGTCGCACGCTCTGATTCGACGACTCGCATGGCTTCGGTGGGGGAGTAGACCGCGAGCGGAATCATCGTCGTCCCGTAGAGAATCGACGGCAGAATGCCCGCCTTGTATCCGAACGTGTGGAAGTACGGGTTCACCATCAGGTAGCGGTCTGATGGACTCAGGAGTCCGTTGGCTCCCCACGCCCGCGCGCCCGCGATGGTCTGCTGGTGCTCGGCCAGAACGCCTTTCGACTTCCCGGTGGTCCCCGAGGTGAACAGAATGTCGGAGATGTCCTCTGGCGCAACAGCATCTGCTCGACGATCCGCTTCGGCACGCGTCTCGTCGGTGGCACGCGCGACGAAGTCCGACCAGTCGACGCTGCCGTCAGGCGCAGGTGCCGACCCGTCGAGCGGCACTCGCACCACGAGGTCGGGCAGCGAGCTGCCATGCGCGCCAAGCAGTTCGGCCGCATGGTCGACGCCGAGAAACTCACCCGACACCACGACCGCCGTCACCTGAGCTCTTTCGATCACATCGATGGCCTCGGTCGCCGTGTAGCGGGTGTTGAGCGGGACCAGCACCCCGCCCGCGTACTGCACGCCCAGTGCGGCGATTGGCCAGTGATGGCTGTTCGGCGACCAGATGGCCACCCTGTCGCCGGCCTCGAAGCCCGACGCGACAAGCGCTGCGGCGAACTCGCGGACACGCTCGAGCAGCTCCGCGTATGTCAGCTCGACGCCTGCACCCCCTTTGCTCCACTGACGGTCGACGATCGCCTGCTGCGCCGGCCAGGTCTGCGCCGCGCGGATCAGCGCCGCGGGCGTCGACTGGGCGCTTCCTCCCGTCGACTGGGCGTCGCCGTTGGTCATTATCGACTCCATGGCCTCAACCTAACAAATGCTTGGTAGGTTATGCTAGCGATCATGACGTCGATCAACCTTGCCGATCGTGCCGTCGACCTGGGCGAATGGGCGCGAAGCACGCCCGCCGCGACCGAAGAGTTCACGCGAGCGGTGCGCGAGTGGCTGGCGCACAACCTCGTCGACGACTTCGCCGCGCTGAAGGGTCGGGGTGGTCCCGGAAGCGAGCATGAGTTCTTCTCCGAGCGTCTGGCGTGGGATCGCCATCTCGCGGCGTCCGGCTGGACATGCCTCGGCTGGCCCACGCGGTATGGGGGCCGTGGCGCGACACTCCAGCAGCGAATCATCTTCCATCAGGAGTATGCGCGCGCGAACGCTCCCGCGAGGGTGAATCACCTCGGTGAGGAGCTGCTCGGCCCGACGCTGATCGAGTTCGGCACCGAAGAGCAGAAGCAGCGCTTTCTTCCCGGCATCGTCGACGTCACCGAGCTGTGGGCCCAGGGCTACTCCGAGCCAGGGGCGGGCTCCGATCTCGCGGGCGTCTCCACGACGGCCCGACTTTCCGACGACGGCACCCGCTGGCATGTCAACGGACAGAAGATCTGGACGTCGCTTGCGCACGTCGCGCAGTGGGTGTTCGTGCTGGCCCGTACGGAAGCGGGCTCCTCGCGCCATAAGGGACTCGGCTTCCTGTTGGTCCCGATCGATCAGCCCGGCGTCACGGTACGGCCGATCCAACAGCTGACGGGAACGTCGGAGTTCAACGAGGTCTTCTTCGACGACGCGACCACCGACGCCGACCTCATCGTCGGCGAGTCCGGCGACGGTTGGCGGGTCGCGATGGGGCTACTGCAGTTCGAGCGCGGCGTCTCGACGCTGGGACAGCAGGTGGGCTTCGCGCGTGAACTCGACGCGATCACCGAGATGGCAAGAGCCAACGGATCTCTCGAGAATCCGGAGATCGCCGCACGCCTCGTTCGTGCCCGCATCGGACTGAGCGCGATGCGTGCCAATGCGCAACGGACACTCGACGACGACGCGACACTAACCGGGGGCACGTGGGGTGCGGCCGCCGCTGCAGGGACGGCCTCGGTGGCAAAGCTGTTGTGGGCCAACTGGCATCGGGATCTCGGCGAGCTCGCGATGGCGGTGGCCGGTCCTGCGTCGTTGATCGGCCCCAGCGCGACGGTCGAGGGTCACCTCAATGACATTCACGATCCGGAGAACGTCGAGCTCGACGAATGGCAACGCCTGTTCCTCTTCACCCGCGCCGACACGATCTACGGCGGCTCGAACGAGGTGCAGCGCAACATCATTGCCGAGCGAGTACTCGCCTTGCCCCGCGAGGCACGAGCATGAAGAGAGCACCGCGAGGCACGAGCATGAATTGGGCACAGCGAGGCACGAGCATGAATTGGGCACAGCGAGGCACGAGCATGACTTGGGCACAGCGAGGCATGGCCGCGGAACCGAGGCGAGAGGTGTGGACACGATGACACAGACGACGTCGAGTGAGGTCGATGGTGTGAGGTCACCGTTGGCCACACCTCCGGAGGAGACGCCGGGACACGGATTGTTGTTGGGACGCAAAGTCGTTGTGACCGCAGCGGCGGGCACGGGCATCGGGTTCGCGACGGCGCGTCGGGCGCTGCTCGAGGGCGCCGACGTCGTGCTCAGCGACTGGCATGAGCGACGACTGGGCGAGGCCGCCGACCAACTGGCTGCCGAGTTCGACGGTCAGACCGTCGGGAAGGTGGTGTGCAATGTGCAGTCCACTGCCGATGTGGATTCGCTGATCTCCAGTGCCGCAGACACACTCGGACGTATCGACGTGTTGGTGAACAACGCCGGCCTCGGTGGCGAGACGCCCGTCGCCGATATGTCGGACGAGGAGTGGGACCGCGTCGTCGACATCACGCTCACCGGGACGTTCCGCGCCACGCGGGCCGCGCTGCGCTACTTTCGTGCCGTCGAGCACGGTGGCGTGATCGTCAACAACGCGTCGGTACTCGGGTGGAGAGCTCAGCGCGGACAAGCACATTACGCCGCTGCCAAGGCCGGAGTGATGGCACTGACGCGCTGTTCTGCCGTCGAGGCTGCCGAGCACGGGGTGCGTATCAATGCTGTTGCGCCGTCGATTGCCAAGCATCCCTTCCTGGCAAAGGTGACCAGCGACGAACTGCTCGACGACCTTGCACAGCGCGAGGCCTATGGCCGGGCAGCCGAGGTCTGGGAGGTCGCGGCCACCATCGCGATGCTCGCCAGCGACTACACCACATATCTCACGGGCGAAGTGGTGTCGATCTCCAGTCAGCGCGCCTGAGCGCGAATACCCTTATCGAGCAGGAGTTCTCATGAGCACACCACAGGCGTACATCGTGGACGCTATTCGTACGCCCGTCGGCAAGCGCAACGGCTCGCTGGCCAAGACGCATCCGGCAGACATGGGTGCGCATGTCATCTCCGCACTCGTCACTCGGACGGGGATCGACCCGGCGGTCGTCGACGACGTCGTCTTCGGATGTGTCGACGCGATCGGTCCGCAGGCGGGCAATATCGCCCGAACCGCCTGGCTCGCTGCCGGAATGCCGCTGGAGGTACCCGGAACCACCGTCGACCGTCAGTGTGGTTCGAGCCAGCAGGCCATCCACTTTGCGGCGCAGGGTGTGATGAGTGGGACGCAGGACGTCGTCGTGGTCGGCGGCGTGCAGAACATGAGCGCAATCCCCATCTCGCAGGCCATGATTGCCGGTCAGGAGTTCGGATTCACCACGCCGACAGCCGAATCCGTCGGCTGGCGTGAGCGATTCGGCGACGCCGAGATCTCACAGTTCGTCGGCGCCGATCTGATGGCGCGGAAGTGGGACATCAGCCGCGAGGACATGGAGGAATGGGCGCTGCAGTCGCATCAGCGAGCCAAAGCCGCTATCGCACAGGGACGGTTCGACGGCGAGACTGTCGCACTGGCCGACTGCGTCGTCGACGAATGCCCGCGTGAGACGTCGTTGGAGAAGATGGCCGGGTTGGCCCCGCTGGCCGACGGTTCGCGGCTGACCGCGGCGGTGGCGTCGCAGATCTCCGACGGCGCGTCGGCGGCGCTGGTGGTCAGCGAGAAGGCACTCGCCGAGTACGGCCTGACCCCGCGCGCTCGCGTCCACCACATCTCGGTCCGCGGCGACGACCCCGTGAAGATGCTGTCCGCGCCCATCCCCGCGACGAAGTACGCGCTGGCCAAGTCGGGGCTGAGCATCGACGACATCGACGTCGTCGAGATCAATGAGGCGTTCGCCTCGGTTGTGCTCGCCTGGCTGAAGGAAACCGGCGCCGACCCCGCGCGCGTCAACCCGAACGGCGGGGCCATCGCGCTTGGGCATCCTCTCGGCGCCACCGGGGCGAAGCTCTTCGCGACAATGCTGGCCGAACTGGAGCGCACCGGTGGCCGCTACGGCCTACAGACCATGTGCGAGGGCGGCGGCACGGCCAACGTCACGATCATCGAGCGTCTCGGCTGACCACTCGGCAGTTCTAAGCGCACAGTCGACGGTCTGGAGCGCCCAGTCGACGGTCTCGGGCGCACAGTCGACGGTCTCGAGCGCACAGTCGACGGTTCGCCCGCGTCGACTGGGCGCTTCCTCGCGTCGAGTGTGCGTCGGCCAGGGTGTGTCCGCCACCCCGCGCTCGCGTTCGTGTGATCTACGGCATAGCATGTGATACACAATCGGGGCGGCGTCTCATTCGACTATGCCCCCGAGCACCCGTAGATCCTCAAGGAGCCACCATGACCAAGCCTGCGGACGTGACGACCGGTGCGGGTCGACGCATCGAGAAGGGGGTCTCGTCGGAGGCTCACTCGTTGGCCGAACTGCTCGAGATCCAGCAGGCCGCGTTCCTGCGGGACGGCATTCCGGACGCCAACACGCGTATCGAACGCATCACGCGGCTCGGGTCGCTCCTGCTCGACAACTCCGACGAGATCTGCGCGGCATTGACCGCCGACTTCGGCACGCGCCCAGCCGAATTGAGCATCACGGCCGACGTCGCCGGATGCCTCATCGACATCACCCACCAGCGACGCGGCGTCAAGGAATGGATGAAGGAGACCCCGTCGGCGCGGGTGCAGGGGTTGATCGGGTTCAAGCAGCGGGTGCGGCACGATCCGCTCGGCGTGGTCGGGATCATGGGTCCGTGGAACTTCCCGCTGCAGTTGACGTTCGTGCCCGCAGCCTCGGCGTTCGCGGCAGGGAACCGGGTGCTGATGCGGCCGTCGTCGATCACCGCACGCACCACCGAGGTCATCGCGCGGCACGCGCCTGACTATTTCTCCATCGAAGAACTCGCGGTCATCACGCCCAAGCATGGCTCGGGCTCCGACTTCGCGAAGCTCGCTGTCGACCATCTGTTCTTCACCGGTTCGCCCGAGGTCGGGTCGTCGGTGGCGCAGGAGGCGGCCAAGAACCTCGTGCCCGTGACGCTCGAGTTGGGCGGCAAGAACCCCGCCGTCGTCGACGTCTCGGCCGACATCGGCAAGGCCGCGAAGATGCTGGCCGAGGCCCGTATGGCCAACGGTGGCCAGGTGTGTCTGTGTCCCGACTACGTGTTCGTTCCCGAGGCAAAGCTCGGTGAGTTCACCGACAAGGTCATCGCCCACTGGACCAAGAGCTTCCCGACGATCTACGACAACTCCGACTACACGTCGACGATCAATCAGAAGAACTACGACCGCATCGTCGGACTGATCGACGACGCTGTCGAACTCGGTGCGACCAAGCGGCAGGTGATCCCGGGCGGCGAGCAGCTTCCGTCAGCCGAGCGTCGCAAGATCCCGCCGACGCTGCTCACCGGGGTCAAGGCAGGCATGAAGATCGCCGACGACGAGGTGTTCGGCCCTGTCCTGAGTGTCTACCCGTACCGCGATCTGACCGAGGCGATCACCCACATCGCAGCGAATCCCCATCCGCTGACCATGTACTGGTGCGGCGACGACAACGCCAACTTCAAGAGGCTTGCCGACAACACGCGCAGTGGATCGATCAACGGCAACGACTTCGCACTGCACATGTTCGGTGCGGAACTGCCCTTCGGCGGCATCGGCCGCAGCGGTATGGGCGCCTACCACGGCAAGACCGGCTTCGAGACGTTCAGTCATGCACGCGCAGTGGCATTTTCGACGATGCCGTTCACCGTCGCCGAGATGATCGCGCCGCCGTTCACCAAGCGCGACACGCGAATGGCCAACGGGCAGATCAAGTTCTGGAGCAAGCTCAACAAGCGCGCCGCGAAGAAGGCGCGTAAGCGCTGAGTCACTAAGGCTCAGCGACGTCACACCCCGTCATGGGTGGGTAGATCCTTCGGGGCTTTACCCACCCATGGATCATCTGTGCCCCTCTTGTGACTGGTGTGGTCAGTGGCTCTGCTGTTAAGTGGACGGCGTGGACCGTCGCCATTTCCTCGCAGCACTGGCGGCAGGCACCGTCGTTGCGATATCCGGTTTGTCTGATTCGAAAGCCGCTGCGGCGCCGGGGCTTCCGCCGAACCTCCGGTTGCCGGGCTTGCCTGAGCAGTTACTCACGCCTCCCCTCGTTGCACCCCCACCCGTTGTGCCCAGCAAGGCGCCGCTTCCCAAGGGGCCGATCACCGCGCTACCCGGGCACGGCAACTATCTCGCGCTGACCATCGACGACGGGGTGCGTTCGGACGTCGTCGGCGCGTACATCAAGTTCGCGCAGGACACCGGTGCGCGCTTCACCTTCTTTGTCACCGGTGTGTACAAGAGTTGGACCGACCATCGGAGTTCGCTTGCGCCGCTGGTGGAATCGGGTCAGATCCAGCTGGGGAATCACACCTGGACGCATCCGTCGCTGACCTCATTGTCGGAGAGTGCGATCGCCGACCAGCTCAACCGCAACAAGCGCTTCCTGCAGAACACCTTCGGAGTCGATGGCACGCCGTTCTATCGTCCGCCCTACGGACACCGCAATGCGGCGGTCGACCGCGTCGCCGCCGACCAGGGCTACACGGCGTCGACCATGTGGTACGGGACGTTGGGCGACGAGCGGGTACTGCGCGAGCAGGACATCATCGCCAACGCGCGCACCTACTTCCGCCAGCAGGCCGTGGTGATCGGGCACGCCAATCACCCTGCGGTGACGCACATTTACCCACAACTCACGGAAATCATCAGAGAACGCAAGCTGACCATGGTCACCCTCGACGACTACTTCGTCACCGGATGAGCCCGCGCTCGAACGCAACCCGCACGGCCGCGGCACGGTCGGCGACACCGAGCTTCGGGTAGAGCCGCAGCAGATGCGTCTTCACCGTCGCCTCGCTGATCATCAGTTCGGCGGCGACCTGACGGTTGGTGCCGCCTCCGGCGATGGCGTGCAACACTTCTCGCTCTCGTTCGGTGAGGGTGTCGGCACGATTGCGGCTCATCAGGCTTCCCGCGACGCTAGGGTCGAGAACGCTGTGGCCGGCTGCAGCACGACGCACCGCTGAGATCAGGTCGTCGCGCGGGGTTGCCTTGAGGAGGTAGCCGTCGGCTCCCGCGTCGACGGCCGCGTGAATGTCGGTGTCGGTGTCGTACGTCGTCAACACAAGGATGCGGGGCCAGTCGCGGTCGGCTGCGCGCAGAGCCCGAATGGCCCCGACACCATCGGATCCCGGCATGCGCAGATCCATCAACACGACGTCGGGTGTCAGCGCGGCCACCTGGGCGAGCGCCTCGTCGCCACTGGTCGCCTCGCCGACGACGGTGAGGTCTGCTTCGCGTTCGAGCATCCCGCGAATCCCGTCGCGTACCACCGGATGATCGTCGACGACGAGGATACTTATCTGGTCTGACCGCGAGCTCATTGCGGTACTGCTTTCGACCCATCGCTTCGCTCGGTGGGAATCGACCGCTCGGTGGGAATCGACCGCTCGGTGGGAATCGACCGTTCGGTGGGAATCGACACGGAGACAACGCAACCCGCACCGGGATCGGATTCGACGACGACGGTCCCCCTGAGCAACTGCGCGCGTTCGACCATGCCTGTCAGTCCGAAGCCGCTGTGAGCGGATCGTCGTACCGCGTCGACGTCGAAACCGTCTCCGTCATCACGGATGTCGAGCAACAGTTCGTCGTCGAGGTAGGTCAGCGTCACCACGACCCGTTGCGCGCCCGCGTGTTTGGCGATGTTCGCCAGTGATTCCTGCAGGATGCGCAGTACGGTGTCGTCACTGCCGCCGAGGTCGTGGGCGTCGCCGTCGACCCGCAGTACCGCGGTGATGTGATTGCGCTTGGCGAAGGCGGTGAGCTGATCCTGTACAGCGGTGGGTAGCGGTTGTGCGTCCAGTGTGAGCGGTCGGAGTGCGTTCACCGCGCGTCGCGCTTCGCCGAGTCCTTCGCGCGCAAGCATTTTCGCGTTGTCCACACGGTCGCGGGTGGCGTCGGACAGTTCAGCCTCGTCGACGGATTCCAACTGCGTGACCACCGCGACGAATCCCTGTGCGACGGTGTCGTGTAATTCGCGGGCGAGGCGGGAACGCTCGTCGCGGATGCCTACGAGTCGTGCTTGCTCGAGGAGTTCGGACTGCAGTCGGGCGGTGCGGGAACGTTCTGCGAGGAGGTCTTCGGTGAGCTGGTTGCGTCGAATCACGGATGTCTCGCGTGCCTCGGTCACGACTACGACGGCGACGCCGATCACGAAGTTCAGAATCCACGCGAGTACCGACGCCCACCAGGGATTGGCGAGGTTCTCCCAGCCATAGCGTTGCGTCGCCGTCATCAGCACGCACGACACACTGATGGTCAGCACCATCGGGAGCCCGGTGAACAATGACGCGTAGAGCATGTAACCCGCCCACGACGCGATGCCTGCGATCGGTGTCGCGGCGATCGCGACGGCGATCAGCGTGGTGGTGACAGCGAAGATCCCCACACGCCGCCACATGGGCCCGATGTTGACGCGAGTCCAGATCTCGGTGAAGACCATCAGCGCGATCAACGCCGAGGCACTCACCAGATGCTGCGTCGACGACGCAGGCACGAGTTGGGCGACGACAAGCGCGACAAGATAGAGAACCCGAAGCGTCCACACCTCGGCCGTCGGGGGCACGATGATGTCCGGCCAGGTCAGCTCGTGCCGACAGTCGCGCCAGCGTCCCTGCGGTTCACGCTCGAGGTTGCGTCGGAACAGGCCGTGCGCCAGCGCAGTGGTGGTGAATGGGCTGTTCACTCCCACTTGAAGGTCCGGACCGCGATCGCGGTGGTCACTGCGCCCCACACCAGTAGTGTGCCGAAGTACCCGATCGCTGGCCAGCCCGTCGTCGCGGTATCGACCAGCGCCTGCGTTCCCGCACCGGAGGGAGTGAGGTTCGACGTGACGTGCAACCACCCGGGCATCGTCGCCCGGGGTACCCACAATCCGGCGAAGAACATCAACACGAAGAACACCAGTGAGCCGAATCCCGCAGCGACCTTGGCGTTCCGGAACAGCGACGCGATCACCATGCCCAGGCCGAGAAAAGCCCAACCCGTCAGCACATAACTGACGATGAACCCGACGGGATGCTGCGGCCACTGCCCCGAGATGATCCCCGGTACGACGACGATCAGCGCGAGACACATGATCGAGACGGCGGAGGTCAGCACGAATTGCGCGACCAGCAGGAGACTCGGAGATGCCGGAGTAGTGCGTAACCGCTTGAGAATTCCCATCTCTCGGTATCTCGTGAGTACGTCCGGTAGCGCCTGGACGGCGAGCAACGCCACGACGAACAGCACCAGAATCGGCTGGTACACCTGAAACACGCTCAGGCCGCCGAATTCGTCGAGCGGTTCGCGCGCGGCGGGGATCGACGCGATGATGATCGACGCCGCGACGGGCAGGATCACCGTCCAGATCACGACGCCCGGATTGCGCGCCAATAGCTTTGCCTCGGAACCGATCATCGCGGTGGTGGCGCTCATCGTCGTACTCCTTCGGAATCGTTTTCGGTTGTGGCGGCAACATGAAGGTCTGGTGCGTGCGTCAGCGCGAGGAACGCGTCGTCGAGGCTCGGTTGGTCGACGCGGAGCTTGCCGCACGCGATGCCGTGTTCGTGCAGCGCGATGATGACGGCGGACGCCACGTTGTCGGTGCCGGTGACGAGAACCCGCTCGCCTGTGCGCTCGACGCGGTGCACATCGGGGAGCGCTGCGAGTGCGTGGAGGTCGACGGCGGCAGTGGGGATGAACGACATCCGTTGGTCGGCTTGCACAGACGTCGCGAGGTCTGCGGGGGTGTCGAGGGCGACGACCCGCCCGTCGTCGATGACTGCGACGCGGTCGCAGAGGCGTTCAGCTTCTTCCATGAAGTGGCTGACCAGCAGAAGAGTGACGCCGGTGTCCTTGAGGTCTTCGAGCAGACCCCACACCTCGCGGCGTGCGCTCGGGTCGAGTCCGGTTGTCAGTTCGTCGAGGATGGCCACCTTCGGATTGCCGATGAGTGCCAATGCCACCGAAAGTCGCTGCTTCTGCCCGCCCGAGAGCTTGCCGAAGTAGGTGCCCTCGTGGCCGCTCATGCCGAGTCGGTCGAGTAGTTCGCGCCAGTCGCGGGGTGCCGAGTAGAAGCTGGAGTACAGCGGCATCGCCTCGCCGACGGTCTGCTTGTCGGGTAGGCGCGACTCCTGCAGTTGGATGCCGAGGGCTTCGCGGAGTCCGCGTCCCTCGTCGGCCGGATCGAACCCGGCGACACGCACATGGCCGCCGTCGCGTCGGCGAAGTCCGCCGATGCACTCGACGGTCGTCGTCTTACCTGCCCCGTTGGGGCCGAGGATGCCGAAGATCTCGCCTTCGGCGATCTCGAGGTCGACGCCACGGACCACCTGCTTGTCGCCGTAGCTCTTGGTCAGTCCTGCCACTTCGATCATTGCCATGCGTACAACGATCCGCCGCGCACGCCGCATGCGGATCCACCGCTCGACTACATTCGACTCAGCCGATCGGTGGACCCACGTCGACGCCCAAGCAGTTGCTAGGGTTGGCGAGTGGCGACGCGCAACGGGTCAACGAGGCGAGACGAACTGCTGGCGACGGCAGGTCGGATGTTCGCTGAGCAGGGACTGCGGTCGACGACGGTGCGCGACATCGCCGATTCCGCCGGCATCCTGTCGGGAAGCCTCTACCACCATTTCGATTCCAAGGAGTCGATGGTCGACGAGATCCTGCGGAGCTTCCTCGATTCCCTCTTCGCGAGATACCAGGAGATCGCGGCCGCAGACCTCTCCGCGACGGAGACGCTGCGCGAGCTGGTCGTCGCCTCGTTCGAATCGATAGGCGCACAACGCCATGCGGTCGCCATCTACCAGGACGAGGCCAAACGCCTTGCGGGACAAGAGCGTTTCGCGTACATCAACGAACGCAACGTCGAATTCCGTGAACTGTGGCACTCGGTGCTCGCACGTGGCGTGGCCGACGGGGAGTTCCGTGCCGACCTCGACATCGAGTTGGCGTACCGCTTCCTGCGCGACACGGTCTGGGTCGCGGTCCGCTGGTACCGGCCGGGCGGCTCGCTGTCGGTCGACGACATCGCCAAGCAGTACCTGTCCATCGTGCTCGACGGGATACTGCCGCGCTGAATCCTTCTGGCTGGATCCTTCTGGGCGCCATTCAAGCTGCCGATTCGCGTCCACATACTTGGATGACCTAGTAATTTGGGTGTCGTTCGGTGGGGACGAAGGAGTACGCGGTGGGTACAGGCAACGGTGAGTCGACCTTGAAGAAATCGACCTTCACTGAATCAACGCAGGCGTCGGTCGCGACGGCACGCGGCAACACGATCAGCGACATGCTGCACCGCACGGCTGCACGCACGCCCGACAAGGTGGCGATCATCGACGGCGATGTGCGCCTCACCTACGCCGAGTTCGACGCCGCGGTCAACCGCTGCGCCAACGCGCTCACCGCGCGCGGACTCTCTCGCGGCGACCGGCTGGCGCTGATCAGTCACAACTCGTGGCAGTTCGCCGTGCTGAACTTCGCGTGCGCGCGGATCGGAGCGATCCTCGTACCGATCAACTTCGGACTCGGCGTCTCCGAGATCGCCTTCATCCTCGACCACAGCCAGGCGTCGGGCGTCGTCGTCGAAGATGCGCTCGGGCCGACGGTCATCGAGGCGATCGAGACCGCGGGTACGCCCATCGACATCCGCGGGTGGATTCCCCTGGCGGGGACGCAGGCACCGCGGGGATTCGAGCCGGTCGCCGAATGGATGACCACCGGTGACGCGTCTGCCCCCGGCGTCGTCGTCGACGACGACGAGCCGGTCCGCATGATGTACACCTCCGGCACCGAGTCGCGCCCCAAAGGCGTTCTGCTGTCGAGCAAATCACTGATGACGCAGTACGTCTCGTGCATCGTCGACGGTGGGATGGAGGGCTCCGACGTCGAGATCCACGCGCTCCCGATGTACCACTGTGCCCAGTTGGACTGCTTCTTCTCCGTCGATGTCTATCTCGGAGCGACCAGCATCATCCTGCACGCGCCGGACGCCGCAACGATGTTGGCGACCATCGAGGCCGAGCGTGTCACCAAACTGTTCTGCCCACCCACCGTATGGATTTCGCTGCTGCGCCACCCCGACTTCGATACGCGCGATCTCTCGTCGTTGCGCAAGGGCTACTACGGCGCCGCGGCGATGCCCGTCGAAGTCCTGCGAGAGCTGGCGCGTCGGCTTCCGGAGGTTCGACTCTGGAACTTTTACGGACAGACCGAGATGTCGCCGCTGGCAACCATTCTGCAGCCGCACGAGCAACTCGATCGCGCCGGATCGGCGGGGCGCGCGGCACTCAACGTCGAAACCCGCGTCGTCGACGACGAGGACAACCCGGTGCCTGTCGGCGAGGTCGGGGAGATCGTGCACCGCAGTCCGCATGCGGCACTGGGCTATTACGCCGACGAGGACAAGACCGCCGAGGCTTTCCGTAACGGCTGGTTCCACTCCGGCGACCTGGGCGTGATCGACAAGGACGGGTACCTGTCGGTCGTCGACCGTAAGAAGGACATGATCAAGACCGGTGGCGAGAACGTCGCGTCCCGCGAGGTCGAGGAGGCAATCTACCTCCACGACGGCGTCGCTGAGGTTGCCGTCTTCGGTGTGCCGCATCCCAAGTGGATCGAGGCCGTCACAGCCGTCGTTGTACCAAAGGATGGCGTTGTCCTGTCAGAAGAAGAAGTGACAGCGCATCTTTCGTCGATCCTCGCACCGTACAAGCGGCCCAAGTTCGTCGTGTTCGCCGAGGCGTTGCCGAAGAACCCGTCGGGCAAGATCCTCAAGAAGAACCTGCGCGTCGAGCACGCCGACATCGCGGGGTCGAGCTAGTTCACTTCAGCACGAACGGGTTGCCGAGTCTCACCCCAGCGCGCTCAGTGCTTTCAGCCGCTCGTGTGCCTGGTCCATGATCGATTGGATGAGGGCATCGCAGCTGGGTAGGTCATCGATCATCCCGACCACCTGGCCGGACGCGAGAACCCCTGCGCGCGTATCACCTTCGACAAGACCCGCGCGCAACAGCATCGGGGTGTTGCCCGCCATGATGACCTGCTGCCAGCTACGATCGCCCGACTTACGCATCGCACGCCCGTCGCGCAGCATCGTCGTCCACTTCATGCCGGTCAACTGCTTGAACTCGTTGGCATTTCGTCCAGCAGCGAACAGCGCGCGGATCGGGCTGCCGCTTTCGAGCGCCTCGACGAGTGGGGTGCGCAGTACCCGATGCGGCATACCGTCGACCTTCACCGAGACGACGGTGTCGTTCAATGTGCGTGTCAGATACTCCTGTTTCACCGCGGTGGGAACCGCGGAGTCGGCGGTGAGCAGGAATCTGGTGCCCATCGCGACACCTTCGGCTCCGTATGCCAGCGCCGCGGCGAGCCCTCGACCGTCGAAGAAGCCTCCCGCCGCGACCACTGGCATGTCGGAACCGTTGTCGCGCAACGCATCCAGCACTGAGGGAAGCAGTAGCGTCGTCGCGACCGGTCCGGTGTGGCCGCCGCCCTCGCCGCCCTGCACGATCACCGCATCCGCACCCCACGACGCGACCTTCACGGCGTGTTTGGCCGCTCCGATCGACGGGATCACCACGACGCCGTTGTCCTTGAGCTTCGCGATGAGGTCCTTCTTGGGTGCCAGCGCGAACGACGCGACGCGCACCCCCTCGCGGATCAGTAGGTCGATCCGTTCGGTGGCATCGGTGGCGTCGGCGCGGATGTTGATTCCGAAGGGCTTGTCGGTCAACGACTTCGTCTTCGAAATTGCCGCTTCCAACTCGGCAAAGGTCATCGTCGCCGACGCCAGGATGCCGAGACCGCCTGCATTGGAGGTCGCAGATGTCAGCGATGGGCCCGACACCCATCCCATCCCGGTCTGCACGATCGGGTATTCAACGCCGACCAACTCGGTGAACCGAGTCGGGAGCGCGGCCGCGCGCGCCGTCGACTTCATTTGACCTCCCGACCGCGAACACCCTTGGGGTCCAGGATGTCTCGGATGATGGCCAGCTCGTTCTCCGATGGCAACCGTGTCGGCGTAGCCTGCTCGAGTCCCGCGATCTCGAACGAGGTGTTCTCGACGACCTCGTCCGCCCCGACACCGGGGTGTAGCGACAGCGCCCGCATCGTGTGGCCGGGTCCGCCGAAGTCGAAGACACCGAGATTGGTGACGACGCGATGAATATCGAGGTCGTCGAATGCCGGATTGTCGGGATCGACCTTGTCGTAACCGATTCCGCTGACGACGTCGACCTCATCGCAGAACACGCGCGCGGAATGTCGGGGTACCCAGTAGCTGGTCGGATGGTTGATGGTGTTGCCCGGAGCGCCGCGCACGCCGAACATCTGGCGCGTGGGGTGCTGGAGCGGACCGAACGCCGACAGGTTCTGATTGCCGTGACGGTCGATCTGGTTGGCGCCCATGACCACGTGTCGCCGACCCGACGTCACCACGTCGAAGACCTTGGAGAACGGCATCCATCCTTCGATGGGCCCCGACTTCCCGATCGGCGGTGTGTCGGCGAGGATCAAGGCCTCACCGTCGGTGATGAGCAGGTCGGGCGAGAAGGTCAGGCGTGCAAGCCGTGCACCGAGCAGGGGCACCGGAGCCATGGGCGATGCCATGATCTCGCCGGAGTCACGGAAGATCTCGGCGCATGCGACGACGCACACCTCTGCGCGGGTCACAGCCGTTTCTGTTGCCGCAGTTGTCACTTCGACTCCTCTTGCTCGCCGCGCCAGGCGTCGACCTCGCGCTGGTAGGTCTCCTCGTCGACGTCGAGGAAGCGGCGACGGAACGTCGACCACTTCTCGGGATCCTTCGCGGAGTCGACGTAGAACCGCTGAAACGCCTCGTCGCGGCCGTACTCGCCCGCGAACGTGAAGTGGGCGCCATTGGGCGCGTGGACGACCTTGTCGACGTGCATCCGATTGAGGAGAAGCCGTTGCGTCGGAACGGACTTGGCCAGTACCTCGGTCGAGACCAGTTGATCGGTCTCGAGGTAGCGACGCTGCGCCGCGGCGCAGAACAGGTCGTCCATGTACGGGTCGACGCCGGTGTAGGCGGCGTTGCCGCGGGAGTCGGCGAGGTCGAGGTGGACGAATGCGGCGTCGAGTCGCAGTGCAGGCATGGCGATCAGGGTTTGGGTGCGGCCGTCGGGATCGGGATACGGCGACGTGACGGTCTTCAGTTCGCCCTCCCAGAAGTCCGGCACCGACGACCCGAGTCCGGCGCGTGTCGGCAGGAACGGCAGGCGAGCGGCAGCGGCCTGCAGCCCGCACTTGACCATGCCCTCGTCCATCTCACGGGATTCGATGGCGCCACTCGTGCGCGCCGCCGAGAACCACGGATCGTAGAAGGGTGCCGAGTCGAGCGAGACGAAGCCGTAGTACGCGCGACGGACTTTGCCTGCGGCGCACAGTAATCCGAGGTCGGCGCCGCCGTAGGTGACGACCGTCAGATCCTTGACGTCGGAGCGGGCGAGGGCCCGGACGAGTGCCATCGGCTTGCGACGCGAACCCCACCCACCGATTCCGATGGTCATGCCGTCGCGGAGTTCACCGATGACGTCGTCGAGGGTGCTGGTCTTGTCGGTCGGCGTCGCGGTCTGGGGCGTTGAGGTTTGGGTCATGTCAGCGGCTCCCCTGTGCGGTCTTCGGCTTTCCGGTCGCGACGAAGGCGTCGCGGTGCTCGTCGGCAACGCCTGCAAGATTGAGTTCGAAGGTGTAGCCCTGCTCGAGGCGATAACTGGCCTTCACGTCGACAGGGTCGATGTGGTTGATCGCCGATTTCGCCGCGCGGATGACCCTCGTGTCCTTCGCGGCGATCTGCTCGGCGACGTCGAGCGCCGTCGCGTCGAGCTCGTCGGCAGGCACCACCTTGTAGACAGACCCGAAGTGCAGGAGCTGTTCTGCGGTGACGTTGCTCGCCGTGTAGTACAGCGTGCGCATCATGTGCTGCGGGACGAGACGGGCGAGGTGCGTTGCGGCGCCGAGTGCGCCGCGGTCGACCTCCGGCAGCCCGAAGACGGCGCCCTCCGACGCGACGATCACGTCGGCGTTGCCGACAAGACCGATTCCGCCTCCGACGCAGAATCCGTTGACGGCGACGATGACCGGCACCTTGCAGTCGTAGACCGCGGAGAACGCGGCGGCACAGCCGTGATTGGCGCCGATCAGCGCGTCGAACCCCTCGGTTGCCTGCATCTCCTTGATGTCGACGCCCGCGTTGAATCCCCGACCTTGCGCCCGCAACACCACCGCGTGGGTGTCGAGATCGTCGCCCGCGGCGAGAATCGCGTCGGCCAACTCGAACCACGCGGCCGACGGTAACGCGTTGACCGGCGGATAGTCGACGGTGATGGTGGTGACACCACTCGCCGAGCGCGTACTGGTGATCGGCACGCCATGCCCTCCTCCCGGGACGCATCCCGTGTTGTGAACCCCGTTATCGAGGCAGTGAACCCGGATAACCACTGACTCTGGAAAACATCAACCAAGCAAATGCTTGGTTGTTTGGTAGGGTAGCACCCATGGGTCCGCGGTCACAGGTCACACGTCTCGACCCGCCACGGGAGACGAATCTCGGTGTGGAGAAGAAGGTCGTCCTCGTCACCGGTGGTGCGCGCGGCGTCGGCCTGGGTATCGCCAAGGTGTTGGCCGATCTCGGTGCGGTCCCGGTGATCTGCGCGCGCAACCCGACCGACGACGCGTTGGCGCTCGGTGAGTTCATCGCGTGCGACGTGCGCGACGAGGCTTCGGTGACCACGATGGTCGCGCAGATCGTCGAGACCTACGGGTCGCTCGACGGCGTCGTCAACAATGCGGGTGGATCGCCGTTTGCGCTCGCCGCCGACGCGTCGTCGTCGTTTGCGGGCAAGATCGTCGAACTGAACCTGCTCGCACCACTACTGGTCGCACGCGCCGCGAATGCGGTGATGCAGCAACAGGAATCGGGCGGAGCGATCGTCAACGTGTCGAGTGTCAGTGGCCACCGGCCGTCGCCGGGTACATCCGCGTACGGCGCGGCAAAAGCCGGTCTCGACAACGCGGCGACGTCGCTGGCCGTCGAGTGGGCGCCTCGTGTGCGGATCAACTCCGTGATCGCCGGTCCGGTGGAAACCGAACTGGCACAGATGCATTACGGTGACGCTGACGGCGTCGCAGCGGTGGGGCGCACCATTCCGATGGGGCGGATGGCGACGCCGGAGGATGTCGGCAATGCCGTCGCCTTCCTGCTCTCACCGCTCGCCGGCTACATCACCGGCTCGATGCTCACCGTCCACGGTGGTGGCGAGAAGCCGGCATTTCTCGACGCCGCCAACGCGGGTAACGCCTTGTGAGTCAGTAAGAGTCAGAGTTCGAAAAGGGGACGAATCCACATGAGGGGATTGTGTTGAGCGACAACGGACATGGGTCGAACGCGGGTCGCGTGGCGATCGTGACGGGCGCGGGTCAGGGGATCGGACGTGCCCACGCGCTGGCGTTCGCGGCCGACGGCGCGGCTGTCGTGGTGAACGACTACGCCGAGGATGCCGCCGCAGCGGTCGTCGAGGAGATCACCGCGAGTGGAGGTCAGGCGGTTGCCTCGGTCGGCGACGTCGCCGACTGGGACTCCGGTGCCGCGATGGTGGCGACCGCGCTCGACGAGTTCGGTGGCCTCGACATCCTGGTCAACAACGCGGGTTTCGTGCGCGACAGGATGCTCGTCGCGATGTCGGAGGACGAGTGGGACGCCGTCGTCCGGGTCCACCTCAAGGGACACTTCGTCGGACTGCGCCACGCCGCCGCGTACTGGCGGGCGGAATCCAAAGCGGGCTCGACTCGGCAGGCTCGCGTGATCAACACGTCGTCGGGCGCGGGGTTGTTCGGATCGGTTGGCCAGGGCAACTATTCGGCAGCGAAGGCAGGCATAGCGGAACTCACCGTCCAGGCCGCGGCCGAGCTGGGTGCCTACGGTGTGACGGTCAACGCGATCGCACCGTCGGCGCGCACGCAGATGACGTTGGGGGCCGGCGAGGCGATGGCCGCGCAGATGGCCGCACCCGACGACGGCTCGTTCGACGCGATGGACCCGGCGAACATCTCCGCGCTGGTCGTGTGGCTCGGATCGGTCGAATCGTCGAACGTCACCGGAAGGGTCTTCGAGATCGAGGGCGGCAAGATCACCGTCGTCGACGGCTGGCAGCGCGCGGCGTCGATCGACAAGGGCGCCCGCTGGGAGCCTGCCGAACTCACGACCGTCGTCGACGATCTGCTGGCCAAGACGCCGGCCCCGGTGCCCGTGTACGGGGCACGATGACCGACGGTGCTCCTGTCGACGAGGGCGATTCCGTTGGCGGACAACGGATTGCCGCCGCGCGGGCGTACGTTGACGCGCTGGTGAGCCACGATCCGTCCGGTGTTCGTCTTCACCCGGATTGCACGCGTGTGGAAATGGGGATCAAGACCGGGCGAAGCGGCGACCATATCGCCCGCAGCCTGGCACGCGGCCCGCAATTCCGTCTGATTCATCGGGTCAGCGGGTTCGAGGCGGCGGTCGCGGGCCACACGGTGTCGACGAAGTATCGAGTCCACGTGGCCCCCAAGGCATTAGGGCTGTGGGCGCCGGTGAGCGAATCGTTCCTGATCGACGACGAGCTCCGGATTCGCACCATCGTCGCGCGTTTCGGACTTCCGCGTCGACGCTGAGTACGCCACTCAGCGTCGACGCGGTGGTGCCGGAAGAGGCTTGTCAGACGCCCGGCGCGCGCACCACCATCGGGACTCCGGGGAAGTAGCCCGCCATCTCCGAGCGTGCCTTGCGCATCGCGGCGGTGGCGTATCCCTGCTTGCGGAAGTCGGGGTGGACCCAGACGCGGACGTCGACCTCGCCGTCGGTGAGTTCGCCGAAGACAAACCCCACCTTGTCGTCGCCGTCGGTCACGACCAGCCACGCCGCCTCTTCCTCGTCGACCCGTCCTGCGGCCTGTGCGATCTCCTGGTCGATCTCGCGGGCCGGCTGGCCCGAGCCGTCTCCGGCGACCCCCAGCTCGCGGGTCCGCTCGGCGAACAGTTCGGCGTCGTCGCTGGGGGAGAAGGCACGCAGCACGACGGTGTCTCCGCTGCTCGCGGGACGCTCGGCGAGTGTGAAGGTCAGTTGGTGGTTCAGGTCGTCGAGTTCGCTCTGATTTCGTCGGCGTTCGTCCTTGGTTAACTGGTCGAGCTTCATGTCGAGGATTGCCGATGCGCCGAGCTGTGATTTGCCGAGGAGTTCTGCGATCGCGGAGACGGCTTGGGTGTGATCGTCGGCGTCGACGATGGCGTCGAGCACCTCATGTCGTCGGTCGAGAGCGGTGAGGAGAGCGTCGGCGATGTCGCGACGTTCGGTTGCCAGATCCACATCAGTCATGCTGTCGATCCTAGTGAGCTACTGGCCGGTACGACATGGAACAGGTTCTAGTTCTCCATCGCGGCCGCGAAATCTTGATTGTCGCACCTAGAGGCAGCAATCGGCTGGTTGACCTTTCATGAATCTAGAACACGTCCTACTCTGAGACGCATGGCATCTGAGATCTCTGAGTCCGAAATCGACCACTTGCGCGGATCGACCCATATGGGCGACCTCCTTGTCGCGGCACTGGCCAAGAACGCGTCGGGCAACGTGCTCGAACTCGGCGACACCACGCTCACGGGCGCGCAGATGGCCGACGAGATCAGCCGCTACGTCCAAGCTTTTGAGGGGCTTGGTTCGGGCACGGGATCGTCGGTGGGTCTGCTCGCGCTCAATCGCCCCGAGGTGCTGTTCGTCATCGGTGCTGGCCAGACGCAGGGTTGGCGACGCACCGCACTGCATCCGTTGGGCTCGCTCGACGATCACGCGTACGTGTTGTCCGACGCCGGAGTGACGACGCTCGTCATCGATCCGGTGCCGATGTTCGTCGAGCGCGCAGTCGCACTCATGGAACGAGTCGACGGACTCAAGCAGATCTTCACGCTCGGTCCCGTGCCCGAGGCGTTGTCCGACGTCGGTCGCGACGTCGTCGCGGAGGCTGCGGGTTACGACGCGACGCCGCTGACCGCGGCCGAACTCTCGCCGGATCACATCATGTCGATCACCTATACCGGCGGCACCACCGGCAAACCCAAGGGTGTCATCGGCACCGTTCGCGCGATGACGACTATGACCCAGATCCAGTTGTCGGAGTGGGAATGGCCGACGCGGCCGCGCTTTTTGATGTGTACGCCACTGTCGCACGCGGGCGCGGCGTTCTTCCTCCCCACGCTGATGAAGGGCGGGTCGATGGTGGTGCTGAGCAAGTTCGATCCCGCGGAGGTGTTGCGCACCATCGAGGAGGAGAAGATCAGCGCCACCATGCTCGTGCCGTCGATGCTCTACGCCCTGATGGACCATCCGGACTCGCGCACCCGTGATCTCTCGTCACTGGAAACCGTGTATTACGGTGCCTCGCCGATCAATCCGGTGCGGCTGGCCGAGGCCATCGAGCGATTCGGACCGATCTTCGCGCAGTATTACGGGCAGTCGGAGGCGCCGATGGTCATCAGCTACCTCGCCAAGGACGAGCACCCCAGGCCGGGCGAAGACACGCGCAGGCTATCGAGTTGTGGGCGGCCGTCGTCGTTTCTGCGTACCGCGCTCCTCGGACCCGACGACAAGCCGGTGGCGCAGGGCGAGCCGGGCGAAATCTGTGTTGCCGGACCGCTTCTCGCCGCGGGCTACTGGGGATTGCCGGAGCAGACCGCGGAGACGTTCCGCGACGGATGGCTGCGTACGGGTGACGTCGCGCGTGAGGACGCCGACGGATACTGGTACATCGTCGATCGCACGAAGGACATGATCGTCACCGGTGGCTTCAACGTGTTTCCGCGAGAGGTGGAAGACGTTGTCGCAGAGCATCCGTCGGTCGGTCAGGTCGGTGTGATCGGTGTGCCCCACGAGAAGTGGGGTGAGGCGGTGACCGCCGTCGTCGTGTTGCGTGGCGATGTCGAGGCCGATGACGATGACCGGCAGCGAATCACAGCGGAGATCCAGGACGCGGTGAAGCAGCGCAAGGGGGCGGTGCAGTCGCCGAAGGACGTGATCTTCGTGGAGTCGCTGCCGCTGACCGGACTCGGCAAGCCCGACAAGAAGGCCCTGCGCGCTCAGTTCTGGGCGTCGTCGGATCGCGGTGTCGGGTAGGAGGTTTGGGTGGATCAGGGGGCACGGGCCATCAGGTCGGGCCCGCGGCCGCCTCCAGGATCTCGTCGCATGCGGCGTCGACAGCCTCTCCCGGATCTACGATGTGGCCCGCCAACGCCTTGGCCGCGTGATACGGCTCGTCGGCGGTAAGTAGTTCGAGGTCGGTGTCCGACAGTCGTGACAGCGGAGCGCCGGTCCCGGCTCCGTGGTCGCGAAGTGCGGCGGCCCAGAGTGGTTGGTCGGCGCTGAGCCAACCGACAACCGATGGGATTCCGGCTCGGAGAGCGGCGGCGGTGGTACCGGCTCCGCCGTGATGGACGGCTGCTCGGCACTCAGGAAAGAGGATCTCGTGGTCGACGGACTCGGTGAGGTGCAGAAGGCCATCGCGCTCTGGCAGGGCATGTCGTGTCTGGGCGACCACACGAAGGCGTAGCGACAAGATTGCCTCGACGATCGAAGAGACCCGCTCGGGTGGGATCTGCATACTCCCGAAGCCGACATAGACGGGGGCAGGTCCCGATCGAATCCACTCGAGAATGCGGGTGATCTGACTATTGTCGTTGTGTCCGTTGAGTTTTGCTCGGGTCAGGCTATCCGGCAGGAGGAAGCCCGTGAACGGGCGCTGTTCTCCCCACTCGCGCTCGAGGAGCGGGAACAACTCGGCGTCGTACGCCTGGATCTCCGGTGTTCCCCGCCGCCGGAGCCTCGCGCCGATGGTTCCCGAGGCCGACGGGAGACCCAGACGACGGCGCAGTGCGCGGTCGTTCGGGCGCTGCGTGAGTGAGACGAGGTAGTCGGCCGCGCGCCACGCGGCTGCGCTGATCGCCGCGGGCAGCGGGCGATACAGCGGCGACAGTTGATGGTTGGGACGTATCGGGCAGTAGTGCAGCGGCACGAAAGAGATGTCTCGGCTCTCGGCGACCGTCGCAGCCCGTTCTTGCGCCATTGGTCCGCTGACGAGTATGTCTGCCACATCGGCGAGTTCACCCATGACCCTCTCCGACATGGCCGATCCGTATGATCCGACTTCGCGGAGTGCGGTCAACCGCTTATACGGGTTCCACGACTTGAGGTCTCGCTTCACGAGCGAGCTCGCGAGCAATTCCGACGTTGACGGACACAGGCTTCGCGTCGGCAGTCCAGAACGTGATGCCCCGGCGACCAGGTCGTCGGGAACAGCCAATTCGACGCTGTGTCCGCGTCGGCGGAGTTCGGCTCCGAGCGCGACCGCTGGCTGGACGTCGCCTCGACTGCCGTGCATGACGAACGCTATTCGCATGATCCCCAATCCTTTTCAGAAATGTTCCAGGACGCGAACTCGGCGGCGACCAATGCGCGGAGAGAGCTTCGATCGTTGATCATGGCGGGGTTCAGCGAGCTCACCGCCAGCGTGAGCACCTCATCTCCACTGCACAGCCATCCGCTGATACCGCCGGCGTGTCCGGCCAATCCGGCGGTATCCGTGGTGACGGCGCGCATCGCGGTGACTCCGAGACCTCCGGTACCAAGTGACGCAAACAAAGGATCTACCCGCCCGACGTTAGAGGCGACGCATAAGGGAGTCGACATTCCACCAGCGAGTCGGCGCACGGCTCCATCGCCCAAAGCCTGTGCAACGGTGGACATCGCGGCGATGGGACCGGGCTGGGCGTCGAGCGTACGGTAGGCGGCCTTGCACGCGTCGCGAATCTCGCTGAGGTCGATGTAGCGGTTGACATCGAGACGAATGTGGGCGGTGACGCCCGTCGTGGCATTGGCGCGTCGATCATCATCGCGGTGCCGTGATACTGGAATCGACACCGGGACAATGTCTCCCGACGATGCAATGCCTGCTTTCTCCAGGAGCCCGATCATCACTCCGACGAACAGGGAGTTCGGCGTGCCATTGCGTTCGGCCGCAATCTTCGATGCGTGCTCGCGATCCACCGTCACGATCACCGAGGGAGGTAGACCTGGCTCGGTTCCGGTGGTCGCTCCCGTACTGGTCGGGCCTGCTGTGGTCGTCACAGTGGTCTGAGGAGGTACGCGTGCCGGTTGAGTGTGCGCAGAGCCTCGCGGTAACGCGGTCCGCAGTGACGCGACGACACTCGACGCTGCCGCGTGGGCCGCGCGTGCTGCGGTCTTGACTCCATCGGACAGGTCGGACGCGAGGTCCGGCATCTCGACATCGGTGTCATAGGTGTTGTCGGACAACGCCTCCGTGATCGCTGTGATCAGCGTCGCGCCATCGCCGATCGCGTGAGCCGCCGTGAACGAGACGTACGTACCAATGCCGTCGGAGTGAGCCGCGCTCAGTCGCCAGGAGGGGCCCGACACGCTGTCCAGCGCAAACCGTGCCTGAGTGTCGATCCACGCGGCGACGTCGTCGGCGCTCACCGTGTCTGTGAAGAACTCGACGGAGCCGGCGGTCGGCGTATACCGCCACGCGTCACGAATCGGTGGTGGGCGCCGCGCGACGAGTCTCGATGCGCGACCTGCGCAGAGTCGCTCGCCCAATCGGGCGAACGCTTCTGCGTCGAGGCGGGTGGGAAGCTGCCACACGCACTGATTCACGACGCCGAGCCCCAGGGCGTGTTCCATCCGTACGAAGAGATCGTCGTCGGTGGTCAGGCGCTCAACCGGCAGGGCCGAGTGCATCGACCCGTTCGTGCGTGCCGAAGTGATCGTCATGACCGAGTGAGATAGGCGCGCAACGTCAGTGGGACAAAGACGATCAGGATCGCAGTCGTGCCCACGAGCGTCCACCCGACATCGCTGGTGATCTGTCCCTCATTCGCCAGCCCACGAAACGCGGAGATGAGGTGCGAGACCGGATTGACGTCGGCGATCGCCTGCAGCCATCCGGGCATCGTCGTGGTTGGCACGAACGCATTGGACGTGAACGTCATCGGCATCAGTACCAGCATCGAGATCCCTTGTATTGCTGACACTTTGCGGAGCAGAACGCCCAGCAGCGCGAAGATCCAGCTCAGCGAGAACGCGGCGTAGACGACAAGTGTGACGCCCGCGATGACGCCGATCACGCTTTCGGGCCGGTAGCCCATGCAGATGCCGACGACGAGAGACATCACGCTCGCGATGACATATCGCACGGTGTCTGCTGTCAGCAACCCTGCGAGTGGTGCGATGCGTGCGATGGGCATCGAGATCAGTCGGTCGAACACTCCGCTGTCGATGTCTTCACGCAACTGGGTTCCGGTGACCACCGATGTGGTGACCGCCACGGAAACCAGAACACCGGGTACAAGCAGGACGAGGTAGTTGTCGACGCCACCCGCAACGGCTCCGCCGAAGATGTTCGCGAACATCACTGTGAAGACGATGGGCACGATGATCACGTCGAACAGTTGCTGCGGGGAGTGCTTCATCCGGAGAAGTCCGCGACGAGCCAATGCGAAGGTCTGACGCAGCCCCTGGCTGAAGGGAACTCTGTCGACAGGAGTGATCGGCCAGTCGATTCCGCTGGAGGCGCCAGTGTCCGTCGGCTCAGTGCCCGTCACCTCATTGCCCGTCGCCTCGGCTGCGGGGTCGGCTACGCCGGATCCCGTGTGATCCATGGTGCTGCTCATGCCCGAGTCGACTCCCCCGTTGTCATGGCGAAGAAGACGTCGTCCAGTGTTGGTCGCTGGAACGAGAATTCGGCGACCTCGATGCCGGCGGATTCCAACTGGGACACAGCGTGTGCTGCCCGCCCCGGCGCAGAGGTGATCACCGAGAGTGCGCCCTCGGCAGGAATCTGAACGACATCTGCCGACAGCGTCGCACCCACGATCGCTGCGGCTTCCCGCATTCTGGATCTGTCTTCGAGGTGAAGGTGCAGCGTTCGAGTGCCGATACGTTCCTTGAGTGACTTGGCCGTACCCTCCGCCACTACCCGCCCACCGTCGATCAGGACGATTGAGTCGGAGAGTTTATCGGCCTCGTCGAGGTACTGAGTGGTGAGTAGCACTGTCGTACCGTTGTCCACCAGATCGCGTACGACAGCCCACATCTGAGTGCGGGTGGTGGGATCGAGACCTGTCGTCGGTTCGTCGAGGAAGAGAAGCGGCGGAGCCGAGATCAGTGAGGTGGCGATGTCGAGTCGTCGTCGCATGCCGCCGGAGAAGCCTGACACGGGGCGCGATGCCGCGTAACCCAGTCCGAACTGTTCGATCAACTCGTGTGCACGAGAACGAGCCGCTCGTCGGTCGAATCCGCGCAAGGTCGCGAACAACTCGAGGTTTTGCTCTGCGGTCAGATCCTCGTCGAGTGAGGCGTACTGGCCTGTCAACGCGATCATCGAACGTACGGCGGTTGCCTGTCTCACGACGTCGCGACCGAAGATGCGGGCCGAGCCGGAGTCTGGCCGGATGAGTGTCGCGAGCATACGCACGGTCGTGGTCTTGCCCGCGCCGTTCGCGCCCAACAATCCGCACACCGATCCCGTCGGTATCGATAAGGAAATGTCTGAAACTGCATTCACAGTTCCGAATTTCTTACCGAGCGATTCGGCCTCGATTGCAATCGCCGGTAACATCACCATCGAGTGCCCTCCATCGTCGTCGGATCGTTTGGCAGGTCTTCAACAGGCTATTTGCTTGTCGGTAAAGTGTCGAGGCGAGTTCAATTCTGCGAGATTCCTGACAATCCGCATGGAGTGGCATATGTCTCTATCGTCTTAAACTGTCGACCAGCACACGCTAGTGTCACACCGTCCGCGTGCGAGGCCAATGCGCAGTCGCTACTCTTTGGCGACTCACTCTCGCGATCTGGAGGTAAACGTCATAGCTGGAAACCGCAGACCGCGCTTTGCGTGGCGATGTGCCGTGTCAGTTCTGGTCGCTGTGATTTCAACGGCGCTGTTGGGAGTCGGCGTTTCGCAGGCCGAGCCCGTGCGTCCGACGATACAGCGGACGGTCGACGAGGGGCAGGGCGTGACGGCGGTGTACGTCTACTCGCCCGCCATGCGTAAGACGATCAAGGTGCAGGTGATCACGCCTCGTCACCCCTCGGGAACCAGGCCTTCGCTCTACCTGCTGAGCGGTCTCGGTGAAGAGGATCCGGCCAACAGCATGTGGCTCCGCAAGACCGACGCCCGGAACTTCTATGCGGACAAGAACGTGAACGTTGTCATGCCGCTGGCAGGCAACGGAAGCTTCTACACCGATTGGCAGCGCGACGACCCGAAACTTGGCCGCTACCAGTGGGAAACCTTCCTGGTGAAGGAGCTGCCGCCCCTTATCGACGCCGCGTTCGACGGCAACGGGCGGCGGGGGATCGCGGGGATCTCGATGGGTGCGGGAGCGGGATTGGTGCTCGCCGCGAGGAACCCGGGTTTCTACAAGGCGGTGGGTGCCTACAGCGGTTGCTACAGCACCGCCGGCCTTGCTGGCGAGACGTATCCGCGGGCGATCGTCGCAGCTTTCGGAGGTGACGCAAATAACATGTGGGGACCCCCGGGTAGCCCGGGTTGGGCGGCCCACGACGTACTGTCGCTCGCACACAACCTTCGCGGCACCACGCTCTACATATCCACTGGAACAGGGCGGTCGGGCACATATGATCAGCCCGGATATCCGGACAATTCGGACCCTGTCGATCGGCAGGTCATTGGCGGAGCAATCGAAACGGGGGCCCTCTGGTGCACCCAACAATTGCAGTCCAGATTGACGGCGCAACATATTGGGGCGACAATTCGATACGTTGATCCTGGAACTCACGCATGGCCTTACTGGCGAGACCAACAGCGTGAGAGCTGGCCCACTTTGGAACGTGGAATGAACAGCTGAATTCCATTCTGTAAACAATCTCTGCAAACCTCCTCGATACCCGAGGTATTCACGTGTACCCGTGCGCAGGTGACTGAAAAGGATGCCGATGGAATACACAGAGCTCGCCGACTATGAGGTTCCCACGGGCGCGATCACTGCGTGGGAAGCGACCACCGACCCGGCCCAATGGCGTTCGGATTCTCGTCGACTTTCGTACATGCATCTCGAGCATGCGCGCCGCGCTGCGGAACTCGGTGACGAATGGCACGGGCACTGGATCGGAACGGCCTTCACCATCGAGGAGCCGTTCGACCGCGATGCTTTCGCCGCGACCATCAGGCAGTGGTTCGCCCGCCACGAGGCGCTTCGTTCCGCGGTCCAGCTCGGTGGGACTCCTGAGGACGATCTGGTCCGGACGACCGTCGCGCCGGAGGCTGTCGCAGTCTCCGGGCTCTCGATGGGTGTGGTGACGTCGCCCGACTCGGCCCGCCAGACGATCCAGGACTACTTCGACACCACCGTCAACCCGTTGAGTTGGCCGCACTGCGTCGTCGTGACTCTGGAACCCGATGACCGTGACGACAGCTTCCTCGTCGTCTTCGGCGCCGACCACACCGTGATGGACGCCTACACACAGGTTTTCGCGATCAATGAGCTCAGCGCCCTCTATCGCGCGGAGATCAACGGTGAGCATCATGGGCTCGCCGAGTACGGCAGCTACCTGGACTTCAGTGATGCGGAGCGGCATCTGGGGGGACAGATCGATGCGAACAACTCGGCCGTCGTCGCCTGGCGGCAGTTCTTCAACGACTCACCCACGTCCGTCCAGCCAGATGCGATGCCGCGCTTCCCGCGTTGCGCGACCGGCGGCGTTGGCGCGGTAGCACCTCCCCGCGAGCCGGATTCCGGTATGCAGGTGAGCCTTTCGCAGGACCTTCTCGACAGGGCCGAAGCCGCTCGATTCAACGACATCTGCAAGGCTGCGGGTGGCTCGGTGGCGTCGGGCATCTACACAGCGATGTCGATCACGAGCGCGGCGCTCGCCGGGACCGGTGAAGTGCGATTCATCAGCCCCGTCCACACTCGCACGGGACCCGAGTGGGGCGAGGCCGTCGGGTGGTTCGTCGGTCTCGTTCCGGTGCATGTTGATCCAGCTGGTGCGCAGACCTTCTCTCAGGCGCTTCCGCACGTTGCCGAGTCGGTCTCGCGGTACAAGGACGTGGGTACCGCACCGTTCGCCCCGATCGCTGATCTGATCGGAGGCGACGTGACGCCCCCGGGATTCGTCGTGTCCTACATCGATCTGCGGCGGGCGCAGGGAGCTGCGGAGTGGGAGCGTCGAAACGCGCGAGTGTTGCGCAGTGCCACCCGGGACGTCGACGAGGTGTATCTGTGGATCAACCGAATTCCCGATGGGATCAACATCTCGACGCGTTATCCGTCAGGGGAGCGCAGGCGCGAGGTCGAAGCTTTCATCTCCGTGTTCGCTGAGGTTCTGCGCACGATCGTCGGCACTGGTGACCACGGCTACATGTTTGCGCCTGAGATGGCGTCGCGAGCATCGGCGGACATCACAGCATGACGGTGGTATTCGGCGCACCTGCGACGCCAGAACCACTGCTGCGTAAGCAGTTTCCTGGCGGTACCCCTGTCGAGTGGTCGTTGTGTTCACCTGATGCGGCGTTGCAGGCCGCGCGTGTGACCGGTGGTGCAACGTTTCTGCAGACCGAGCACGTCGTCACTTCGACCGCGGCGCGTGCCCGCGGCGACGAGCAGCGTTCCGTCGTGGGCGCTGTCGCCAGATTCGACACCACACTGGACCCGGTGGCGATGGCCGCAGCGCTGACAGCCTTCGTGCAACGGCACGACGAACTGCGGAGTTTCTACACACTGGGCGAGGTGGGTGTCGAAAGGCACGTCATACCGCAGACCCACGTCGAGATGGCGGCGCAGTGGCCGCTCGGCCGGGATCGGAAAGTCGACGCCGAGGATGCGGGCGACTACCTCGCGAATCGCATCTCCGTTGCGACCGCGTTCGATTCCCCGCAGTCGATGCACTTCGGAGCGTTCGACGGCGACGGCGACGGCGGGTTCACGTTCTACCTCGGCGCCGATCACGTTCACGGCGACGGCTATTCGTTATGGCTGGCGATGGATGAGATCAACGCACTGTATCGGGCGGAGACCTCGGGAACGTCGGCGACGTTGACCGAGGTGGCATCGTTCGGCAACTACGTGGCCGACGAGCATCGTCGTGCTGCGCGTGTGCGCGCCGATGACATCGGCGTCAAGGCGTGGCGAGAAGCTCTGTCCATCAAGGGATCTCTTCCCGCGTCACCGGTTTCACTCGGACTCGACGACGACGCTCCCGTGCCTGCTGTGCGCTGCCGCCGTGATCTGCTCACGGCGGACGAAGCCGATGCGCTCGACGTCGTCAGTGCCTCGTCGAGCTGGGTCACCATCGCTGGATGTCTCTTCTCCGCGTTGGCATCTGCGCAGTACATATGCACAGGGGAGAAGCGATTCTTCACGACGACCGCGCTGGCAACCCGCGGGGTCGAGTTCGAGTTCACCCAGGGCTGGGCGTGCAACTTCGCGCCGGTTTACTTCGACGTTGATCCCGGAGCTGACCCGATTGAACTGGCGCGCACGGCATCCGTCGCGGTGAAGCGAGCTAAGGGCGCTGCCGCGGCTCCGATCGGTGCGGTTCTGCAGGTGCTTGCGCGGTCAGGCGAGCTTCCACAGATGGCCGGTTCTCCTCAGATGGTGACCTACATCGATCACCGTCGGCTTCCGGGAATCGACGACCCCACTGTCGGCACAACTGTGGGCTTTCCCGGGATCGGCAAAACCAAGAACTCCAACCTGTGGCTGAGTCGGATGGTCGACGGGCTGGTCGTCGAATCTCAGATTCCCGACAATGATGTTGCGCGCGCACACATCGAGCGCTATCTCGACACGGTTGCTGCGCAGCTCAGGGCGCTCCTGGAATCTGCGGAGTCCGCGGTCACCGCGATCGCGGGTACCCGGGTGCGGCAATGAAACTAGCTGGTATACAAGACTATTCATTGAGATCAGGCCAACTCGTCGTCTTTCGTGCCGATCTCATCGGAGATGGTCTGCCTTCCGATACCGGGCTGTCGGAGAACGAGCGATTTCACGTCGATTCGCATCGAGCGGGACATCCCGGTTCGCTGACCCTGGTCCTCGACTTTCCCTATGCGGTTGATCGCGGGCTGCTGGAACGGCTCCCCGAGGTGTTGCTGTCCCGCCACGACGTACTGCGGACCTATGTTTCCGCAGATGGCGATGACCTCAGTCGGCGTGAGGTCCCCTTGTCGTCGATCGGCGTCAGCGTCGACTCGCAGGCTCCGAAGGGCCTGTCAGACGCGGGTATGACGGAGCTGGTCCTCGCACGAATCGCTATGGCGTGCAACCCAACCGAGCCGCTGTCACACTTCTTTGCTGCGGTGCTCCGTCCCGATACCACCACGGTGATCTGCGCGTTCGATCACGTCTATGTCGACGCCCGATCGTTGACGGTGCTCGCGGCGGACATCTCCGACGTGATTGCCGGCCGTCCATTGTCGAGTGCCGGCTCGGGGTTGGCCGCCGTGCGCGCGCACCTGTTCGGCGGCGAGGTGGCTCCCGACGATCCGCGACTTGCCGGTTGGTTCCGCTTCCTCGACGAGTCCGACTGGGAGATACCAGCTTTCCCCCTCGACCTGGGTCTGGAACCGGGTCGACGAGCGCCGATGAGAACACGGGTGAGCACGCTCCTCGGTAGGTCTGAGGCGCAGCACTTCAGCTCGGCTGTACACACGCGTGGCGCGAGAACGTTTTCGGCGCTGTTGACGTGCATCGGACGCGCGATTCGTCTGGCGGGTGGTCCGGCCGACACCGCGATGATCGTGCCTGCGGGACTTCAGACATCCGAGTCGATCGTTGCCTGGGTGGTGTCCAACATCCCGCTGCGTGTTCACGGTGAGGGGGATGTCGTCGAACTGTTGCCGCTCAACGCAGATCGACTTTCCGAAGCCATACCGCTCGCGAGCGTCGGACTGACGGCGGTCTATCAGGCATTCGGCAGCAGATTGCGTAGTACGCGCGGTGATGTCTTCATGGTTTCGTACGTCGATTACACCCGTCAACGTCGGCCCTCGAACAATGTTGCAGTGCAACAGTTGTCGGGAGACCACGCGACCGACAACGTGCAGTGGTGGCTGTGGCGCGACGACGACGGTATTCATGCACGAGTTCGTTACCCCGCTACAGCTGCGGCGGAGTCCGTGGTCGACGACGTCCTGGAGTTCACCGGTGCTGCGGTCAGGGAGATCAGCGAGCGCCTCGTTGATCAGCGAACATCAGTGGGCGCGTCGCCGTCGCCTGCGTTCTTGGAGTGATACCAATCGAGATAACCCCGAGTTCCGTAGGCCTGCAGTCGTCGAAGGGATGTGTAGACGACGGCATGTGGTGCGAGCGCTACGGAGTCTGCACCTGCGTACTCGGTGACACGCTGCTGTAACACAGCGTCCTCGTCGACATCGTCGATCTTCGTTCGCGGGAATCCGCCTGCCGCACAGTAGGTGTCAGCGGAGACAGCGAGATTGTTGCCGACGACCAGGAAACTCTTTCGTAGGTGCGCCGGTTGAGATCGTGTGCGCAACCAGGTGATGAAGTGTCCGAGACGCCACGTCGTGCCGATCAGGTTGAACGCAATGGCACGGGCTCCATCGGAGCTGCGGGCCCGCACCCGGCCTCCCACAAGGCTTTTGCCATCAAGCAGTGGGGCGACGATCTGTGTCAGCCAGTCCGGCGCGGGGAGTGTATCGGCGTCGGTGCGAGCGATGAACTGGGCTCCGCCGTCGATGGCATGACGAAAGCCCGAGTCTGCGGCGCTGCCGGTGCCCTTCTCGGTTTCGGTGAGCACATCGATGGGGACATCCGAGTGGGATGCGAGCTCGCGAACGAGATCGCCTGTCCCGTCGGTACTGTTGTTGTCCACCACGATGATGCGGAATGGCGCACCAGCATCGTGGGCGGCGGTATCGCGAAAAGTCTGCTGCTGCAACGCCCGGATCGTGTCGTCGATGTAGCCGACCTCGTTGTAGGCGGGGACCACGACAGCAACTCGCGGGTCTGCCAACTCAGTGCTTTCGTTCGCCATGCTGCCATTCAACCGGGCCGGTGGCTGTCCTGCACGTGAATGTGATGTGAGTAAAGCGACGTCGGGGTAGTGGGCAATCCAGAGACGCAGGGACTGCTCAGTGCGCGACCGGGCAGCCCCCGGCCGCGCCGTAGCGAACGGGCAGGTCTTTGACGCCGTTGAGCCAGCCTGATCGCACACGACGCAGCTCGCCGATCCGCTCGATGTCGGGAAGTACGTCTGCGACAGCGTTGAGGATCAGGGAGAGTTCGAGGCGCGCGAGGTTGGCACCGATGCAGAAGTGGGCGCCGTTGCCGCCGAACGCGAGATGCGGGTTGGGATCTCGGAGGATGTTGAACGTGAACGGGTCGTCGAAGACGTCCTCGTCGTAATTTGCCGAACCGTAGAAGATTCCGACCCGTTGTCCCGCGGCGATGTCGACGCCCTCGATGCTGGTGTCCACCTTGGCCGTCCGCTGGAAGGCGTTGACCGGAGTCGACCAGCGCAGCACCTCGTCGATCGTGGTTTTCGGGCGCTGCGACTTGAACAACTCCCACTGCGCGGGATGGGACATGAAGGCATTCATGCCGTGGCTGGTCGCGTTGCGCGTCGTCTCATTTCCCGCGGTGATCAGCAGGATGACGAAGAACCCGAACTCGATGTCGGACAACGACTCTCCGTCGATGTCTGCTTCTATCAGCGTGGTGACGATGTCGTCGGTGGGGTTGCGCCGACGCTCCTCGGCCATCGAATAGGCGTAGCCGAGCAGTTCAGCGTTGGCCATCGCGGGGTCGATCGTGTTGTCGGGATCGTCGCTGTTGATGATCGCGTCGACGAGCTCGTGAATACGTGGACGGTCGGCTGTCGGGACACCGATGAGATCCAGAATCGCCTGCAGGGGAAGGTGGATGGCCACGTCGTCGACGAAGTTTCCCGACTCCTTGGCTGCGGCGGATTCGACGATCTGGCGTGCCGACGTTGCGAGATTCTCCTCCAGTGACCCAACAGCCTTCGGTGTGAAGAGTCGCGACACGATCTTGCGCAGACGAGTGTGCTCCGGCGGATCGTGGTTGACGAGTAGCGCCTTGGTGAACTCGATCTGGTCGGGGGTGACGTAGTCGGGGAGTCGGATGATGGCGCCGTTGGCGTTCGTCGACCACACCTGGTTGTTCTTCGAGATCTCGCGCACGTCTCTGTGTCGCGAGATCACCCAGTAGCCGCCGTCGGTGAAACCGGAGGTGCCGAGTGGCTGTTCGTTCCACCAGACGGGCGCAGTCCGGCGCAGGTGAGCGAATTCGGTCATCGGTAAGCCGGATTCGAGCACATCGGGATCGGTGAAATCGAAACCCTTGCCGAATGGGCACGCCGCATCGGTGGTGATGGCTGTCATGGCTTCACCATACAGTCGGATTACATGTGTATGGTCGTTTTCCCGTGATACGGTCTGCGCTGGTAGAGGTCGGTACTGGGAAGTGGGTGCCGGGACATAGGTACTGGGAAAGCGGTGCCGGAAGGTGGTCGCGAGACATGCGTACGCACGGCTGGGCCGGAAGCGTCCCGGTCGACGACGCCGAGGCCACGGCGCGCATTCTTGCGGCCGCGCGGTCAGCGATCGACGAACACGGTGTGGCGACGACGATCAGCGACGTCGCGCGCACTCTCGGAGTCACTCGTCAGACCGTGTATCGATACTTCCCCAGTACCGAGGCGCTACTCCGGGCAACCGCGTTCGACGCCGTCGGCGCGTTTCTCGAGCGAATCGCGATACGTGTCAGCGGTATTCGTGAGCCCGACGTCGCTGTCGTCGAGGGAATCGACGTGGTACTCCAGGAACTGCCAGACGACCGCTATGTCGGCCTGCTGTTCAGAGCGGACAATGTGAGTCTGTTCGCTGTGGAGGGAGTGACGTCGGAGGCCGGTCAGGGATTCGCGCGCTCGATGGTCGAGCGTATGGACGTCGACTGGGCTGCTCTCGGGTACGGCCCGGCCGAGATGGACGTCATCGTCGAAATCGTGTTGCGCACACTGCAGTCCATGATGATCGACCACGGCACGGAGCGGTCGGGCGCGCAGCGTCGTGCATTTCTCGACGCATGGGCGGGTGCGGCGATTCGCGCATTGCCCGCGCACGCGGACGTGTCGGGTGATCGCAGGTGACTCAGCGTGGTGTGCAGATCACCACCGGGATGGTGCGATCGGTCCACGCCTTATAGGTATCGAAGTCGGCGTACAGCTCCACCAGGCGGGGCCAGAGTTGGTTGCGCTCCTGTTCGTTCGCCGTCCGTGCCGTGTATTCGCCCGTCTGCGAACCGATCTGGATCGACACGTCGGGGTTGCTGCGCAGGTTGAGGTACCACGCCGGGTTCGACGGCAATCCGCCCTGCGAGGCGACGACGACGATCGTGTCGCCGTCGCGCAGATAGAGCAGCGGCACAGTGCGTGGTTGGCCGGACTTGCGGCCGACCGTGGTCAGCAGACATACGTCGACGGGATTGCGCATCGCCGCGCCGACCCGCCAGGTGCGGCCGAGCCGACCTCCGCTGCGTTTGTACAGTGCGGTGTTGAGACGCGAGCCGAGTTTGATCGCTTTCGCCACGATCGGTGAATCGAGTTGTGCCGGACGGTTTTCAGCCTTATGCGCGCTCCCGTGACTCTCAGATGCGCTCGAGGATGGTGCCGGTTGCCAGTGCGCCGCCCGCGCACATGGTGATCAGAGCGGTCTGCGCGTCGCGGCGTTCGAGTTCGTGGAGAGCGGTGGTGAGCAACCGCGAACCCGTGCTGCCGACCGGGTGCCCGAGGGCGATCGCGCCGCCGTTGACGTTCACCTTGTCCATGTCGGCGCCGTGCACCTGGGCCCAACTGAGGACAACCGAGGCGAAGGCCTCATTGATCTCGACAATGTCGATGTCGGACAACGACATTCCCGCTTTGGCCAACACTCGCTCGGTGGCTTGGACCGGGCCGTCGAGGTGGTAGTACGGCTCGGAACCGACGAGGGCGGCCGCCCGCAGTCGCGCTCGCGGTCGGAGTCCGAGCTCGCGTGCTCTGGTCTCGTCCATCAGCAGGACGGCCGCAGCGCCGTCGGAGATCTGGGACGACGTGCCAGCGGTGTGGATACCGCCGTCGATGACCGGCTTGAGTGCCGCGAGCGATTCGGGCGTGGTGTCGCGAAGTCCTTGGTCGCGTGTGACGTCGATGATGTTGCCGGTCACCACGCCCTCTTTGGTGCGCTCAGGTGCTTTGAGGCTCAACACCTCTCGGTCGAACCGGTGCTCATCCCATGCCTGACGCGCACGTTGCTGGCTTCGCACCCCGAGTTCGTCGACGTCGGTGCGGGTGATCCCGCGGCGTGCCGCGATACGCTCCGCCGCCTCGAACTGGTTGGGCATCTCGACGTTCCAGGATTCCGCGTGGTACGGACCGGCGTCGACTCCGACGTTGGACCCGAGGGGTGTATGCGTCATGAGCTCGACGCCACAGGCGATGCCGACGTCGATCACGTCCGAGGCGATCAGCCCGGCGATCAGGTTGTTTGCCTGTTGCGCCGAGCCGCACTGGCAGTCGATGGTCGTCGCGCCGGTCTGCTCGGGAAGTCCCGCCGACAGCCACGCCTTGCGTGTGATGTTGCCGGCCTGCGCTCCCGCCTGTGTGACACATCCGCCGATGGCCTGCTCGATCAGCGATGCGTCGATACCTGCCTTCTCGATCAACCCGCGCTGCGTGAGGCCGAGTAGTTCTTCGGCGTGTAGACCGGAGAGCCAGCCCGCGCGCTTGCCGATGGGGGTTCGCACTGCTTCGACGATTACCGGCACACCCATGTCCGTCACCTTTCGTTCTCTGTGCAGGCTTCTGTGCACAGACCGACTGCTCTGGCGCGGACCTGCTGTTCTCCTGCGCAGAACACTGCTCTGGCATGAAAGTAGAACATGTTCCTGTTTCTGTCCATTGTGACGAAGAAAAAGTAGAACGAGTTCCTGTTTTGGTGCGATACTGTGTGTACAGTGAGCGCCAGTGAGACGTGAACACGTTCACGTCTCGGTTGCAGAACACTGAGAACAGGGTGGTATTTCACGTGATCCAGACCGACGGCGTGGGGGCCGACCAGACGTCATCCTCACCAGCATCATGCCCGTTCATGCACCAGGAGGGGTGGGACTTCACCAGTCCCGACCTGCTCGAAAAGGGTATTCCGGTCGCCGAGTTCGCGGCCCTGCGCAAGACCGCTCCGGTCTGGTGGAATGCCCAGCTCCCGGGTAAGGGCGGCGGATTCCACGACGGCGGCTACTGGGTCGTCTCGAAGCACGCGCATGTCCGCGAGATCTCGAAGAACAACGAGGACTGGGCGACGTCGACCAACGGCGTCATCATGCGGTTCGACGACGAGATGCCTCAAGACCAGCTCGACGTCACCAAGGCGCTGCTGATCAACCACGACCCGCCGGAGCACACCCGCCTGCGCAAGGTGATCTCGAAGGCGTTCACGCCTCGTGCCGTGCAGGCGCTCGAAGAGAAGCTCGACGACGCCGCGCGCACCATCGTGCGCCAAGCTGCCGGCCGGGGAACCGGGGACTTCGTCCACGACGTCGCCGTCGACCTCCCGCTGCTGGCGATCGCCGATCTGCTCGGCGTCCCGGAGTCGGATCGCAAGAAGCTGTTTGACTGGTCGAACGGCATGATGAACTACGACGACCCCGAGTTCGCAGGCGTCGATCCGCAGATGGCGTCGGCAGAGATCCTCGGCTATGGCTACAACATGGCGGAGGAGCGTCGTAAGTGTCCTGTCGACGACATTGTCAGCACGCTGGTCAACGCCGACATCGACGGTCAGCACCTCGACGAGGCCGAGTTCGGATTCTTCTTCATCCTGCTCACCGTCGCGGGCAACGAGACCACGCGCAACGCGATCAGCCACGGCATGAATGCCTTCCTGGAGCATCCCGACCAGTGGGAGTTGTTCAAGAAGGAACGCCCCGCAACGGCGGTCGACGAGATCGTGCGCTGGGCGACGCCGGTGAACTGCTTCCAGCGCACCGCCAAGCGCGACACGCAGGTCGGCGGCGTCGACATCAAGCAGGGGCAGCGCGTCGGATTGTTCTACGGCTCAGCCAATTACGACGAGGACGTGTTCGACGATCCGTTCTCCTTCAACATCCTGCGCGACCCCAACCCGCACGTCGGATTCGGCGGCAACGGAGCGCACTTCTGCGTCGGCGCGAACCTCGCACGCATGGAGATCAACCTGATGTTCAATGCAATCGCCGACCTCGTGCCCGACATCTCGCGGCTGGACGAGCCGCGTCGACTCCGGCACGGTTGGATCAACGGCGTGAAGGAACTCCAGGTCGACTACGGGACTCGGTGACCGATGACCAGTGCAACCCAACAGGATTCGAGTCAACCCGCATATCTGGGCATCGATAGGGAGAACAATCCCGCAGTGGTGGCGGGTCGGCGATCGCGGGAGGCGGTCGCGGCTCGTGACAAGGAGGCCTGGCTCGACAATTTCGCGGCCGACGCGAAGGTCGAGGACCCGGTTGGGCCGTCGATGTTCGATGAACGAGGGGTCGGATTCCAAGGGCGAGAGCGCATCTCGCAGTTCTGGGATCTGTCGATCGCGACAACCGAGAGTATCGACTTCGTCTTCGACGACGAGATCATCTGCGGCAACGAGGTCGCGTACGTCGGGAAGATCGTGACCCACATCGCGGGCCACGTGTCGGAGGCGCACGGCGTGTTCACCTACCGGGCCGACGACGAGGGCAAGCTGTCGGCGCTGCGCGCGTTCTGGGAGGTCGAGAAGACGATCAACTCGGTCCGGCCGGCCTGACTCTTGCGCTCTTTGTCCTGACGTCGAAATCCGCACCTCGTCTGTGGCGCTTCACCTTCGGCACTGCTGAAGGTGGGGCGTGACAGATGAGGTGCGGATTTTTCATGGAACCGATTCGACGCTGCGCGCGTCACAACGTGCATGGTCTACTTCCACGGCGTCACGGGCGCGGTCAACCGCGCCGAGCTCCTCGCGGCGGGCTTCGTCGATCGTGAGATACGACGGGCGCTCGACGTCGGCACTCTCGTGTCGCTGGCGCCGGGAGTAGTGATTCCCCGGGATCTGCTGGCCGAAGACACTCCAGAAGAGCGGCACCGGCAGCGAGCGCTCGCCGCGATACGACGGGACGCCCGCACGCCGGAGGTGCGGGCCGCCAAACATACTCGGGCGCTTGCGCTTTCGTCGGCCGCCGCGGTGCTCGGCTTACCGGTCTGGGGGTTGGACACCTCGCGGGTGTCGATCGCAGACAGCGGGCGCACGCCGGGCACGCGCACCACGTCGCGCACGCGGTTGATCACCGACACCCGACCGCCAGCCGTCGTCGAGGTCGACGGTGTGCTGGTGGTGTCGCCTGCTCGTACTGTGGTCGACATCGCGCGCACCGGAGCGCGAATACCAGCGATCGCAGTGGGAGACGCCGCGCTCCACGCCGGACTGTGCACCGTCGACGATCTGCAGAATGAGCTGGACCTGCTCACGGGGATGCGTGGCCGTGCCGCGGCGATTCGCGCGATCGGCCGGTGCGACCGCAAGTGTGAGTCGGTGCTCGAGACGCGTAGCCGCGTCGAACTGGTCGACGCAGGCGTCCCTGAGCCCGAGTTATAGGTGAACATCTATGACGCGCACGGGAACTTCCTCGCGCGCGTCGATCTGTACTGGCGCGATGCGCGGCTGTGCGGCGAGGCTGACGGCAACAAGAAGTACGGCGACGATGCCGACGAGACGCGACGTGCACTACTCGGGGAGAAGTCGCGCGGCGACGCGATCGTCGAGACCGGGCACGCCCTGCTGCGGTGGGGCTGGCGCGACGTCGACGAGCCTGCGGTGCTCGCGCGTCGGGTGCTGGGCATGCTCGGGCGGCGCGCGGCGTGAGGGCCGGCTCTGAGCCACCGTCTGTGCAGCTCTCGGCACAGCCACCTGATCTATGTGCAGCTACCTTGGGCGGTGCAGAAGGTAGCTGTGCACAGATGAGGTAGCTGCGGGCCGGGGGTGTGGGCCAGTCGGGCGCTGGCTAGTTGCGCGCCAGCGGGCGTGCGGCCCGACTAGTTCGACGGCTTGTCGGCGCCGACGAGCCACATCGAGTAGTACTGCGCCCCGCCGCCGTAGGCGTGGCCGAGGGCCTTGCGGGCGTCGGCCACCTGGTGGTCGCCCGCCTTGCCCATCACCTGGATCGCGGCCTCGGCGAAGCGGATCATGCCCGACGCCCCGATCGGGTTCGACGACAGCACGCCGCCCGACGGGTTGAACGGGATGCGGCCGCCGATCTCGGTCTCGCCGGCCTCGGTGAGCTTCCAGCCCTCGCCCTCGGGGGCGAAGCCGAGGCTCTCGAGCCACATGGGCTCGAACCACGAGAACGGGACGTAGACTTCGGCGACGTCGACTTCGTCGATCGGATTGTCGATGCCCGCGGACTTCCACAGTGCTGCTGCGGCGTCGCGGCTCGCCTGGGGGTTGACGGTGTTGCGGTGCGCGAAGAACAGCGGTTCGGTGCGCATCGCGGTGGCGTGCACCCACGCGACCGGACGGCCGTCGGCAGCCGCGGCGTCGGCGACCTGCTCGTCGCCGATGACGACCGCGCACGCGCCGTCGGAGGACGGGCATGTCTCGTCGTAGCGGATCGGGTCCCAGAGCATCTGCGAAGCCATCACACTTTCGACGGTGATGTCGGGTTGATGTAGGTGGGCCAACGGGTTTCGCGCGCCGTTGCGTCGATCCTTGGTGGCGACCATCGCGCCGATGTGCTCTGGCGCGCCCGACTGCCGGATGTACGAGCGCACGTGCGGGGCGAAGAAGCCGCCCGCTCCCGCGCCGACCGGCTTGGTGAACGGAACCGGAAGCGACAACGCCCACATGGCATTTGACTCGGACTGCTTCTCCCACGCGATCGCGAGCACACGTTTGTGGACGTCCGCGAACACCAACGACGCCGCGACGTTCGCCGTCGAGCCGCCGACGGAGCCCGCGGTGTGCACGCGGATCAGTCGTTTGCCAACGGCGCCAAGGGCGTCGGCCATGGCCAGCTCGGGCATCATCGATCCCTCGAAAAGATCCGGTGCCTTACCGATGACGATCGCGTCGATCTCGTCGATGCTCACCCCTGCGTCGGCGAGGGCTGCGTCCATCGCCTCGCGGCACATCCCTGCCATCGTGACGTCGTGCCGCTTGGCGACGTACTTGGTCTGTCCGGTGCCCAGGACCGCCGCACGGTTGTTGTGTGCCATCAGTTGTCGTCTCCCACAATCGAGTCGCCGCTCTTCGAATCACCGCTGTTCGAGTCACCTTGCAGCGTGACCACCATGTTCTGTTGCAGCAGAGGGCCGCTCGTCGCGTGCGCCACCGCGGTCTGCGCATCGCCGGTGAGGATGGAGTGCGCCGCGTAGCCGATACGCTGCAGGCCGCCGCTGAACAACGAATTGCCCGTGAGTAGGCCGCCGGACGGATTGATCCGCACCGAGGCGGGCAGTCCGAGCGCGTTGCGGACGATGATCTCCTGGTGTGTGTACGGGGCGGCGATCTCGGCGACGTCGACGGCGCGGGTGCGATCGCCGAATGCGGTGTCGGCGGCCAGTGTCGTCGACGGCGAGACCGTGAGATCTCGTGCACCGAAGTTGGCGCTGTCGATCCGGTGGTCCCAGCCGGTGACGAATGCGGGATTGGCGACGAGCTCGCGGGCGCGGCGCTCACTGGCGATGATGACGGCTGCGGCGGCATCGGTGAACGGCGCTATGTCGTGTGCGCGAAGGGGATTGGCGACGTAGTCGGTCGCGAGCAGGTCGTCGGTCGACGCCCCGGTCGTGCGTGCTGCGACTGCGGCCATGTCGGTTTCGGTCCACGTACCCGCGTCGAGACCCGCGCGGGCCTGCAGTCCGGCGAGAGCGCGGTCGCCCGGCCAGAGTGGGGCAACCGTGTAGGGGTCGGTCTGCATCGACAGCGTGCGATTGCTATCTCCCGCAGAGGATTTGCCGAAGCCGTAGGCAAGGGCGAGGTCGACCTCGCCGCTCGCGATCTTCACCCACGCCTCGTACAGCGCCCACGCGCCGTCCATTTCGACGTGGGACTCGTTGATCGGCGGCATCGCGCCGATCGAGTCGATCGCCGAGATGAACGAGAAGGCACGCCCGGCAAGATAATCCGACGATCCGCTGCACCAGAACTCGATGTCGGTGCGGGAGATGCCGAGCTCGGCGTAGAGCTTGTCAAAGCAGGGGATCAGCATTTCGACGCCGTTGGTGGTGCCGTGTGTGCCGACGATGTTGGGACTGTGGGCGAACCCGACGATCGCGATGCGGGGGAGGGTCACGTGCTTCTCCTAGAGATGGGGATCGCGGGTCAGAGGAACTCGCGGTAGGTGTCGTACTCGGCGTCGGGTTCGCCGGTGGGCCGGAAGTGGCTGATCGATCCCATCGACAGTTCGCGCTCGTCGTCGGGGACCCAGACCGCCTGCACCCGCATGCCCATGCGGACCTCGTCGGCGGCAGCGTCGAGGATGAGGTGCAGGAATGGGATGTCGGAGCCATCGAGCAGCACGTACGCCGCCACGTAGGGTGGCTTGATCCGCTGCCCCTGGAACGGCACGTTGACGATGCAGAACGTCGTGACGGTCCCGGTGTCGGGAAGTTCGACGTGTTCGACTGCAGGCGCACCGTCGGCGGGACTCACCGAGCGTGGCGGGAAGTAGACGCGCCCGGCGTCGACTCCTGAGCCGATACGCGTCCCGATCAGCTTGCCCGCCTTGAGGCCTTCGAGATAGCGCGATTCCTCTTCGGTCGCGGAGTGAATGATGCTGGTCGTGATCGGGGTGGTGATGATGACGTTCTCGTCGTCGGGGTTGTCGGCGGTGTTCGGCTCGGCATGCTCAGCGGAGTCGCCGGGTGCGAAGTAGGCGATGTCGTCGATGCGGCCGCTGCGTGCCGCGCGCCAGACCGCGTGGACCCGCATACCTGTTTCGATGTCTGCCGGCCCGTCGACCTTGACCGCGTGCAGCAACGCGGTGTCGGCGCCGTCGAGTCGGATCAGCGCCCATGCGAACGGTGCGTCGAACGGCTGGCCGTCGATGTGGTCGGGATTCCACGACCACGTGACGACCGTGCCGACGGAGGCGACGTCGACGATGTCGGTGATCGGTGCGCCCGTCGCGGCGTCGTATTCGATCGGCGGTACCGACACGGTTCCGTCGGCCGACCGCGATCCGACGATGTGCCCGTCGCGTAGCCCGAATGCGAACCGGCTCAACACCGGTCCGAGTGAACGCGTGTAGCTGAACGTGTTGCTCAGCTCAGCGGTCAGGATGGTGGTCTCGGGATCGGGCACCACGGCGACGGGACTTGCGGTCGTCACGGCCGGAGATGTGTCGATGCTGCTCACACTTCGAGTAGAACACGTTCTAGTATTGAGACACAAGGCCGCGATGATGGTTGTCGTCGCGGCGGCGACGTGGAGAGGTCGAGACCGTGAAACTTGCGCTGCAACTGGGATATTGGGGAGCGGACCCCATCGTCGACGCCCCGGAGCTCATCGCCGCGGCCGAGGAGTCGGGATTCGACGCCGTGTTCACCGCGGAGTCGTGGGGGTCGGACGCCTACACCCCGCTGGCCTGGTGGGGCGCGGCGACGTCGCGGATACGGCTGGGGACCGCAGTTGCGCAGTTGTCGGCGCGACCGCCCACATCGCTCGCGATGCATGCGCTGACCCTCGACCACCTCTCGGGCGGCAGACACATCATCGGGCTAGGGGTGTCGGGACCTCAGGTCGTCGAAGGGTGGTACGGGCAGCCGTTCGGCAAACCACTCGCTCGCACAAGGGAATACGTGCAGATCGTGCGTGACGTTCTGTCGCGCGCCGACCGAGTCCGCAGCGCGGGACCGCACTACCCGCTGCCGTATCCGGCCGACGCGCCCGGCGCGACCGGGCTGGGCAAATCGCTCAAGCCGATCACCCATCCGCTACGCGCCGACATACCGATCTGGTTGGGCGCGGAGGGGCCGAAGAACGTCGCACAGACCGCGGAGATCGCCGACGGCTGGCTCGCGATCTTCTACAGCCTCTCGCTCGCCGATCAGTACGAGTCGTGGCTCGCGGAGGGATTCGCGCGTCCGGGTGCACGTCGGACACGCGACGACTTCGAGGTCGCGGCGACCGTGCAGGTGGTGATCACCGACGACGTCGCCGCCGCCGTTGACGCGTATCGGCCCGCCACCGCGCTCTACGTGGGCGGGATGGGCGCCAAGGAGAAGAACTTTCACGCCGAGCTGTACCGCAGAATGGGCTACGGCGACGTGGTCGATGAGATCGGCAGGCTGTTCCTCGCGGGTCGTAAGGAGGAGGCGTTGGCCGCGGTGCCCGACGAGATGGTGCGCGAGACGATGATCGTCGGTACCGCCGACGAGGTGCGCGAGCAGATCAAGCAGTGGGAGTCGGCGGGTGTCACGATGCTGATGGTGACCACGCGCGACGCCGCCACGATCCGCGAGCTCGCGACGCTGGTGTGAGCGGCCGTCAGCCGACAGGCTGTTCCGACAACCGGGCGGGCACCCTGCGCGGTGTCAGCGAGACGTAGAAGTCCTTGGGCACCATGGTGAGTCGCTCGTCGACACGAAGGTGATAGTCGGGATCGGGTGCGACGTCGTATCGGTGGAGCAGGCTCGCGAGGACGAGCACCGACTCGTGGAGCGCGAATTGTCTTCCGATGCAGGCGCGTACGCCGTTGCCGAACGGTTTGTAGGTGTGCGCCGGACGCTTCTTGACGTTCTCGGGGAGGAAGCGATCTGGATCGTAGGAGTCCGGATCGTCCCAGACCGCGGGATCGCGGTGGACCTGGGCGAGGATGATGACCGCCCAGTCTTCCGGTGTCATGCGATACCGTCCGCCGAGCATCGTCGTCGATCGTGGGCTGCGTGCGAATGCGGGCACCGTCGGCCACATGCGTAATGCCTCGTCGAGCGCGCGCCGGATGTAGCGCAGGCGTGGCACCTGCTCGAAAGTCGGCATCGCCGTAGGGTCGTCGCCGAGTGCGTCGTCGGCTTCACGTTGCGCCTGTTCCAGGAATTCGGGGTGCTGCGACAGGTAGTACAACGCGAACGACAAAGCACCCGAAGTGGTTTCGTGTCCCGCGACGAGGAAGGTGAGGATCTGGTGCCGGATGTTCAACGGTGACAGGCGTTCTCCGGTCTCGGGATGTGCGACGTTGAGCATGATCCCGAGCAGGTCGTGCTGGTCGGTGGTGTGCTCGCGTTCGGCGATGAGGTCGTCGAGCAGGTCGTCGACGTAGTTCTGCGCCTGCGCGTTGCGGCGGTCGAGCAGGGCGGTGAGGTAGCGACCGCCGGGCGCGGTGCGCAGCCCACCCTTGCGTCGACCGGTCTCGAGCGCGCGGATCATGGCAGTGACGAACGGGTGCTGCTCTGCGGAGGTGAAGGACCC
>NZ_BAFC01000102.1 GCF_000248055.1 Gordonia sputi NBRC 100414 | reverse complement strand
CCCTATCGACGACCGCCGCCTATACGAGGAAGGACGGCCGCCTGAACGGACAGTGAATCACCGGGAGCCAGCCGACGGCTTTGATAGACGACGGCCAGCCGCCAGCGTCAGCCCTGACGACCCTTGTATCGAGGGTCCTTCTTGTTGATGACAAAGATGCGCCCGCGACGCCGCACCACCTGGGCGCCGGGCTTGTTCTTCAGTGAGCGAACCGAGTTACGTACCTTCATGACGCTATTGTAAACGATTGTCGTTATCGTTAGACAATCGATCCCATCCGCCACCAACGCACTCGGCCCCCTTGGGACCTGTCCACTATATGGGAATCAAATATCGAATATTGATATCGATCGTCTAGCCTCGTGGCAGGCGCTCCACCCGAAGCACCGCCTTTACGGTGACCATCCGCATCACCTCCCCCGTTCATTTCCCGAGAACAGGAGTGAAGCGCCATGCCGCCTTCCTCGACCATTCCCACAGTCCCGATCGAATCAGCAGCGCTGCGAGGCATTCGAGGGTCGGCGATTCGCGACCTCCTCGCCGTCACCGAGCAACCCGAAGTGCTGAGCCTCGCGGGCGGCCTTCCCGCCACCGATCTAATCCCGAGCGACCGGATAGCCGACGCCGCTGCACGAACGATCGGCCGGCCCGATGCGCTGCAATACACGACCAGCCGCGGAGTATCGCTCTGCCGCGATGTGGTTGCGAACATCGAAGCCGTCGATCCAGACCGAATCCTGCTGACGCACGGATCTCAGCAGGCGTTGTCGTTGCTTGCTCAGGCTCTGGTGGACCCTGGCGACGTCGTTGTCGTCGACGATCCCGTGTACGTCGGTGCCTTACAGGCGTTCCAATGCGTGCGCGCCGAGATCGTGGCCCTGCCGATCACGAGGAACGGCACGAACGTCGGAGAACTGTCGAGGCTCCTCGAACGCGGCGTCCGGCCGCGAATCGTGCACACAGTGAGCAATTTCCACAATCCCTCGGGAGTAACCGCGAGCACCGAGACCCGCACCGGTCTCGCCGATTTGGCCGAGACCTACGGTTTCTGGATCGTCGAGGACGATCCATACGGACGCCTTGCGTTCGACGGCGCGCCAACGAGCCCGATCCCCGGCGAACGGACCATCCGACTGGGCTCTGCGTCGAAGACATTGGCACCGGCACTGCGCGTTGGCTGGTTGAACGCGCCGCCGGCAGTGGTCGCGCTGGTGGAACGACTGAAACAGTCTGCGGACCTGTGCGGATCAACACTCAACCAACTCATGGTGGCCGACCTACTCGCGGACACAGAGTGGTTCGACGCCCACATCGACACAATCGCTTCGGCATACTCCCTCCGCGCACACGCCCTGACATCTGCTCTCGACGACGAGTTCGGCGATTCGGTCGAGTACACCTCACCCACCGGCGGAATGTTCTGCTGGGTACGACTGCCCGGGGTCGACACCAGCGAGCTCCTGAGTGTCGCACTGTCGTACGGCGTGGCGTTCGTTCCGGGTTCGGCATTCGCCGTCGATGCCGACCTCGGCGACAGCGCGCGACTCAGCTTCGCAACCCTGCAACCCGATGCACTTCGCGAAGCAGTTCGACGCCTCCGCACAGCTACCGACGATGTGGTCAGGCTTCGTAAATCTCCCGATGCCCGCTGAGATCTGAAGGTCGGCCCGGCATTGCTCCGTCTCCCCAACCACGCGTGCCCAACCTCGTGTGTCCACCACGTCTGCCCCGCCACCGGGATGTGGTGGCGGGGTGTAGACGGGTTGCGGCACAACCGGATTCGACGGCTCGCCCGGTTCGTCGGGCTAGCGTGTCGGCCGGGTCGGCGCGCGGGTCGGCTGACGTGGTGGTCAGGCTGCGTCGGCCAGCGGTGGGTCGACGCCTCCTGGCGGGTCGATGCCGCCGAGCCACCAGGGGCTGACTGGTGGGGCCGGACCTGTTGGCGCGTCCGGGTCTGTGGGCGAGTCGGGGTCGGGTGGATCAGTGACATTCCATTGGATGTCGACCCGCGCGCTGAGGCGCGGTGTATCGCCGGAAGGTATCGCGCCCAGCAGTGCGAGCTCGACGCCGGTCAACGTCGACTCATTCGCCCTCGGCGTACCGGGCGTCGAAGGCGGCGACATCATCCATGCACCGACTGCGTCCGCGACGATCTCGGCGTCGGCTGTACCCGTGCCTCGCGCGCCGATCTCAGTTACCGTCGCGCCCGTCCCGGCCGCGCGTGCAGCCGCTGCAGCCTCGTTACTCGTGTGTTCGGCGGTGAGGTAGTCGTGGAAATCGGCTTTGACGTCGGCGACGCGGTTGATACGTTCCGGATTCTGCGGCATGCCGGGTTTGGCGTTCAATCGCCACGCAACCCGGCCGGTATCGGGTCCGTCGGTGATCATGCGGGTGGTGAACTGGCCAGGCTTCTTGCCGACCCGCCGATTGTGCACATCACACGCCGGGACCAATTGGTCGATATCGGTCAACCCGCCGTCGGCCCAGTCTTTCGCAGCGTGATGCATCTGCACCCTGCTCGCGGGCTGATTACACCCCGGTGCGGAACACATCTTCCCGCCCGCCGAGGCAAACGACGCCAACCGCTGCCCCAACGACGCGATCCGCTTCGACCGACCCAAATACAACGGGATGCTGGTGTGGTCACCGAACACCGCCAAATACTGGCTGGCACCGGCGGTGGCGGCCATCTCGATCACGTCGTGGATTGGGAGGAGTGTTCCGGATGTGGTTTGTGCGATCCCTGCTTGTGCTTCCAACTCGTGCAGGCTGGTCGTGACGATCACCTGGATCGGTAATCCCCGGTGGGTGTTGCCCAACATCCCTGATTCGAGTACTTGCCCGAGGAGGGCGGAGAACGCGTCGTGATTGCGTTGGGCGGGTGAGCGTTGATCCCGCAACGCCGCCGCGACCTGCTCAGCGTTCGCGGTGGTGATCGGACCGACAGGTGAGTCGGGATCATCCGGGTTATTCATGCCGGGTTTTGCCCACGAGTCCAACACCGTATCCAGCCGGGCACGGGCAATCGGATCCAAATCAGCGGTCAACCGCGACATCAGTTGCGCGTTCTGCC
>NZ_BAFC01000103.1 GCF_000248055.1 Gordonia sputi NBRC 100414 | reverse complement strand
GATTCACGTTGCGACGACGCGACGCGAGAGCACAAAGGCCCGAAATCGCCCGATCGCTGTCGTTTTGGTGGCACCCTTGGTATCACTTGTTATCAGGGGGCCTGTGACCGAGGCGGGTGACGTTCAGCGATGACCGGACCAGACGACAGTCGGGACAACACGCAGTCTGATCGAAATGCCGTATCGGGCAGTGCGAACATGTCAAGACTTGGTCTTTGTCGTGCTTGCAGTGATCTTCCACGGCACGATCGGTGCGGGCACTGTGGTCACCGCATTCTTTACCGGACCGCTGATCGAGACCTTCACCGAGAAGGTGAACAAACCGTTGATGCGCAAGGACCTTACGGCCGCCAGTGCGAAAAAATCACACGTGGTGATGGGACGGTCACACTTCTGACGTCGAGCATCCACACCCCACGGTTGCGGATTCACGCTGCGGTGTAAATGCGGGGCCGAAGGTTCCGTCCGTGGGGGACGAGTCGTACAACTGCGAAATGGAAAGCAGGACATGATCGAATATGTCGTAGCGATCAGTTTTCCAGAGAACTCAACGACCTACGAGGTGTACAACACCATCACCAACTCCGGCTCATCGGTCGGGCTGGTCTCCGCGGCGATCGTGCAGCGTGACGACGCGGGTCATCTGACGATCACCGAGGGTGGCGACGTGAAGTCCGGCGACGCCACGGTCGGTGGCTCCTTGATCGGCATGCTGATCGGCGTGCTCGGTGGGCCCCTCGGTGTTCTGCTCGGATTCGGCCTCGGTGCCGCAGACGGCGCGCTGGTCGACGCCAGCCGTTCCGACGACCTCGACGACGCGATCACGGAGTTCGGCAAGACCGTTCGTCTCGGCGGCAATGCCATCCTCGCGCAGACCGACGAGGCCGACACCGCAGCGCTCGACGCTTTGGTGACCAAGTACGACGGTGCCATCGTGCGTCGCCCGCTCGACGAGGTTCTCTCCGAGCTCGAGGCTCAGCAGGATGCCGCAGAGGCCGCAGCCGAGGCAGCTCGTAAGAAGCTCCACGACGAGAAGAAGGCTGAGAAGAAGGAAAAGCACGAAGAGCGCGTCGAAAAGCTGAAGGCGAAGTTCTCCCGAGCTGACACTCCTACTGCTTGAACGAGACCCCTTCGACGACGCGTCGAAGGGGTCTCGTTCTACCTATGTCCGGTCTGGGTGCGTGTGTTGGCGAATCATGTTGCGGCAGTGAGGAATACCTCGGATCTGCGATGTCGGCGTTCTGACTCGAGCGTCCTTGTCGGCGACTCCCAGCTGTGTGCAGATGAGCGATCCGACGGAAGCTTTCAAGCGTTTGAAGACTCGTCAATCAACTGATCGGCGGAGTCGATGTTGCGAGTCATCTTGTCGTGCAGGCGAACTCAACGTTCATGGCGCCTGTTTCGGCGACTATCCACTGTTCGATCCTGTGTTCGAGAATTTTCTCGACAGTGTCCGTATTGTCGGGTAGTGTAGAACACGTATTCGACACGACGCAGGGGTGGGGGGGTGGCGGCACGTGAACAGCAACAGCAAGCGCAGCAACAGCGGAACCAGTGGCGCGCCTTCGGCTTTGGGGTCGGCGGCCGTGGGGTCGGCCGATGCGGTGGTGGCA
>NZ_BAFC01000104.1 GCF_000248055.1 Gordonia sputi NBRC 100414 | reverse complement strand
GAGAAACTGTCACGCCTGGCAGCGGTGTTGGATGAGTTGGCGACGGTGGATGTGTCGTTGGTGTCTGATGACGTGCTGGTGGAAGCCACGGTTGAGGCGGAACGGTTGGCACTGCGGACGGCGGGCGCTGTCACCGATCGGTTGATCGTGGAGGCTTCCGACCGGGATCTGCCGCATTCGTTGGGTTTCCGCGATATTCGGAATTTCATGGGGCAGCGTTTGCATATTGGTGATCCGGCCGCCCGGTATCGGGTGATCGCGGCGACCGGATCGTTCACCACGATCTGCGGTGACCGGCTACCGCCGTCGTGTCCGACGTTGGCCGGCTATGTGGTGGAGGGTCGCGTCGCTGGCGCGCATGTCCGCGCGGTGTTGGAGGTGTTGGAGGCCATCCCTGGTGAGGTGTCGGCGGAGACGAAAGCTGCTGCGGAAGCGCAGATGGCCGGGTATGCGGTCGAGTTCACGCCTGCTGAGATCACCAATTTGGGTTCACGATTGTTGGCGCATCTGGATCCGGATGGGACGCTGACCAATTCGAAAGATCGTAAGCGTCGACGCCGCTTGTGGGTGAACC
>NZ_BAFC01000105.1 GCF_000248055.1 Gordonia sputi NBRC 100414 | reverse complement strand
GATCTCAGAAGCCCTGCAGGCGTTCTGTGCAGGGTCGGTCGGGATCTCCTACATTCCGCCCGGCACACCGTGGAACAACGGGTTCATCGAGTCGTTCAACAACCGGTTGCGCGACGAGTGTTTGAACCGCAACTGCTGGCCCACCCTGCTCGAGGCCCGCGTGGTCATCGACGACTTCAAAGACGACCACAACCACCGACACCGACATTCAGCGCTGGGCTACCAGACCCCGGCCGAGTACGCTGCCCGATGCACCCACCAACATCACCCCGTGGGCT
>NZ_BAFC01000106.1 GCF_000248055.1 Gordonia sputi NBRC 100414 | reverse complement strand
CTTCTGTGCAGGGTCGGTGGGGATCTCCTACATTCCGCCCGGCACGCCGTGGAACAACGGGTTCATCGAGTCGTTCAACAACCGGTTGCGCGACGAGTGTTTGAACCGCAACTGCTGGCCCACCCTGTTGGAGGCCCGTGTGGTCATCGGCGACTTCAAGGCCGACCACAACCACCGACACCGGCATTCGGCACTGGGCTATCGAACCCCGGCCGAGTACGCTGCCGGATGCACCCACCAGCATCACCCCGTGGGCT
>NZ_BAFC01000107.1 GCF_000248055.1 Gordonia sputi NBRC 100414 | reverse complement strand
CTTCTCGGAGGTGATGGACCGGTCGACGATGTTCAGCAACGACATGCGGGTGTGTTCGTCAACCATGGACGCGATCTTGATCGTCTTCCCATCGACGGTGGAATCGAACTGAAAGTCCAATGCCCACACCACTTTCGGTGCGTCCGCGACAACGACCGGGACCGATGACTGGCCGGCCCGTTTGCGGCGCGGAGCGCGCCGCACCTGCAGTCCTTCCTCCTTCCACAGGCGGTGCACCTTCTTCTTGTTGATCTCGATACCGTCGTCGAAACGCAGGTGCGCCCACGCGCGGCGGAACCCGTGCCGGGGGGTTCTTGCGGGCATACGTGCGTAACTGCTCGCGCAGCGCGGCGTCGGGGTCGGACGGGGTGTGCGCTTGCGGCAGCCGTCGATAGGCGGAACGGGAAAGCCCAACTACCCTGCACGCCATACGTTCTGACATGTTCTTGACGTCCTTGAGCATGTCGATGGCGGCGCGTTTGGCGGTCGGGCTCAGAATTTTCCCTTGGCGATCTCCCGCAGCGCGTCTTTCTCGAGTTCGGCATCGGCGAGCAACCGCTTGAGTCGGCTGTTCTGCTCGCGCAGCTCTTTGAGTTCCTTCGCGGCGTCACCGTCCATACCGCCGTACTGGCGGCGCCAGTTGTACAAGGTGGCCGCCGACACCTCGAGATCGGCGGCGATCGCCTCGCCGGTCTTGCCTTCGGCGGCCAACTCGTCGGCCCGGCGCAATTTGCGCACGATGTCCTCCGCCGAGTGACGCTTGCGTCCTGCCATGGTCCTCATCGTCCCTTCTCTGCCCTCATCAGGGCAATCGGGACTCTAAAACAACCCGGACCGGTTCACGGGGGACACGCCACCCCCGTCCGAGAAACGACCTCCGTCAGACGCCGACTGCAGCGCCGGTCAGCGGCGGATTCGCCGTGAGAATTGCGTTCTCTTCCGCACTGAAAGCTCTTGCGCGAGAGAGGAATCGGACACCTTCCGGCGCCTCCAGGCTGAATCCGGCACCGCGACCCTTCACGACGTCGAGGATCAACTGGGTGTGCTTCCACAATTCGAACTGGTCGCCGTTGATCCAGACCCGCACGTTGGGAAGGGGCTCGGGCAGTTCGATGGTTCCGACGAGGACGTCGCGCTGGCCGACCCGATAGTCGCCGACGGGATAACACATCGGCGCCGAACCGTCGCAGCATCCGCCGGACTGGTGAATCATGAGCCCGCCGTGCAGCTCCGACAACTTGGTCAGGAGCTGCACGGCGGCGTCTGTGGCGATCACACGATCAGGCACCGCTCCGTCCGCGGCCGCTGAGGCCGACGTCGACGGGGTTGATTCTGTACTGCTCATCGTTTACCTCTCACTGTGATCTGAACCACAGAGTAGTCGCTGTTCTGTTGCATCCGCGTTGCACACGACGAACGCCGCCACACAACCTGAAAAAGGTTGCGTGGCGGCGTCGACGTGCCTGGCGTCAGGATCAGAAGAAGCCCTTGGCGTTCTGCGCGTAGCCGACCAGCAGGTTCTTGGTCTGCTGGTAGTGCTCGAGCATCATCAGGTGGGTCTCGCGGCCGATGCCCGACTGCTTGTATCCACCGAACGCGGCGTGTGCCGGGTAGTCGTGGTAGGTGTTCGTCCACACGCGTCCGGCCTGGATCTCGCGGCCTGCACGGTAGGCGGTGGCACCGTCACGGCTCCAGACGCCCGCGCCCAATCCGTAGAGGGTGTCGTTGGCGATGTGGATGGCGTCGGCGTAATCCTTGAAGGTCGTGACGGCCAGCACCGGACCGAAGATCTCCTCCTGGAAGATGCGCATGTTGTTCTGTCCGGAGAAGACGGTCGGCTTGATGTAGTAGCCACCCTCGAGGTCGCCACCGAGGTGAGCAGCCTCGCCGCCGATGAGAACCTTTGCACCCTCGTCCTTGCCGATCGCGAGGTACGACTGGATCTTCTCGTACTGATCGTTCGACGCCTGGGCACCCATCATGGTGTCGGTGTCGAGGGGGTTACCCTGCTTGATCTTCGAGACACGGTCGACGGCCTTCTCGATGAAGTCGTTGTAGATGTCCTCCTGGATGAGCGCGCGGCTCGGGCAGGTGCAGACCTCGCCCTGGTTGAGCGCGAACATCGAAAAGCCTTCCAGCGCACGGTCGAAGAAGCCGTCGTCGGCAGCCATCACGTCGTTGAAGAAGATATTCGGGCTCTTGCCGCCGAGTTCGAGAGTGACCGGGATCAGGTTCTCCGAGGCGTACTGCATGATCAGGCGGCCGGTCGTGGTCTCACCGGTGAACGCGATCTTGCGGATGCGGTTGCTCGACGCGAGCGGCTTGCCCGCCTCGACACCGAAGCCGTTGACCACGTTGATGACACCCGCGGGGAGGATGTCGGCGATCAGACTCATCACGTACAGGATCGACGCCGGGGTCTGCTCCGCAGGCTTGAGGACAACGGCGTTGCCCGCGGCGAGAGCGGGCGCGAGCTTCCACACGGCCATCAGGATCGGGAAGTTCCACGGGATGATCTGGCCGACGACGCCGAGCGGCTCGTGGAAGTGGTAGGCGACGGTGTCCTCGTCGACCTCGGAGATCGAGCCCTCCTGAGCACGCAGAGCGCCCGCGAAGTAGCGGAAGTGATCGATTGCCAGCGGGATGTCGGCGGCGAGGGTCTCACGAACAGCCTTGCCGTTGTCCCATGTCTCGGCGACGGCGATCTTCTCGAGGTTCTCCTCGAGGCGGTCGGCGATACGCAGCAGCACCAGCGCGCGCTCCGCGACAGCCGTCTTGCCCCATCCCGGAGCGGCCTTGTGCGCGGCGTCGAGCGCGAGGTCGATGTCCTCGGCGGTCGAGCGCGCGACCTCGCAGAAGGTCTTGCCGTCGACAGGCGACGGGTTCTCGAAGTACTGCCCCTTCACGGGCGGGACCCACTGTCCGCCGATCCAGTTGTCATAGCGGGACTCGAAGGACATCACCGAGCCGTCGGTACCCGGCTTTGCGTAGACAGTCATTGTGTAGCTCCTCAGTGCCATTTTCTCGTTGCCACACAAGCCACTCAATAGGCCGTGTGTGATCTGCTGCACACATTAGGAGCGAAGTGGTTGCAGCCACGTTGCAGTAACGTTTGCAACGTTGCGGCGTCACATCGCCGCAGTTCAGAGCACTGATCAGAAGGGCAGCTCGGCCACGGCCATGGCCTTCGTGACGTCGCCGGTGAGCGAGATACCTGCCGGATCTATGACCAGGCAGCGACCGCTGTCCGAGAAGACAAGCTCGTCGAGTTTCACCCAGAGGACGCCCGGTGCGGTGGTCAGCTCGAAGAAGTACCGCCGCATCGGCGACGGTCGCCGCCTGGTCGAGGAGATACTGAGTCCACAAATGCGCTCCCACTGCCGGCTTGCGCAGATCACGCTCACCGAAGTCAGCATTCTCCAAGTAGAGAAGGTGTGCGCCGAAGCCACGCTCATTCATGCCGTCCGCGGTTTCGACGCCGTAGACTGTCGTGACGACCGAGCCGTACTTCGACGTCCAGCGAGCACCGTTCGCAGCGATCTCCTCCCCGCCTGCAAGCGCTCCGTCGCGCGTGATTCCACGCGGCATCGCGGTGATCACCGGCATGGTGGTGTCAGGCCAATCCATGGTGCGCGCTACGACGTACGGCTCGCTCTTGTTCCACAGGATTCGTGTGCACATCGGTCAGCCCTCGGTAGCGAATCGCAGGAGCCCGGCAGCGGAGACACCGTCGGGTAGATCGTCGGACCGCACGCTCATCACACGGGCACCGGGACCCAGTGCGGCTCGCGCGATCTCCTCGAGGGCATCGAGGTCGTCTGCAGGGTCGAGGACCAATGCGCCTGCGATGTCGATGTGCCCTGCGACGTGGGCACTCATGTCGATGATGACGGTGTCGACCTGCCCGAAGGTTGCTGCGCGGGCAAGCTCGGCCAGCAGCGGAGTCGCGACCACGTGCCGGTACCCGCTCAGGTTGGTGAAGATCGCCGCGAGTGGCAGCGACACTGCGTTCAGTGTCGGACGAATCCGTGGTCAACCGCGCCGGGCGTACTGACTCAGTCGCACCTTGCGGCCCTCGCGACCGAGCAGCGTCCGTCGGTGACGCACGCACAGCAGACACTACGTCGATCACGATCGACTCGGCATACCCCCATTTGGGGGTCAAAGGGTTGGTGGAGACCCGTTCAGCGAAACCGTCAGACGCCGTAACGACGGTCGAGAATCCTGATCCGACCCCCGACGAGCGCGCGGTCGGGGTGCCCGACGGGTAGCCGATGCTCAAATCTGCGCCACGCGGCCAGGTCGTCACGGCCATGCACCGACGACGTCCATGCCCGCAGCGCGGCCACCTGTCCCTCGGCGATGACCCGCGAGCGGACGTCCTCGCGAAGCTCCTCGAACAGTTCGCTGATCCCGGGAGCGTTCGACTCGACGAGCAACCCGCCACGACCGATCGCCTCGATCACCGGAACGAGATCGCCGTGGCCCGCGATCTGCTCGCGGAGATCTCCCACGTCAGACGACAATTCGACGGTCAGGCGGTACGGCCTGGACTCGATCACATCGGTACCGAGGTCGCGTCGCAACCGAGAGATCTCGGCACGAACGGTGACCGGGTCGACGCCGTCGTCGGCGAGCATCAACGCCAGTTGTTCGGTGTTCAGGCCCTCGGGATAGCGCTGCAGCAGCAGCAGGATCTCGGCGTGGCGTCGAGACAACGACCTCCCGTTCGCGGCACCTCCCCCACGCTGCCAGCGATACGCGTTGTCGGCGAGCACGGTCAGTCGTGCTCGAGCGCCTACCTCGAAGGTCGACGCAACAGAAAGGTCGACGGCCCGCGCCCTCAGTTCACGCTCGACGACCGCCACCACGGAACGGACCGCTGACAGTGCGAAGGGAGCAGCTACCTCGCGGCCACCGGTCACGTCGATCACGCCGATGACGTGCCCTGTCGCGGGGTCGTGGACCGGCGCTGCCGCGCAACTCCACTCCTGCACGGGACTCGAGAAGTGTTCGGGCCCAACCACTTGCACACCGCGGCCGGTCGCCAACGCAAGCCCGGGAGCATTGGTGCCGACGACCTCCTCGCTCCACACCGAGCCCTCGACGAAGTTGATATGGCTGGCCCGATCCCGCGCAGACGCCTCGCCCTCCACCCAGAGCAGCCGACCGACATTGTCGGTCAGCGCCAACACAACACCTGAGTCGGCGATGTCGTCGAGCATCAGAGATTGCACGACGGGGCGCACCGCGGTGATGGGATGCTCCTCGCGGTACCGCACGAACTCTTCGTCGCTCATTGCCTGCGCTTCGACAGCACCGGCCGCTGGGTCGATGCCACGCTGTAACGAACGCGCCCACGAATCGCCGACGACGGACCGCACTGTCTCGGGGACCGCGCCGCTCGCCAGGAACTCCTCGTAGGCCCGGCGGATCGTCGAGGACACCGCAGCAGCGTCTGTCATGCGCCCTCCAAGTATCCCGTCGGGGCTGATCGACACCCGACGTTCACTCAATTGTGCCGTGCAGAGTGTGATCTCAGCAACAAGACCGAGGTCGAAGCGGCACCGACTACAGTAACCGGCCGTTACGACGCGGGTAGCGCGCACGCAAATAGCTGTACAGATACGTGCTGACGAGGAGCGAACCCGCCGACACGATCGCGGGAACGAAAAACATGTTGTTCCACGAGTCGCGAACCATCGCGATCGCCCACGCGATCACGCACACAACGGTCAGTAACACCGCCAAGAAGCGCACGATCAGGACAAGCAAGGTGACAACCGACCACAAAACGACCCGGGTCTGCTCGTACGAGCTGGTTTTCACCACACAAGCGTATCCATCTTTGCCGCTGCGAGCAGGGCCGGAGAAGTTCGCTGTCCGGTTAGTCCATTTTCGTGAGCAGGTCTAACTTTTTTGGTCGTAAGGTCAGTAGGAATGTCTACAAAAAAATGACCCGGGGGAGGCACGTTTGCGACGCCGACATCGTCCACGCCGGCAGATCGCGCTAGTCCTGTTCGCATTCGCCTCGGCGACCACCATGGTCGCGACGGGCTGCAGCATGGACGGTGCGCGGACGGTCAGTACGACCGGTCCGAATGCCATCATCAGTGCCAACGGCACCGAGCCGCAGAACGGACTCGTCACGACGAACACCGCCGAAAACGGCGGCGGTCGCGTGGTGGATGCACTGTTCACCGGGTTGTACTCATACGACGCCGACGGCAAACCCACGCTTGCGAACGCCGAGTCCGTCGACACCACGGACAACCAGACCTACACAGTTCATCTCAAGAAGGACTGGAAGTTCACCGACGGGACACCCGTCAAAGCCGAAAACTACGTTCGCGCATGGAATTTCGGCGCCGCGACGAAGAACGCCCAACTGCAGCAGAGCTTTTTCGAGCCGATCGACGGATATGAGGCGGTCGCAGGCGAGAACTCGACGGCCGATCAGATGTCGGGCCTGAAGGTTGTCGACGACCACACCTTCACCGTTCGCCTGACGCAGCCCAACATCGACTTCAAGTTGGGACTTGGCTTCACACCGTTCAAGCCGCTCCCCGACGTATTCTTCACCGAGGGCGCAAAGGAATTCGGCGAACACCCGATCGGTAACGGTGCCTACAAGATGGCAGGGCCCGACGCGTGGCGCCACAACGTGCAGATCAACGTCGTACGCAACGACGATTACAAGGGCCCCGACAAGGCACGCAACGGCGGGATCGACTTCGTCCTCTACTCCAGCCTCGACACCGCCTACACCGACCTCACCTCCGGCAATCTCGATGTCACGGACACGGTGCCGGTCAGCGCGCTCAACTCCTACAAGAAGGCGCTCGGCAAGCACGCACTGACCAAACCGACTGCGTCCAACCAGCAGATCGCGATCCCCTACTACCTGCCACACTTCGCCGCGGGGCGCGAAGGAGAGTTGCGTCGTGCGGCGCTCTCGATGGCGATCAACCGTCCGGAGGTCACCAAGGTGGTCTTCCGTGGTGCCCGCACCCCGTCGAGAGACTTCACGGCACGCTCCCTACCTGGATGGAACGGCGATATTCCGGGCAGCGACGTCCTCGACTACAACCCGACGAAGGCCAAGCAGCTGTGGCAGGAGGCCAACGCCATCGCGCCGTGGAGCGGTTCCTTCCAAATCGCCTACAACTCCGACGGCGATCACCAGGTCTGGGTCGACGCGGTGTGCAACCAGATCAAGAACACCCTCGGTATCGACTCGCACGGCGCTCCACAGCCGACGCTCAAGCAGATCCGCTCGGCGATCACGAGTAAGACGATCAAGACCGCCGCGAGGACGGGCTGGCAGGGTGACTACCCGTCGATGCTGGAGTTCCTCGCGCCGATCTTCGTGACGGGAGCCGGTTCCAATGACGCGCAGTACGTCTCGCCGGAGTTCGACTCGCGGCTGACCGCCGCGCAGCGTGCACGCACCGACGACGAGTCCTACCGGCTCACCAACGTCGCACAGGAAACCCTGCTCAAGGATCTGCCGAACATTCCGCTGTGGGACTACATCGGCGCCGGAGGCTCGGCGTCGGAGGTCACCGCGCAGTTGGCCTGGAACGGCTTGCCCGACTACCCGAACATCACCAAGGAAGCGAAGGAGTGACCCGGTGACCAGATATCTCCTCATCCGTCTGGGACAGATGGTGATCGTCTTCTTCGGCGCCACGTTCCTCATCTACGCCATGGTCTTTCTCGTCCCCGCCGATCCCATCGCGGCTCTCGGTGGCGGAAAACCCATGTCCCCGGCCCTGATTGAGCAACTACGCGCGCAGTATCACCTCGACCAACCGTTCTATGTGCAGTACTTCAACTACATCGGCGGAGTTTTCCACCTCGACTTCGGTACCTCGTTCTCCGGGCAACCGGTGTTCGACGTGATGAAGCGCGCGTTCCCGGTGACGGTCAACCTGACCCTGATCGCGCTGGTCGTCGAAACGATCGGTGGCGTGGTCTTCGGTGTGATCTCCGGCCTGAACAAGGGGCGCTGGTACGACACCGCGATCCTGATCGTCACTCTCATCATCATCGCGATACCGATCTTCGTGCTCGGCTTCGTCGCGCAGTACCTGCTGGGTGTGAAGTGGCATCTGTTCCCGGTCACGGTCGGCGGAAACCTCGACTTCTATCACCTCATCCTTCCCGGATTCGTCCTCGGCGCAGTCTCATTCGCCTACATCGTGCGACTCACGCGGTCGGAGGTCGCCGACAATCTGACCGCCGACTACGTACGCACCGCGTCGGCCAAGGGTCTTCGACGACCCCGCGTGATCACCGTGCACGTCCTGCGCAACTCGCTGATTCCGGTCGTCACGTTCATCGGCACCGACGTCGGAGTGCTGATGGGTGGAGCCGTCGTCACCGAGGGCATCTTCAACATCCCCGGCGTCGGCGGAACGATCTATCAAGCGGTCATCCGTGGCGAGGCCCCGACCGTCGTCTCCTTCGTCACGGTGCTCGTGCTGATCTACCTCGTCTGCAACATCGTCGTCGACTTGCTTTATGCCGCACTCGATCCGAGGATTCGCTATGCCTGAGACCCCACACACCGACGCAGCTCTGAACGCGTACCCCAGCTTCTTTCCCGGCCAGGACCGCTTCGTCGCCGACGCCGAAGACGTCGAATTGCTCAAGGTCGACGAGTTCGTCGACGACGTCGATCCGGCAGGCTTCTGGAAGTCCGCGTGGCAGGAGATTCGCACCAAGCCGGTGTTCATCGTCTCGATGATCCTGCTCGTCCTCATCCTGCTGATCGTCGCGTTCCCCGGATTGTTCGCGCATCAGGATCCGCGGTACGCAAACCTCGAGGACTCGCTGCTCTCACCGAGTTCCGCGCACTGGTTCGGCACCGACTTGCAGGGCCACGACATCTACGCGCGTGTGATCTACGGCGCGCGCGACTCCGTGCTCGTCGGAATCCTGACGACGCTCGCAGTGGTGATCGTCGGTGGATTCCTCGGCATCTTCGCGGGCTTCTACGGCGGCTGGCTCGATTCGTTGATCTCCCGACTCGCCGACATCTTCTTCGCCATCCCGCTGATCCTGGCGGCCGTGGTCACCATGCAGATGATCTCGGCGCGCACCGTCTACACGGTGGTGCTGGTCCTCGCGATCTTCAGCTGGCCCCAAATCGCCCGTATCGCACGGTCTTCCGCGATCTCGGCGCGCAACGAAGAGTTCGTCGACGCGTCGCGCTCGCTGGGCTCGTCGCGGTTCCGCACCCTGTTCACCCACGTGCTGCCGAACTCGCTCGGTCCGGTCATCGTCATCTCGACGATCTCGCTCGGCGTCTTCATCGTCACCGAGGCGACGCTGTCGTACCTGGGCATCGGCCTGCCGTCGACCGCCGTCTCCTGGGGCATCGACATCGCCGCGGGCCAGCAGTTGCTGCGCGAAGGTCAGCCCATCTTGTTCTATCCCGCTGCCGCACTTGCCATCACGGTCCTCGTGTTCATGATGCTCGGCGACGTGCTGCGCGACGCACTCGACCCGAAGGCGAGGACCCGCTGATGACAACGGACACAACGAACTCCGAGCTGACCTCCGACAACGAGACCGCTGCACCGGCACCGCTGCTCGAAATCTCTGACCTACGAGTCGATTTCCGCTCACGCGGGCGCGACGTACCTGCGGTACGCGGCGTCGGACTCACGGTGTATCCCGGTCAGACCGTCGCCATCGTCGGCGAATCCGGCTCTGGCAAGTCGACAACTGCCGCAGCGGTTCTCGGACTGCTGCCCGGCAACGGCGCCGTGACCGGCGGAAAGATCCTGTTCGACGGCAAGGACCTTGCACAGGCGTCGCGACGTGAGTTCGAGAAGGTCCGCGGCAGCGGGATCGGCCTGGTGCCACAGGACCCCAACACCAACCTCGACCCGGTGTGGCGCGTCGGATTCCAGGTCCGCGAGACGCTCGTCGCCAACGGAGCGGCCAAGCGCGGCGAGGCTCGCACGCGTGCCGTCGAGGTGCTCCGGCAGGCAGGCCTGCGCGATCCCGAGAAGCGTGCGGCGCAGTATCCGCACGAGTTCTCCGGCGGCATGAAGCAGCGCGCACTCATCGCGATCGGTCTCGCCGGAAAGCCCAAGCTGCTCATCGCCGACGAACCGACGTCGGCACTCGACGTGACGGTGCAGCGCGAGATCCTCGACCACCTCGCCACGCTCACCGACGAACTGGGCACGGCCGTCCTGCTGATCACCCACGACCTCGGCCTCGCCGCCGAGCGCGCCAGCCACCTGGTGGTCATGTACCGCGGCCGCATCGTCGAATCCGGCCCGGCGCAGGAGATCCTGACCAACCCGCATCACGAGTACACCAAGCGACTCGTCGACGCCGCGCCGTCGCTCTCGTCCCGCCGCGCCGACCGCCACAAGCCCGCCGCCCCGCTGGCCGAGCCCACCCCGCTGGTCGAGTCCACCCCGCCAGTCGAGTCCACCTCGCTGGTCGAGCCGGCCGCGAGCGAAGCGAGCAGCCGAGTCGAGACCACCCAACCGCAGGCCGAGCCCACCCCGCAGGCCGAGCCCACCTCGCTGGTCGAGCCGGCCGCGAGCGAAGCGAGCAGCCGAGTCGAGCCCACCCCGCCCGCCGAGCCGGCCTCCACCCCGGCGGCCGAGCCCACCCCGCTGGTCGAGCCTGTCGAGACCACCCCCACCGAGGTCGTCGTCGCGGCGAATCTCGTGAAGGACTTCCCCATCCGCGGCTCGGTCCCGTTCCGCAAGGCAACCCCGTTCCGCGCCGTCGACGACGTCAGCTTCACGCTCAACCGCGGCACCACCACGGCGGTCGTCGGCGAGTCCGGCTCCGGCAAGTCGACGGTCGCGCGCATGGTGCTCGGACTCCTCGAACCAACTTCGGGCACAGTGCATTTCGACGGCAGCGACGTGACATCCCTCAAGGGCGCGCAAGCCAAGTCTTTTCGACGCCGCGTGCAGCCGGTCTTCCAGAATCCGTACGGCTCGCTCGACCCGATGTACTCGATCTACCGCGCGATCTCCGAGCCACTCGTCGTGCACAACATCGGCGACAAGGCGTCGCGCATCGCCCGCGTCCGCGAACTCCTCGACCTCGTCGCACTCCCGTCGTCGGTGATGCAGCGCTTCCCCAACGAGCTCTCCGGCGGGCAGCGTCAGCGTGTCGCGATCGCACGTGCGCTGGCGCTGAACCCCGAGGTCGTCGTGTGTGACGAGGCCGTGTCCGCTCTCGACGTCCTCGTGCAGGAGCAGATCCTGACCCTCCTCGACGACCTGCAGCACGAACTCGACCTGACGTACCTGTTCATCACCCACGACCTCGCCGTCGTCCGTCAGATCGCCGACCGCGTGCTCGTCATGCGGAAGGGCACGGTCGTCGACGACGGCACCGTCGACGACGTGTACGAGAACCCGACGTCGGACTACACGCGTGAACTGCTCGCAGCGATCCCCGGACGAAACCTCGAACTTCAACAGTGAACCCTCGCGCTCGACGGCGTCGAAGGGCGACAATGGACAGATGAAGACGTTGCTGAACATCATCTGGTTGGTTCTCTGTGGTTTCTGGATGGCGCTCGGCTACGTCATCGCAGGCATCATCTGCTGCATCCTGATCATCACGATCCCCTTCGGTATCGCGTCGTTCCGGATGGCGAACTACGCACTGTGGCCGTTTGGTCGGACGGTGGTCCGCGATCCCGAGTCGGGAGCGTGGTCTGTGATCGGGAACATCATCTGGATCATCGTCGCAGGTTGGTGGCTGGCACTCGGGCACCTGACGACCGGAATCGCGATGTGCCTGACGATCATTGGCATCCCGCTCGGCATCGCGAGCTTCAAGATGATCCCCGTCTCCCTCATGCCTCTCGGCGCACGGATCGTTCCCAGCGATGCGGTGCGCAACGACACCGTCATGGCCGCGCCGCGAGCAGCCTGACCCATGAATCGACGCCGGCGAAACACTGCGTTCGATTCGACCCATCCACTCCGGTGACCGGATCCGAACACCGGGCATGACCAACCGCCAGCGATCCGCGCCACCCTCGCATGTCGCCGTCGTCGGCAGCGGGGTCGCGGGTCTGACCGCCGCGCACGTGCTCTCCGGGAGCAGCCGTGTGACGTTGTTCGAGGCCGACGACCGACTCGGTGGCCACGCCCACACACACTCGGTGACCATGCCGGACGGAAGTGTCGTCGGCGTCGATTCGGGCTTCATCGTCCACAACGACCGCACCTACCCGACGCTGCTGCGACTTTTCGCCGAGCTGGGCGTGGCAACCAAGGACACCGACATGTCGATGTCGGTCAGCTCAACGGCGACCGGCCTCGAGTATGCGGGCGCCCTCGGCTTCTCCGGCTTGTTCCCCACACCGCGCAATGCGACGCGAGGCCGCTACCTACGCATGCTCGGTGAGGTGACCCGATTCCATCGGGCGGCGCGCGCACTCCTCGACGCCCCTGACTCCGACGAGCCGCTCGACGACTTCCTCGATCGCGAGCACTTCTCCCCCTACTTCCGCGAGCACTTCATGCTGCCGCTCGTCGCCGCCGTGTGGTCGTGCGACGCGGCAACCGCCAGCCGCTACCCCGCGCGCTACCTCTTCACCTTCCTCGATCACCACGGCATGTTGTCGGTGTTCGGGTCGCCCACGTGGCGCACCGTCGACGGCGGGTCGGACACGTATGTCCAAGCCGTCGCCGACGGCATCCGACGCCGCGGCGGCGCAGTCCACGTGAGCACCCCGGTCCGGCACATCTCCGAGAACTCCGACGGCACTGTCGAACTCGCCATCTCGCCCGGAACGCAGAACTTCGACGCGGTCGTCGTCGCCACCCATCCTCACCAGGCTCTCCGATTGCTCGACGCCCCGAACCCGCAGCAGCGTCGAGTTCTCTCCGCCATCGACTACGCACCCAAACCTGCTGCGCTGCACTCGGATACATCGCTCATGCCGCGAGCACGTCGGGCGTGGGCGTCGTGGAACTACCAAATTCACAGCGACCCGTCGGGAGCGATCGACGACTCACAGGTCGCAGTCACCTACGACCTCACCCGGCTCATGCGTCTGAATCCCGACCATCCCCGCATGCTGGTGACACTAGGCCGCACCGACCTCGTCGACGCATCGACCGTCATCGCCGAGATGACCTACGAACACCCCATCTACACGACGGAATCCGTTGCAGCACAGGCATTGCTTCCGGACATCAACACCGACTCGATCGTCTTCGCTGGCGCCTACCACGGGTGGGGTTTTCACGAGGACGGCGCGCTCTCCGGAGCGCGCGCCGCAGAGCGTCTCGGTGTCACATGGGATTCGGCGCGGCAGCGCACGGTCGACGACGAGCGGGAGTCGGCATGACCGACACGACCGCGCAACTAGTGCATAGTCGCATCACCCACACCCGACTATCGCCGGTGCGGCATGCTTTCACCTACCGCAGCGTCTCGTGGCTCGTCGAGATCGACCGTCTGCCAACACTTTCCGCCCCGCTACGACCCTTCGCTCGGTTCCTCGGAGCCGATCACTTCACCGAACCGATGGTCGACGGCCAGACCCTGCGCGACCGCCTCGACGCCCACCTCCGCAGCGTCGGCAAGCGTGTTCCCGACGGAAGGGTCGTGGCGTTGATGTCGCCGCGAGTCGCGGGATACGTCTTCAACCCGCTCAGTGTGTATTGGTGCTACGACGCCGACGGTTCACTGGCGTACGCGGTCGCCGAGGTCCACAACACCTACGGCGGACGTCATTGCTACGTCGTCGATCTCGACGATCAGGGGCGTGCAGAAGTCGACAAGGAGTTCTACGTCTCGCCCTTCAACGACGTGTCGGGCCACTACCGGCTGCGGATGCCGCCACCTGCCGACGGACGCGTCGCTGTCTCGATCGTCCTCGAGCGCGCCGGCCACGAACCCTTCGTCGCTTCGCTGTCGGGTCGCATCGAACCCGCGACGCCGCGTGCGATCGTCGCTACCGAGGTGCGCGCCCCGCTCGCCCCGCTCGTCGTCTCCGCCCGCATCCGATTCCAGGGAATCAAGCTGTGGGCCAAGCGACTCCCGATCGTGCCCCGCCCCCCGCTGGTCGAGCCCACCCCGCCGTCCGAGCCCACCTCACCGCTGGTCGAGCTTGTCGAGACCACCCCGCCCGCCGAGCCCCAACCGCTGGTCGAGCTTGTCGAGACCACCCCGCCCGCCGAGCCCAACCCGCTGGTCGAGCTTGTCGAGACCACCCCCACCCGAAAGGTCACCGATGAGTAGTCCCGCCACCGACTCCGACTCGCATGACACCCCGCCGCCCGCGCTCGACACCGATCTCACCGCGGCCGACGCCCGGCGCTGGCCCGACGTCGCGGCCGTACCCACCGGCGCGGCCGCGCGGGTCCGTGGACGCGCCGCGGCATGGCTATTCCGCCACGCGACCACCGGGATCGGAGTCCGCATCGAGTTCCCCGACGGCTCACGTCGCGGAAGCAAGACCGAGACCGTGTTGCCGCGCATGATCGTTCGACGCCCGGTCGCGTTCTCGCGTCGCGTCGGCTCGGGCGGTCTGATCGGGTTCGGCGAGTCCTTCATGGCGGGCGACTGGACCACCGACGATCTCGTCGGCGTCCTCACCCCATTCGCCGAACGAGTCGCCCGGCTCGTCCCGAAGCCGCTGCAAACCCTGCGCGCCCTGGTCCTACCCCGACATCCCGCCGACGAGGAGAACACCGCCGCCAACACGCGCAGCAACATCGCGCGACACTACGACCTCTCCAACGACCTCTTCGCGACCTTCCTCGACGAGACGATGACCTACTCGAGCGCCCTGTTCGACGACCCGTCCCTCGACGCAGACGCCACGCAGACCCCCAAACCGACCTCCCAGGTCGGATTCGACGACCTCGCCGATGCCCAGCGCCGCAAGGTCGATCGCCTACTCGACGCCGCGGGTGTCGGTCCGGGCTCGCGCGTCCTCGAGATCGGAACGGGCTGGGGCGAGTTGTGCCTGCGCGCTGCAGCACGCGGGGCCACCGTGCGATCGGTGACACTCTCGAGCGAACAACGCGCGCTCGCGATGCAGCGCGTCGACGAAGCAGGTTTCGCCGACCGTGTGCAGATAGACCTGCTCGACTACCGCAGCGTCACAGGCACCTACGACGCCGTGATCTCGGTCGAGATGATCGAAGCCGTCGGTGAAAAGTATTGGCCCATCTACTTTTCGACGATCGACCGCGTACTAGCGCCAGGCGGGCGCGTCGCCATCCAGGCCATCACCATGCCCCACGACAGGATGCGCGCCTCGCGGAACACCTATACCTGGGTGCACAAGTACATCTTCCCCGGCGGGCAGCTCACCTCACTGCCCGCACTGCGCGACGTCACCGCAGAGCACACCCGACTTCGCCTGCGCGACAACCTGTCCATGGGCCATCACTACGCCGAGACACTGCGACTGTGGCGCGAACGCTTCACCGCTCGCCGCGCCGACGTCGAATCCCTCGGTTTCGATTCGACGTTCATGCGCATGTGGCAGTTCTATCTCGCCTACTCCGAGGCGGGATTTCGCGCGGGCTACCTCGACGTGCATCAACTCGTCTTCACCCGTGATGACGACTCAGCCGCGAGCACCGACTCATGACAGGACTGACGGGGTGGGCGGGCTTCGGCGTGGTGACCGGAGCGTCGTTGCTGTTCATCGTTGTCCTGCAAGCGATCACGTTTGCGGTGGGGCGTCGTTTGGGGCACTACAACGTGGTCGACGTCATCTGGGGATTCGGATTCGTCGGGATCGGCTGGATCGCACTGATTCTCGGCGGCGGCGACATCACCCGACGGTGGATTCTGGCGCTCGCCGTCACGGTGTGGGGTCTGCGACTGACATGGCACATGCTCGGCAAGGTTAGCGGCAAGGGTGAAGACCCGCGCTACGCGAAGGTTCTCGGCGAGAACCCGTCGGCCGGGCGCGTGATCCGCAAGATCTTCGGCACCCAGGGCGCCGCACAGTGGTTCGTGTCGCTGCCGCTACAAGTTTCCGCGGTCACGCACGCAACGCACGGAATCTGGTGGATTGTGTTGATCGCGGGAATCGTGGTCTGGGCCATCGGTATCTCGTTCGAGGCGATCGGCGACGCCCAGATGACGTCGTTCAAATCCGATCCGTCCAACAAGGGCAAGATCATGGACCGCGGACTGTGGGCCTGGACGCGGCACCCCAACTACTTCGGCGACTCCGCCGTCTGGTGGGGCATGTGGCTCATCGCCGCGTCGGCGTGGCCCGGAGTTCTGACCGTGCTCTCACCCGTCGTGATGACCTACTTCCTGGTGTACGCAACCGGCGCGCGTCTGCTCGAAGAGTCGATGAGCAAACGAGACGGCTACCCCGAGTACCAGCAGCGCACGTCGTACTTCTTCCCCCTGCCGCCGAAGACGCGTGAGGGGGCGGGCAGTCAGGGTCATGCGCCATGACCGTCCCGCTCGTAGCCCCCGCACCTCCGACCCGCTTGACCTGGTCGAGTTCAACCTCGTCGTCGAGTCCGGCGGGACTGAAGAGTCTGGCGTGGTTGAGGGTCGGCACGTCGCCAATTAGGGTGAACTGCGATGAACGCAGAGGCCTGTCGGTGACCGCTGACCACGATGCCGGCGACCGGCTGCCCGCACTTCTGGAGAAGATCGCTTCGGGAGACGAGCTCGCATTCGCCGAGTTCTACGACCTCACCAGCCATCGCGTGTACGGCATGGTGCTGCGCGTTCTGCGCGATCCCGGCTACAGCGAGGAGACCACGCAGGAGGTCTACCTGCAGGTCTGGCGGTCAGCGTCGACGTTCCGCGCCGACCTCGGCTCGGCGCTGAGCTGGCTCATCACCCTGGCGCACCGTCGCGCCGTCGACCGCGTGCGATCGGAGACCGCGAGCAGCCGCCGCGAGGAGAACTACGGAGCGCAGGACTACACCTCGACGTTCGACGAGGTCAGCGAGGCCGTCGACAAACGGGAGACCAGCTCGCAGGTCCGCGGCTGCCTCGAAACGCTGACCGACGTGCAGCGCGAATCGATCGGCCTCGCCTACTACGAGGGGCTCACCTATCGCGAGGTCGCCGAGCGACTGTCGGTGGCGCTCCCCACCATCAAGAGCCGTATCCGCGACGGAATGGCCCGCCTCCGCTCATGCCTCGGAGATCGTGATGTCTGACGAAAAGCCAACCACCCCAGCATCTTCCGACGACAACCTCGTCAGCCTCGCACCGATGCTCGGTCTCGACGCACTCGGTGCGGCCGAGCGCGACTCGGTCGCCCGACGCCGCGCGAAGGCATCGGACACCGACCGCGCCGCCTTCGACCGCGACGTCCGACTCACCCGCGAGGCGATGGCCTCGGTCAGTTCCACCACATCCGCGACGCCGCCACCCGAACTACGCGACCGCCTGCTACAGCTCATCCGCACCGAGCCCCAGGACGACGCCCCCGCGCCCCGCCCAGCGGGCCTGACGGCCGTGGACGCCTCCCGCCGGCCCGACGCGCCGGCGGACCTTTCTCGCTGGTCGAGCCGGTCCGGAGCGCCAGCGGACCCCTCCCGCTGGTCGAGCCGGTCCGGAGCGCCAGCGGAGGACCGAGTCGAGACCACCCAACGCAACCGTCGCTTCCTCTACCTCGCCGCTGCGGCCATCGTGGCTGTCGCGATCGGAGCCGTCGGCTGGGTCGTCGGCGCCAATCTCTCGTCCGACAACAAGCCTCAGCAGACCACCGCGCAGCAGGTGTTCGACGCCAAGGACATCCGCACCTCGTCGGGTTCGGTCGCCACCGGCCGCGCGACCGTCGCATACTCCGAGAGCGCAGACGCGGGCGTGCTGGTCATGAACGACGTGCCACCACCCAAGTCCGGGACGGTCTACCAGATGTGGCTGGTCGGGCCCGAGGGCGCAACGTCGGCGGGCACCATGACCGACAAGGACGTAGCACCGTCGACCACCGCGGTGATCCCGCACATCGGAAACGCGAAGGCGCTGGCGTTCACCGTCGAGCCGCCCGGTGGTTCGACGACTCCGACCAGCAGCTTTGTCGCCGAACTTCCACTGAGCTAGGTTCCGCGCCGCAGTTGCGTGGGACACACGGGGGCATTTTTGTACCCGTGTGTCCCACGCAACTTTTCAGATCAGATGCTTCGGGTGCAGACGCGTGGGCATCAACTGCAGTAACGCCAACTGACCGGCCATCTGCCAACGATTTTCGACGGCCTCGGAGTACAGGTCGTCGATCGCAGCCTTCCCGAGCTTGTGCGGCCCGACGATGCGATAGCACGACTGGTTGAAACTGCCGAACCACAACTGGACGAACAGCTTGGGGTTCACCATCATTCGCCACGCCGGCACCAGGCAACCGATCTCGCTGGCGAGCGCATCCAGGTACAGCACCTGCGACGGGATTGCCTCCGTGTGGCCGGGACTAAGCGCAGTCCAGTGCTCTTCCCACTCCTTCTCGCGACCGATGCGTTCATCGATGTTCGACGGCGGGGCGAGCTTTCCGCTGCACAACCGTGCGAAGTACCGCGCCTGCATCTCCGCACAGATCGGGATGCCACCCGAGAACGGCCGGACGAATCCGATGAACGCCGCAGTGCCGTCGTGTTCGGGGTGCAGGAAGTGCTTGTAGAGGTTACGCACGTTGCCGTCCTTCACCTGCAGATCGCCGATCGACAACTTCTCGGTGGTGAAGCCGGTGCACAGCACGATCGCGTCGAACTCCGCCGATCTCTCGTCGCGGAATCGCACCGTCGAACCGTCGGAACCCGCGATTCCGCTGTCGTTCAACGTCACTCGGCCGTCGACGAGACTCGGGATGAAGCTGACGTTCTTGCAGAAGATGGCCCGCTGCGCCCAGCTGCCGTCGGGATGCGACCGTCGATTCCAGGTGCGAATCATGTCCCAGTTGGCCGCGTTGTCGAGCGTGTCCACGTCGATCTTCGCCGGTTCCATCGGCTGTCCGAGAGGATTGACGTCGGCCTCGACGGTGCGCCGACCTCCCGGCGCCCTACCCGCGTACGCGCGCACCACACCTGCCGCAGTGATGAACACACCCAGCACCACCGACATCGCCAGGAACAGCGCCTTGATCACCGAGTTGCGGCCCCATGCGGTGTCGAGCACTAACGGATACTCCGCCGACCTCCGGCACATCTCGTGGGCGTGCGCACGCACGGTTCCGTTGTCGGTCGTCCTCGTACGGTTGAAGACACGCGGCAACAGGTAGGTGTAGGAGCGGATCGCAAGAGTGCATTCCGTTGCCACGTCACCGATTTCGCGCACGAGGTCTGCACCGGATTCGGCCATGCCGACAATCAGAACCCGCTTTCCCGCGAACCGGTCGCTGTTGCGGTACTCCGACGAGTGCACGATCTCCCCGGTGAAACCCTCGAGCCCCGCGATCGCGCGGTTGGGCGTCTTGAACGGTCCAGAGCAGACGGCGACCGCGTCGAAGCTCTCCGACCACGTCGCACCCTCGCGTGAGACAGTCACCGTCCAGCCCTGTTCGTCACGCCGGATATCGGTGACCTCTGAACCGAACGTGATGCTCTCGGCGAGGTCGAATCGGGCCGCGTACTCGCGCAGATACTCCAGATACTGCGCGCGCGTGTAGAACACGCGGCCGTCGGCAAACGGGTGATCCGAGTAGGCCATGAGTTTCATCGAGACCGTGAGCATGAGGTTGTCGTAGGCCTTCATCTGCTCGTCGTCGCCCTCGTAGCGCAGCCACAGGCCACCGAGGTCGGTGTTCTTGTCGAAGCAGACGACGTCGTGCCCCTCGTCGCGCAATTGCTTGATCGTCGTCAGACCACACGGGCCCGCACCCACCACACACACCTTCACGGCAATTCCTTCGAGTTTCCGGGCGTCGAATTCGACGGCCAACCGATCGAGACTTAGGGAAGGCTAACATCACCTACTCACTTGCGGGTATGGCATATCCGCAGGTCAATGGCTCACACCGGTCAATTCGGGCCAACCCGACACGGATTGCGCATCGCCCTTAATCGTCGCCAAATCACTACTTGCGCCCGATTGACAGACAGGACCAGAGCATTCACACTTGTTGCATCAGTTGCTACTCGTTGCGTTATACGCAACCGTCAATGCAAGGGTCGCCGCCGACCCCCGCCACGCCTGCCACCGCGATCCCCCACACCGCCAAGAGAGACTTCGATGGCCGATGCACACTGACCCGCCCCAGCAGAATGCGCGGTCGACCGCACACCGAGCCGACCCGGCCATGTGCACTGTCATCGACACACGCATCGTCGGCCAGAGTCTCCCGGGCCAGCTCTACGTCGACCAGAAGTGGTTCGACGTCGACCTCGACGAGATCTTCGCCAAGCAGTGGATCTTCGTCGCCGCCGAAGCCGAGATCGCAGAGCCCGGCGACTACGTCACCGTCGAGTTCGGTGCGCGATCGGTCATCGTGACGCGTGACAACCTCGGCAACGTCCGCGCCCATCACAACGTCTGTCGCCACCGCGGAGCCCGCCTGATCACGCAGGCAAACGGCTCGACCGGCACCATCGTCTGCTCGTACCACTCGTGGACCTACGGCACCGACGGTCGCCTCATGTACGCCGAGGCCCAGGCTCCCGACTTCGACAAGCGCTGCTTCTCGCTCCGCTCCGTCGCAGTCCGCACCATCGCCGGCCTCGTCTTCATCTGCCTCGCCGACGACCCGCCAACCGACATCGACGACGTCGCGCGCATCGTCGAACCGTATCTCGCGCCGCACAAGCTCGCAGAGGCCAAGGTCGCCAAGCAGACCGACCTTGTCGAGAACGGAAACTGGAAGCTCGCTATGGAGAACAACCGCGAGTGCTATCACTGCGGCGGCCATCCGGAACTCCTGAACGTCTTCTTCCCGACCTGGGGCTACAGCGACTCCGACGCCATCCCCGACCGGCTCACCGCTGTCGTGGAACGTTATCGACGTGCTACCGCGGAACTCACCGACACGTGGACCCGCTTCGGTCTTCCCTATCGTCGCATCGCCCAACTCGACTCCCGCCCAACGGGATTCCACATCGAGCGGGAGGCAATGGATCTCGCGGGCGAGTCGTTCACACTCGACGGAACCACCGCGTGCACGCGCCCGCTCTCCGACGACCTACCCGACCGCCGACTGGGCCGACTCTCGATGCACCTGCAACCGAACATGTGGTTGCACGTGACCAGCGATCATGCAGTGTTGTTCTCCGTCATACCGATTCGGCCCGACGAGACACTCGTGCGCACCACCTGGCTGGTCAACGCTGCGGCAGTCGAGGGCGTCGACTACGACCTCGATCGACTCACCGGGGTCTGGGAGATCACCAACCAGCAGGACGCCGACCTCGTCCGGCTCGCGCACCGTGGCATCGCCGATCCCGCCTACGTTCCCGGCCCGTACGGACCGTCGGAGTTCCAGGTCGAGGCGTTCATCAACTGGTACGTGACGCGGCTGCGCGTCAACCTCGGACTCGACGCCACACCCGATCAGATCGCCAAGAGCGCGTGATGAGCACCGACCACCTCCTCGTGTGCGTCGACCGCACCGAACTCACCCGCGACATGGCGACGTTCACCTTTCGCACAGTCGAACCGTACACATTCGTGTTCAACCCGGGGCAGTTCCTGTCCGTCGGAATCGAGATCGACGGCCGCGTCGTCGAACGGTGCTACTCGATTTCGTCGTCGCCCACCCGCCCCGACACCCTGTCGATCTCGGTGAAACGCAAACTCGGCGGCCACGTGTCGAACTGGTTGCACGACAACATGTCTGAAGGCCGGACCATCACTGCATCCGGGCCACTCGGCCGGTTCAGCTACATCGACAAGGCCGCAACCAAACTCTTGTTGATCTCCGCCGGGAGCGGCATCACACCGGTGATGTCGATGCTGCGGGCTGCCACCGATTCCGACAGCAGCACCACGCCCGACATCGTCTTCATCCACAGCGCCCGCACGCTCGACGACATCCCGTTCCGCACCGAGCTCGACGACCTCGCCGTCACGCACCCCAAAGTCGCTGTCGCCTTCGCCTGTACACGCCTCACCGGCGACGATTCGGGCGCCGCGTGGTCGGGGCATCGTGGCCGACTCGACGCCGCTGCCCTCGCCCGCATCTGCCCCGATCTCGCCGAGAGGGAGGTCTTCCTCTGTGGGCCAGGCCAGTTCCGTGCGGGTGTCCGTTCGGCTCTTGTCGCCTCCGGCGGTTCGCTGACGCGAATTCACGAGGAGAGCTTCGGCTTTCGGCTGCCAACCAGCGACGACGGCACTCCCTCCGACGGCGTCAGCGTCGACTTCACCCGCCGCGCACGCCGTATCCACGTCGGCGCAGGTACGACGATCCTCGCCGCCGCGGCGGCTGCGGGAGTCACGCTCCCGTCGTCGTGCGGTGTCGGCCTGTGTGGCTCGTGCAAGGTGACCAAGACCTCGGGCGACGTCGTGATGAACCATCAGGGCGGAATTCACCGACGCGAAATCGAGCAGGGCAAGATCCTGCTCTGCTGCTCCGAACCACTCTCGCCCGTCGTGATCGATCTGTGAGGACCCCATGACCAGCCCCCATCCAGACTTCCTCTGGCGCAACCCCGATCCCGCGCCGAACTATGACGTGGTGATCGTCGGCGGCGGCGGTCACGGTCTCGCCACCGCCCACTATCTGGCACGCAATCATGGGATCACCAATGTCGCTGTGCTCGAACGTGGTTGGCTCGCGGGCGGCAACATGGCGCGCAACACGACCCTGATTCGCTCCAACTACCTGTGGGACGAGAGCGCCGCGATCTACGAGCATTCCCTCAAGCTCTGGGAGGGACTCGAGGACGAGCTCGGTTATCCAATCCTGTTCAGCCAACGCGGTGTGCTCAACCTTGCACACACCGAGCAGGATGTCCGTGACTCAGTTCGCCGAGTAGAGGCCAACCGGCTCAACGGAATTGACGCCGAATGGCTCGATCCCAAACAGGTCGCCGAGGTCTGCCCTATCGTGAACACCTCCGCCGACATCCGCTACCCGGTACTCGGTGCCACATTTCAGCCGCGCGGCGGGATCGCCAAGCACGACTGGGTCGCATGGGGATTCGCGCGCAACGCAAGCGACGCCGGGGTCGACATCATCCAGAACTGCGAGGTCTTCGGGTTCGAGACCGACGGGGGCAGGATCACCGCGGTCGATACCAGCCGCGGGCGTATCGGAGCAGGCACCGTAGCGCTGTGCGCCGCAGGCCACACGTCGACACTCGCCGACCCGCTCGGCATCGACCTTCCCCTGCAGAGCCACCCGCTGCAGGCACTCGTCTCCGAACTCCTCGAACCCGTACACCCCACCGTCGTGATGTCCAACGCGGTGCACGTGTACGTATCGCAGGCGCACAAGGGTGAGCTGGTGATGGGAGCGGGCGTCGACTCGTACAACGGATACGGCCAGCGCGGCGCCTTCCACATCATCGAACGCCAGATGGCGGCTGCCGTCGAACTGTTCCCGATCTTCGGCCGAGCCAGGCTGCTACGGACATGGGCGGGCATCGTCGACGTCACGCCCGACGCCTCACCGATCCTCGGCGCCACACCGTACGACAATCTGTTCCTCAACTGTGGCTGGGGCACAGGTGGTTTCAAGGCAACACCGGCCGTCGGCTGGTGCCTCGCGCATACCGTCGCGACCGGTGCACCACATCCGATCAACGCGCCGTTCACCATCGAGCGCTTCACCACCGGAGAGCTCATCGACGAACACGGCGCCGCAGCGGTAGCGCACTGAAACCCCGTTACTGAAAACGCAGCCACTGAGTACCAGGAGATCCGTTGCAACTCATCACCTGCCCGCACTGCGGGCCACGCGAAGAAGTCGAGTTCCACTACGGTGCCGCGGCGGGCGTCGCCTACCCCGGCCAGCCGGCCGACCTCGACGACGCCGCGTGGGCGCGCTATCTGTTCTCCCGCCCCAACCCGAAAGGCGCACTGACAGAACGCTGGTGCCACAGCGCAGGTTGTCGGCAGTGGTTCACCGTCCAGCGCGACACCGTCACCTACGCGATCGTGCCGACGCCGTCCGAGGAGACCGCCCGATGACGCAGACCTTCCGCACTCCGTCCGGCGGACGAGTCGATCGCAATTCACCCATCGACTTCGTCTTCGACGGTGCCACCTACACCGGTTACGCCGGCGACTCACTGGCATCGGCATTGTTGGCAAACGGAGTTCGCTCGATCACCAGCAGCGTGATACTCCACCGCTCCCGCGGCGTCACGGGTTCGTGGGCCGAAGATGCCACCGCGCAGATCGGCGTCGACGCTCCGTACAGCGAACCGATGGTCCCCGCGACCACAGTCGAGTTGAGCCCCGGACTCGTCGCGCACGGTGTCCCGGGACTGGGGCGCTTGTCGTTCGACGTCGACACCGCCCGCTACGACTCGCTGCACCACCATCCCGACCTGCTCGTCGTCGGCGCCGGACCCGCAGGCCTCATGGCGGCGCTGATCGCCGGCCGCGCAGGTCTGCAGGTCATGCTCCTCGACGAGCGCGCCGAGCCCGGAGGCGCAACACCGTGGGCACCCTGGGTAGCCGAGGCCGTCGCCGAGTTCGACTCACTGCCCACCACCACCCGACTGATCCGCACCACCGCATTCGGTGCATACGACGACGGGTTCGTCCTCGCTGTCGAGCGACGCACCGACCATCTGGGAACGGAAGCACCACAGCACATCTCACGACAGCGCATTCATCGCATCCGCGCGCGGCACACCGTCGTCGCCGCAGGCGCGCACGAACGTCCGATCATCTTCGGCAACAACGACCTACCCGGCGTCATGCTTGCCGGTGCCGCCGCCGATTACCTCCGCCGGTACGGCGTTCTCGTTGGCACGAGCGCCGTCCTCTTCACCGCCTGCGACGCCGCGTACGACGCCGCTTTCGCGTTGGCGCAGGAAGGAGTCGACGTCCGTGCGATCGTCGACGTACGGGCAACCGTGTCGACCGATCTGGCCGAATATGCTGCCGCCCTTGGCATCTCACTGCGTGCCAACGACGCCGTGGTCGAGGCTCTCGGCACCGATTCGGTAGAGGGTGTGCGCCTGCGAGATGACACGTCACTCGACTGCGACACGGTACTGGTCTCCGGAGGCTGGAATCCCGCTGCGCACCTGTGGAGTCAGCTGCGCGGTGCGCTGACCTTCGACGCCTCAGCCGCAGCCTTTCTGCCCACGGGAATGCTTCCTACCACCGAGATCGCGGGAGCGGCAGCCGGAATGCTCACCACGCCATCATGTCTGGCGGATGGGCGTCGAGCAGGACTCTCCGCCGTCCGCGCGCTCGGCGTCGTCGCACCCGAGTTCCGAGCGATCCCGCACGTCGGTGAGCGCACACCGGCCGCGACGGAAGTGTGTTGGCGGGTAGCCGAATCCGACGCCGCTACATCGTTTGTCGATCTCCAGCGCGATGCCACGGTCACCGACGTCGAGCGTGCCGTCGGCGCCGGGATGACGTCTGTGGAGCATGTCAAGCGCTACACCACGATCGGCACGGCACACGATCAGGGTAAGACGTCGGGCATCGTCGCCTCGGGCATCGTCGCTGAGTTGCTCGGCGTCGATGTCACCGCTACCGGTACGACGACATTCCGTCCGCCCTACACCCCGGTGTCATTCGCAGCGTTAGCAGGTCGCGACCGAGGCGATCGCTACGACCCGGTTCGACGAACTGCGTTGCACCACTGGCACAGTGAGCGCGGCGCGGTGTTCGAGGATGTCGGCCAGTGGAAGCGTCCGCGCTTCTATCCGCGCGGCGGCGAGGACATGGCGTCGGCCGTACTTCGTGAATGTGCCGCTGTCCGTGCGGGGGTCGGCATCCTCGACGGTTCGACGCTCGGCGTCATCGACGTCGCGGGGCGAGACGCCCCCGCCTTCCTCGACATGCTCTACACCAACATGATGAGCACGCTGCGGGTCGGCAAGATCCGCTACGGCGTGATGTGTGGACCCGACGGCATGGTCAAGGACGACGGCACCGTCATGCGCATCGCGGACGACCGCTACACCGTCTACACCACCACCGGAAACGCGGCGACCATCCTCGACTGGATGGAGGAGTGGCACCAGACCGAATGGCCGGAGCTGCAGGTGTTCACCACCTCGCTGACCGATCACGTAGCGACGTTCCCCGTCGCGGGTCCGCGGTCTCGCGACGTCGTGGGTGCCGTGTTCGACGACCTCGACGTGGACAACGACGCGTTCGGCTTCATGGACTGGCGCGATACGACTCTCGACGGCGTTCCGATCCGTATCGGGCGCGTCAGCTTCTCCGGCGAGCTCGCCTACGAGGTCAACGTCGCCGCGGGATACGCACTCGACGTGTGGTGTGCACTCCTCGACGCCGGTGAACGATACGAGATCACGCCGTACGGAACCGAGACCATGCACGTGCTGCGCGCCGAGAAGGGGTACCCCATCATCGGCCAGGACACCGACGGGACTGTCACGCCACACGACCTCGGCATGAGATGGGTGGTGTCGAAGAAGAAGTCCGACTTCATCGGAAAGCGCTCGTTCTCCCGTGCCTCCGACCGTAATCCGTTGCGCAAGCACTTCATCGGGCTGCTGCCGACCGATGCGTCAACGGTGTTGCCGGAGGGATCGCAGATCGTCGCGCACAATCCGGACGGCACGCTGCCACCGCCACCCGTTCCGATGCTCGGACACGTCACCTCCAGCTACCTCAGCGCCGAGCTCGGACGGCCGTTCGCACTAGCGCTCCTGAAGGGTGGCCGGGATCTGGTCGGTTCACGGCTGTCGGTGCCCGTCGGTGATCGCCTTGTCGAGGTCGAGGTCACCTCACCAGTCTTCGTCGACCAGGAAGGAACACGTCGTGATGGCTGACATCTCGCTTACACCGCGCTCGCCGCTGACCGGTTGGCAGGAGGTATTCGACGCGCTCGCCCCCGCGGTGCAGCTGACTGAAACCCCTGTGGCGCAGTCAATCGTCCGCACTTCCGATGCCGATGCGATCGCACGACTCGACCTGCCGGGCGTCTGCGAACTACGACGCCACGACGGTGAGGTCGCGGTCTGGCTCGGCCCCACCGAGTGGCTGCTCTATCGCGAGGGAGTCTCGGGCCACGACCTCGTCGACGACGTCGTATCCCGCGCGGGCGACAACGCATACGTCCTGGATGCGACGGCGCAGCGTACCCGGCTCGTCCTCGGCGGACCCCACGCCCGCACGATCCTGGCCCACGGTTGTGCAGTTGATCTGTCCGACAGCGGATTTTCGCCCGACCGCGCAGTCTCGACGCTACTCGCCCAGACGGGCGTCGTGATCCACCGCGACGAACACGACGACACGTACACCCTCTTCGTGCGCTCGTCGTTCGCCGACTACTTGGCCGATTGGCTCGTCGACGCCGCGACCGAATATGCGGCTGCGTCAGCCACTGACATGACCCCCTCGACCTGAAAGCCCACCATGCCCTCGACCTTCACGCTGACCCTGCGGTGCCCCTCGCGCGGCGGAATCATGCACGCCATCTCGTCGTTCCTGTTCAGTCACGGCTGCGAGGTCATTGACCATCGACAATTCGACGATCCAACAACTCACACGCTCTTCGTGCGAACGGAATTCGCTTCAGCCCGGCAATCCAGCGCGGACGACATGGTCCGCGCGTTCGAGCATCTCGCCAGCGGGATCGACGCCGAGTTCGAGATCCACGATCGCACGCCCGCGCGGATCGTCGTCATGGTCTCCAAACTCGGCCACTGCCTCAACGACCTGATTTATCGTTGGCGTGCAGGAACACTCGGAGGTGAACTCGTCGCGGTCGTGTCCAACCACACCGATCTCGAACCGATGGCAACTTCCGCCGGACTCCCGTTCCGGCATCTGCCGGTATCGCCGGACACGAAGGCCGATGCCGAGGCACGACTCCTGGCAACCGTCGACGAGTTCGACGCTGATCTCGTCGTCCTCGCCCGATACATGCAGATCCTGTCCGACGAGGCTTGCGCGAAGCTGCGCGGCAGGGCGATCAACATCCACCACTCGTTCCTTCCGGGCTTCAAAGGCGCCAAGCCCTACCACCAGGCCCATCAACGCGGGGTCAAATATGTCGGCGCGACAGCACATTACGTGACAGCAGATCTCGACGAAGGCCCGATCATCGAACAGGAGGTGATCCGCATCGATCACACCCACGACCCGCGCAGGCTCGCCACGGTCGGCAGCGACGCCGAAGCCCTGGCGCTCTCCCGCGCCGTCCGCTGGCACAGCGAGAACCGCGTGCTCATGAACGGAACCAGCACCGTGGTGTTCAGCTAGCCGCCCGCCCCGCCCCACCCGCCGGTCGAGCCCCGCCCGCCGGTCGAGCCCCTACCGCCGGTCGAGCGCCTCACTCGCTGGTCGAGCCCCACCGCTGGTCGAGCCCCACCGCTGGTCGAGCCCCACCGCTGGTCGAGCTTGTCGAGACCACCCGCCGGTCGAGCGCCCCACCCGCTGGTCGAGCCCCACCGCTGGTCGACCTTGTCGAGACCACCGCCGGTCGAGCCCCACCCGCCCGTCGAGCGCTCCGCCCGCTGGTCGAGCTTGTCGAGACCACCCCCCACCAAAAGGAAACCCCATGCCCACTCCCAAAGTCGTCATCGTCGGTGCAGGCATCGTCGGCACCTCGCTGGCCGACGAGCTCACCGCGCGTGGCTGGACCGACGTGACGGTCCTCGACCGCGGGCCGCTCTTCGCCACCGGTGGATCGACCTCGCACGCACCGGGTCTCGTGTTCGCGACCAATCCGTCGAAGACGATGACCGAGCTCGCGAGCTACACCCTCGAGAAGTTCTCCACGCTCGAACATCCCGACGGCTGGTGTTTCAGTCACCTCGGAGGGCTCGAGGTGGCCACCACCGAGGCCCGCCTGGACGACCTCCACCGTAAGGCAGGCTGGGCTGCCTCGCGCGGCGTCGAACATGAGCTCCTTTCTCCTGCAGAGTGTCTCGAACGCCACCCCCTGCTCGATCCAGACCAGATCGTCGGAGGGTTCTTCACGCCGCGCGATGGTCTCGCCAAAGCGCTGCGGGCAGCGGAAGCCCAGGCGACACGGGCGATCTCACGTGGTGCGCGGTTCGTCCCGCACACCGAGGTGATCGATGTCGTCGAATGCAACGGTGAGGTACGTGGCGTCCGCACCGCGACCGGGGTAGTCGACGCCGACATCGTGGTGTGCTGCACAGGTTTTTGGGGCAGAGAGTTCGGCCGCCGCGTGGGGCTCACCATCCCTCTCGTCCCGATGGCGCATCAGTACGCGTACACCACGCCGCTGGAATCGCGCCACGGCGCCAATTCTGTTGTCGCAGAGGCCTCGCTGCCGATCCTGCGCCATCAGGACCACGACCTCTACTACCGGGAGCACGGCGACCGCCTCGGCATCGGCTACTACGGTCATCGCCCGATGCCCAGCGACGTCAACGCTCTCGACTACGACTCGACCGTCTCGCTCGAGGAGATGCCGTCGAAACTGATGTTCACGCCAGACGATTTCGCCGAAGCCTGGGACCAAACCATCACGCTCATACCAGAACTCGCGACAGGGAAGGTCGACGACGGCTTCAACGGCATCTTCTCGTTCACCCCCGACGGGCACTCCGTCGTCGGAGAACATCGCGGCCTCAAGGGATTCTGGGTCGCCGAGGCCGTGTGGGTCACACACTCCGCGGGTATCGCACGCACCGTCGCCGAGTGGATGGTCGACGGCGCGCCCAGCGTCGACACCCACGAGTTCGATCTGTACCGGTTCGAAAACGCCGCTCTCACAGACGACTACATCCTCACGACGAGTTCGCAGTCGTTCGTCGAGGTCTACGACATCATCCATCCGCACGACCAGGTTGCCGCGCCCCGCGGAGTGCGCACCAGCCCGTTCTACGACCGGCAAGCCGCGCTCGGCGCAGAGTTCTGGGTCGCGAATCTGTGGGAGCGGCCGGCGTGGTTCGAGGCCAATCAGCCGATACTCGACGAACTCGTCGCCGGTGGCCTGCAGATCCCGCTGCGCGACGCATGGTCGGCACGCAACTGGTCGCCCATCTCGGTCGCGGAAGCAGCGTGGACCCGCAGTCATGTCGCGATGTACGACATGACACCGCTGACCCGCTACGAAGTCTCCGGCCCCGGGGCCGCCGACTTCCTCCAGCGGATGACCACCAACAATGTCGACAAGTCGATCGGCTCCATCACCTACACGCTCATGCTCGACGACGAAGGCGGCGTGCGGTCGGACCTGACGGTCGCCCGCCTCGGCGCCGATCTGTTCCAGGTCGGGGCCAACGGACCGATCGACTTCGACTGGTTGTCTCGCCACCTTCCTGCCGATCGCAGCGTGACACTACGAGACATCACCGGCGCAACGTGCTGCATCGGGCTCTGGGGCCCATCGGCTCGCGACGTCGTCGCACCACTGACGCCAACCGGCCTGACCAACGACGGCCTGAAGTACTTCCGCTGCGTCCAGACAACCATTGGGTCCGTACCCGTGACACTCATGCGGGTGTCCTACGTCGGCGAGCTCGGGTGGGAGATCTACGCCGACGCCGAGTACGGCCGTGGTTTGTGGGACCTCCTCATGGCGGCGGGCGCTGAGCACCGCATCATTGCCGCGGGCCGGATCGCCTTCAATGCGCTGCGCATTGAGAAGGGCTACCGATCCGCCGGCGTCGACATGACGACCGAACACACCCCCGACGCGGCCGGGCTGAGCTTCGCCGTGAAGTCGTCGAAGCCCGAGTTCGTCGGAAAGAATGCCCTGGACCAGCGGGTATGCCCCTTGCGCCTGCGAACCCTCAAGTTCGACGACCCTGCTGCCGTGGTACTCGGGAAGGAGCCGGTCAGGGTAGACGGGGACGTCGTCGGATACGTCACGAGCGCAGGGTGGTCGCCGACGGTCGGCGCGTGTCTCGCGTACGCGTGGCTGCCGTCGGATCTGCCCGATTCCACGGCCGTTGCGGTCGATTACTTGCGCACGTCGTATGGTGCCTTAGTGATCTCGGATCCGGTGGTCGACCCCGAGATGGCTCGAATCAAGCAGTAAGTGTCCACCGCTACCTGCGAAAAGAGGCGCCATGGCGAACATGAATGATGTGCGGAAACGCTACACACTCGACCCGGTGGTGTTCGGTGCGACGGCAGCACTGATCATCGCGTTTCTCATCTGGGGTCTTATCAAGCCCCATAATCTCGCGTCCGTCTCGTCGACCGTCCTCGACTGGATCACCAGCAACCTCGGTTGGCTGTTCATCCTCACCGCAACCGGTTTCGTCATCTTCGCAATCTGGCTCGCCCTGAGTAAGTACGGGCGCATTCCGCTCGGCAAGGACGGCGACAAACCCGAGTACCGCACGGTGAGCTGGATCGCGATGATGTTCAGCGCAGGCATGGGCATCGGCTTGATGTTCTTCGGCGCATACGAACCACTGTTCCACTTCGTCAAGGCACCGCCCGGATACTCCGCTCGCGACGTACAGGTTGCGATGGCAACCACCATGTTCCACTGGGGATTTCATCCGTGGGCGATGTACGCAGTCGTCGGCTTGGCCATCGCATACTCCACCTATCGCCTTGGCCGAAGCCAGCTCATGAGTGCGGTTTTCGCTCCGCTACTTGGCAATTCGGCGAATGGCCCAGTCGGCAAGATCATTGACATCCTCGCGATCTTCGCGACGCTGTTCGGAACCGTCGCCTCACTGGGACTCGGTGCGCTGCAAATCGGTTCGGGCCTGGACAAGGTCGGTTGGGTGAAGAATCCGTCGACCATGGTCCTCGTGACGATCATCGCGGTGCTGACCGCCGCTTTCGTCGCGTCGGCCGTGTCGGGTATCGCCAAGGGAATTCAGTGGCTGTCGAACATCAACATGGTGTTGGCGCTGATCCTCGCGGTGTTCGTGTTCGTCGTTGGCCCCACCGTATTCATCCTCAACCTCCTGCCCACCACGATGGGCGCCTACGCCAACGACGCCCTCGGCTTCTCCGCACGATCCGGCGCGACGGTCGACGCCGACGGTGAGAGCTGGCTGGCATCGTGGACCATCTTCTACTGGGCATGGTGGGTGTCCTGGACCCCCTTCGTCGGTATGTTCCTGGCGAAGATCTCCAAGGGCCGCACCATCCGTGAGTTCGTCGTCGGCGTGATGATCGTGCCAACTGTGGTGTCGCTGTTGTGGTTCTGCATCTTCGGCGGATCGGCGATACGTGAATTCACCGACGGCAAGCTGCCTTTCGATCCCGACACCAGCGCCAGCGAGGACACGCTCTTCGACGTCTTGGCCAACATGCCCTGGACGGCGATAGCCTCCGCGCTCGTCATGATTCTGGTCGCCATCTTCTTGTCTCCGGCGCGGATTCGGCGTCGTTGGTGATGGGTACGCTCTCGCAACGCGGTTCGCCCGAACCGAGTAGGTGGATTACCATCTTCTGGGGTGTATCCACCGGCGCGGTCGCCGCGGTGCTGCTCGCGGTCAGCGGCGACGACGGGCTCAACGGCATCAAACAGATGGCGATCATCGCTGCGCTGCCGTTCGTGTTGGTGATGGTCGGCATGTGCGTGTCGCTGTACATGGATTTGCGCCGCGACCCGTTGATCGTCGCTCGTGGTCTGCTCTCCGATCGCGTCGACGAGCACATCCGCGAAGAGGCTGTCAAGATCGAGACCAGCGAGTTCGCGGTGCTCGACCCCGAAACCGGCGACCCGATCGCTCCCTTCGTCAACGGCACCGTCGAAACCATCCCGTCCGCAACGGAAGACGCGGGAACTACGGAAGGCAAGAGAACCGAATGACCCAACCGCTCGCGGGGCTGATCGGCACGCATCAGCTCTACATCGACGGCACGTGGCGCCCCGCCTCCGACGGCGGCGTCCGCGCGCTGATCAACCCTGCGAACGGCACCGAGTTCATCTCTGTCGACGAGGCTAGCTCCGACGACGCGACAGCCGCCGTCACCGCTGCACGTACGACGTTCGACGACGGCAAATGGCCTGCGACGCCGGTCGCCGAGCGAGCAGCGCTTCTACGCCGTATCGCCGACCTGTTGGTCCGCGACAAAGCAGACCTCGCATACATCGAGACACTCGACACCGGAAAGACGTTGGCGGAGAGTGAGATCGACATCGACGACGTCGAGTCGGTGTTCCGCTACTACGCCTCGCTCGTCGAGACGTCTGCCGATCGGCTCGTCGACGTCGGCAACCCCGCCGTGATCAGCCGAGTGGTGCGCGAGCCGATCGGGGTCTGCGTTCTCATCGCGCCCTGGAACTATCCGCTCCTGCAGATCTCGTGGAAGATCGCCCCCGCGCTCGCAGCAGGTTGCACCATGGTCGCCAAACCCAGTGAGGTGACGCCCCTTTCGACGATCGCTTTCGTCAGGCTGTGCGAGGAGGCAGGAGTCCCCGCCGGGGTACTCAACCTGGTGCAGGGGTCCGGAGCCGTTCTCGGTCCCGCGCTCACCGACAACCCCGACGTCGACTTCATCTCGTTCACGGGCGGCCTGCAGACCGGCATTGTGATCTCGGAGACCGCCGCCAAACACGTCACCAAGGTCGCCGTCGAACTCGGCGGAAAGAACCCGCACATCGTCTTCGACGACGCCGACTGGGAATCGTCGGTCGACCAGGTACTCACCGGGGTGTTCCTACACTCGGGCCAGGTGTGCTCGTCGGGCACACGGCTCATCGTGCAGTCCTCCATCGCCGACGACTTCGTCGACGCTCTCGTCCAGCGCGCCTGCACCATTCGCATGGGCGACGGACTCGATCCGACCAGCGAGACCGGCCCCCTGGTGTCGCAGGCACAACTCGACAAGATGCACGCCTACGTGGCGTCGGCCAAGGACGAAGGCGCCGTGCTGCGTTGCGGCGGCGGACGGCCGGATCGCGACGATCTCGATCCGGGCGGATACTTCTTCTCCCCCACCATCTTCGACCACTGCGACCGGTCTATGACGATCGTCCGCGACGAGACTTTCGGACCGATCCTCACCGTCGAACGATTCGAGACCGAGGAGCAGGCGCTCACACTCGGAAACGACACCGCATACGGTTTGGCCGCGGGAGTCCGCACCTCCGACGCCGCGCTCGGCGAACGGATGGTTCGCGGTCTGCGACACGGAACCGTGTGGCTCAACGACTTCGGCTACTACACACCAGCCGCCGAATGGGGAGGATTCGGCAAGTCCGGCAACGGACGCGAACTGGGCCCGACTGGGCTCGCGGAATACCAAGAAACAAAGCACATCTGGCACAACACCGCGCCGTCGGCGTCGCGGTGGTTCGGACCGGAATGATCACGCGATGAGGAACAATGGCCACAGAGTCTACGCCGACAACCACTTCCGAGGCCGACGGCCTCGAAGACTTCGGATACAAACAGTCGCTCGACCGTAGTATCGGCAAGTTCGCCAGCTTCGCCGCGGGCGTCAGCTACATCTCCATTCTTACCGGGACCTTCCAGCTGTTCTACTTCGGCTTCGGGACCGCAGGACCGGCTTATCTCTGGTCGTGGCCGATCGTCTTCGTCGGACAGCTCTGTGTCGCACTGTGTTTCATGGAGCTCGCAGCCAAGTACCCGGTCGCAGGGTCGGTATACAACTGGGCAAAGCGATTGGGCACGCAGTTGGTTGGGTGGTCGGCGGGCTGGTTGATGCTCACGGCGTCGATCGTCACCCTGGCCGCCGTCGTGTTGGCGCTACAGCTCAATCTGCCGAGACTGTGGAGCGGTTTCCAGATCTACGGCGACGGTTCCACGCCGACGTCGTACGCGGTCAACGCGGTGATCCTCGGCTCGATCCTGGTGGCCCTCACCACCGCCATCAACGCGTGGAGCGTACGGCTCATGGCATTGATCAACAGTGTCGGCGTCTTCGTCGAACTCATCGCAGCCGTACTCATCGCAATCATCCTGGCGTGCAACGTGACCCGCGGCCCGCAGGTCTTCTTTTCCACACACGGGTACGGGGCAGGCGAGAGTGGCGGCTACCTTGGTGCATTCCTCGTCGCGTCGCTGGCGTCGGGTTATGTGATGTACGGCTTCGACACCGCCAGTTCGCTCGGCGAGGAGACCGTCGAACCACGACGCACCGCGCCGAAGGCGATCCTGCGCGCGATTCTTGCGTCGTTCGTCATCGGCGGTGCGATACTCGTTTTCGCGATCATGGCCGGCCCGGATCTTGACGATCCCAAGCTTGGTCAGCCAGACGGCAGCCTGCAGTACATCGTCGAAACCGTGATGTGGGGACCGCTGGGCAAGATCTTCCTCGTCGCCATCGTCATCGCGGTCGTCGTCTGCTCACTCGCCGTGCACACGGCGGCGATCCGATTGATGTTTGCGATGGCCCGCGACAACGCGCTGCCCTTCGGCTCTCATCTGGCCAAGGTCGACCCGAAGCGTCAGACTCCGGTCATTCCCGCTTTCGTCATCGGAATTCTCGCGGTGCTGATACTGGTGATCAACATCGGTCAGCCGAAGATCTTCACGGTGCTGACGTCGATCGCGATCATCATGATCTACCTCGCATATCTGTTGGTCACGATGCCCATGCTGCTCAAGCGTTTTCGAGGTGAGTGGCCACCGAAGGATCTCGCCGAGGGCGGCTACTTCACGATGGGGCGGTGGGGTCTGGCGGTGAACCTGCTGGCCGTCGTCTGGGGCATTGGAATGGCACTGAACCTGGCATGGCCGCGCTCTGCGGTGTACGGCACACCGTGGTTCAACACATGGGGTGCATTCGTCTATATCGGCATCATCCTCGGGCTCGGGTTGCTCTGGTACTTCACCGTCGGACGTCGGAACATCGGTGTACTGGCATCGCATTCGAGCACCAACGACATCGCCACGGAGGCCGCGCAGTGATCACCTACGACTACGTGATCGCCGGAGGTGGAACCGCCGGATGTGTTCTTACCGCACGACTTTCCGAAGATCCCGACGTAACTGTCTGTCTGATCGAAGCCGGACCGAGTGACGTCGACGATCCGGCGATCCTGGTGTTGGCCGACTGGATGCACCTGCTCGACTCCGGCTACGACTGGGACTACCCAGTCGAACCGCAGGAGAAGGGCAACAGCTTCCTGCGACACGCCAGGGCCAAGGTGCTCGGCGGATGTTCGTCGCACAACTCGTGTATCGCCTTCTGGCCTCTCGCGCAGGGACTACGGGACTGGGAGTCGATGGGCGCGACCGGTTGGGGGCCCGAAGCCGTACTGCCTTACGTCGCACGCGTGGAGAACAACGTCGCTGACGGGACATACCAGGGCTATCCGCACGGACACGACGGCCCGGTCCGACTGCGCGATGTGCCACCCAATGACCTCTGCGGGCAAGCGGTTTTGGATGCCGCCGCCAAACTCGGCCTCGACACCGTCGCGTTCAATCGCGACGAATGGCACTTGAATGCCGCCGGCTGGCTGCAGATCAACGCGAACGAAGCGGGCGAACGCATGTCGTCGTCGCACGCCTACCTGCATCCGATCCTCGACAAGCGGCCCAATCTGACTGTGCTGACGAACAGTTGGGTCAGCGAGATCGTCATCGACGACACCTTGCGCGCCACCGGCGTCACGTTCCTGCGGCCGGATCTCAGCGGATACGACACCGTCGACGCGCGACGCGAGGTCATCGTGACCGCGGGCGCTATCGACACTCCGAAGCTGTTGATGCTCAGCGGGATCGGACCGGCGGATCACCTGCGCGAGGTCGGAGTGGAGGTGCGTGTCGACTCGCCCGGCGTCGGCGAGAACCTCGACGACCACGTCGAGGGCCTGGTGTTCTGGGAGGCGTCCCAGCCGATGGTCACCGAGTCGACGCAGTGGTGGGAGATCGGCCTCTTTGCCACCACACGTGACGGCCTCGACTACTCGGACCTGATGATGCACTACGGCAGCGTGCCGTTCGACATGAACACACTCCGATGGGGCTACCCCACCACGGAGTCGGGGTTCTGCCTCACACCCAATGTGACGCAGGGACTTTCCCGGGGAACGGTGCGACTGCGGTCGCGCGACTTCCGCGACCGGCCCCGGGTTGACCCGCGCTATTTCACCGATCCCGAGGGCCACGACGAGCAGGTGATGCTCGCCGGTATACGGCTCGCGCGTGAGATCGGCGCGCAGAGTCCGTTGTCGGAGTGGGTGTCTCGCGAACTCGCACCGGGACTCGACGCCGTGACCGACGACGAGCTGATCGACTATATGCACAAGACACACAACACCGTGTACCACCCCGCGGGTACCGCGAGGATGGGCGCGGCGTCGGATCCGCTGGCGGTGCTCGATCCCGAGCTGCGGGTGAAGGGGGTTGCGGGCCTGCGGGTTGTCGACGCGTCGGCGATGCCCAAACTGCCCGTCGTCAACCCGAACATCACAGTGATGACCATGGCGGAGAAGTGCGCGGACCTCATCAAGGAGGCGAACCGAAGCCGATGAGCGCTCACCCGTGTCGAGTTCGCCTGGTACGTACACAAGTCGTACCTCAGCGCGAGGCCGAGGAGATTATTTCGATGGCGGCCCGCTCACGACCAGATTGTGTACGTGCAGATTGGGTAAGTGGCCAGCAGCCTCAACCCAACGGAATCGACAGGTAGGCTCATGAGCATCATGTCCACCGACGCACCCGACCACGACAAGTCCGCAGGTGGCGCCGTGCAGTCCGTCGACCGCGCGCTGCAGATCATGGAGCTGATCGCCGACGCGGGCGCCGCCGGCATCACCGAACTGTCAGTCGCTCTCGGAGTCCACAAGTCGACGGTCTCACGGATCGTGGCATCGCTGGAATCGCGCGGCTTCGTCGAGCAGGCGCTGGGTGGCCGGAAGTATCGCATCGGCTTCACTGTTGTGCGATTGGCCGGATCGACTACCGCCACAATGGATCTCGCCAAGCTCGGTCAGGACGTCTGCGACGACGTGGCCAGGAGGACCGGGGAGACAACCAATCTCGCTGTCCTCGACGCCGCGCAGGCCATCAACGTGGTCGAGTCGCAGGGCTCTTCGAGCGTTGCACTGAAGACCTGGATCGGGCAGCCGTCACCCGCGCACGCCACGTCGTCGGGGAAGGCGCTGCTCACCGGCTTGAGCGAACGAGAACTCCGCCTGCTCTACTCCGACGAACTACCGGGCTTCACCGACAACACCATCACCGACCTCGATCAGCTCATCGCCGACCTCGAAGCCTCGTCCGCCCGCGGTTGGGCGCTGGCTGACGAGGAGCTCGAGGTCGGGCTCGTCGCACTCGCCGCCCCGGTCCGCGACAGCACCGGCGCCGTGGTCTCGGCGCTGAGCATCTCGGGCCCGCGCTACCGCCTCGACCCCGCCGACGCCCCCCATCTCGCCGAGGGCGTCGTCCGCGCCGCCGACACGGTCAGCCGCCGCCTGGGCTACCGCGGCTGACGCCCGTCGCCGCTCGCTGGTCGAGCTTGTCGAGACCACCCCGCTGCGAGCACCTACGCCCCGCCTTGTCGGTTGCGTGAGAGTTGTTGCAGCAGCACGTAATCCCCAGCAATGAGAGCCTTCCGTTTCCCACGGGACCAGTTCTGGACGCGCTTCTCCAACGTGTACGCCTCTGCGATGGTCGAGCATTCGTGTTGATAAACAAGCCGAACTGGCAGCCGGCAGCGCGTGTAGCGACTCCCCTGCCCGGAGTTGTGCTGCTCGACTCTGGACTCGACGTTCCGTGTGCTGCCCACGTAGTAGCTGCCGTCAGAGCACTCGAGGATGTACATGTAGCCGCTCATCCGACAACTATGCGCCCACAGATCTGCTGCCGAGATTCTCTATCCACAGGCCGCTTGGTGGTCTCGACAAGCTCGACCAGCGGGTAGAGGCTCGACCAGCGG
>NZ_BAFC01000108.1 GCF_000248055.1 Gordonia sputi NBRC 100414 | reverse complement strand
TCACCTCCCGCTCGTTGTGGGAGCCGTTACGCACCACCAGACGGTGCCCGTTCTCATCGACCTGATCGGTGAACTGGTCGATGCAGGCGGCGACCTCGGCGCGCAATGCCGCGGCGAGCATCTGCCGAGCACCGTCTCGGACGATCTGATCGAGGATGGAGCGGTCCTCGCCAGCCGGGTTGGAACCTTCGTTGGAGTTGACTACCGTGAGCACGAGGCGTGCCTTTCCGCCAGCGCTGCAACGCTGACTTGATCAAGTGACTACCAGGATCATATTTACGGGAAGGCACGCCCTCCCTGATCCACAGGTCTTGATCATTCCTC
>NZ_BAFC01000109.1 GCF_000248055.1 Gordonia sputi NBRC 100414 | reverse complement strand
CGCCACGTTCCTGCGGGCTCGGCCACTGCGCGCGGTCGCTGCGGCCTCCGCAGAAAGTGACGCCCTACGGGCGGCGCGCACGTACCGGTACGTGCGGAGGGCCTGAGAGGTGTGGTTTTATGCGGGGCGCGATTCGGCGTGCGCCCGGTTGCTGCAGTCTGCGCGTGCCCGCCTTCTGCACGCGGCACGTTGCTGCTGGCCCGGTCACTGCGCGCGCGGGCGCGGCGCAGTCCGCAGAAAGTGACGCCCCGCGGGCCGCCCGCACGTACCGGTACGTGCGGAGGCCCCGAGAGGTGTGGTTTTCTGCGGGCTCCCGGGTAAGGCACGCGCCACGTTGCTGCACGCTCGATCACTGCGCGCGGGCGCGCCGCACTCCGCAGAAAGTGACGCCCCACGGGCGGCGCGCATGTACCGGTACGTGCGGAGATCCCGAGAAGTGTAGTTTTCTGCGCGCGCGCCCAGTAGCCGCACACGCCCGGTTGCTGCGCGCCCCTACGCCGACTTCCGCCCGAAGCCCAGGTACGCGATTGGGCCGATGTAGTTGATGAAACTCGCTGCGGCCCAGGCCTTTTTGGGTCCGCGAACCTGCTCAGCGGGCCGCTGCTTGAGGTCGCGTAGGGCGTAGCCCTGCAGCGCGAACTGGGCGACGGCGGCAACGCTGATCAGCGCGCGCTTCGCGGGGGTGAGGTTCTTCTTCGTGTCACGAGTCACAACGTCACACTACCGTTCGGCCTTTTATTTCATAAGCCTAAGTATTAGAGTTACTAAACGTGACCGAAACCAGTGCAGACATCGCCCGAGCGCTTCGCCCCTCCGTGACGCGGCTCTACCTGGCGTTGCGTCGGCACACCCCGATTCCCGAGTACACCGCTGCTCAGGCGTCGGCGCTGGCCACGATCGTCGACCACGAGCCGATGCGCATGGGCGAACTCGCCGAACGCGAGTCCATCCGCATGCCAACGGCAACAGCCCTGGTCGACGGCCTGTGCAAGAGCGGACTGGTGGTTCGTGCACCAGACCCCGACGACCGACGTGCCGTCCTGGTCCGACTGACCGAACACGGGCACGAGGTTCTCGAGCGGGTTCGCGGGCAACGCGAGGACGCGCTCGCCGCAGCACTCGAACGGCTTTCCGACGACGACCGCGCGCGGCTCGCCGCGGCTGCCCCAGCATTTCGGGCACTGCACGCGGAGCTCGAGGGGACCCCGACCCCATCCCCGACCCCGACGAAGTAAAAACAGCGGCGACGTAGAAGCAGTAGTTCCCAAAGACTCTAGTAAGCAACAACTTTCGACAATGAACACGAGGTAGATGTGACAACCACGACGGAGAAGCCGGCGCAGTCGGCGCCAGAGGAGCACTCCCACTCACTGATCGAGACCTTCAAGGGTCAGCCCCGGGCCGTGTGGGTGACCGCATTCGCTGCGGTCATCGCCTTCATGGGTATCGGCCTCGTCGACCCGATCCTGAATACGATCCGCGAGGAACTGCACGCGCCGCCGTCGAAGCTGACGCTGCTTTTCGCCGTCTACCTCGGTGTGCAGGTGATCGCCATGCTGATCACCGGTTGGGCCGCATTCCGCTACGGACCCAAGCGCACGCTGACCGTCGGCCTCGCGTTGATCGTCATCGCAGCGGGCGTCTCGACGTTCGCGGGCAACATCGACCACCTCATCGCGATGCGCGTGCTCTGGGGTCTCGGCAACGCGCTGTTCATGGCGACGGCACTGGCGTTCATCGTCGGCGCGGCCAAGGGCGGCCAGCACGGCGCGATTCTGCTGTACGAGGCCGCGCTCGGCGTCGGCCTGGCAGTCGGTCCGCTTCTCGGAGCACTGCTCGGAGCATGGACGTGGCGTGCACCGTTCGCGGGTACCGCGGTCCTCATAGCTGATCGGTGCTGTGCTGTGTGCGTTCATGCTGCCGTCCGACGGTCCGCGCTCAGAACGTGTCGCGGTCAGCATTGTCGACCCGCTCAAAGCGCTGCGTAACCGCACCTTGCTGCTGACGTCGATCGGCTCGGCGTTCTACACCGGCGCACTGTTCACAGTCATCGCCTACGCGCCACTTGCCATGGGCCTCAAGCCGATTCCGGCAGGCATGGTGTTCTTCGGTTGGGGTCTGTTGACCGCACTCTCGGGTGTCTTCGTCGGGCCGCGGCTCGCCGAGCGGATCGGACAGCGCGGCGGCGTGATGACCGCGATTGTCGGCTACGGCGTCGTCATGGCGCTCGCTGCGGTCGGTGTCGCCACCGACCAGGTGTGGCTGACCGGTCTCGCGATCGTGCTCTCGGGTCTGCCGTCGGGCATCCTCAACACGCTGTTCACCGGCGTTGCGATGTCGTCGGCCGATCCCAACAAGCCGCGCTCGGTTGCCAGTGCCGGCTACAGCTTCCTGCGTTGGATGGGCGGCGCGGCGTCGGCCGTGCTGGTCGCCTACCTCGCGGAGTGGTTCGCTCCGGCGGCCCCGTTCTGGTTCGCCGTCGGCTACTGCGCCGTCGCCGTGATCGCAGTCGGGTTCGTGCAGTCGAAGAAGGCGGAGTCGCACCACGTCGACGAGGACGCCGCGCTGGTCGGTGCGGAAGAGTTCTGAGTTTCGCCCAATACGAAAGAGGTTGCCCCGCAGTCCACTTCGGACCGCGGGGCACTCTTCTGTAGGGAGCGGCCGTCAGTCCAGCCAGTCGAGCACCGACGCCGCGGTCCAGCTCTGCTGCATACTGCCGAGGGCCTCGCCGGTGAACGGCTCGTAGTACTCGGCGAACGCGCCGTCGGTGGCCTGCCGCAAGCCCTCTTCACGGAGTCGCGCAGAGCGTTCGGTCCACCCGCGCCGCGCGAAGGCCCAGCTGAACAGCCAGGTCATCACCGGCCAGACCGGGCCGCGCCAATACTCCCGTGGGCGGAAGTCGGCCGAAATCGGCGACGTCGACGGCGGGACACTGAATCTCAGGTCGGGGTGTCCGCAGAAGCGCGGACCGTCGAACAGTCGTAGGAGCGCTCGTTCCCGATCGCGGGACAGCCCACCGCACAGCAAAGGCGCGAAGACCGCGATGGTCTCCGAGTTGATCCACTGCCCCGCGCGCAGGTCGTAGTCACGCGCGGCACCGTTGCGGTCGTTTGCGGCCGCGACCACGCCCGCCTTGAACCGATCCGACCATGCCCGCAGGTCTCGCACGTCTGCGCGTGGCTTGGAGTAGTCCTCTCCGATCGTCGCGAGGACATCGCACGCAACTGCGAAGATCGCACTGACGAAAACGTCCTCGACCATGAAACTCATGACCTTGGGCAGGATCTCGTCGTCGTAGTGCGCGCGTTTCATCTCTTCGACGAGCCAGATGTAGCGGTCGTATTCGAGGTCGGTCGGGCGCATCGAGAGGTCGGCGACGTGCTCGAGGTCGGCGCGGGTGTAGGGCGGCAGGTCCTCGCCGGGAACGACGCGCGAGTACGGACCATCCCAGCGAGGTGAGTTGTCCATGCCCGATTCCCAGCCGTGGTAGATCGTGATGCGGCCGCGCCCGAGCGGATCCCGTGCGTGGGCGAGCCACCGATGCCACCGCATGAGCGCGCCCCACCGGCGGTCGATGAACTCGTTCGCGGCGGCCCGCGTCGAACGGCCGTGTCGCCGTGAGTGATCCAGGATGCGCTGGACCGCGATCGCGTGCACGGGCGGCTGCGTGATGCCGGATGTCTCCGGATAGTCGGGTGCGGCGTCGGCCAGGCGCGAACATTCCCACCGGCCGGGGCCGGGGAAATAACCGTCGCGCCCGTTGGCGAAAACGATGTGCGGAATCATGCCGTTCGACCACTGCGCCGAGAGCAGGGTGTCCATCTCGATGACGGCACGTTCGACGCTCAGCGGTGCGAGACCGACCGTCACGAACGCTGCGTCCCAGCTCCACATGTGCGGGTAGAGGCGGGGTGCCGCGCTGGTCATCGTGCCCAGATCGTTGCCGCGGAGCAGATACGCGGCTCGTGCCGACAACTGCGTTGGGGTGAATCCATACCTGGCCACGCGTTGATTCTGCACTGCCTCGACTGTCCTCGCCGCTCGAGGTCGTCGGTGATGTCCGCCGGTACGGTTGAACGCGTGCCAACCGCATTGATCACCGGAGCCAGCCGCGGACTCGGCGAGCAGATCGCCCGACAACTCGCGCCCACCCACTCGCTGATTCTCGGCGGCAGACCCTCGGCCGCACTCGACGCGCTCGCCGCAGAGCTGGGTGGCGCGACATTCGCCGTCGAACTGACTGACCACGAATCAGTTGCCGCGGCCGCGGAGTCGATACCGTCGCTGGACGTACTGGTCCATAGCGCTGGAGTCGGTTCGACGCTGCGCACCGTCGCCGAGACACCCACCGACGAATGGCGTCACGTGCTCGAGGTGAATCTCGTTGCCGCGGCCGAGGTGACGCGCGTGCTTCTGCCCGCGCTGCGGACGGCGCAGGGTCACGTCGTGTTCATCAACTCGGGCGCGGGGATCCGTGCCAACCCCGGTTGGGGCGCGTACGCCGCGAGCAAGTTCGGGCTGCGCGCGCTGGCCGACGCTCTGCGCGGCGAGGAGACCTCGCTGCGTGTGACGTCGGTGTTCCCCGGGCGAATCGACACCGACATGCAGCGCGAGCTGGTCGCGATCGAGGGCGACGACTACGACGCGTCGAAGCTCCTGAAGCCCTCGACGGTCGCGGGCGCGGTGGTCGCCGCGATCCACACCCCGGCCGACGCCCACCCGACGGAGATCGTGCTGCGGCCGACCGGCCGCGGGTGATCTCGACAAGCTCGATCAGCGGAGGTGGGCTCGAGCTTCTTCCGCTGGTCGAGCGGGCGCGAGCGCAGCGAGCACCCGAGTCGAGACCACTCCTCGGCGGGTGATCTCGACAAGCTCGATCAGCGGCAACGCCCCTACAGCTGCTTGAGGTCGGTCGGGGCCCAGACGGCGCGCATGGAGGAGATCTTGCCGTCGGCGTCGAAGACCATGATGTCGATGGGAGTGATCTCGAACCGCATGTCGGCCGTGCCGGTGACGAGCGTGAACTCGAAGACCGCGGTGTCGCCCGCGATCTTCTTCCAGTTCAGGGTGGCGACGTGCTCGTCCATGCCGGTGATGATCGAGTAGAACTCGACGAGCTGGTCGCGGGTGTCGCGGACGTCGGCCCCGATCGGATCCTCGACCGTCGCGTCGGGTGCGTAGAGATCCGCGATCTGCTCGGCTGTGCCGTTGGTGAGCAGATCGATGTACGCAGATACGGCGGCCTCGATCTTGCTCGACAGCCCGGTCTGTTCCTGCTCGACGGTCATGCGTGTCTCCAAATCTAGAACGTGTTCTACTTTGGAGCCAAGGTATCAGTCGAGGCGCTCGTAGATGGTGGCGTTCGCAATTCCGCCCGCCTCGCACATCGTCTGCAGCACAAAGCGCCCACCGCGCTGTTCGAGAGCGTTGATGGCGGTCGCCGCGATGCGTGCACCGCTCGCACCCAGCGGATGCCCGATGGCGATCGCGCCACCGTTGACGTTCACGCGGTCCAGGTCGACGTCGAGCTCTTTTGCCCAGGCGAGCACCACGGACGCGAACGCCTCGTTGACCTCGAACAGATCGATGTCGTCGAGGCTCAGGCCCGCGCGGGCCAACACCTTGCGGGTCGCCGGAATGATCGCGGTGAGCATGAGCAGCGGGTCGTCGCCGACGACGGCGAACGAGTGCACGCGCGCCCGAGGTCGAAGCCCGAGTTGTCGCGCCCGCTCCTCGTTCATCACCAGCACCGCTGCCGAGCCGTCGTTGATCTGGCTCGCGTTGGCCGCGGTCACGTTCCAGCCGATCTGCGGGAATCGATGCGCGATCGCCTCGTCGTAGTATGCGGGATGAAGGCCTGCGAGTGTGTCGAGGGTCGAGCCGACGCGGATCCCCTCGTCTGTGGTCAGCCCCGCAAGCGGAACGATCTCGTTGTCGAAGAGCCCGTTCTTGGTAGCTGCTGCGGCCAGTTCGTGTGAGCGCAGGGCGAACTCGTCCATCTCGGTGCGCGAGATGCCCCACTTGGCTGCGATCAGCTCTGCCGAGATACCCTGGCCGACAAGTCCTTCGGGGTAGCGTTCGTCGAAAGCTACGCCGTTGAGGTTGTCGGTGCCGAAAGCCGCCGAGCCCATCGGCACCCGCGACATCGATTCGACGCCCGCACCGACCACTATGTCGTAGGCTCCCGCGATGACGCCCTGTGCCGCGAACGCGATGGCCTGTTGTCCACTGCCACACTGCCTGTCGAGCGAGACGCCCGGCACCGACTCCGCGTAGCCCGCCGCCAACAACCCGCGGCGCGCGATGTTGAGGCTCTGCTCTCCGACCTGCGTGACAACGCCGGTGATCACATCGTCGATGTCGGACGGATCGATCGCATTGCGTGACAGTAGTTCTCGCAGCGGATGAGCCAGGAGGTCGACCGGGTGTACGTCGTGTAGCGCACCCGTCGGCTTGCCCTTGCCGACAGGGGTGCGCACCGCGTCGACGATGACTGCTGTGTTCATGATCTTCATACCTTTCGTGAGGGCGAATCATGCTGTGCCCGAATATGTTCGGGCGGAGCGATCCAGTGACCGCAGGATTGCATCAACCGATGTTCGACGCCGCGACCGCTTCAGCCTGACCAGACGTGCGACGCGCCAGCGGGCCGAGCGCGAGAATGCTTGCGGCTGCGGCGAATGCCGCGCAGACCCACCAGGTTCCCGTCGTGACTCCCGCTCCGAGCATGGCGACCAGCGCACTGGTGCCGATCGTCGTACCCAATTGCCGCGACATCGTGATCACCGCGCTGCCGCGGCCGGCGATAGCGGCGTCGAGTCCGCTTGTGGCGGTGGCGATCAACGCCGGAATGACCAGGCCGACACCGAATCCGCCGAGGAGCCAACCGGGTAGGAAGCCGGCGGCGTAGTTGGGATCGGACGCGTCGGTGCAGATTCTGATCAGGACCATTCCGATGGCCCACATGCCCGCTCCCGCGGCGGCGAGCAACCACGGCGAGACCGTCCGCGCCATCCGGGAGACCAGCACCGCCGCCACGGGCACCATCAGCGGACCCGGCGCAACGGCCAGACCGCTGCGGATCACCGAATAGCCCCAGCCCTTCTGTAGCAACAGGATTCCGTCGAGCAATCCGGCGGCGAAGGCGATGCTGAACAGCAACATCGCTGCCGTCCCGAAGGAGAACTCAGGACGCGAGAACAACCGTGTGGGGATCAGCGGGTCGTCGGATCGCCGATCGATGAAGACGAAGGCCACACCCAGGATCACGGCAGCGACGAGTACGGCGATCGCGCGCGTGGAACCCCATCCCCACTCGTCGCCCTGCACCAGGTAGAGGACGCCGAGTGCGCTCGACGCCGCGAGTAGCACGGCGCCTGTGAGCATTCCGATCGAGACGGCAGCGCCGGAGCGTTGTTGCTGCACACCGGAGTCGCGCCCGAAGACCCGGACCGCCGCGATCACGAACGCGATGCCGATCGGCACGTTGATCAGAAACGCTGCACGCCAGGAGAATTCGACGAGGATACCGCCGACGACCGGCCCGAGCGCCGCCGCCATCCCCGACGTTGCGGCCCAGATGCGCACGGCACCCGCCCGACGCTCCGGTGGCACCGACGTCACCAGAAGCGCAAGGCTCGCGGGCGTGAGCGCCGCCGCCCCGACAGCCTGCAGCACCCGCGCGGCGATGAGAACGCCGAGTGTCGGTGCGCATGCCGCGAGCGCGCTCGCCGCGGTGAACACGACGACCCCGCCGATGAAGCCGCGACGGTTGCCCAGCCTGTCGCTCGCGGCGCCCAGCGGGATGAGGAGTGCCGCATAGACGATCGCGTAAGCAGAGAGTGTCCAACTGACCGAGGTCAGCCGTGCGCCACCGAAGTCCTTGGCGATGTCGTCGAATGCCACGTTGACCACGAAGAGGTCGAGGGCGACCAGGAACGGCGCGCCGCACGCGACCGCGAGGAGAGCACCGGCGCCGTGCCGCCGTTCGCTCTGGCTTTTGTTTTCCATAGTCAGACTGTTTACCCGCTGACTATGCCTGCGTCAAGTCAGCTACACTGTGGGCATGGAGTTACGTGGACCTCTGGCCGAAAGGGACAACTGGACGGCGAATCGGTGCTCTATCGACAAAGCCATGGGCGTGATCGGCACCCGATCCGCGATGCTCATCCTGCGTGAAGCGTTCTACGGGGCAACACGATTCGACGAGTTCGCGCGCCGCGTCGGGATCACAGACGCCGTCGCATCGGCTCGACTGCGGGAGCTCACCGAGGCGGGGCTCTTCGAGAAGGTCCCCTACCGCGAGCCCGGCCAGCGCGTCCGCAACGAGTACCGCCTCACCGAGCAGGGCCGCGCGCTCCTGCCGGTGATCGTCGCGCTCATGCAGTGGGGCGACCGGTACCTCCAGCCCAGCGGTGCCCCACTCGACCTCACCGACGCCGACGGCGAGTCCGTACACGCCGCGGTCGTCGGACCTGACGGCACCGAACTCGGACCCGACGACGTCGCAGTTGCTCTCCATCGCAAGTAGCGATCACCCACGACCTCACCGTTCATCTGAGAAACCGACAATCTGGGCCTTGCCGTCGGCGGTTTGATAAGTTCGCCCTCGCAACCGGACGGCACACTTGGCCGCAGCAGAGGACCCCCGCGGGGACACCTGCCGGAGACCACGAACAGCACGGGATGAGGGGGTCGCGATGGACGCACACTGCCCGAGCCTGTCGAGTCCGCGTGCGCGGAGTCTCGCGCCGTGAGCGTGCTGCTGCTGGCCGACGGCCTGCATCCCGACAACGACACCGCCCGACGCTGGGCCAACGACGAGCTGTCGAAGCCGCAGTATCACGAGCAGGCCACCACGCCCTCGCAGCCTCCTGAGCCCAGCCGGAACTTCTTCTCCATCCTCTACGACTTCTTCACCGGCGGACCGGCTCCGGACACAACGCTGATCGTGACCATCGTCGTCGTGCTGCTGGTGATCATCGCGCTCGTGGCCTTCGCCATCTTCTTCGTGCGACGCACTCCGCGGGCGCGGCGCACCGAGAAGTCGGCTCCCCTCGACGACCTGACACTCAAGTCCGGCGAATACCGCTCGGCCGCAGAGGATCTCCTCGACAAGGGCGATCTCGACGGTTGCGTGCGCGAAGCGATGCGCGCACTGGCGCGGCGGGGCATCGAACGCGGGTACATCGTCGCGGCGCCGTCGTTGACCGCTCGCGAGGCGTCGCGACGACTCGGCGTCGCCTACGACGACAAGCGCGACCAACTCCGTTGGGCCGCTGACCTTTTCGACGCCGTCGAGTACGGCTACCGGCACGCCGACCTCGCACAGGCGCAGGCCATGCTCGAGCTGGAACGCTCGATCCGCAGGGGTCGCGCACGGTCTGACGCGGACCACGATTCCGTGGGTGGCGGCAAGATGAGCGGCGACATGACCAGCGGTGACATGACCAGCGGCGACATGACGAACGACGACGTGGCGGCAGGCCGGTGAGCGCACCCGTGAGCGCACCGCCCGCGGCCCCCGAGGGTCGGTCCGGCCCAGCTCCGTCGCGTCCGCGACATCGACGTCGAACCTGGTTGATTGTCCTCGGAGTCGTGGTTGCAGTGCTGATCGTCGTGCTCGTCGCCGCCCTCGCGCTGGGCGGCGCGCCGTCGTCGAAGCCGAAGCCCCCGACGCCGAGCAACACGGTGGCGGGTGATCCCGACAACCTCGGGCCGACGGGTGCTCGTGCCGTCACGAAAGTGATCAGCGATCACGGTGTCGGCGTCACCGTGGCGCGGGGACTCGACGAACTCCGCGATCGCACGACACCGGGCGCCGACGATACCGTCGTCTTGAGCGGCTCCGGCGCTCTCACCCCGGCCAACGCGTCGTACCTCCTCGACAAGTTCCGAGACGTCAAGCGCGTGGTGCTGGTCTCCCCGACCGACAACGCGCTCGCGGCGCTGGGGCTACCGGTGAGCGTTGCACTCGTCGCGCAAACCCGATCAACGGGAGCGTGCTCGCTCATCGGGATCGCCCCCGACGACGTCATCTCGTCACAGGGCATCGGCGTGGGTTCGTACTCGTCGGCCACCAGGTACACGCCGACGCAGCCCGCGGCATCCTGCTTTCCCGACGACACCGACACCGGTGCAGATGTGGTCGATCGGCCGGGACAGATCGTCGTGGTACCCGCGACGACCTCGCACCCCGAGATCGTCGTGACCGACGGCGACTTCTGGCACAACGCAAACCTCGCCGAGGACGACAATGCGGGCGTTGCCCTCCGCGTGCTCGCCTCCTCCGGTCGCCTCATCTGGTTCATTCCGAGCTTTGGCGATCGACCACCTGAACCGGGTGAGCCCGACTCCGACCCGCGTTCTCAGATTCCGCGTTGGATCGGCCCCGGTTTCCTGCTGGCAGCCTTCGCTGTCTTCGCGCTGATGCTCTGGCGCGGACGACGATTCGGGCCGATGGTCACCGAGCCGCTACCCGCCGTCGTCAAGGCGATCGAGACCACCCAGGCCCGTGGACGGCTCTACCATCGCGCCGGAGCCGATAGTCGTGCCGCAGCGATCCTGCGCATCCGCACCATCTCGCGCATCGCCGGGTACCTCGGACTCCACTACGACCCCGTGCACGCCCTCGACGCACTCGACGCGTCCGACGAACACGATGACTCGGGCGTGTGGACACCGGACGGTTCCGACTCGTCGGTCGCCGCGATCATCAGCGTCGCCGCAGCGGCGTCACACCGAGACGCCCGCGACGTCGCACGACTCCTGACCGGCCCGTTGCCCGAGGGCGACGACGCGCTGGTCGTCTTCACCACTGAATTGACCGCTCTAGAGAAGGAAGTCCGGGGCACACCATGACCGCACCCTCAAACCCGCCGCACTCGACACCACCACACTCAACCCCGCCGCACTCAGCGCGACCGCCTGTACCCCAGCCCGCTTCGTATCCGCCTGTGCCGGGCGGTAAGTCGGGCGCGGTGGGGTCGGTGACGTCCGGAGTGGGGTCAGGGGCAGATTCGACGTCGGCGCGTTCTCGGCTGAATGCGGTACGCGCCGAGGTCGGCAAAGCCGTTGTCGGACAAGATACCGCGGTCTCAGGGATGCTGATCGCGCTGCTGTGTCGCGGTCACATCCTGCTCGAAGGCGTTCCGGGAGTGGCCAAGACGCTGCTGGTGCGGTCGGTCGCCGCTGCCCTCGACGTCGACACCGCGCGCGTGCAGTTCACCCCCGACCTCATGCCGGGTGACGTCACCGGATCACTGATCTTCGACGCCGCGGCGTCGGAGTTCAGTTTCCGGGAGGGTCCGGTGTTCACCAATCTGCTTCTCGCGGACGAGATCAACCGAACGCCACCCAAGACGCAGGCGTCACTGCTCGAGGCGATGGAAGAAGCGCAGGTATCCGTCGACGGCGTGCCGCGCGCCCTGCCCGAGCCGTTCCTTGTCGCAGCGACTCAGAACCCCGTCGAGTACGAGGGCACCTACCCGCTTCCGGAAGCTCAGCTCGACCGATTCCTGCTGAAGGTGACCCTGCCGATTCCACCGCGCGACGACGAGATCACCGTATTGGCAAGGCACGCAGCAGGATTCGATCCACACGATCTGGCCGCTGCCGGTCTGCGACCGGTCGCCTCGGGCTCCGATGTGATCGCAGGCGCAGCCGCAGTGCGACGGGTGGCCGTGGCACCACAGGTCGCCGCCTACATCGTCGACATCGCCCGCGCGACCCGGATGTCGCCGTCGCTCTCACTCGGGGTCAGTCCACGAGGTGCGACCGCGCTGCTCGGCACGAGTCGCGCGTGGGCGTGGCTGAGCGGACGCGATTTCGTCACACCCGACGACGTGCAGATGATGGCGCAAGCGACTCTTGCGCACCGCCTTTCGCTGCGCCCGGAGGCTGAGCTCGAGGGAGTCTCGGTCGGCGCGGTGCTGGCTGCGGCGATCGGTTCCGTTCCCGTCCCACGCTGATGGTCATCACCGGCCGCTTCTTCGTACTCGTCCTCGCGGGCGCCATTCCGACGGTGCTCTTCCCCCACTACTGGGTGGTGCTGGCCTGGGTCGTGGTATGCGTCGTGCTACTGCTGATCGACCTCGCCGTCGTCGGAAACCCCACGCGCACTCTCGAATTGGGTCGAGTGCCGTGCGGTCCGGTTCAGCTCGGCCAATCCACCCAGACGACGCTGTTGGTGCGCAACCTGTCCGGCAGTCGATTCCGCGGTCTGATCCGCGACGCATGGCAGCCGTCGGCAGGTGCGGAACCGACCGCGCCGCGGCCGGTGAATCTCGCTCCTGCGCAGTCGGAGTCGATCACGACGACCCTCACACCCACCCGCCGCGGTGACCGACTGGCCGTCGGTGTGACCGTTCGACGGCTCAGCCCACTCGGACTCTGCGCCCGACAGCGCACCGTCGTGGTTCCGGGCATCGTGCGTGCGCTGCCCGTCTTCACCGCGCGCAAGCATCTGCCGTCACGGCTGGCGTATCTGCGACAGCTCGACGGACGGTCGGCCGTGCGCACCCGTGGACAGGGAACCGAATTCGATTCTCTGCGTGACTATGTCGAGGGCGACGACGTGCGCAGTATCGATTGGCGTGCCACTGCGCGACGCCGCTCCGTCGTCGTCCGCACGTGGCAGCCGGAGAAAGACCGGCACATCGTGATCGTGCTCGACACGTCGCGGACATCGGCCGGTCGTGTCGGCGACGCTCCGCGACTCGACGCCGCGATGGATGCGGCCCTGCTGCTGGCGTCGCTCGCGTCGCATGCGGGCGATCGCGTCGACTTCATCGCGGGTGATCGCGTGGTACACCGGCGGATCATCGGAGCGCCGCGCACAACCTTGCTGAGCGACTTCGTGACCGCGATGGCGCCGCTCGAACCCGCTCTGGTGGAAGCAGATTGGCCCATGTTGTGCACCGAGGTCAGCAAGGTGTCGCGCCAGCGAGCACTCGTGGTGCTGTTGACACCGCTCGAACCCGCCGCGGTCGAGGAGTCATTGCTGCCGCCGCTCGCCGCACTCGCACAGCGCTACCAGGTGGTCATCGGATCGGTATCCGACCCGATGCTCGACGAGATGGCCGAACGTCGCGACGACGTCCGCGAGATCTACGACGCCGCAGCGGCGGTACGCACACTGACGTTACGAGGCCGCACGGCGTCGGGGTTGCGGCGTCTCGGCGTCGACGTCGTGGATGCCGCGCCTGACAAACTGCCCGCCGCGCTCGCCGACCACTACCTACTGCTGAAGTCGCGCGGAATGCTCTGAGCGGCTTGCCTCCCCGGGCATCTGTCAGGCGACGGGTACCCGCGGTCGATCTCGTCGAGATCGCCTGTGGCACCACGATCGTGGGCACGACGTCCGAGCACCAGCGCGTACAAGAGGAACCCGACCCACACGGTGACGCCGATACCGATGCGCGCCCATGTCGGGAGACCCGACGGGGTCACGAACGCTTCGATGGCTCCGCAGATGAGTAGCAGCACAACCAATCCGATGCCGATGGCGATTGCGGTGCGGCCCGCCTCGGCAAGTGAATCAGAGCGTTTGCGGTCGCCGGGCGCGACCCAAGACCAGAAGATGCGCAGCCCGACACCTGCCGCCACGAACAGACACGTGAGCTCGAGTAGCCCGTGCGGGGTGATGAGTCCGAAGAAGAGGTCGGCCCGACCGTGGTTGATCATGATCGAACCCGTCACCGCGAGGTTGAGAATATTCTGGTAGAGCATCCAGATCACCGGGAAACCGAAGACCCCGAAGGCGATGCACAGCAACGCAAGTCGGAAGTTGTTGGTCCAGACCTCGAACGCGAACGACGACGCGGCGTGCTCGGAGTAGTAGTTCTCGAAGTCGTCGTTGACGAGGTGCTCGATCTCCGCGCGCGACCCGAACGTGTGCTCCATGGTCGGGTGGTCGAGGAGCCACCAGCCGATGCCGACAGCGAATGCGATCGACACGACCATCACCGTCAGCCACCACCGTCGAGTGCTGTAGAACGCGGCGGGCAGCGTTATCGTCACGTACCGCACCAGTTGGTCCCACGTGGTGACGGTCGACCCGAGCGCGTGCCCGCGAGCCCGGGCCAGCAGCGTCGACAAATATGCGACGACCGCGCGGTCTGGCGCCGACGATCGGATCACCGACAAGTGTGTGGCAGTGCGCTGATAGGCGTCGAGGATCTCGTCGGACTCGGCACCGGTGAGGTGGCGTTTTCGTGAGAGTTCGTCGAGTCTCTGCCACGTCGGTGACTTCGCTCGTACGTAGGCATCGAGATCCACATCGGTAGCCTAGCGAGACCACGGGCAGCGCTGTACCCCTGTGGGGCGGGATCATTCACGTGGCCCACGATCGGCTACGTCTGCGCCACCCGCAGCCGCTACGGTGGTGCGTATGTACCCGGGGCCGAACATGCATGCAGGGCAGCCCATGTACGCGCGACCCAACATGTACGCGGGACCGGGCACGTACATGGCACCGCCCGCGCCGGTGTACGGCGGCGGGACGGTCGGTCTCGGGCGCAACGACCTCGTCTCGGGTGAGGCAGTCGCACTTGACCTTCCGCCGGCATCGCTCGGCAGGCGCATCGTGTCGGGAGTGATCGATGTGGTGATCGCCGTGGTCGTACTCATCGCGCTGTTCTGGGTGTCGGTCAAGATCGGCATGAGCCTGCGGGACGGCGCCGTGCTGGCAGGTGCCTTCGCGCTCTCGTCGGTGCTGGCGTTGATCGTGCTGCCGACGGCGGTGGAGACGCTCAGTCGTGGAAAGTCGTTGGGGCATTGGGCGCTCGGCCTGCGCACGGTCCGCGACGACGCCGGGCCGATCGGTTTCCGACACGCGTTCACGCGGTCTCTCGTCGGCGTCGTCGAGATCTTCGTGTTCTTCGGTGTACCCGCGATTGTGTGTGCTGCCATCAGCCGCAAGGACAAGCGCGTCGGCGATCTCGTCGCAGGCACCTACGTGATCCGCGACCGGCGTTCGCTGGAGGTCGCAGGCACCGCGATCATGCCACCACACCTCGCAGAGTGGGCGCGCACCGCCGACATCGGGGTTCTGACCGACCACCAGGCCATGCTGATCCGCGGCTTCCTCCACCAAGCGCCGTCGATCCGTGACGACGCACTGCGTGCCGCTCTCGCAAGGCAATTGGTGCAGACGCTCGCGCCGTACATCTCACCCGCGCCACCTGCCGGGGCCAACGACGTGGACGTGCTCAATGCCGTTGCGGCGCAACGCCGACAGCGCGAGTGGCTACGCCTCCAGCGGGACGAGGAACTTCGACGCCGCGTGCTCCGCTGAGCACCCGGCGCCGACTGTGCGCCTCGTCGCGTCGAGTGGGTACCGCTGCCGCTACTTCAGCTCGCTGCTCGACTTGCCGAGCACGCGTCGCGCGATGATCAGTTGCTGGATCTGCTGTGTGCCCTCGAAGATGTCGAGGATCTTGGAGTCCCGGGCCCACTTCTCGAGCAGTCCGACCTCGGAATAGCCTGCGGTGCCACCGATCTCGACAGCCTTGTTGGTCAGCTCGGTAACCATGCGGCCCGCCTTGGCCTTCGACATCGACGCCTCGGTCGAGTTCGGCTGCTTGTTATCGGCCATCCACGCGGCACGGATGGCAAGCAACCACGAAGCCTCCCAATCGGATTCGAGGCGAATGAAGTCGTGGACAGCTGCTGCCTGATTGGCGGCGGGCTTGTCGTAGTCGATGACGTGTCCGGCGCCCTCGAGGGTTGCGCGCAGCTCCTCGAGTGCGGCACGTCCGAGGCCGACGGCCATCGCCGCGACCAGCGGACGCGTGTTGTCGAAGGTCTGCATGACACCCGCGAACGCCTTCTTGGTATCGACTTCCGGTGAGCCGAGCAGGTTTTCGGCGGGTACGCGAGCATTCTCGAAGCGCAGCACCGCGGTGTCGGACGCCTTGATGCCGAGCTTGTGCTCGAGGCGGACAACCGATACTCCCTCGGTGTCCATCGGCACGACGAAGCTCTTGATCGCGGCACGGCCGGCACTCTTGTCGACGGTCGCCCACACCACGACGTGGTCGGCGCGAGAACCCGCGGTGACGAAGATCTTCTCGCCGTTGATGACGTACTCGTCGCCGTCGAGTGTCGCGGTGGTGCTGACGGCCGCCGAGTCGGAGCCGAAGCTCGGCTCGGTGATCGCCATCGACGCCCAGACGTCCTTGAACTTCTCGAGCTGCTCGGGGTTTGCTACCGCCGCGATCGCGGCGTTACCGAGACCCTGATACGGAATCGACAGCATGAGCGCGACGTCGCCCCAACCCATTTCGACGCCGTGCAGAACCGCACGCATGTTGCCGCCGTTGACGACGTCGGACTTCTTCGCCGACGACTTGTCCGCGGCGTCGGATTCGCGTCCCTTGCGGGCGGCTTCGCGGGCGAGTTTGCCCAGCTCGTCGAGCTCCTCTGGGTAGGTGTGCTCGGCCTTGTCGTATGTGCGCGAGATGGGCCGGAAGATGTGCTCGGCAGCGAGATGCGCCTGCTCGGTGACCGGGGCGAGCTTCTGCGGGAGCTCGAGGTTGATTGCCATGCCGGTATCTTACTGCGCGGTAAGATAGATTTCCAGCCCTCCCCGAAAGTCCTTTCCGCTCCTGCGGATCGTCGTGCGTCAGCAGTAACCGACCCGTGCGTGCCGACGCCCGTTTACGCTGGCCACATGGCCTACGACGACGATCTCGCCTACCGGATCCGCGAGCTGCTGTCGGGTGAGAGCGGCGTCGCAGAGAAGTCGATGTTCGGCGGTCTCGCCTTCTTGGTCGACGGCAACATGGCCGTTGCGGCGAGCGGGCACGGTGGACTCATGGTGCGCGTGCCGCCAGACGAGACCGACGCCTACCTGGCCAGAGCGCACACGGCTCCGATGGTCATGTCGGGACGAGAAACCCGCGGGTGGTTACGGGTCTCGACGGAGGGCATCCGCACCAGGCGGCAGCTCGAGAAATGGGTCGGCGTGGGCGTCGCCTACGCGCGATCGCTGCCGCCGAAGTGAGTGCCTCGGGTAGCTCCCGAAACGACGCGGCTGCCGAAATGCAGTGGCCCGCGCTGAGGTGGCTCACGAAATTCTGTTGGTTGCAGCGTCGTCGAATGCCATTGTGAAGCCCCATGACCATCCGACGATTCGACGACGCCTCGGTGGCCGACTGGCTGATGAGCGACCCGCGCGACTGGGGCTGCGTGGTGACCCGCGGGCCCCTCGGTTTCGACGCGTACGCACGTCTGTTGCACATACCCGACCCTGCATTTCCGGGGCAGTGTGAGAACGACGTCGAATCAGTCTTGGGGCCAAGCGAGTTGTGGCAGATCGCCGTCGCGGTCGAGGACCTGCGTCCGCATACCACCACACCCGATGAGATCTACTACCTGATCTGGGACGGGTGTGGTTATCCAGAACTGCTGAGCGGTGGCGTGCCCATCGTCGAAATCCACGACGAGCGCGGCGCAACCGTGCGCGACTACCACCTGTTCGTCGGCGACACCGACATGCTGGGTTGGTTGCCGCCCGAACCCGAGCCGACGTCGCGACACGGACACCCGATCCTGCCCCCGCCCGCATTCATCTGGCCTGCCGATAGAGCGTGGTGCTTCACCGAAGACATCGATCCGCACTTCGCGACGATCGGTGCGTCGGCAGCGGCCATCGCGGATCTACTCAGGGATACGCGCATCGACACGGTCGCCGACGACCCGGACGTCTCGCCGCCGTTCTACTGCTGACGGCCCAACTCACTCATCGAGAAGCGGCACCACGGCGAACACTTCGAGGTCACGTGGTGTGCCCTTCGCCTTGAAACGTCGCTTGCGACTGAGCAATTGGAGGCCCTCCGCAGACTGCAGCGCATCGCTGGTGGCCAGCACCTCGCCGGTTCCGGCGGCATCGGCGACGCGGGCCGCGATATTCACGTCGACGCCGAGGTAGTCGCCACCGACCTGCCGCGGAGTTCCGGTGTGCACTCCGGCGCGCAGCTGCGCACGGTAGTCGTCATGGGTGATCGCGCTGACGGCTCCGCACAGTTCGAACGCGGCGAGGATCGCGTCGGAGGCATCGGGGAACACTGCCATCACGCCGTCGCCGAGCGACTTCACGATTCGGCCCCGATGAGCGCCGACGATGTCGCTGCTCACGCGGTTGACCTCACCGATCAGCGACAGCACGCTGTCGTCGCCTGCGCGTAGGCCCACGACGAAAATCCGACGAGGTCGGTGAACAGGACCGTCACGTCGCCGCTCGCGGTGGCGGTGGCCGACCTGCGATCGACGAGCGCCTGCCACACCTTCACGACGCTGAGTGCCAACTCGCGCGACGCGCTCGGCGACCGATCGCTCCCGGTCAGCAGCTTCTCCATGCGATCGGAGAGGCGCGTCGGACGCGAGAGGTCGAGTTCGGGGACCGTCTCCGGCGTCAGCTTTCGCGGAAGCTGAGCAGCACGGATCAGCGACGGCGTCCGGTCGGCCCGGGTGAGGAACTCGCCGACCCGCGCCGGACCCGACGGCACGGACTTGTCGTCAGGCGGCGTCGAGCCGGGGGTGGTGTCATCGTCGGACGTCACGAGTCAGATCGTAGCGACAAGCTCCACCAGCGGGAACGAGCACGACAGCGCGAGGGGTGGTCTCGACAAGCTCGACCAGCGGCGGGTAGCTCGACCAGCGGCGGGTAGCTCGACCAGCGAGGGTGGTCTCGACAAGCTCGACCAGCGGGGGTGGCGCTCGACCCGGCGGCGGGCCGCTCGACCAGCGGCGGGTGGTCTCGACAAGCTCGACCAGCGGGGGTAGCGCTCGACCAGCGGGGTGGTCTCGACAAGCTCGACCAGCGGGGGTAGCGCTCGACCAGCGAGTGGGCGCTCGACCAGCGACAGGCCGCTACGGGACGATGTTCACCATCCGGCCGGGCACGACAATCACCTTGCGGGGCGGCTGGCCGTCGAGGATCGCGAGGATCTTCTCGTCGTCGAGTGCTGCGGCGCGGATCGTCTCCTCGTCGGCGTCGGCGGGCACCGTGATGCGGCTGCGGACCTTGCCCTTGACCTGGATCGGGATCTCGACGGTGTCGTCGACAAGGTAGCGCTCGTCGGCGACCGGGAACGGTCCGCGCACCAGCAGTTCGTCGTGTCCGAGCCTCGACCACAGCTCCTCGGAGATGTGCGGCGCAAGTGGCGCGAGCATCAGGACGAGCTGTTCGACGGTGCTGCGGGGCGCGCCGTCGGGGAACTGCTTGGTCAGGTGACTGGTCAGTTTGATCAGCGCGGCGACGGCGATGTTGTCGCGCAGGCCGTTGTAATCCTCACGAACCTCCGCGATTGTCTTGTGCAGCAGGCGAAGTGTCTCGTCGTCGGGCTCGATGTCGGCGACGCGGACCGCGCCGGACTCCTCGTCGACGACCAGGCGCCATGCGCGCTGCAAGAATCGTTGCAGTCCCACAACGTCTTTCGTTGCCCACGGGCGCGACTGATCGAGTGGGCCCATGTACATCTCGTAGAGCCGCAACGTATCTGCGCCGTACTCGGCGGCGATGTCGTCGGGAGTCACCGAGTTCTTCAGCGACTTGCCCATCTTGCCGTACTCCTGCGTGACCTTCTCACCGTTGTAGACGAACTCGCCGTCGACCTCGGTGACCTCTTCGGCAGGCACGTAGATGCCGCGCGAATCGGTGTAGGCGTACGCCTGGATCATGCCCTGGTTGAACAACTTTCGATACGGCTCGCTGCTGGTGACGTAGCCGAGGTCGAAGAGCACCTTGTGCCAGAAGCGCGAATACAGCAGGTGCAGAACGGCATGCTCGACACCACCGATGTAGAGGTCCAGGCCGCCCGGATCGCTGAGACCGTGCAGCTCTGGCCGCGGACCCATCCAGTACGCCTCGTTCTCCTTGGCGCAGAACTCTTCTTCGTTGGTCGGGTCGATGTAGCGCAGTTGATACCAGGAGCTTCCGGCCCACTGCGGCATGACGTTGGCGTCACGCTTGTACTTCTTCGGACCGTCGCCGAGGTCGAGTTCGACGTGGATCCAGTCCGTCGCCTTCTCCAGCGGCGGACTCGGCTCACTGTCGGCGTCGTCGGGGTCGAAGGCGACGGGTGCGTAGTCCTCGACCTCCGGAAGCTCAACGGGCAGCATCGATTCGGGTAATGCGTGCGCGCGACCCTCCTCGTCGTAGACGATCGGGAACGGCTCACCCCAGTAGCGCTGACGGGCGAAGAGCCAGTCGCGCAGTTTGTACTGAACGGTGCCCTGCCCCGAGCCCTGCTCTTCGAGCCACTCGATGATCGCGGTCTTGGCGTCGTCGACGTTCTTGCCGTCGAGGAAGCCCGAGTTCACCAGCGGGCCGTCGCCGACATACGCCTCCTCCGAGATGCCGGCCTCGGAGCCGATGACCTCGACGATGGGCAGTCCGAAGACCGTCGCGAACTCGTAGTCGCGTGAGTCGTGTGCGGGGACCGCCATGATCGCGCCGGTACCGTAGCCCATCAGCACGTAGTCGGCAACGAAGACCGGAACCTGTTGTCCGTTAACCGGATTCGTCGCGAACGACCCGGTGAAGACGCCGGTCTTCTCCTTGTTCTCCTGACGCTCGAGATCAGACTTGGCTGCGATCGACGCGCGATAGTTCTTGATCGCCTCGGCGGGCGTCGACGCTCCGTTGGTCCACCGCTCGTCGACTGCCGCGCCCTCGGCACCCGACGGCCACGTGTCGGCAGTGAGCACGTCGACCAGCGGATGTTCAGGAGCCAGCACCACGTACGTGGCGCCGAAGAGGGTGTCGGGTCGCGTGGTGAAGACGTCGACGGTCACCTCGCCGTCGGCCTGTGCCGGGACGCCAGGCACCGGGAACTGCACCTGGGCGCCGCGTGAACGTCCAATCCAGTTGCGCTGCATGGTCTTGACCTTCTCGGGCCAGTCCAGCACCTCGAGATCGTCGAGCAGGCGGTCGGAGTACGCGGTGATGCGCATCATCCACTGCCGCAGGTGCTTGCGGAACACCGGGAAGTTCCCGCGGTCGCTTCGGCCATCGGCGGTGACTTCTTCGTTGGCCAGCACGGTACCGAGGCCCGGCGCCCAGTTGACGAGCGAATCACTCAGGTAGACAAGGCGATACGAGTCGACGAGGTCGGACTTCTCGGGTGCCGACAGATCTGCCCATACCCGACCGTCGTCGAGAGTGCGTGCACCGCTGTCGAATTCGGCGATCAGCTCGTCGACGCGACGCGCCTTGCCGGCCTCGTCGTCGTACCAGGCGTTGTAGATCTGCAGGAAGATCCACTGTGTCCAGCGGTAGAACGAGACGTCGGTGGTGGCAACGCGACGTCGCTCGTCGTGCCCGAGGCCGAGGCGTCGGATCTGGCCGAGGTAGCGCTCGATGTTGGCCTCGGTCGTCGTGCGGGGGTGCGTACCGGTCTGCACGGCGTACTGCTCGGCCGGGAGACCGAAGGAGTCGAAGCCCATCGTGTGCAGCACGTTGGCGCCCGACATGCGCTGGAACCGCGCGAACACGTCGCTGGCGATGAAGCCGAGCGGATGTCCGACGTGCAGGCCGGCGCCCGACGGGTACGGGAACATGTCCTGGACGAAGAGCTTGTCGGGGGCGTCGGGGCCGCTGCCGTCGAAGGCACTCATGTCGCCGGCCAGCGGTCCGACCGGGTTGGGTGCCTCAAAAGCGTGGCGCTGAGTCCACTCGCGCTGCCAGCGCTCCTCGATCTCGCCTGCGAGTCGGGCGGTGTAACGGTGCCCCGGAGTCGCGGAAGCTGGGTCGGTGCTCGCCTGATCGGCGGCGCCCTCGGAGGTGGAGATGTCGGCGGTGCTCACCTCACCAGGGTAAATCGTGGCTTCACCTGCCCTGAAATCGACGTCGGATGGGCGGGAAAAGTATGGTGGTCGGGTGAGTGTGGTGTCGATCGTCGTCTCGGTATGCGTCCTTGTGCTGGCCCTGGTGTGGCTGGTGGTCGGAGTGGCGGGCGTGATCGGCCGACTCCCGCGCAACCGATACTTCGGAGTACGCACCGATTCGACGATGGCCTCGGCCGAGGCGTTCACGCTGGCCAACCGCATCGCAGCCCCCGGAACGCTGGGTGCAGCGCTCATCCTGGTCGCCGGTGGCGCGCTGACGCTCGCCGTCGACAGCGGCTGGTCGGTGGTGTTCGGACTGGTGGCGCTCGTTGCGGGCGTATTGCTGGTCGGCGCTGTCAGCGGTTACGCGGTTCGCGCGGCCGACGCCGTCGCCCCAGCTGACGACGCGGGCTGCAGCTGCTGCTCGTCGGATCACGCCAGCGTCGACGACGCCCACACCGCGCAACCTGAGGAGACCAGCGCCGCCGCCGACTGCGGCACCGACAGCTGCGCATCGTGCACGCTGCGCGGCATGTGCAGCACCGACAGTGCATCGAGCAGCACAGCGTCGAGCGGCACGGCACCAGCGGCACAGCCCGACCGCCGCGCGCCCATTCAATAGGACGTGCGCCGCCTCCTCGCCCGGTCTCCGATCGACGGCTTCGTCCTGGCGATTCTCGCAGCGGTCGTGGTGGCCGCGTTCTTCCCGGCGCGCGGGACGTTTGCCGAGGTCCTCGACTGGGCGGTCACGATCGCCATCGGATTCCTGTTCTTCCTCTACGGCGCGCGCCTGCATCCCCGCGAGGCACTCAACGGGCTGTCGCATTGGCGGCTGCACCTGACGATCCTGGCGTTCACGTTTCTGGTGTTCCCACTCGTCGGCCTGGCGATACGGCCCGTCGTCGAACCGCTGATCGGTCACGACCTTTACACCGGCCTGCTGTACCTGACCCTGGTGCCGTCGACGGTGCAGTCGTCGATCGCGTTCACGTCGATCGCCCGCGGCAACGTCCCGGGGGCGATCGTGAGCGCCTCGGCGTCGAATCTGATCGGTGTTGTGTTGACACCGCTGCTGGTGGTTGCGCTGATGAGCGGTACGAATGGCGTGCACATCTCTGCGTCATCGGTCGTCGAGATCCTGCTGCAGATCTTGGTTCCGTTCATCGCGGGACAACTCTGCCGACCGCTGGTCGCGCCTTTCCTCAAGCGCTACGCCGAGCCGACCAAGTTCGTCGACAGGGCGTCGATCGTGCTCGTCGTCTACGCGGCGTTCAGCGAGGGCGTGCGCAACGGGATCTGGTCGATCGTGAGTGCATGGCAGGTCGTGGCGGTCGCAGTGATTGCTGCGGTGCTGGTCATCGTGATGCTCGCACTGACGTGGTGGAGTGCGCGGCGACTGGGATTCAGCCGCGCCGACGCCATCGCAATTCAGTTCTGCGGCACCAAGAAGAGCCTCGCCACCGGCCTACCGATGGCCACGGTGCTGTTCGGCGGCTCAGTCGTCGGGCTGATCGTGTTGCCGCTCATGATCTTTCACCAGATCCAGCTCATTCTCTGCTCGTGGCTGGCCACCCGCTACAGCCGCAGCCACGACGCCGTCGACGCCCGCTGACGCCCGCGCGGCAAGTCGACGCCGGATGAACACGACGAGCACATAGACCGCCGCGCAGCCGACCAGCCCGATCACGACGTAGAGCAGGATCGTCGCACCGAGGACAGCGCCTGCGAAGTAGCCGGCGAGCAGCACCGCGGTCACCCAGCTGACGGCCCCGACGATGTCGGCGAGGCCGAACTTTGCGAACTGCATGCCGGTCATCCCCGCGACCCTCGGCATGAGCGTGCGGACATAACCGACCCAGCGACTCGCCGCGACCATCAACATTCCGGATTGATTGAGTCGCGTACGCGCCTGTTCCCACCTCTGTTCGCCGAAGCGACGCCCTAGGGGCGATTCCATCAGGCGCGGGCCGCCTACTCTTCCGAACCAGAACCCGACCGCATCGCCCGCGATCGCGCACACACACGCGACCGCGATCAACACGCCGAGATTGGTATTGCCGACGGCTGCAGCCACACCCGCCGCAAGGAGCAGCGCCTCGCTGGGCATGATCAAGCCCGCGAAGATGACCGCAGTTTCCAGAAACACGACGCCGCCGGCGATCAGGTAGACCGCCCACACCGGAACCGACCTGATCAGGTCGATCAGCCAGTCGGCGAGTGAGTGCACCTGCCCGACGTTAGCCGCCGCTCTGATTCGACGCCGCGGCGGATTGGGGACTGCGGATTGGGGACTTGGGAATGACCAACGTCGAGCACAGGCGGCTCGCGACAGTGAGATGGTGCGCGGACGCCGGGAGAGTACAGGCTTCTGTGAATACAGAAATGTATGTACCGTTAGGCGGGTGGAGATTGTGGCGGCAGATCAGCGCGATGCGTTGACGCGGTTTGGATATGCGTTGTCGGACTCGACGCGCACGCAGGTGCTGTTGCGGCTGCGGGATGGTGGTGCGTATCCCGCGGAGTTGGCCGAGGCGATCGGGGTGTCGCGCCAGGCTTTGTCGAACCATCTTGCTTGCCTGCGGGGATGCGGACTTGTTGTCGCGGTGCCCGAAGGACGTCGCACTCGATACGAGCTGGCCAATGGCCGGATTGCCCATGCCTTGGATGACTTGCTCGGACTGGTCCTCGTGGTCGACCCGACATGTTGTCCAACCTCTGACGAACAGGGATGCTGCTGATGGCCGACGAGCTCGGTCTCCCGGCGGTGGGTCAGCCGTCGATGAGTCTCAGCTTTGCGGGTCGGCCGGCGCTGAGTGTTGCCCGTCGGGAGCTGTTGCAGCGTCGCATTCGGTGGTTCGTCGCGGCGACCATCACCTACAACGTCATCGAGGCCGTGATTGCGATCAGCGAGGGTACGCGAGCGTCCTCGGTGGCATTGATCGGCTTCGGCCTGGATTCGGTCATCGAAGTGTCGTCGGCAGCCGCGGTTGCCTGGCAGTTTGCGGGTTCGGATCCGGAACGGCGCGAGAAGGTCGCGTTACGGATCATCGCGTTCTCCTTTTTCGCCCTGGCGGTCTACGTGAGCGTCGACTCGCTTCGTTCCCTGCTCGGTGTTGGTGGCGAGGCGCGGCACTCCTCGATCGGCATCGCCCTGGCGGCAGTCAGTTTGCTGATCATGCCGCTTTTGTCGTGGGCGGAACGTCGCGCCGGCCGCGAACTCGGCTCGTTGAGCGCGGTGGCCGACTCCAAACAGACTTTGCTGTGCACGTACCTCTCGGCAGTACTGTTGATCGGGTTGCTTCTCAACAGCCTGCTCGGATGGTCGTGGGCCGACCCGATCGCCGCTCTTGTCATCGCCGCGATCGCGGTCCGCGAGGGCATCAACGCATGGAAGGGCGACACGTGCTGTGCACCCAGCATCGGCCAGCGCGCCGGCGAGCCCACTGGGTGCGACTGCTGCAGCACGGAGGTGACCGGCCAGGGTGCTACCCCGAGGGCCACACCGGACGCGTCGCAGTCGGCCTGATCAGACCGATGCCACTCCCCTACGACATCGCCTCGGAGCTGAACGCGTGAGCAAACCGATCAAGATCGCCTGGGCGGTACTCGCTGCCATCTTCGTCGGCATCGGTGTTGCCGTCTTTGCCATCGACGACGCCACGTCCCCGACTCCGGCTGATACTGCCGAAGTGTCTGATCTCGTTGTACGCCCCGACAGTCACCGCCTGTCCTCGCCCGAGCAGAGCCGGGCGCAGTTCGTGGAGTTCCTCGATTTCGAGTGCGAAGCCTGCGGGGCCGTCTACCCGATCATCGAGGACCTGCGGCGCGCCTATGGCGACCGCGTCACCTTCGTCGTCCGCTACTTCCCGATGCCTGGACATTTCAACGCCGAACGCGCTGCTCGTGCAGTCGAAGCTGCCGCCCAGCAGGGCCGGTTCGAGCAGATGTACCAGCGCATGTTCGCCACCCAATCCCAGTGGGGTGAACAGCAAGTCCCCGCTGATGACCTGTTCCGTGGCTTCGCCGTTGACCTCGGTCTCGACATGACGAGATTCGACGACGCTTACAACAGCGCCGCCACGCTCGAGCGGATTCGTGCTGACGTCGCCGACGGCCTGTCCCTGGGCGTGCAGGGCACCCCCACGTTCTTCCTCGACGGGAAGCGCCTGCAGCCATCCACGATCGACGAACTCACCACTGCCGTGAAAGAGGCGGCGGTTGCGTGAACCGCATTGACTAGTGCCGGCGGCCGCGCGAGGCGAATTGTGCGCCACCACAAGTACACGGCAAGCATTGCTGGCAGATTTTGCCGCTGAACGCCGACGGCGAATTGTCACCACCAGGGCACGGCGAAACGCTTGTCCACAACATCGAAAGAAGTTTCGAGCATTTCTCGCCGTTGTCGGTATTGTCGGGTAATATAGAACACATATTCGACACGACGTGGGGCGGGGGTGGCGGCACGTGAACAGCAACAGCAAACCGAGCGACAGCGGAAGCGGTGGCGCGCCTTCGGCTTTGGGGTCGTCTGCGTTGGCTACTGCTGCGGTGGGGTCTGCGGATGCGGTGGTCGCC